>JAJRXC010000030.1 GCA_024276495.1 Actinomycetes bacterium
CCTCAGCCATCGCCCCCGCCATCACCCGCCGCTGCTTTTCGTTCAGATGCGGTGACACCGTCGCAAAGAACCCACGCAGATCACCCAGAGCCAGCTCCACACACCAACCCCATACCCCGCGACTTATCTCGTGGCGGACCCTCAGTCGGGGAAGTAGCGGGCTTCCAACCCGGCCAGCACCGTCTCGAGGCCTTCGTTGAACCGTTCGTCGGCGGTGATCGTGGCGGCCACGGTCTGGAACTCGACCACCCGCTCGTCGGTACCCGGCTCACCTTGACGCTCGACCGCGCCCTGCATCAACCCGTGCTCCTGCACGAGCGTGCCGATCACCCAGTTCGACACCGTCGCGAACGCGAGGGCGCCTATGCGCACATCGTCGGTCATCCGTCGAGCGGCCTCGACGATGCGGGCGTCGAACTCGTGGGCCGACATCGAGCCGTTGGCCGGTGTGATCAACAAGGCGACCGCCCGGGGGTGCGCCGCAGCGACATCGACATAGGCATGGGACAGGGCCCGCACATGGACCTTCCAGTCGCCCACCGGATCGCCGTAGGCCCGCACGACATCGCCGTAGAGGGTGTCGGCCACCGCGTCGAGCAGGTCGGCCTTGTTGGTGACGTGGTTGTACAGCGACATCGCCTCGACCCCCAGCTCGGCACCGAGCTTCCGCATGCTCAAGGCGTCGAGACCGTGGGCGTCGATGAACACCAGGGCCGCGTCGGCGATCCGCTTGCGCGTGAGGGGTCGGCGCTCCAGGACGGTCACGGCCATCGAGTCTACGACTTGGCCACGGTCAACGTCGCTGCCGCGCGCCCAGTCGCCGAGCGACGAACGCGGCATCGGTGGAGGTCGCGGCGGCCAGGGCGGCCAGATCACCCGGAGGGGCCACGATCCGTTCCATCGGCCCCCGCTGGAGAATCGCCATCAGGTCGAGATACCGGCAGTACACGTCATCCGCGGTGCAACTCGACGGGAGACCAACGGAGAGCGAACCGATGCTCAACCCGAAATGATCGACCTGCAGCGTGCGGTCGCCGGTGATCGTCTCGGGTATCTCGGTGAGGGCCATCACCCCCAGAGAAGCGCACCGGCGCGACGCCGCCCAGAGTCACTCGGCCCAATTCGGTCGCGTCGCGAGGCGGCCGCGGGTCAGACCCGCCACTCCAGCACCCGGAAACCACCCATCCCGGCGGGATCGAGCAACGCCTCGGCCTCCCGGATCCGGCTCCGGGCGGTCAAGGCCGCGAGATCACCGATCCCGGCCGTCGCCGCCCAACGCCGCCGCCCCTCCTCGACGAGACCGTCGATTCCGTGCGCACGCAGCCAGTCGGCCTGGGAACGATCGAGATCGGCCCGATCGTGCCGCTGCAACTGGTCGAAGGCGACATCCGCGGTGATGTCGCAACTCCCCGGCTCCCGCCGCCAATCGGCACCGCCTCGATGCCCACGATGGGTGCGCAACCATCCCGGTTGTCCGTCGTCTGTCCCCGACCGGGCCGCGAGCGTCGCGGTGGACCCGCCATAGTCGAACACGACCACCCGACCCCTGCCGATCGCGGCGCGAGCGGCGCGCAACCAGGCCCGGGCCCGGGGTTGCCACGGAACCCGGACTCCGTGCGCCGCGGCCGGAACCAGCTCGTCGAGCTCGGCCGCCACCGCTCCCGCGAGCGGTACGGAATCCGCCTCCAGCCCGAACCGACCCGACTCGTCCCGGTGACCGATCCGCAGGAGGCGCCATTCGTCGTCGAGACGAGCCGCGATGTCGAACGGCAGATTGTCGAGCAGCTCGTTGGCCAGCACGACCCCGACGAACGTCGATGCTCCCGCGGTCGCCGCCGCGGCGACCGCCTCGGTGCCGGTCGCCCACGAGGACACGGCCGGATGATCCGGGTGGGACCGGCGTTGCCCCGACGACGACTCGACCAGATGCCACCGCAGCGCGCCCGCGACCAGCACGGCAGGGTCCGCGGCGACCACGGCCCGAACGAGCGTGCCGGGACCGGCCCCCCACTCGACCACGGAGAACGGGTCGGGCCGGCCCATGTCGACCCACCACTCGTCGAGCGCCCCGGCGAGCACCGTCCCGAACAGCGGACCGACCTCCGGCGCGGTCAGGAAGTCGCCTCGTCGCCCCGCCCTCCCGAGCGCCGCGTAGAAGCCGTGCGTCGGGTCGTAGAGGGCGACCTCGACATAGTCCGCCACGAGAAGTGGCCCGGATGTGAGGATGCGGCGGTCCAACCGCTCGGCCAGCGACTCGTCCACCATCGGGAACCGGCCGCTCGGGTGCTCGACCGCCGGCCGTTCAGCCGCCGGCGAGCAGGCTCACATCGGTGAAGTCACCGACGACGAATCCGAGCCCGAACACGATCGTGACGATCGCGGTGATGCCGATCGCGGCGACGAGCGACACCGGCACGTCGACCCGGCGCAGATCGCCGTCGGGTACCTCCTCGGCCCACATGCCGATACCGACCCGTGCGTAGTAGTAGAGCGCGATGACCGAGTTGACGGCGACCACGACGCCGAGCACCACGCCGCTGGCGTTGTTGGCATCGATGAGCGCCTCGATCACCCGGAACTTCGCGAACCAGCCACCCAACGGCGGGATGCCGGCGAGCGAGAACAAAAAGATGGTCATGGCGACGGTGAGCCCGGGCGCGTACTGGAACAGGCCGCGATAGTCGGCGATCTCGGCGGAGCGAGTCTTGCGGGCGACCGCCATCACCACCGCGAAGGCGCCGAGGTTCATCGCCGCGTAGATCACCAGATACGTGACGACCGCACCGAGGGCGGTGTCGGGAACCTCGCCGATGACGGCGAGCGGCGCCAGCATGTAGCCGGCCTGGGCGACACCGGAGTAGGCCAACATGCGCACGATGTTGGTCTGGCGCAGCGCCATCACGTTGCCCGCGGTCATCGATGCTGCCGCCAGGACCCACATCAGGGGTTCGACCACGTCGTCGCGACCGAGCAGACCGACGAACACGATGTTCATGAGCGCCACGAAACCGGCGGCCTTCGACGCGACGGACAAGAAGGCGGTGACCGGCGTCGGCGCACCCTCGTAGGTGTCGGGTGCCCAGGTGTGGAACGGGAACGCGGAGACCTTGAACGCGAAACCGACGATCACGAGCACCACACCGAGCACGACCACCGCGGTCGGGTCGGCGCCCCGGCTGACCGCCGCGTTGATGTCGGACAGAAGCGTCGAGCCGGTGCTGCCGTAGAGCAACGACATCCCGTAGAGCATCACCGCCGACGCGAACACGCCCATCAGGTAGTACTTCAAGCCGGCCTCGTTGCTGCGCAGGTCGCGTTTGCGCCACGTGGCCAGCAGATAGGCGGGGATCGACAAGAGCTCGAGCGCCACGAAGATCGAGATCAGGTCACGAGACGACGCCATCAACACCATGCCGAGGATGGAGCTCAACAACAGGCCGTAGTACTCGTTCTCCCAATAGTCGCCTTCGGCGATGTAGTTGGTCGACAAGAGCACCACCACATAGCCGGCGAGCACGAACATCGCCTTCATGATGAGCGAGTAGTTGTCGACGACGAACGCGCCCCCGAACATCGAGCGATCGTTGCCGTCGACCGCCAACGTGATGATCGGGATCATGGTGGCCAACAACGCGAGCGACGCGAGTGGCGCAGCGAACTTGCGGCCCTTCTCCAGCCAGCCGATGTCCATCATCGTCAACAGCGCACCGAAACCGAGCAGGGTCAGCTCGGGCGCGGCGGCGTGCCAGTCGATCGGCGGCCGCACGAAGTCGGCGGAGGCGAGCAATGCGAGCATGCTCAGCCCCCGGCCACCACGGAAGCACCGACCTCACATGTGGTCTTCAGACACTCGTTGAGCGACTGCACCACCGCCGGATCGGTCACCTCGAAGATCAGGCCCGGTGCGACGCCGAACACGACGATCAGGATCAGGAACGGGGTCCACGCCACCCATTCGAAGGTCGACACGTCGGTGATGTTGGGGTCGTCGGCGAACTCCGCCGACGGCTCCCCCATCGCCGTGCGTTGCAGCAGCCACAACAGGTAGCCGGCCGCGAGCACGGTGCCGATCGCGGCGACGACCATGTAGCCGCGGAAGAGCTCCTCCGAGATCGCCCCGGCCGGGTTGTAGGCCGAGAGGATCGCCGGGAACTCGCCCCAGAAACCCGCGAGGCCGGGCAGACCCAGCGAGGCCATCGTGACGAAGCCGAGGATCCATCCGAGCCGGGGCGCTTGCACCAGCATGCCGCCCAGCCGTTTGATCTCGAGGGTGTGGTAGCGCTCCTTCACCGACCCGGCGATGAAGAACAGCATGCCGGTGATGAGACCGTGGGCGACCATGCCGTAGATGGCCGCGTTGATTCCGAAGTCGGTGAGAGTCGCAATGCCGAGCATCACGAAACCCATGTGGGCGATCGACGAGAACGCGATCAGGCGTTTCATGTCGGTCTGGGCGAGACATCCGAGCGCGCCGTAGATGATGCCGATCACGGCGACCGCGCCGATGACCGGGGCCCAGGCCTCGGCCGCCTCGGGCAGGAACGGGATCGCGATGCGGATGAAGCCGTAGGTGCCGAGCTTCAGCAGCACGGCGGCCAAGATGACGGAGCCCTGGGTGGGCGCCTGGGTGTGGGCATCGGGCAGCCAGGTGTGGAACGGGAAGATCGGGACCTTCACGCCGAACCCGATGAACATGCCGCCGAAGATGACGAGTTGGGTCGAACGGACGATGCCTTCGCCGGCGGAGTCGGCCAGCGCCGGCATGTTGAAGGTGCGCAGGAGCTCGCCGGTGGCGGGGTCCTTGGCGAGGAAGAACAACGCCAGGAACGACAGGAGCATCAGCGCCGAGCCGAACAGCGTGTAGAGGAAGAACTTCAGGGAGGCGTAGCGGCGATCCTCGCCACCCCACACCGCGATCATGAAGAACATCGGGAGCAGCACGACCTCGAAGAACACGAAGAACAAGATGAGGTCCTGGGCGACGAAGGTGCCGATCATCCCCGTCTCGAGGATCAACATCAACATCATGAACGCCTTGGTGTTGCCCGGCGACGGGATGTGATCCCACGAGTAGACGAAGACCAGCGGCATCACCAGCACCGTCAGCCCGATCAGCGGCAACGACATCCCATCGATGCCCATCGTGTAACCGGCACCGATGACCTCGATCCAGTCGGTGTCGACGAGATACTGGAGCGCCCCGGACTGGTCGTAGTCGAAGTCGATGAACAAGAAGACGGCGAGACCGAACGTGACGAGCGAGGTGAGCAGGGCCAGCGCCTTGTGCGTCTCCTCCTCCTTCTCGGGCACGAGCGCCATGAGCAGCGCACCGGCGAGCGGCGCGAAGACCAGCAGGGTCGGGAGCCAGTTGTTGGTGTCCAAGGTGTCCATGTGAGAGGTGTCCTGGTTATTCGGAGCTAGAGAGCGAGCAAGATGATGAAGCTGCCGGCGAGCAGGGCCGCGGCGGCGAACATGATGGCGGCGTAGTTCTGGACCTTGCCGGAGTTGAGGTGGCGCAGTTCTTCACCGGTGGCGTCGGAGACCTTGCCACTGCCGTTGACGACGCCTTCGATCACCCCCTGGTCGATCGTGTCGTAGACGAAGCGGCCGCTCTTCACCGAGGCCCGGCCGACGGCGTCGACGCCGCCGTCGATGACGTTCTGGTTGACCCAGTACGCCGCTCGGGCGAGTGGGCCCTTGGTGAACGCCACGATGACGCCGTTGTAGAGGTGATCGAGGTAGTACTTCTCGACCAGCACCTTGTGGCCGACCCGGGCGACCGGGTTGGTGGTGGTGACGCCGTTGGGCATGCCGGTGAGCGACACACCGGTCTTCTTCGCAAGCCGGTCGACCTTCACGAAGTAGTAGTAGAAGGCGTAACCCGCCCCGGCGAACGCGATCAGGCTGGAGACGATCGCCAGCGAGTAGCTGGGAGTGCCGTGGGAGATGCCCGGGAAGTACGAGGCGCCGAGAGGTTCGATGTAGTGGCCGAAGCGCTCCTCCCAGGAGTCGGGCCACAATGCGAGTCCCTTCGGCATGTTGAGCAGACCGGCCAGGATCGCGAATCCGGACAGGATGTAGAGGGGAACGAGGATCCGCGGCCCCGACTCGTGGGGGTCGCCGTGGTGAGCTTCGGCCCCGTCGTCGGCCGCGTGGCCGCCGCGGTACTCGCCGTGGAAGGTGAGATACACACAGCGGGTCATGTAGCCGGCGGTGAGGGCGGCACCGATCATGCCCATCGTGAGGTGGAACGTGTAGGCCCCGTTGCCGCCGGTGCCCCCGAAGAAGTTCCAGCCGCCGGTGCCCACGAGGATCTCGTCCTTCGACCAGAAACCGGCCAGCGGGAACACCCCGGCCAGCGCCAATGAGCCGATGATGAACGTGATGTACGTCTTCGGCATGAACTTGCGCAGACCGCCCATGTCCTTCTTCATGTCGAAGCTGTGCACGGAGTGGGCGACCGATCCCGACCCGAGGAACAGGTTGGCCTTGAAGAAGGCATGGGTGAAGAGGTGGAACACGGCGGCGGTCCAGGCCCCGACACCGAGGGCCATCGCCATGTAGCCGAGCTGGGAGATCGTGGAGTAGGCGAGGACCTTCTTGATGTCGTCCTGCACGAACGCGAGCAGACCACCGAAGACGAGCGTGATCGCGCCGACGGTGGCGAGCAGGTTGATGCTCGACCCGTTGATCTGCATGCCCTCGTAGAAGACCGGGTAGAGCCGGGCGACCATGTAGATGCCGGCCACGACCATGGTCGCCGCGTGGATGAGCGCCGAGACGGGGGTGGGACCGGCCATGGCGTCGGGAAGCCATGTGTGGAGGATGAACTGGCCCGACTTCGACATGACCGCGGCCATCAGCGCCGCCGCGGCGACGACCAACGCGGTCTTTCCGACCTCGCCGCGAACGATCGCGTTGTTGATCAGGAGCGTGTCGAAGGTCTTGCCGCCACCGGCCGCGAAGAACAGGGTGATCACGCCGACGATCAGGCCGACGTCGCCGACCCGGTTGGTGATGAACGCCTTCAACGCCGCGTCGCTGTTGGGTTTCTCCTCCCACCAATGGCCGATCAGGACGAAGGAACACACGCCCACCAGCTCCCAACCGACGATCATCTGGAGGATGTTGTCGCTGAGCACGAAGAACAGCATCGAGGCGGTGAACAACGACAAGAACGCGAAGAAGTGGGTGTAGCGCCGATCGCCGCCGACATAGTCGGTGCTGTAGACGTGGACCAGCAGCGAGATGAGGGTGACGACGAACAGCATCATCACCGCGAGGCCGTCGACCAGAATCCCGACGTTGAACTCGATGCCGCCCGACTGGAACCACTGGGTCGAGCTCTGCACGGCGACCGGCACCGGGCCTTCTTCCTCGCCACCTTTCTCGCCTTCGCCGCCGTCCTCCGCGGTGAGCACGAGCGAGTCGCTCGATGTCAGTCCGTCGTCTCCGATGACCAGTGCTTCCTCGCCGCCGGTTCCGGCCGGTTCGAAGTTGTCGCGATGATCGATCCACGCGAACCCGGTGATCACCGCGAGCACGAACGCGAGGCCGACCGCGGCGATGCCGATCTCGGCTCCCTTCTTCGGCATGCGTTTCCCGAAGAACAAGATGAGAACGAACGAGAGCGCGGGCAGCAACGGGATCAGCCACGCGTTCTCGAGGAACCAGTTGGCGTCGTTGGTGACCGACGGTGGCCCGGTCGGTGCTTCGGCGAGAAGCGGAGCCATTGATGCGAGCAGAGAGTTCATCCGGTGGCCCTCAGCCCTTCAGGAGATCGGCTTCGGAGAAGTCGATGCTGCGGCGGTTGCGGTACATGAGCAAGACGATGGCGAGACCGATGCCGACCTCGGCCGCGGCCACGGCGATCGTGAACAGGGCGAACACCTCACCGGCGACGTCGTCGGTGAGCGACCCGAACGCCACGAGGTTGATGTTGACGGCGTTGAGGATGATCTCGATCGACATCAACACGAGGATGCCGTTCTTGCGGACGAGCACGCCGTAGACGCCGATGCAGAACAGGGCGGCGGCCAGGAGCAGGAACTGGTTCAAGAACATGTGGTCGGCCCCTCAGTCTTTCCGGGCCACGACGATGGCACCGATCAGGGCCGCGAGCAGCAGCACCGACACGGCTTCGAACGGGATGATGTATCGGGAGAAGATCGCGTCGGAGACTTCCTGAACCCGCTGCGGCTCGTCGATGACGATCCGGTCGTCACCCCAGGTGTCGATGAGGGCCAACGCCATGACGGAGAACAACAACACGCCGACGACGGCGGCCATCGCGTGTTTCTCCTCGCGGACGGTTTCGTCGTCGCCGAGCGACGCGCGGGTGAGCATGATGCCGAAGAGGAACAGCACGACGACTGCCCCGATGTAGACGAGCACCTGGGTGACGGCGACGAACTCGGCGCCGAGCAGGATGAACTGGGCGGCGACCCCGGCCAGGACGAGCACGAGCCACAGGGCGGCGTGCACGATGTTGATGGTCGTGACGACCCGGTACGCCGAATAGAGCATGACGACGGCGATGAGACCGAAGAAGACGTTCTGGGCGACGTAGATGTCGGCGTCGGGTGAGATCGCGGCGAGAAGTGCGGTCATGTGGGCGGCACCTTCAGCTTCTTCGCTTCCGAGCCGGCCTCGTAGTCCTCGAACTCGGGAACCGTCTCCATCCACTCCGACAGGCGCGACTTGTCGTGGAGCAGGTCGGCGATGCGGGGCTCGGAGTACTCGTACTCCGGGGTCCAGAACAGGGCTTCGAAGGGGCAGACCTCGACACAGATTCCGCAGTACATGCACAGGGCGTAGTCGATGTCGAAGCGGTCGAGAATGTTCTGCTGGCGAACCTTGCCGCCGGCCCGCCGCGGCGGCGCCTTCTCCTTGTGGCCCTCGATGTAGATGCACCAGTCGGGGCACTCACGGGCGCACAGCATGCACGCGGTGCAGTTCTCCTCGTGGAGCGCGATCACGCCGCGGGCCCGGGTGGGCGGCGCCTCCTTCTCGTGGGGGTACTGCACCGTTGCCGCGCCCCGTGACGGGGCCGGGATCGGCTTCTTCAGCCCGCCGGGGAACACGGTGCGCAGTATCGTGCCACCGGTGACACCGAGGCCTTTGATGAGTCCGGGTACGAGCGACATGTTGATCCTGCCTAGATCCAGACCTTGAAGATCGCCGTCACGACGATGTTGGCGAGGCTGAGGGGAATGAGGAACTTCCAGGCGAGGCGCTGTAGCTGATCCTCACGGAATCGGGGGAAGGTGAAACGGACCCAGAACACGAGGAACGTGAGGATCACGATCTTGGCGAACATCACCAGCGGCCCGAGGACGTTCATGATGTTGTCCGTCGGGTCGATCCCGGGGATGTACCAGCCGCCGAGGAAGAGCACGGCTGCGACGGCCGAGAAGACGCCGGCGGTCGCGAACTCGCCGATGAAGAACATCAAGAAGCGCATGCCGGAGTATTCGGTCATGTAGCCCGACACGAGCTCGGATTCGGCGATCGGCATGTCGAACGGCGATTGGGTCAGCTCGGCTTGCATCGCGATCAGGAAGATGAGGAACGCGACGCCCTGGGTGAGGATGTAGGGGTTGCCGATGCCGCCCCATCCGAAGATCTCTCCTTCGGCCTGGGCGAAGACGATGCCTTGCATGTTCATCGTGCCGGCCTGGATGACCACGCCGACCACGGCGAGGATCAGCGGGAGCTCGTAGGCGATGAGCTGACCGGTGGCCCGGAGGCCGCCGAGCAGGGAGTACTTGTTGGCCGAACCCCATCCGGCCATGAGGATGCCGATGACCGACACCGACGAGACCGCCATGGCGAGATAGATGCCGACGTCGTTGTTGACGAACCACGCGTCGGGCCCGCCCGGCACCACGACCACGAGCAGGAACGTGGAGGCGAGAACCACGAACGGGGCAGCCGCGAAGACGAACCGGTCCGCCTTGCGGGGGAAGATGTCTTCTTTCTGGAGATGCTTTCCGACCTCGGCGAGCAACTGGAGCGAGCCGTAGGGCCCCGCTTCCATCGGGCCGAGGCGGCTCTGCATGAACGACACCATCTTGAACAGGTGCACGTAGACGAGGGTGCCGGCGACGAGCAGGACCGCGCCGAGGCCGGCGCCGACCCGGATGGCCGTCTCTTGCCAGTAGGAGAGTTCCGCGATCACCGGTCGATGTCTCCGAGGATGAAGTAGAGGCTGCCGAGGATCGTGATGATGTCGGGCACGTAGACGCCCTTCAACAACCACGGCGTGATGGACATGTTGTTGAACGACGCCGACCGGATCTTGACCCGATAGGGAACGAGATCACCCTTCGAGACGACGTAGTAGCCCATCACCCCGAGTGGGTTCTCGGTCTCCACATACGCTTCACCGGCGGGGACCTTGATGATGCGGGGGACCTTGGCCATGACCGGCCCGGCGGGGATTCCGTCGAGCAGCTGGTCGACCATGCGGGTCGCCTCGCGCACCTCCTGGAGCCGGACCCAGAACCGGGAGAACGAGTCGCCGTCGGGGTGGGTCCAGACCCTCCAGTCGAGCTCGTCGTAGACGAGGCCGCAGGGGTTGTCGCGGCGTACGTCCCAGTCGACGCCCGAGCCGCGGATGTTGGCGCCCGACAGACCGTAGGACAAGCCGATGTCGGCGGGAATCACGCCGATCCCGCGGGTGCGGGCCTGGAAGATCTCGTTGCCCATGACGAGATTCTCGATCTCGTCGCAAAACGACCGCATCTTCTTCATCACTTGCTTCGTCTCGGTGACCCAGCCGGCCGGCAGGTCGTCCTTGAGGCCACCGATGCGGTCGAAGTTCGGGTGGAACCGGCCGCCCGTGGCGGCCTCGATCTGGTTCAGGATGTGCTCACGGTCGCGGAAGGCGAAGAAGACCGGGGTGACCGCGCCGACCTGTACCGCCATGTCGCCGAGGAACAGCACCACGTTGGCGATGCGGCTCATCTCGAACAAGAGCGTGCGGATCCACTGGGCCCGGGGCGGTGCTTCGACTTCCATCAGCTGCTCGGCGGCGAGGATGAACGGCACCTCGTTGGCGAAGCTGCCCAACCAGTCGATGCGGTTGATGAGGGTGGTCACCTGCGGATAGGTGCGGACCTCGGTGAGCTTCTCGTAGCCCCGGTGCATGTAGCCCATGACCGGGTCGGCGGCGATGACCTGCTCGCCGTCGAGCTTGGCGACGATCCGCAGGGTGCCGTGGGTGGCCGGATGCTGCGGACCGATGTTGAGGGTCATGCCCTCGGTCTCGAGCTCCAGGTTGACCCGGGCATCGGCGGCCTGGGCCGCGATGTAGCTGAGCTGTTGGCGATCCGTGATGTCGGTCATGAGGCGTCGGTGCTTTCGCCGGCATCCGCCGGATCCGCGGAAGTCGTCGACGCGTCCTCGTTGTCACCGCCGGCATCCGCGTCGTCGGGCATGGCTTCGACGTCGACGATGCCGGGCCATGGCTTCACCCGGCGGGCCAGCAACGGGTAGTCCTTGCGCATCGGGTTGCCCTCGAACTCGCCGGGCAGGTAGATGTGGCGCAAGCCGGGATGGCCCGCGAACGTGATGCCGAACATCTCCCACGCTTCGCGTTCGTGCCAGTTCGCCCCGCGGTAGACCTCGACCCAGCTGGGAACGGTCATGTCGTCGGGGACATCGGCCTTCAGGGTGACGCCGCGATGATCGACGATGTCGTTGACCCGCGCCAGCACCTGGAATCGGGTGTCGCCACCGGCGAGACCCTGCTCCATCGGCTCGATGTCGGCATCGCCCGCGTCGGCGTCTTCGTCCTGCTCGAGGGTGAGGTCGACCTGGGAGTCCATGTCGCGCCCGAACGGCGAGGGCAGCCAGTCGATCGCGCTCAGGAAGTTGAAGTAGCCGAATCCCATGCCGGTTCGCAAGAACGCGGCCGTCTCGGCCCACGCGGCGGCCGTGACCCGGACGGTCAGATCGATGCCGGGTTCGATGTGGTGGCCGACAAGGGCATCGCCCAGCTCGCCGGTCAACTGTTCGAGCATCGCCTCGCGCACGGCGTCGGACGCGGGGGTCGCGTCGGTGTCTTCGGTCTCGGTGGAGTCTTCGCCCTGGGTGGGGGCGTCAGTCGACGACAATGGGCTCACCCTTCCAACGCTGCGCCATGTCTTCGTTCTGGATGCGCTCCTGAAGCAACACGATGCCTTCGAGGAGGGCTTCTGGGCGGGGCGGACAGCCGGGGACGTAGACGTCGACCGGGATGATCTGATCGATGCCCTTGGTGACGGAATAGGAATCCCAGTAGGGGCCGCCACAGTTGGCGCACGAACCCATCGAGATCACGTACTTCGGTTCGGGCATCTGTTCGTAGAGGCGGCGGATCGCCGGCGCCATCTTGTCGGTGACGGTGCCCGAGACGACCACCAGGTCGGCTTGGCGGGGGCTGGCGGGCAGCGGGATCACGCCGAGGCGCATCACGTCGTAGCGGGGCGACCCGAAGGCGGCGCCCATCTCGATGGCGCAGCAGGCGAGGCCCCACTGGTAGACCCACAGCGAGTACTTGCGGCTCATGTTGAGCAGCGACGTGATGGGTTTCGGGATCTTCCCCGATTCGACGAGACCCATCAGACCCACCGCAGCATTCCCTTGCGCCAGGCGTAGAGAAGGCCCAGCAACAAGATGTAGATGAAGATCGCCATTTCGATGAGACCGAACATCCCGTAGGCCTCGAGTCGTGCGGCCCACGGGAAGATGAACACCGCTTCGACGTCGAACATCACGAATAAAAGCGCGAACACGTAGTAACGGATGTTGGCCTGTGACCACATGTCGCCGGTCGGGTCAACGCCCGATTCGTAGGTCTCGAGCTTCTGCTCGGTGGGGTTCGAGGGTCGCAGAATTCGGCCGAGGCCGAGGAACGCGGCCACCAGCGCGACGCCTACGAGACCAAAGATCCCGACAGTGAGATAACTACGAAGAAAATCCGACACGAAGGAAGACCCTAGCGATCGTGTTTCGGGCAGAACAAAGCCGGGGAGCGATACGTTCCCGGCGCCGAGAACCTATCGTCCGCCGACGCTTCTCGCCGGGATCCGCGGCGATCTCCCGGGATCTCTCGCCGTCGTCTCCCGACCCGACCAGTCACGCCGCCCGGGGCCGGGCAGTCGATCTTCGCTTCTCCGGCGATCGCAGCTCCCATCCGTGGCCTCCCCGCGCCAACGTGTAGCCGTGCTCATGGACGAGATGGTGATCGTCGGTGCACAGCAGGGCGAGGCTGTCGATGTCGGAGGCGCCCCGGGTCGGCGGTGCGAACGGCACGACATGGTGGGCTTCACAGTGCTCGGGAGGCGCGCCGCATCCGATGCAGCCCCCATCGCGGGCGATGAGTTGCGTCCACTGGTCGTCGGTGGCGAGACGGGTACGTCGTCCCTGCCAGAGGACGGCGCCGTCCTGGCCGTAGATCGCGCCGAGGAACTCCGCGTCGCAGCAGATCCGCCCGAGCACCGACTGGGGCAGAGACTCGCCGTGGCGACACTCGCCATTCCTTCGGGATCCTCGACCCGAAGGCGTGAACCGTCGACCTTCACCACCACCTGGTACTTCGGGTGGGGCCGCTTCTTCGTCGACATCATCGGCGCCGTCACGAGCCCGAGCAACGCGTCGGAGGCCCGTTGATCAGCGGTACGAATCTCGTCGGGAGATCCCCCGCGTCCGCCGTCGAGCCGCCAGAGCCGATCGATCTCGGCGCGCAGCCGCTTCTCGAACACCGCCCCGTCGTCGGGCGCGAACCGCCCGAAGATGCACCGCATCCCGTCGGCGTCGGTCCAACGACGAAACTCCCGGTCGGACCGTTGCCGCTCGTGGCGAGATCGCGCATCGCTGTCGCGCTCCTTCGCACCAGCCCACCGGCGGGCGGATCCGGCAAAGAGATCGGCCGGTCGCTCGGCGGCTGACCCGCTCAACTCCTCATCGACCTCCTCGGGTGAGGTTCGCTCCGCCGCGTCGGCGGCCGCGGTCGCGTGCTCCTCGGTGATCCTTCCCGTTGCCAGCGCATCACGAATCCGGGGCATCTTCTTCAGTTTCGACGCGGTCCGCGAGGCCTTTCTCGCAGCGCGCTTCGAGCGTCGGCCGGCCGAGCGGGTGAGACCCTCTCCGTCGAGGCCACCGTCGTCGAGATCGTCGATCACTGCCGTGTAGGCGAGTCGGCGCTCGACCACCCGGGACTCGAGCCGGGACAACGCGCGGAACCCGGATTCGAGCTCGGCCCGCGAGAGCCCCACCGGCTCCAGCGATCTCAGCTCCTCATGGGCAGATTCGAACATGGACCCACCCTATACGAACATACGTTCGCCCCCAAAACACCTGCGAGGTGAAATCTCGAGGATGGCACGAAACCGTCGATCAGGTGCCCGCGACGAGCTCGAAGCCCTCGTCTCTCCACCCCTCGACGCCTCCGATCATCTTCTTGACCGGTCGACCGAGGAGCGCGAGACGCCTCGCCGCCTTGTCGGCCCCGTTGCAGTGCGGTCCGGCGCAATAGACCACGAAGACGGTCCCGGTCGGATACCCGCGAAGTCGGCGCTCGTCGAGCTCGGGATGAGGAATGTTCACGGCGGCCGCGACATGACCGGCCGCGAACCCGGCCGCGCCACGCACGTCGACGAGCACGAAGTCGACGTCGCCGGCGGCCAGCGACTCGTGCACGTCCCAGCAGTCGGTCTCGTACGCGAGCAGGTCGGCGAAATGAGCCGCGGCCGCCGAGGCCGCCGCCGGTTCTGTCTCGGTGACGAGGGTGGTCGGTGGACGGGTCATCAGGGTCTCCTCCGGTTCGAAGGTCCGCATCGTGGCGGAGATCCGCCTCCGCGACCAGTGGCAGTTTTGCCCTTGTTCACTAAGATCCAGCCATGAGGAATCGCCGGGTCGTCGCGGTTGCCTACGACGGCCTTTGCGCGTTCGAGTTCGGGGTGGCCTCCGAGCTGTTCGGCCTGTCCCGCCCCGAGTTCGGTGACGACTGGTACGACTTCTCGGTCGTCGGCGTCGATGCCGGGCCGTTGCACCTGACCGGTGGGGCCACGATGCACGTCGATGCCGGCGTCGACGCCATCGGGGCCGCCGGCACGGTGGTGCTGCCGGGCTGGCGCGACGTCGACGAACGCCCGCCCGACCCGCTGCTCGACGCGATCCGCGACGCCCATCGGGCCGGAACCCGCCTCTTCTCGATCTGCTCGGGAGTGTTCGTGCTCGCCGCCGCGGGTGTGCTCAACGGCCAACGGGCCACGACCCACTGGCGCTACACGGATCAGCTCCGCCGGCGGTACCCCGAGATCCGGGTCGAACCCGACGTGCTGTACGTCGACAACGGCACCACCCTCACGTCGGCGGGAAGTGCCGCGGGCATCGACTGCGGACTGCATCTCATCCGCCGCGACCACGGCGTGGCCGTGGCGAACCAGGTGGCCCGACGCCTTGTCGTGCCCCCGCATCGCGACGGCGGCCAGGCCCAGTTCATCACCGCTGCGGTGCCCGCCACCGGCGGAGTGTCCTTCGGGCCATTCATCGACAGCCTGCTGACCAGGCTCGACGAGAACCTCACCGTCGCCACCCTGGCCGCCGAGAACCACATGGCCCCCCGCACCTTCGCCCGCCGATTCCGGGCCGAACTGGGGATCTCTCCGCATCGGTGGCTCGTGCAGCAGCGGGTCGCCCGGGCCCGGGAACTGCTCGAGACGTCCGACGACCCGATCGAGGAAGTGGCCCGCCGTTGCGGGCTCGGCACCGCAGCCACACTGCGCCACCACTTCGGCCGGGAGCTCCACACCACCCCGACGCGCTACCGACAGGCCTTTCGAGCCCGACGCTGATCTCCACCGCGCCGTCGACCACCAGCCCTGGTTCTGTGACATCGGGGGGCCGTAGGGCCGTCCGCAGATGTCACAGAACCAGGGCTTGGGGAACTGTGGTCAGTCGGCGACGGCGTCGGGGGAGTCCCAGCCGTTGGGGAAGTAGAGCCCGGCCACGAGATTCTCGTGCATGCCGTAGCCGACCCGACCGTCGTTGGTCTCGTGGCGGCACAAGGTCTCGTTGAGAAACGCGATGTCGAGACGTTCGGCCGGGGGCCCGATCGGGGTGACGACGCCCTGGACCACCTCGTCGTCGCCCTGCCAGACCCCGTGACCCCACTCACCGTCGTAGATGTAGCCCGAGCCGGCCTTCAGATAGACGGTCTTCAGCGGCGTGGTGGTGATGCGCAGATCCGACGCGCCGTCGCCGCTGAACCACAGCTCCGCCGTCGCGACCTCGCGGGTACCCGGGTGATACGTGATGTCGATCTCGGGCCGCCCGAGATGTTCCGCCTCGCGGTCGTCACCGAGGTTGTAGAGCTTCACCGCCTCCTCCAACAGCCGACGACCGGCGTGGTCGTTGTCGATCGTCACCTTCACCATGTGGTCGTCGAACTGGATCGGGATCCAGTTGTGGAAGAACCCCATCGTCATGTCGGGCGAGATCTTCGCGCCGATGCCCTTCGGCTCCGGCTCGCCGATCCCGTGGCGGATCCCCCAGCTGTGATCACGGGCCCCGAGCCACCGGTCGGGCGTGACGTCGTGGCGGGTGCCGTCGACCTCGATCCAGCCCTCGTAGCAGCCCACGTGGGCGAGACGGTAGGTGTCCTGGGTGAGCCGCCGCCCGACATGGGTGATCGACTTCGGCTCGGGCAGCGCCTCGGTGGTCGCCCGGAAGGTGACGTCGAGGGACAGGCCCCACTCGTTTTGCTCGCAGACGAGACGCAGCGTGCGCAACCCCTCGATCACCTCGACCCGCAAGGGACCCACGGAGGTGTCCATGCGATCCGAACCGAGCTCGCGCGATCCCCGCACCGTGAACTGCTGATCCCCCACTGCGACAGAGACGAAGGCGTCGGTCACCCCGAGGTTCGGATACTGGCCCATGCCGAACACCATGAAGAGGGTGTCGTCGGAGCCGTGCATGTTGAAGTAGTAGCGGTCGTAGAAGTGGCGATCACCGGTGAAGACCGTGTCGATCGGTTCGGGATACTGGTGGATCAGATAGTCGTCACCGGGGCCCAGAGGCATGTCGTTCTCCTACTCCTCGACTCGATCCAGCACGTTCCAGCGGAGCGCGCAGGCCATCATCCCCGACAGCATCTTCTCGAAACGTCGACGGGTTCGGTCCTCGGGCGGTGCCCCGGCGGTGATGACGCCGTTGAGCGTCGACACCGCCGCGGTGCAGTGGAACTGGAGCGACGCCGCCGCGTCGTCGAGCACCTCGTCGCGTGACCAGTCCGGTCCACCGGCGCGAGCCAGCGCCGCCCGGTAGACATCGAGCAACTCGCCCTCCTCGGCCACGGATTCGTCGGTCGCCCCCAGGCCGAGGAACCAGGCGAGATCGCCACCCGGGAAGCTCTTCATCGGTGTCTGCCAATCGACGACGACCGGCCCATCGGGGGCCAGGATCACGTTGTCGAACTCGTAGTCGCCGTGGATCATCGTCCAGGGGCGTTGCGCGTAGCGGTCGAGCCACGTCTCGGTGTCGTAGATCCACGTGCGTTCGAAGAAGTCGAGGATCTCGACCGGGGCCATGTCGGGGCGGGCCGAACGCATCGCCGGCCAGGCCTCCTGGATGATCGGGATGCCGAGCCGCAGCGAGGGAAGCGTCCAGTCGATCGCCCAGTCGAGGTCGCCGTACGCGTCGCTCATCCAGAACCGGCCGTGGAGCGTGCCGAGCTGTTCCACGAGCACCGAGAACGTCTCCACATCGGGACCGGCCAGGATGTCGCCGGGTGGCCCGTCGATCCGTTCGAGGATGAGCACCCCGAGGCCCGACTCCTCGTCGTATTCGTTGACGAAGCAGTCGGGGACCGTCATCGGGACCGCGTCGGCGAGATCACGGTAGAACCCGTTCTCCCGTTTGTAGGAGTTCATCACCGAGTTGTACATGCGCGCGAGGTCGTCATCGAGCGGGCACTTGCCGATCATCGAGGTGGGCAGGTCGGTGTCGCCGGCGTAGCCGAGGTCGATGACCGCGACCTCGCCCATGATGCCGCTGAACCCGTCGAGTGGTCCGACCTCGACCGACGTCACCTCGGCGTCGTGACCGTTCGCGGCGAGCCGCTCCGAGACGAACTCGGGCGTCAGCTCGGAAAGAGAACGGGGCAGCGGCATGTGACATCCTCCTCGTCGAGAAGACGAAGGTAGTTCACACGGCCACCGCGGCACGAAGTACGGAGGCGAACTCGGCCCGGCTCACCTGGACACCGAGCGCACCCACCACCCCCGGCTCGAACCCTGCGGCCGGTACCGGCCCGCGGATCCCCACCACCGCCGGACGGTCGTCGAGTGTGACGAGACGAACCACCAAGGCGAACGCCTCGTCGGGGCTCAGGAGCCCGTCCGGCGAGAACGTCGTGGGGCTGGTGCCATGAACGACCCCGAGCTGCCACAACCACGCGACCGCCGACGCGAAGACGTCGTCGGCGAAGACATCGACGAACGGGGAACCGCCGGCCGGGGCCGGCGCGCCGTGGAGGCGCCACAACAGCGACGCCGCTTCGCCGCGGGTGATCGGATCGTCGGGGCAGAACCGACCCGGCCGGCAACCGACGGTCACCCCCAGGTCGGCCAGCCAGGAGATGTCGTCGGCCCGCTCGCTCGTCGCCGCGTCGCAGAACCCGGTCGGATCGGTGACCCCGGTGGCGCAGGCGATGCGGCCGGCACCGACCCAGGCGAGCTCCCACGGTTCCGGGTCGGGCCCCATGCGCTCACCGTCTCGCGGATAGGAGGGAACGAAGCCGTGGGCTCGGGGCGCGGCGAAATCGGCGGCGGACAGCCACGCGTAGGCGGCGGTGTTGACGAAGCCGCCCTGTTCGACGCCGGCCTGGGCGACATCGAGCACGAACCCCGTTTGATGGCGCGAGTAGCCCGGTGGGGCGGCGAATCGCAGCGTGGTGTCGATCGCGGCGTCCGATGTGCGCCCGCCCAGGCGGCGCAGGAAGAGCGCCTGTTGACCGTCGAGGTCGCGATACGCCGAGCGGAGCTCGAGCGCGACCCCGTCGGCGCGGGCGGCGGCCTTCAGCTCGAGCCAGGCCTCCGCGACCGGGGCCTGGAGACGACGGCCGTCGACCCACACCAACTCGGTGGTCACCACCGGCTGACGCCGATACCCGCGTTGCTCGGCGGCCCTGCGGATACGAGCATCGAGCTCGGCGTCGCCGGTTATCTCCCCGAAGTGGTCGAGCACCTCCGCGGCCGGCCGACGGACTCCCCGGAACGCCGCGTCGTCGAACATCGACAGATAGGCGGGCGCCGAGATCGGGACGTCCTGCACACCCCCTGCCTCACCGGGGACGACCGGGAGGACGGCGACCACCACGGCAACGAGCGCGCGTCGGACGATCCGCGCCATCTCAGGATGTCGGGAACGCGACGACGCGGCGAGCCAGCCACGCCGCAGTTCCCGAGAACAGGGCGCCCGGCCCGGAGAAGCGCAGGATCGTGGGGAACCGGTTGAAGAACTCCCTCACCCCTCCGGCCGGCTCCGCGAACAACGTCTCGAAGATCGACAACAAGGCGAGGACCAACACGAGCACCGCGACCCGAAAGACCGTTGCCCGCAGACCAGGCGTGACGTCGACCGCGGGAGTCGCCGCGATCAACACCGCCGCGGCCAACGTCACCAGCCCGGTGGTCGGCCCGGCACCGGTCAACGCGCTTCGGATCGCGTCGCGTCCCGACTGGCCGTCGATGAGCCGAAACGCGATCGGGGCGAGGGCCATCACGACCGCTGCGATGGCCAGCACCAGCGTGACGACCTCGCGGGCTTCGTCCCAGGGGACGAGATCCGGACCGGGCTCGTTCGGTCCGGCGGGATCCATCGATCAGCCGACCAGGGCCAAGACGGCGTCGCCGGCCAATTGATCGATCGGTCCGGGCACGACACCGAAACCGATGGTCAACACGAGAGCGACCCCCACGGCCAACGCGGCCGTCGGGTGAACTACGATCGGCTCCCGGTCGTCGTCGGCGGCGGTGCCCAGGTACACCGACAACACGATGCGGAGATAGAGGAACGCAGAGACCACGGCGGAGACCATCGCGACGACGGCCAGCCAGAACGAACGGGCGTCGACCGCCGCGCCGATGACCTCGAACTTGGCGACGAACCCGCTGGTGAGCGGCACGCCGGCCTGGCCGAGCAGGAACAAGGTGAGGGTGAACGCGAGCACCGGGTTGCGCGCCGCCAGGCCGTCGAGATCGTCGAGGCCGGTTCCCCGATCGCCCCGACCCGACACGATCGACAAGACGCCGAACGACCCGACGACCATGAAGGTGTAGCCCGCGATGTAGAAGACCACGGCGGCGACTCCACGATCGGTCGCGGCCTGAACTCCCACGAGGATGAACCCTGCGTGGGAGATGGACGAGTAGGCGAGCATGCGTTTCGCATCACGCTGGACGATCGCCATCACCGCACCGACGACCAGGGTGAGCACCGCGAGGGCGTAGATGGCCGGTTGCCAGTCGTCTCGATAGTCGAGGAAGGCCAGATAGAAGACACGGACGAGGGCGGCGAAGCCGGCGGCCTTGACCGCCGATGCCATGAAGGCAACGACGGGGGTGGGGGCACCCTGATAGACGTCGGGCGTCCACGAATGGAACGGCACCGCGGCCACCTTGAACCCGAACCCGACGAGCAGGAGCGCGAACCCGGCGAGAAGCATCGCGTTGTCGAGGATGATGACACGATCGAGATAGGCGCGGATCTCGAGCAGATTCAGAGAGCCGGTCGCCCCGTAGATCAGGGCCATGCCGTAGAGCAGGAAGGCCGATGAGAACGCGCCGAGCATGAAGTACTTGAGGCCCGACTCGAGCGACTCGGACCGGCGGCTGTGCATCGCGGCCATCACGTAGACCGCTATCGACAACGTCTCGAGACCGAGGAACAACACGATGAGGTCGTTGGCCCCGGCCATCACGACACCACCGGCCGCCGACAGCATCATCAAGACGTAGATCTCGGGTCCGTCGATGCCCTCGCGGCGAAGATAGTTGTCGAGCAGGAGTGCGGTGAGCACGACCGCCAGGGCGATGACGCCGGTGAAGACCAGCGCGAAACCGTCGATGCCGTACTGGTTGCCGATGGCGGCGACCGGTCCACCCGAGCTGGTGATGCCGGCGAGCACCTCGTCGGCGGTCAAGGCCGTCGACCGGAACGAGTCGTTCCACAACTCGACGGTGGCGACGAACGCGACCAGCCCGACTCCGACGGTCACGGCGGCGTCGAAACCGATCCGCATCGAGCGGACGAACGCGGCCGCCACGACGAGCAAGGCGATCAGGCCGACGTAGAAGAGCGGTTCGCCGATGTCGTCACGAACCCCGGACAGCGGCACGTCGTCGCCCACGAACCCGCCCACGAACCACATGGCGAGCACGGTGACGGGGCCGATTGCCGCGGTCGCCGATGCCTCGACATCGGCGGGAAGCCGCTTGACGATCGAGCGGAACATGATCAACACGACCGCACCGATCGCGAGGGCGAGGATCGGGGCCAGAGCCGACCAGACGACCTCGGGGGTGTCGACGGGCGGATCGGCGAGTTGGAACACCATCATTCGCCCCCCTCCGCATCGGCTTCTTCGCCACCGGGCGCCTCATCGACCGCAGGGGCGAGATATCCGGCAGTTGGTTCCTCGAAGTCGGGGACGTTGTCCTCGACGTGTTGGATCAGGGCGTCGACGGCCGGTTCCATCCGGTCGAGGACCGGTTTGGGGTAGACGCCGAGGAAGACGATGGCGACGATGAACGGCACGATGATCAGACCCTCGCGCAACGTGAGGTCGGGCATCGTCGCGTTGTCGCCTTCGGCCGGTCCGTGGAACACGCGTTGATAGGCCCACAGCAGGTAGAGGGCCGCGATGATGACGCCGGTGGCGGCGACGACGGCCCACCAGCGGTGGGCGGCGAACGCGCCGAGCAGGGTCAGGAACTCACCGACGAAACCGTTGAGGCCCGGAAGGCCGATCGACGAGAGCATGACCACCATGAACGCGGCGGCGAAGATCGGGGCGGGCTTCTGCAATCCACCGAGCTCGCTGATCTGGCGGGTGTGACGCCGCTCGTAGATCCAGCCGACCAGCAGGAACAGGGCGCCGGTCGAGAGCCCGTGGTTGACCATCTGCAACAGGCCGCCCTCGATGCCTTCGGTGTTCAGGGCGAAGGTACCGATGATGATGAAACCGAGGTGGGCCACCGACGAGTAGGCCACGAGACGTTTTAGGTCGCGCTGCATCGTCGCCGCGATCGCGCCGTAGATGATGCCGATCACGCCGAGTGTGACCAGCGCCGGCGCGAAGTAGACCGCCGCCTCGGGGAAGAGGTAGATCCCGAAACGCAGGAACCCGTAGGTGCCCAGCTTCAACATGACCGCGGCCAGGATCACCGAGCCGGCAGTGGGGGCGTTGGTGTGGGCGTCGGGCAGCCAGGTGTGGAAGGGGAACAACGGCACCTTCACCGCGAACGCGATCGCGAACGACAAGAAGATCCACCGGGCCGTGGTGGTGGCGATGGCCTGCGACTCGGCCAACTCGACCAGGTCGAACGTCAACACGCCGGTCTCGGCCTGATTCAGGAACGCCAGCGAGAGAATGCCGACGAGCATGAACGCCGAGCCGAACATGGTGTAGATGAAGAACTTGGTGGCGGCGTAGGCCCGTTCGCCGTGACCCCACTTGCCGATCAGGAAGTACATCGGCACGAGCACGATCTCGAAGAACACGAAGAAGGCGAAGAGGTCGAGAGCGAGGAACACCCCCATGCATCCGGCCTCGAGAACGAGCAGCCACGCGTAGTAGGACTTCGGTTCGTGGTCGGCGTCGACCGCGACGATCGCCACCGGGAAGATGAAGCCGGTGAGGATGACCAGCCAGAGCGAGATCCCGTCGATTCCCAGGTGCCACGAGATGCCGAGACCCTCGATCCAGGTCTGACGGTTCTCGAGTTGGAACTCGGCGGCGCGGGCGACTTCGAAATCGGTCAGGACCCAGATCGCGAGCGCGCCCGTTGCGGCCGACACGAGAAACGCGACCTGTTTGAAGTGTTCGGGGCGGCTGTTGGGAAGGATCAGCAGCACCATCGCGCCGAGCATCGGCAGCACGATCAGCGCGGTGAGGACGGGGAAGGACGTAGCGGTCTCGGCAGCGAGTAGTGATGTCATCTAGAAGCTCGCCCTCGACAGGAACCAGGCGAGCAGGGCGACCGCCCCGACCGCGACCATGGCGGCGTAGGAACGAACCAACCCCGACTGCAACCGGCGGAGTTGGCCTCCACCGCTGCGCACCACACGACCGACTCCGTTGACGGCGCCGTCGACGAAGGTCGCGTCGAACCACGCCACGAAGTCGAAGCCCTTGCGGCCCGGACCGCCCATGAAGTTCGTGATCGCCTCGTCGTAGCGCCAGCCACGGGCAAGGATCGGGAGCTCCACCTTCGACGCGGGGAACCGGTTGCCGAGATAGATCGCGGCGGCCACGAGGATGCCGAACAGGCCGCCCGCGACCGCGATCGCGGCGAGCACCCATTTCAGTCCGGCGCTCGCCGTGAGATGAGCCGGGTCGACGAGGGTCGGCTCGAGCCACCGGCCGAGGAACTCGACGTCGCTCGCGAACGGCAGGTTGAGCACGCCACCGATCGCCGCGGCGACAGCGAGGAGCACCAGCGGCACCGTCATCTGCCACGGTGACTCGTGGGGGTGGTACTCGCGGCGGGCGCGGGCCGGTTCGGGGAGGTCGGCTTCGTCGAGATCGCCCATGTCGGGCGCGTCGAACAACGAGAACTCGGTGCGCAACCCACCGGAGGTCGCCGCGGCCGCGACTCGGGCGACCTCGGCTTCGGCCGCGGCGACGGCACCCCGGGCGGCCTCGACCGTCGCAGTGGTCTCCTCGAGCGCGGCTTCGGCCTTGGACACACCCTCACGGGCCTTGTCGAGGTTCTTCGCGGCCTTGTCGGTGGCTTTCTCGTCGTCGGGGTCGACCTCGGCGGCTTCACGCTCGCGGGTGGCGAGCTTCTCGCGGGCCTTCTCGAGCTTCTCCGCCGCCTTCGTGACCGCCGACTCGGCTTCGCCGATGCCGGCTTCGGCCTCGGTGAGGGCGGACTCGGCGTTGGCGACCCGGGTCGACCACACGTCGGCGATCTCCTCGGGCCGCACGTCGGCGAACCGGTAGCGCCCGTAGAAGGTCATGAAGACCTGGCGGCTCATGTAGAACGCGGTGAGGATCGCGGTGACGAAGCCGACTGCCCACAGGCCGTAGCTCTCCTGCCAGGCGAAGGCCAAGATCTCGTCCTTCGACCAGAATCCGGCGAAGGGCGGAACACCGGCGATGGCCAGCCATCCGACGATGAAGGTGGCCGAGGTGATCGGCAGGAACTTGCGCAGCCCGCCGTAGTGGCGCATGTCCTGGTCGTCATCCATTCCGTGGATGACCGATCCCGAGCCGAGGAACAACAGGGCCTTGAAGAAGGCGTGGGTGATCATGTGGAAGATCGCGGCCACGTAGGCGCCGGATCCGATCGCGAGGAACATGTAGCCGAGTTGGCTCACCGTCGAGTAGGCGAGAACCTTCTTCACGTCGTTCTGGGCGATCGCGATCGTTGCGGCCACGAGCGCGGTGATCGCACCGATCCAGGCGATGGTGGCGGGGGCCCAGGCGGCCGAAGCGTCGATCACTCCGTTCATGCGGGTGAGCAGGTAGACGCCGGAGGTGACCATCGTGGCGGCATGGATCAACGCGGAGACCGGAGTGGGACCCGCCATCGCGTCGGGCAACCAGACGAACAGGGGGATCTGCGCCGACTTTCCGACCGCGCCGACCAGCAGGAGGATCGTGATCGCGGTGGCGGTGGACTCGGCCAGGTTGGCGTCGGCCGCGAAGATGTCGACATAGCGGATCGAACCGATGGTGGTGAAGGTGAGGAACATGGCGACCATGAATCCCCAGTCGCCGATGCGGTTGGTGATGAACGCCTTCTTACCCGCGCTGGCGTTGGCCTCGTCGGTGAACCAGAACGAGATCAGGAAGTAGGAACAGGCCCCGACCCCCTCCCAGCCCAGGAACGTGAGCAGCAGGTTGTCGCCGAGCACCAGCATCAGCATGGAGAAGGCGAACAGGTTCATGTAGAGGAAGAACTTCGAGAACTTCTCGTCGCCGTGCATGTAGCCGATCGAGTACAAGTGGATCAGCGCGCCGACACCGGTGATGAAGAGCGTCATCGTCACCGACAACGGATCGACCAAAAAGCCGACATCGACAGAGAAGTCGCCGGCCGGGATCCACTCGAAGAGGGTCTGTCCGAACTGGCGTTGCTCCTCTTCCTCACCGACGAGACCGAAGAAGACCACGACTGCCGACGCGAACGAACCGCCCATCGCCAGGGTCGCGAGCCAGCCGGCTCCGGGCTCACCAAGCCGGCGACCGAACAAGAGGATGAGGAGGAACCCGGCCAGGGGGAACGCGGGGATCAGCCAGACTGCTTCGACCATCGCCCTACCCCCTCAGCACCGAGACGTCGTCGGCCGTCGCGCCGAGGCGTCGGCGGTTGATGGCCACCACGAGGGCGAGGCCCACGACGACCTCGACCGCCGCCACGACGAGCACGAAGAAGACGGCGATCTGGCCGCCGACGTCGTTGAGCTCGGCCCCGAGCGCCACGAACGTGATGTTGACCGCGTTGAGCATCAACTCGATGCACATGAACATGACCAGCGGGTTGCGCCGCACGAGCACGCCGACCGCGCCGATGGCGAAGAGGATCGCCGAGAGCACGAGGTACCAGTCGGTGGTGACGTCCATCACTCACCCCCCGCGTCGCCGGCGGACCGTTCGCCGTCGGCCGGGTCGGGTTCGAGGTCACTGTCGTTGGCGCCGTGAGGAGCGGCCGAGGACGGCTCCATGGGAGCAGGATCGAGGTCGTCGAGCAGGTCGTCGCGGCCGATCGACCGGGTCAACACGACCGCGCCGATCACCGCGATGGTCAGCAGCGCGGCGGTGATCTCGAAGGACATCGCGTAGTCGCTGAACAGCACCCGGCCGAGACGTTCGACATCGGTGAAGCCGCTGTCGAGCGCCCGGTCGCCGCCCCGGCGGATCGCCCCGGTGAGGTTGTCGGTCGCGATGGTGGTGATCACCACGCCGAGGCCGACCAACGAGGCACCGATGATCGCGGCGAGCGGCTGCTGACCGGCGATCGGCTCCTTGAGTTGCCAGTCGACGGTCTTGTCGACTCCGAGCAACATGATGACGAACAAGAAGAGGATGACGATCGCGCCCGCGTAGACGATGACCTGGACCGCCGCTAGGAAGTGGGCGTCCTGGAGGACGAAGATCACCGCGACGCCGGTGAGGGTCTCGATGAGGAACAGGGCGGAATGGACCGGGTTCTTCGCGGCGACCACACCGATGCCACCGGTGAGGATCAGGGCCGCGCCCACGATGAACACGCTTGCTTCCATCAGTGCTCGCCGCCTTCCTCGTCGATCGCCGACTGGCCCCGTTCGGGGGGCCGGACGCCGTAGCCGAGCTCACCGGCCCAGTGCACGACACCTTCGTAGCGATGATCGCCGGCCGGAGAGGTCGCCCGCATCCAGCCCGATGTCATCTCGTCGTCACCTTCGCGCCAGTCCTCCCACGGCAGCTTCTTCGGTTTTCCGTCGTCGTCCACGAGCAGCTCGTTCTTCGTGTAGATCGCGTCGAGACGGTTGGTGAACGAGAACTCGAACAGCTTCGACTCGGTGATGGCCTGGGTGGGGCAGGCCTCGACGCACAGGTCGCAATGGATGCAGCGCAGGTAGTTGATCTCGTAGACGTAGCCGAAACGTTCACCCGGCGACGTGGGCGCGGCGGGATCGTTGTCGGCGCCTCGGACGTAGATGCACTTGGCCGGGCAGACGCCGGCGCACAGCTCACAGCCGATGCACTTCTCCATGCCGTCCTCGTAGCGGTTGAGGACATGACGGCCGTGGAGCCGCTCGGTCTTCTCCCGCTTCTCGTCGGGCGCACCTTCTTTGCCCATGCCCCCGCGGTAGTCGAGGGTGACCGTGCGGCCCGACTCGTCGAACTTGAAGAACTTCCGGGCGGTGACGGCGAAGCCGCGCAGGTAGTCCATCGGGTCAGCCATGGTCGACCCCCTCGCGCTCGAGGCGGTCCTGGCGGGCGCTGCGAACCGCCGCCATCAGCAGGCTCGCCATCACCATGCAGACCGCCATGAACCCGGCGACGAATCCCGCGGTCTGGGCTCCGGACCAGTTGCGCACGTCGGCCACTCGCAGACCGGCCAACAACAGGAACCATCCGAGCGCGAGCGGTATGAGGAGCTTCCAGCCGAGATCCATGAGCTGGTCATAGCGGAACCGGGGCAGGGTCGCCCGCACCCAGACAAGGCCGTAGAGGAAGACGAGCAGCTTGGCGAAGAACCAGATGATGCCCCAGATCCAGGCGGGGCCGAACAGGACCGGACCGGCCGGTCCACCGAGGAACAAGGTGACGATGATCGCCGACATCGTGATCTGGTTCATGAACTCCGCGAGGAAGAACAGGGCGAACCGGATCGAGGAGTACTCGGTGTGGAATCCACCGACCAGCTCCTGTTCGGCCTCGACGAGGTCGAAGGGTGGATGGTTCAGCTCGGCGAGACCGGCGATGAGGAAGATCACGAACGGGACGAACCCGGTGAGCAGGATGTTCCAGTTCGGAACGACGCCGCCGAATCCCTCGCCGGCCTGCTGGGCGACGATCTCGTTGGTGGACAGTGACCCGCTCTGGAGCACGACGGCGGCGATCGCCAGGCCGAGCGCGGCCTCATAGGAGACCATCTGGGCAGAGGCCCGCACCGAGCCGAGCAGCGGATACTTCGAGCCCGAACCCCAACCCGCGAGCATGATGCCGTAGATCGCGATCGACGACATCGCCAAGAAGAACAAGATGCCGACCGGCGGATCGGCGACCTGGAGGAAGGTGAGGTTGTCGCCCCATCCGAACGCGCCGGTGACGGTGGTGCCGTCGGCCAGCGTGCGGGTCTCGTTGAAGTTGCCGCCCAGCGGCACGATGGCGAACACGAGAAAGGCGGGGACCAGCGACAGGTACGGGGCCAGCTTGAACACGAACCGGTCGGCGTTCTCGGGGACCAGGTCCTCTTTCATGAAGAGCTTCACGCCGTCGGCGAGCGACTGCATGATTCCCCAGGGGCCGGCCATGTTGGGGCCGATCCGGTTCTGGAAGTCGGCGATGACCTTGCGCATGAACCAGATCTTGAGCATCACCGCGACGAGCAGGAACACGAACGCGACGACGACCTTCAACAAGACGAACAGGAGATCGCCGGTGTCGACGCCGTCGACGAGCATCGGGTCGAGAGCGGAGATCACGGCCGCTCCACCCGCACGTCGGTCACCAGGGCCGAGCCGTCGACCAGGACGTTGGCGCTCCAACCCGGGACCGAGAAGGGAATCGCCGCGGTGCCGGCGGGCACACCCGCATCGGCGGCCACCGGCGCGAGGAGATGACCCTGCCCCGACTCGATCTTGACGACGCTGCCGGCCTCGACGCCGAGCTTGTCGAAGTCGGCCGGGTTCAGCCGGACCTCGATCGATCGGGCCAGGCCGACGCCGACCGGCGAGTGGCGCAGCGCGACACCGTCGTCGTACATGCGCCGCGACGCCACGAGCCGCAGCGAGTAGGCGTCGTTGGCGGGGCCTGTGTCGGCGGACGGGGGCGGCACGACGATGTCGCCGTTGCCGCGGATCAACACGCCGTCGATCCGGCCGGCCGCCAGCGTCTGCTCGTCGAGCCCGGCGTGGACCGGCGAGACGGCGGCGAACTCGGCTCGTATCGCGCCCGGGGAGTCGAGGCCGAGATCGGTGCCGAGCCGGCGCGCGATCTCCGCGGCGATCATCCAATCCGGCCGGGAGGTGCCGGCCGGGGTGACCTTCTGCTCGCAGACGCTGATGCGACCCTCGAGGTTGGTGAACGTGCCGCTCGTCTCGGTCGGGGCGGCCGCGGCGAGCACGACATCGGCGAACCGCATCGTCGAGTCGTTCGGGAGGATGTCGACAGCGATGACGAGGCCGGCCCCGTCGAGACCGCGCTCGGCGAGCGACCGATCGGGACAGTCGTTGACCGGGTCCGCCCCGAGCATCACCAGCACGTCGATCTCGCCGGCGGCTGCCGCGGTCAAGATGGCGGCCGCGTGCTTTCCGACGGTCGAGGGAACCGCCGGCCACGCCTCGGCGAACCGGGCCGCGCCCGCTTCGAGGGTCGTCCGGCCGGGCAACAAGCCGGGGCTGAGCCCGGCGTCGAGGGCCCCGTGGACGTTGCCGCGGCGCAGCGCCGAGAGGAACGCGACATCGGCCAGCCCGCAGAGCGCGTGGGCGGCATCGAGCACCGCCGATGGCGACTCCGCGAGCGAGGCCCGACCGAGCACCACGGTGACCGGGCCGGAGATCGCGGCCGCGGCCGCGGCGATGGCCGGCGCGTCGACGCCGGCCGCGGCGACCGCGTCGCCCGAGACCGCGGCCACCAGTGCGGCCGCGAGATCACCGACCTCGCCGGGCCGGGGATGCAGCGAGTGCGCGGCGAGACCACTCAGGCCGCCCCGGTGCGGTGTCAGCTCGATCAGGGTCGCGCCATCTTCGATCACCGCGTGACGCAACCGCAGGTAGAGCGCCCCCAGTTCCTCTTTGGGGTCCGGACCGCAGAGGATGATCGTGCCCCCGGGCCGGCACGCGTCGTCGATCGTGGCCCGGGGAAGACCCAGCACCAGTTCCGGCGCAAGGCCGTCGTCGAGCTGGGCGTCGACGTTGTCGGTGCCGATCACGCCCTTCATCAGCTTGGCCCACACGTATTGGGCCTCGTTGGTCATCCGGGCTCCGCCCAACACACCGACCCGTTCGGGGTCGATGCCGGCGAGCGCATCGGTGACGAGGGTCAACGCCGCGGCCCATCCGGCGGGCACGAGATCCCCGCCAGCGGTCCGGTGCATCGGAGCATGGAAGCGGGCCTCGGAGTTGAGGGCCTCGAAGGCGAACCGTTCCTTGTCGGACAACCACCCCCAGTTGACGGGGTCGGCATCGATGCCGAGCACCCGCAGGACCTGGTTGCGAGACGACTGCACGGCGATGCGCGACCCGACCGAATCGGTCCACGCGGTCGAGATCGTCTCCTCGAGATCCCACGGCCGGGCCTTGAACCGGTAGGGCGTGGCGGTGAGGGCGCCGACCGGACAGATCTGCACGGTGTTGCCCGAGAAGTAGGACGAGAACGGCTCACCGGGGAAGGTGTTGACCTGGGTGTTGTTGCCGCGGTCCATGAAGTGGATCAGCGGATCGCCGGCGACCTCGTCGGCGAAGCGGGTGCAGCGATCGCACAGGATGCACCGTTCGCGGTCGAGATAGACGGTGTCGCTGATGGCGAGGGGCTTCTCGTAGTGGCGCTTCTCCTCGATGAAACGCGACTCACCCGGTCCGTAAGCGACCGTCTGGTCCTGCAACGGGCATTCGCCGCCCTTGTCGCAGACGGGGCAGTCGAGCGGATGGTTGACGAGAAGGAACTCGAGCACGCCGTCCTGGGCCTTCTTGGTCAGGTCGGTCTCGGTCTCGACGATCATCCCGTCGCTCACCGGCAGCATGCAGCTCGGCTGGAGCGCGGCACCGCGGCCGGTGTCGACCTCGACGAGACACATGCGGCACATGCCCACCGGGTTCATCCGCGGGTGGTAGCAGAATCGGGGGATGTAGGTGCCGGTGCGCTCGCAGGCGTCGATCAGCAACTCGCCGGGCTCGGCGTGGACCTCGGCGCCGTTGACGGTGACGGTGACGGTGCTCACACCGTCTCGCGTGTCGGTCACGCGATCACCTCCTCGGCCACGGTCTCGGCCACCACGGGAGCCGATGCGACCGGGATGGAGTCGCGTTTGGTGATCTTCGCCTCGTACTCGTGGCGGAAACGGCGGATCGTCGACGTGATCGGCGCGACCGACGACGGGCCGAGCGGGCAGATGGTGGTCTGCTTGGGCGGGAACGGGATGGCCTCGAGGCTCCGGTCCGGATCGGCCGCGACCGGGTAGGGGCCGGGGCTGATGTTGTCGGCGATGTCGAGCAGCAGATCGATGTCGCTCGGACGACCCTCGCCGTCGAGGATGCGTTGGAGGATGCGCTCCTCCCAGGTCGTGCCCTCACGGCACGGCGTGCATTTCCCGCACGACTCACGGGCGTAGAAGCGCACGAGCCGAAGGGCGGCCTTGACCGCGTCGGTGGTCTCGTCCATCACGACGATCGCGCCCGAGCCGAGCATCGATCCGGCCGCGCCGACCGGACGGGCTTCGAGCGGCAGATCGAGTTGCTCCTCGAAGAACCACGGGGCCGAACCACCGCCGGGAACGAACATCTTCAGCTCGTGACCATCGCGGATGCCCTGGCAGAAGTTGTCGCCGTAGAGCAGTTCGCGGAAGGTGGTGACCCCCTGCTCGACCTCGTAGACACCGGGCCGACGCACGTGGCCCGACACGGCGAACATGCGGGTGCCCGGCGAGTCGTCGGAGCCGTAGGTCTTGTACTGGTCGGCACCGTTGCGCATCAACCAGGGGAGATTGGAGAGGGTCTCGACGTTGTTGACGATCGTCGGCTGACCGTAGAGGCCGATTGCCGCCGGGAAGTAGGGCGGCTTGAGCCGGGGCATGCCGCGGTTGCCCTCGAGGCTCTCGATCAGCGCCGTTTCCTCGCCGACGATGTAGGCGCCCGCTCCCCACGTGAGCACGATGTCGACCGAGAAGTCGGTGCCGAGGATGTTCTTGCCGACATAGCCCTTCGCGTAGGCGTCGTTGAGAGCCATCGCGATGTGTTCCTGGGCCAGCGCCATCTCGCCGCGGACGTAGAGGAAGCACTGCTGCAGCCCCAGCGCGTAGCAGGCGATCAGACAACCTTCGATGAGCTGGTGCGGATCGCGCTCCATGAGCAGACGGTCCTTGTAGGTGCCCGGTTCGCTCTCGTCGCCGTTGACGACCAGATAGTACGGATACTTGCCGGGCGGCATGAAGCCCCACTTCACGCCGGCCGGGAACCCGGCCCCGCCGCGGCCGAGCAGGGTGGCGTTGCGGACCTCGTCGTGGACCTCGGAGGGTCGACGATCCAGCGCGGCCTTCAGCCCGAGGTATGCGCCGGTCGCCTCGGCCCGGCCGATGGTGAACGAGTCCTCGTGGGGGAACCGGGCGGTGACGATCTTGGGTCCGTCGTTGTCGACATACCCGGGCGCGTGGGGGACGTAGGCGTGCGTCGGCATCAGCTCTCCCCTCCCGCATCGTCGGCTTTGGCATTGCGAGCCAACCAGACGGGCGCCTCGCGGGCATCTTCGGGCGCCACGATACCGGCGCCGGTGTCGGCCGGAATGTGCTGGCGGACCAACGCCAGGGTGCCGTGCTCGGGCACGTCGTCGGCCCGCCCGTGGCGCAGATCATCGATGAGCGCGTCGAAGTCGGCGTCGCTGACCCGCAGCCGGTAGCGGTAGTTGACCTGCAGACACGGCGCTTCGGTGCAGGCCGCGATGCATTCGACGTCTTCGAGGGTGAACATGCCGTCGGCGGTGGTGCCGCCCGCCTTCACCCCGAGGGTGGCCTCGGCGTGAGCGAGCAGGTCCTCGGCACCGAGAAGCTGGCAGGCGATGTTGGTGCACACGTTGACGACATAGGTGCCGACCGGATGGAACTTGAACATCTCGTAGAACGAGCCGGTGCCCTTGACTTCCGCCGGGGTGGTCCCGGTGAGCTCCGCGATCTGACGCATGGCATCATCGGTCACCCACCCGTCCTGCTCCTGGGCCAGGTGGAGGAGGGGGATCAGCGCCGATTTCGGCCGCGGATACCGCGAGATGATCTCTCGAGCGGTCGCGAGGTTCGAGTCGTCGAAGTACGTCATCGTGTCCCTCCGGCCCTGTCGATCATCGGTCGACCTCGCCCATGATCGGGTCGACGGAGGAGATGATGGCGACGCCATCCGCGATCAGGCCGTCTTTCATGAGGTGCGGCATCGTCTGGAGGTTGATGAACGACGGACCACGGACGTGCATCCGATAGGGGTGGCTGGTGCCGTCGCTGACCAGGTACACGCCCAGCTCGCCGCGGGGGCTCTCGACACAGGCGTAGGTCTCCCCGGCCGGGACCTTGTAGCCCTCGGTGAAGATCTTGAAGTGGTGGATGAGCGCTTCCATCGATTGATCGATGCGGATGCGGGGCGGCGGTGTGACCTTCTTGTCCTGGACCCGGTAGTCGCCGCTCGGCATCTTGTCGATGATCTGACGGACGATCCTCATCGACTCGCGGATCTCGTTGAGGCGGATGGCGTAGCGGTCGTAGCAGTCGCCGTAGGAGCCGACGATGACGTCGAACTCGACCTGGTCGTAGGCGAGATAGGGCTGGTCGCGGCGGAGGTCGGCCGGGTAGCCGGTCGACCGGAGCACGGGCCCGGTCGCGGAGAGAGCGATGGCTTCGTCGGCGTTCATCACGCCGACCCCCTGGAGTCGTTCGCGCCAGATCGGCTGTCCGGTGAGGAGGATGTCGTACTCGTCGAGACGGGGCGGGATGAGATCGAGCAGTCGAACCACCTCGTCTTCCCAGCCGTCGGGCAGGTCGGCGGCGACACCGCCGGGACGGATGTAGTTGTGGTTCATCCGCAGACCGGTGACCTTCTCGAAGAAGCGCAGGACTTCTTCTCGTTCGCGCCAGCCGTAGATCATCATCGAGACCGCTCCAAGGTCCATGCCGTTGGTGGCCATGAAGAGCAGATGCGACGACATGCGGTTGAGCTCACACATCAGCATCCGGATCCAAGTTGCTCGCTCGGGTATCTCGAGGCCGAGGAGCTGTTCGGTGGCGAGGGAGAAGGCGAGCTCGGTGAACAGCGGCGACGCGTAGTCCATGCGGGTGACGTTGGTGCAGCCCTGGAGGTAGCTGAGCTGCTCGGCCTGCTTCTCCATGCCGGTGTGGAGGTAGCCGACGACCGGCTTGGAGCGCACGACGGTCTCGCCCTCCATCTCGAGCATGAGGCGGAGGACCCCGTGGGTCGACGGATGCTGGGGACCCATGTTGAGCAGGACCCGCTCGTCGTCGGCCATCGTGTCGGGGTCGTTCCCGATCTCGGATGCCTCGGCCTCGCTGAGCCGCAGAACCGCGGAGTCGTCGCCCCGACGCATCACCCGTTCGGCCGTCATCGGATGTTGCTCGCAGCCTTGAACTGCACCGGAATCTCGCCGACGGCGTAGTCCTTGCGCAACGGATGGCCGACCCAGTCGTCGGGCATGAGGATGCGGCTCATGTCGGGATGGTCGACGAAGTCGATCCCGAACATGTCGTAGACCTCACGTTCGAGGTTCTCCGAGCCGGGCCAGAGATCGAACAGCGTCGCGACCGCGGGTGCGTCGGCCGGCACCTGCACCCGGATCCGGATTCGTTCGCCGGAGTCCGGGTTGCGCAGCTGGGTGACGACCTCGAACCGTTCGGCGACGACGCCGGCGGGGAGCCCCCGGGGCGCGGCGTAGGTGAGATAGTCGACGGCGGTGAGATCGACGAGCTGGACGAAGCCGTCGGCTTTGGCCGCGGCGGCGAGATCGGAGTAGGTGGCGACGTCCGTGTGGAGGACGACGTCGGTTCCGATCGGGTCGATGATCCCGCCGTACCTCGTCGCCGGCGCGTCATGTTCCGCCGTCGTCGCGTCGCCCTCGGCCTCGTCATCGGCCGTGGAGGTGTCGTCGTCGGCCACCATCAGCTCCCGATGGTGAGGCCGGCGGTTTGACCGTCGCGCTGTTCGATGACGAGTCCGGCGCCGGCGCCGGTCTCGTCGCGCCGCTTGAGGAGCTCGCCGGTGTGGATCTGTTCGTGGAGGGTGAAGATGGCGTGCATGAGGGTTTCGGGACCGGGCGGGCAACCCGGTGCGTAGACGTCGACGGGCACGACCTGATCGACGCCCTGCACGATGGCGTAGTTGTTGAACATCCCGCCGCTGGAGGCGCACACGCCCATGGAGATGACCCACTTGGGTTCCATCATCTGGTCGTAGACCTGGCGGAGGACCGGGGCCATCTTCTGGGAGACCCGACCGGCGACGATCATCAGGTCGGCCTGGCGGGGCGAGGCCCGAAAGACCTCCATCCCGTAGCGGGCGAGGTCGTAGTGAGCGGCGCCGGCTGCCATCATCTCGATCGCGCAACAGGCGAGACCGAAGGTGGCCGGCCAGCAGCTGCGGGTCCGGGCCCAGTTGACGAGCGACTCGACGTTGCCGGTGATGAAGTTGTGTTCGAGCCCACCGAGGCCGTGTTCGGCGATCTCGTTCGTGTCGCCGAGTCCGGGAAGGTGCGGCATCAGGCCGCCTCGGGGTCGTCGAGGGCCGCGGCTTCGGACTCCCGGATGTCGGGGGCGGGCCCTCGGTCCTCGAGACCGACCCGTCGAATCGTCGATGTGGTGGTGCGATCGGCCGACACCATGCCGGTCGGTGCCGCGGTGTGCTTCAGCGGCCCCCATTCCAGGGCGCCGGCCCCGATGAGGTAGATGAACGACTCGAACACCGCGAACGAGAAGATCATGATCAAGACGAGGCCGAACAGACCGAGGCCGCCCTGGGCGACCGCCCACGGGTAGAAGAAGATGATCTCGATGTCGAAGACGATGAAGATCATGGCGACGAGGAAGAACCGGACCGGGAACCGTTCGGGGGTGTCCCGGGTCGGCACGATGCCGCACTCGTAGGCGGCCCGCTTCGCCTGGCTCGGATCGCGGGGGGCGAAGATGCCGGACGCCACGAAGCTCGCCGCGGCGAACAGCGCAGCGAGAACCAGGAGCGCCAGCAACGGGAGGTACTGGCCGAGCATGGTTACGCCGCGCCGGCGAACTCGGCCCGCCGGGCCATCACGACCTTGTCACGCTCGTGGAGCATGTAGGCCAACGCCAGGAAGATGAGCAGGGAACCGATCGCGACGAACGCGGGGAGTTGGCGGAGGTTGCCGAGGTTTCGGATCATCACCACCGAGATCACCGGCTGGGTCTCGTCGACGATCGGCCGTTTGGGCGCGGTGCCGGGGAGATTGTCGATGGAGTCTGCGGTGACGGCCTGGACCTGGATGATGGCGTAGCCGGTCGGGTGCTTGAGCGTGAGCGCGGTCCGGATCTGGGTGGAGATCCGGTCCCAGCGGTTCGGGTCCTCGGGCAGTCCACGCTTTCCGCCGGTGGTGAAGCCGTTGAGAATGCGGAACTCGTTTTGTGAACCGAAGTCGAAGTCGGGGCTGTCGAGCAGGAACGCGATGGCCGACGCCTGTGCTTCGCCCATGTCGGCGGTGGACAACAACCGCCAGGGGCCCAGCTCGTCGAGGTCGGAGGGGATGAGGCTCGGCGCGACCGCGGCCAACTCGGAGAGCGTGATCGCCTGGTTCCGGGCCGTCTGTTCCTCGGCCAGCGCCGCGAGCTCTTCGTCGGTCTTTCCGACGATCTCACCTTGGGGGAGCGTGTCGACGGTGACGGTGCCGAAGTCGGTCCAGGCCAGGCGGAGCTCGGCCAGGTCGGCCAGTTCCGACGCGGAGAGGCCGTCGGGCTGCCAGTCGCCGGGTCCGAAAACGCTTTCTCCGTATTTCTCGACCGCGGCGGCGTGGGCGTCGACCAGCAGATCGTGGGCGTTGGGCAGCCGTTCAGAGCTCAGTTCCTTGGCTCTGTCGAGTTCGGCGAAGTCGAGGGCGCGGCCGCCGACATCTCCTTCCACGATCTCGAGCTGCTCGAAGACGGGACGGTCGCCGGCGTAGCCGATTCCGTAGATCCACCAGGTCGTCGCCATGATGGTCATCCAGCCGAAGAACCCGGCGCCGGCGATCAGGGTGCCGAGACGCACGCCGGTGTTGGTCGAGATGACGAGCCAGACGGAGCCCATCAAGACGACGACCCCGGTGAGGACCGCCATGAAGCCGCGAATCTCTGGGTCCCAGGCGAGGCCGGCGATGACGTTGACCATGTCCATCAGAGGTTCCTCTCGAAGGCAACGATCGCGTCGATCTGGTCGGAGTTGAGCAAGGCGGGGTAGTCGGTCTCGAGATCGTTGGCGATCCCGGGGCCGACGGTGTTGGATTCGGTGCGGGCGGCGAAGCCGGGCATCTGACCGTTGCCGCCGGAACCACCGCGGCCGTAGGGCTGGCCGATGGTCTGGCCGGTCTCGATGAACAAGGCGTGGCTGCGGGCGGTCCCGAACTGGTCGAGCGTCGACCCACCGGTCAGGTTGGGTCCGAAGAAGCCGCCACCCTGGTTGTAGCCGTCGGGCAGGATGGATTCCGTTGTGCCGTTGGCCCGGATGGTGAATCGCTCGGCGCCGTCGAAGCTGAACCCGTAGGTGTGGCAGCGGGCGCAGCTGTAGGTGCCCTCGGCGGCGGGGTTGGTGAACAGGAACTCGCCGTAGCGCAGATAGGTCTCCTGGTTGGCCACGGCGCCGGGGGTGGCGAGGAGCTCGAGCGCCGCCCAGCGGAGGTCGTCGTCCCGCTCGGCGTCGGCGAGGGAGGGATCGTCGTCGATGGCGATCATGCGGGCGGTCTCGGCGACGGCCTGGGCGTCGGCGATCCACTCCGCCGCGTCGGCACCGAGCTGTTCGCGGCCGGCGTCGCGGGCCGCGAGCAACGCGTCGTTCGCCGCGGCCAGGTCGACGCAGAGACTGTTCTCGGCATCAGTCGGGTCGGAGCAGTCGAGATCGAGCTCTTCGACCGGCAGCGTCGCGTCGAGTTGGGCGGCTTCGGCCTCACGGATGGCGACGGCGTAGTCGGCGTCGGATTCGGCGACCAGCATGTCCTCGACCCGCTCGATCACGCCGCTCTCCACCTCCGAGGCGATGGTTGCCGCGTCGATCTGGATCGAGCGCAGATAAAAGAGGATCTCTTCGAGCTGTTGGTTGGTCAACGGACCGCCGCCGCCGGCGCCCCACGCCGGCATCACTCCGTTGCGACCGAAGTTGAGGGTGTGGAGGATCTCGTCCTCGGAGAAGCGGGACAGCACCGTGTTGAGCGCCGGCGCCTTCCACACGACCTGGGCGACGAAGCCACCGGCGTCGTCGGTGATCGCGGTGGTGACGGCACCACCGGCCCCGGCCGCACCATGGCAGTTCACACACTGGGCGCCTTCGACATAGAGCTCTTCGCCGCGGTTGGTGAAGATCCGGGCGGTGTCGATGTTGCGGCCCTCGGCGCGGCCGGGCTCACCGAGCCAGTAGAACGGCAACGCGAGGGCGATGATCGTCAACATCACCAGGTTGGCGAGCAGGGCGATGTCGAGCCGCCGGCCCTCGAGATCCTCGTCGAGCAGCGCCGGACTGCGGTTCGGCGCCAGTTCGATCTCCGACCCGACCTCGGCCTTGGCCGCCCGAATGTTGAAGAAGAGGTAGACGAGCCCACCGATGAAGACGATCGCCAGGATGACGAAACCGATGGTGCGTTGTGTGGATGCGGCGAGCAGCATGCGAGTGAAGGTCAGTTTCGGAAGAGTCGGGATGGGAACGGACGGGAATTTCTACCAGGTGTCA
>JAJRXC010000031.1 GCA_024276495.1 Actinomycetes bacterium
AGGTCTCGCTGCTGATCTTCCCACTGGAGAAGACGGATACGAGATAGCCCCCGAGCGCGGATCGCGCCGTCGAGAGCCGTTCACGAAACGACGGCCGCGGCGCTTCGACCGCGACGTCCTCGACCGCGACATCCTCGACCGCGACATCCTCGACCGCGACATCCTCGACCGCGACATCCTCGACCGCGACATCCTCCAGCGCGGTGTCGTCGGCCGGCGCATCGATGACCAGTTCGTCGCGACGGTCACGGAGAAGGACGTAGGCCGACGTGCCGATGATGACGACGGCGGCGATGGCGATGATCAGTGCGAACAGCATGAGTCGCGGATTCTACCGGAGGGCCGCTGCCACCCCGAGCGATCCGGCGGGCTCAGGCGGCGCCGAGGACGACCACCGTCACGAGACGCTCACCATCCCGGATGACCTCCACGTCGACCTGGTCGCCAGGACGGAAGAGCTTCACCTCGGCGGAGAGCTCGGCCATCGAGCTGATCACTTCGCCGTCGAGGGAGACGATCAGGTCGCCGGCCTGCAAGCCACCCCGATCGGCCGGCGCGCCGTTGACCACCGATTGGATCAGGGCGCCGACGGTGCCATCGGTCGGCGTCGCGCCGCTGACACCGAGCACAGCGAGCTCGAGCGACTCGCCGTCGACGATGCGCTGGGCGATGAGGACGACGGTGTCGGACGGCACCGCGAACCCGATGCCGACGTTGCCGTTGGAGTCGCCGGCGGTGCGGATCTGGGTGTTCATCCCGATGACACGACCCTCCCGGTCGGCGAGCGCGCCGCCGGAGTTGCCCGGGTTGATCGGGGCGTCGGTCTGGATCATCTCGACGTCGACCGGGTTGTTGGGGTCGGAGCCGCCGAACTCGTTGATGCGGTTGACCGCCGACACGATGCCGGCCGTCACCGACTGGTCGAGCCCGAACGGGCTGCCGATGGCGACGGCGAGCTGCCCGACCTCCACGGTCGACGTCGGCGCGAACACCACCTCGACGAGCTCGGATTCGTTCGAGTCGACCTGCACCACCGCGATGTCGCGGGCGGAGTCGGTGCCGACGACGGTCCCGGAGACCCGGTTGCCGTCGGCGAATTGCACGACCACGGAATCGGCATCGCCGATGACATGGTCGTTGGTCACGATGTAGCCGTTGGCCGCGTCCCAGATGATGCCGGAACCCTGACCGACGTTGGTGCGGATCAGCACGACCGACGGACCGACGGCCTTGGCGACGTCGGCGACCGGCTCGTCGGAGTCCTCGCCCGACAGTGGGCCGGGCATGACCTCGAGCGGCGCGGTCGTGCCGCCGTTCGTGCCGTCGTCATTGGCCGAACGGACCGCGGCATCGAGACGCACCGGTGTGACGGTGGCGGCGTCGTCGGAAAGGGCCGACCCGATCACGATGCCACCCGACACGAGCGACAACGCGACGAGGGCGACACCGAGCACACCTGCCGCCACCCTCCAGCGCCGTCGCTTCGGACCGAGAGGCGTTGGTCCGTCGGAGGGCACCGGGGGTGGCGAGTTCGGGGGCCCGGGCGGAAGTGTCGCGCCGGGCCGGGGTGGGTTGGCCGCCGTCGGAGGGTGGGGAAGGTTCGCGGCCGGGGGGGTGGCCCGCCCCCGAGATGGTTGCGAGGCCCGGGGCGGGGGCGGTGGGGGCGGTATCGGCGCGCCGAGCCGGCTCGACGGTGGTGCCGCAACCGGCGGTACGGGAACGGGCTCGAATCGGGACGGCGTGAACGTGAGCGGGTTTGGGTCCGCCGGGCGGTCGCTGCCACTCGCCGTCGGGGGAAACGGCGGCACAACGGCGGGGGGAGAATCCGTTGTGGCTGATGGTGGGAGCGACCGCTCATCGGCGGACCGGCCCGACGAAGTGGGGGGAACCTCGTCGTGCGAGCTGTCGATCGGATTTCGATCCATGAGCAGAAGGTAGGGGGTAGAGGTGAAAGGATTCGTAAGGAGTGAAGAAAATCGAGGGAAAGATGTTCCCCGGTCATCTTGTCGTGTCAAGGCCGTCGGTAGGCGCAACCCATCTCGTGACCGTTTTCATCCTCAACATCACGTTTTTCGTGTCGCGAGCCGACGGCGATGGGAGTTCCGGTCGGTGTCGCCGGCGCCTGGATCGACCGCTTTCGCTAGCTCCGAGGAAGCCGGAGGGTGAATCTCGATCCCTCGCCGATCGCAGAGTCGAGCTCGATGCGGCCGCCGTGGGCCTCGGCGATCTGCCGAACGATCGTCAGGCCGAGCCCGGACCGTCCGGCGACGCGCGCCTCGGTCTTGTCGCCCCGCCAGAACCGCTGGAACACCCGAAACTGGTCCTCGGCGTCGATGCCGGGACCCTCGTCGACCACCGACAACGTCACCCATCGGCCTTCGTCGGCTCCGACGACCGTCACCGTGGACCCCTCGGGCGCGAGCCGCACGGCGTTGGCGACGAGGTTCGCGCCGGCGCGGTGAATCGCCGGGCCGTCGCCACACACCGGCAGGGACCCGCCGGGAACGTCGGCGATCAGCGTCAACCCGTTCGCCTCGGCGGCCGCGCCGAACTCCTCGACGAGATCCTCGACCTCATCGACCAGGTCGACGTCCTCGCGGCGGGTCTGGCGGGTGCCGTGACGGGCGTAGAGGAGCAGGTCATCGACGAGCGTCGACATGCGTTCGGCCGAACGCCCGACGACTTCACCGACCGAACGCAACTCGTCGTTGGTGGTGTCGGGATCGTCGAGGGCGACGTCGATGTTGGTCCGGATCACCGCGAGCGGGTTGCGGAGCTCGTGGCTCGCCTCATGGATGAACTGGCGTTGCGACTCGAACGCGTTGTCGATCCTCTCGAGCATCCCGTCGAACGTGTCGGCGAGTTGCTTCAGCTCGTCGTCGGGACCGTCGAGCTCGATCCGACGTGACAGATCGGTCGCCTCGATGTCCTTGGCGACCTCGGTGATCCGTCCGACCGGGCGCAGCACCAGACCGGCCACGAACCAGCCGACGAACAAACTGCCGACGAACAGCAGGCCGAGGGCGCCGAACGCGTAGGTGCGGAGCTGATCCAACGCCTGCTCGTCGACGGCCCGCTCGAAGAGGCGGAGGTAGTCGGTGACCTCGACGGCGACGGTGGCGATCCCCGGTTGACCGGTGCGATCGCGAAACAGCGTGACCCACTCCTCGGTGCGTGAGACCTGTTGGCGCTCGAGGCTGCGGGCCACACCGGCGTAGATCCCGCCGACGACGACCGTGGCGAGACCGAAGAGCAGGACCGAGTAGAGGACGGTGAGCCGGAAACGAATCGACCCGGCCCAGCCGTGATGGCGGGGAACGGCCTCAGCCATCGCCGGTCTCTTCGCCCGGGCGGCGCTCATGTCGCTGTGGGTCGAGGAGCCGATAGCCCGACCCGATCACCGTCTCGATCATCTGGACCTCGTCGTCACCGGAGAGCTTGCGACGAAGTGTGCCGACCGTGACCCGCACGGTGTTGGTGAACGGGTCCGCGTGTTCGTCCCAGACGTGCTCCAGCAGGTGTTCCTGCGACAGCACCTCGTCGACGTGCAACATGAAGTAGCGGAGCAGCGCGAACTCCTTCGCGGTGAGCTCCAGATCGCGATCGCCTCGACGGGCCCGATGCCGGCTGTCGTCGAGCTCGACGTCGCCGACCGACAGGACCGAACCGCTCTTGGTGGCCTCACGGCGCAACAAGGACCGGATCCTCGCGGCGAGCTCGCCGAAGGCGAAGGGCTTGACCAGATAGTCGTCGGCGCCGTGGTCGAGCCCGTCGATGCGGTCCTCGACCGAATCCCGGGCCGTCAACATCAGCACCCGGGGTGTCTCACCGTCGGGGGGGTTCTCCCGCAGCCGCCGGCACACCTCCAACCCGTCGATGCCGGGCATCGTCAGATCGAGACAGACCAGGTCGTAGGGAACCAGCTCGGCTTTCTCGAGCGCCGTCGTGCCGTCGTGGGCGACATCGACGGCGTAGCCTTCCCGGCGTAGCCCGCGGGCCACCGCATCGGCCAGATCGACCTCGTCATCGACAACCAGAATCCGCATCACGAAGACGCTACCCGTCACCGTCTTTCGGTCGCGCTTATCGTGCGCGCGGTTGACTGCCGTGTCTGCCACGATCATGACCGCACCACAACACGGCGAAAGCTCGTGTCAAAGCACCCCCCTCCATCGCTGTTCCAGGAGATCTCGAACATGACCGACACCCCGCAGGAACTTCCGTCGCTCGAACGAACTCTCGTCGAGTTGCGGCGGGTGATCGTCGGACAGGAACGACTGATGGAGCGGCTTCTCGTCGCCCTCGTGGCCGGGGGACACTGCCTGCTCGAAGGGCCCCCGGGCCTGGCCAAGACCCTCGCCGTGAGAACGCTGGCGGACACGACCGGCGGCACGTTCTCCCGGGTCCAGTTCACCCCGGATCTGCTGCCGGCCGACATCGTCGGCACCCGGATCTATCGGGCGTCGTCGGAGACGTTCGACGTCGAGCTGGGACCCGTCTTCGCCAACTTCGTGCTCGCCGACGAGATCAACCGGGCACCGGCCAAGGTGCAGTCGGCCCTCCTCGAGGTGATGGGCGAACACCAGGTCACGATCGGCGGTCAAACCCACCGGGTACCGTCGCCGTTCCTCGTCCTGGCCACGCAGAACCCGATCGAGTCGGAAGGGGTCTACGCCCTG
>JAJRXC010000032.1 GCA_024276495.1 Actinomycetes bacterium
GTCCGCTCGTCGCGCAACAGGCCGATGATGATCTCGCAGGCCTCCTCGAACAGGTCGAAGCGGTCGCCCAGCTTCTCGGGCAGGACGAGGTCGTAGGCCTCGGCTTCGGCCATGTGCCAGCCGGCCCCCAGGCCGAGCTCGAGCCGGCCGCCGCTGACGATGTCGATCGTTGCCGCCATGTTCGCGAGCACTGCCGGCGCCCGATACGGCGTGGCGCCGACGAGGCAGCCGAGCCGGATCCGGCTGGTGGCGTCGGCCAGAGCGGCGAGCATCGTCCAGCCTTCGAGGCAGGGTTCGGAGACCTCTCCGTAGATCGGGTAGAGGTGGTCGAAGTTCCAACCGATGTCGAAGGCCTCGGTCGCGTCGGCGAGCATCCACAGTTCCCGCAGGGTTGGCCAGTCGATGCGCTCGTTGGCGATCTTGAATCCGATGAGAGTCACGCGTCGTCCTCCTCGGCGGCTGATCGCCGTCAGGTCAGAGCCCGCAGGATAAGCGAGAATCCCGACACGGTGAGCAACGTCAGGATCAGGCGTTCGAAGAGCTCGCCGCCGATCCGGTCACGCAGGCGGGTGCCGAGGGGGATCATCGAGAGCGTTGCCACAAGGGCCAGTCCCGCGGCCACGAGGCGGTCCCGGTCGTACTCGCCGGCGATGAGCAGCACCACGAGCTGTGTCATTCCCGACACGAAGAACAACGCGGTGACGGAGAACACGTAGGCGTTCTTGGACAGCCGATAACCGTGGAACCACATGGCGACGATCGGTCCGGACACGCCGATGGCGCCCTGACTGAACCCGGCGGTCAACCCGGCCACCGGTGCCCATCGCCGGCTGGCGGTGGGGGCCAGACGGAACTCGGGCGACCGGAGCCGCTGAAGAACGAAGGCGAAGACGGTCGCGGCCAGCCCGATCAGCAAGGGCTCCTCGGAGGTGCCGACGAGAACGAGGGTGCCGACGATCGCGCCGAGGATCGAGGTGACGAGCAGAACTGGGAGGTCGCGGCTCTCGTGTCGGTGGGCCCGGGAATCGACATTGAGCAGGAGATTCGCGGCCGAGTTCGAGATCGCGATGATCGCCACCGCATCGCCCACACCGATGAAGAGGGTCAGGAACGGAATCGCGATCAGTGGGTAACCCATCCCGGTGACGCTCTTGATGAAGGATCCGACGAGCGACGCGATGACGACGAGGACCAGGTCGCCTTCGCTCACCAATCGAGCCCGCTCTGGTGCATCGTCCACGCCTCCGCGATTCGGCCGTCGGCGATGCGGTACTGGGTGAGCCAGGTGATCTTCACCGTCGCCCCGGTCGAGAGATTGAGGCCGTGGAGGTGGAGGCGGGCGAAGACCATGTCGTCGAGCGAGGCGATGTGCTCCACCACCATCTCGGTGCCGCGAATCGTTCGGACCGCGGATTCGATGTGACGGGCGTACTCGGCGGGCGTCGTGATGTCGGTGCCGTCGCGGGTGTGGCGGATGAACGGGTCGGCGATGACCTCGTCGAGCTTGTCGAGAGCGCCATCGATCCAGATCTGATTCCAGAGTCGATCGACCAGGCGTTCATTGTCCGGCGACGGCTGGTTGTGTGGCATCGAATTCCTTCCCCCGGAGGGATGCGTATCAGAGAAAAGGGAGATCAGGTTCGGACTGGCGTCGGCGCCACGCTTCACCCAGAAGCGTCACGACCCCTACGATCACGCCCATGGCGGCCATGACCTCCCGAATGCCGAAGCGGTCTGCGAGCAGGCCCATCGGCAGGGCCATCAGCCCGAAACCGCTGAATGCCAGCATCAGCAGGCTCTGGACCCGGCCGTGATACTCGACATCGGCGATCACGAGTGCCTGGGAGTTGTTCATCGCCTGGAACGCCGAGGACGCGCCGCCCACGATGACCATCACCGCGACCCCGCCCCAGAACCGGGGGACGATGCCGAAGACCACGAGCGAGGTTCCGAAGACGAGACCGGCCTGGAACTGCAACGCGGACAGACGGCGGGTCTCCACCGCGGCGAGAAACAGCGACGCGACGACCGCTCCGATCGCCGCGGACGCGGTCAGGACTCCGAGCGCCCAGGCGTCGAGTTCGTAGACATCCTGGATGAGTCCCGGGAGGAACGTGATGTAGGGGAATCCGAACATGACCACGAGGACGCCGATCACCAGCAGGCGGGCGAGCTCGGGTCGCCGGCGCACGTAGGTGACGCCATCGGCGAGGTCCCCGAACGCCGATCGGCCCGAACGTTGCTGGGGGTGGCCCGGCGGGAGACCGATCGCGGAGATCACCGACACGAGCGACAGTCCGGCGCCGACGAGGTAGACGCCCCCGACGCCGATGGTCTTGATCGCGATCAGGATGCCGGCGAGCGTGGGTCCGAACACCCGTGTCGTCTGGATGCTCGCATTGCTCAAGAAGATTGCATTGGTCAGAGATCCGCCCTTCACCAGATCGGCGGTCATCGCCAGGCGGGACGGGCCGAGCAACATCATGCCGCTTCCCTGCACGACCGATGCGGCGACGAGCATCCAGTACGCGATCGTGTCGGTGGTGACGGCGATCGCGATGCCGAGCGCCGTCAGCCCCATGGCGCTCTGGGCGAGCACCATGATCGTGCGTTTCGGGAATCGGTCGGCGATCACGCCGCTGGCCGGGATCGTGACGAGGCTGGCGACCCCGAATCCGAAGATCACCCCGCCGAGACCCTTGTTGCTGCCGGTCAGCTCGAAGGCCAGCCACCCGCGGGCGACCTGCTGAGTCTGGCTGGCGAGAAAAATGAAGATCCCGCCCCACCACAGCCGGCGGTAGTCGGGAATCGTGAGAGCGGCGAATCGCCCACGGCCCGGAGAATCGTCATCGATCACTGGCGCCCGACCGTAGCGCGGTGCGAGGATGCCGCCGGTTTCCGAGGAGGAC
>JAJRXC010000033.1 GCA_024276495.1 Actinomycetes bacterium
AACGCTCGATCAGCGCGACGATCTGCGGATCAGTCGGAGACGGGGTCCCAGCCGGCGAGATCGTTGAGTCGTTCATCGTTGGAGAACATCTCGGTGATCGGCTGGATCACATCGATCCGCTTCTGCAGCCGTTTGATGTCGAGTTCCTCGTCCCACAACGACAGGGTCACGACGAGACCGGATTCGCCGGCTCGAGCGGTGCGACCGGCCCGGTGGACATAGGTCTTGTGATCCGACGGCGGGTCGTACTGGATCACGATGTCGACATCGTCGACATGGATTCCCCGGGCGGCCACATCGGTGGCGACCAGCGCGTCGAGCTTGCCGTCGCCGAAATCACGAAGCGACTTCTCTCGACTGGTCTGGCGGAGATCACCATGGATCGGCGCGGCTCGCACACCGAAGTCCTTCAGGTCGCCGGCCAGCCGGTCGGCCATGATCTTGGTGCGGGTGAACATGATCGTGCGCCCCGCCGAGCGAGCGATCGACGCGGCGACCTTCGACTTGTCCATCTTGTGGACCGCGATGAACCGGTGGGTCATCTCATCGACGCTCACCTCACGACCGGCGACCTCGTGCATGGAGGGGTCGTGTTGGTAGCGCCGGATGAGGGTGTTGACCGCGCCGTCGAGCGTGGCCGAGAAGAGCAGGGTCTGGTGCTCGCCATCGACATTGCGAAGAATCCATTCGACCTGGGGAAGGAATCCCATGTCGGCCATTCGGTCGGCCTCGTCGACGATCACATGGGCGACGTCGGCCACCGACACCGCCTTTCGCTCGATCAGGTCGATCATTCGACCGGGCGTGGCGACGACCAGATCGACGCCCTTGCCGAGCTTCTCGATCTGCTTTTCGATCGGGGCGCCGCCGTAGACGGCGAGCGCGACCCGACCGACGGCACGAGCCGCCGGTTCGAGCTCTTCGGTGACCTGATTCGCGAGCTCGCGGGTGGGCACGAGGACCAGGCCGGTCGGGCGGCCGGATGCGGCCCGGTCCATGCATTGGAGCACGGGGAGACCAAAGGCCAGGGTCTTGCCTGATCCGGTCTTCGCTTTGCCGCATACGTCGCGGCCGGCGAGGGCGTCGGGGATGGTGAGGGCTTGGACTGGGAAGGGCGACGTGATGCCTCGTTCGGTGAGCGCATCGACGATTTCGTCGCACAGACCCAAGGCCTCGAAGGAGGTGGGAGCGGTGTCTGACATCGAGATGCCAAGGCTACCGACCTCGGCCGTGCTCGCGGCGTTCGTCGCCGCCGCATCCGGGGCGGGTCGGTCAACCGCGGATGCGGCCATCCGCCACCGTGACCCCTTCGGCTCGGAGCCGCCGCGTCTGCTCGGCCTCGTGACCGGGGACGAGCCGGCCGCCGGCACTCACCACCCGCCACCATGCGAAGTTCCCGCCGGAGCCGCGCAGGACACCACCCACGGCGCGGGCCGCGCCGGGGTGGCCCGCTTCGGCCGCGACCTCGCCGTAGGTGACGAGGTCGCCGGGCTGCAATCGGTCGAGCACGGCGGCGACATCCCGCTCGAAGTCGGTCCACGACGAACGGTCGTCGGGATCCATCGAACCGGTCAGCCGACGCCGGTCAGCCGAACGACCGGCACCGGCACCTCGACGCCGTGCACCCGCCGTTCGCCGGCCGGTTCGGCGTCGGTGTCGCCGGTGAGCGACGAGGCGGTTTCGGCGACCGCGAGGACCTCGCGCGGTGCGGCCTCGTCGCAGAGGCGGGCCGCGATGTTCACCGCATGGCCGATGTAGTCGTCGCCTTCGAACAAGATCACCGGCCCGGTGCAGATTCCGGCGCGCAGCGGAAGTGGCGAACCCGACCGACTGATCCGGTTCTCGATGTCGACCACCGCTTCCACCAGCGGCTCGATCTCGACCCCGACGAGCATCGCCCCGTCTCCCAACCACTTCGCGATGCGCACTCCCCGCGAGGATGCCGCATCCCGGACGGCTTCACGGAACGAACGAAGCACCTCGACCGCCCGGTCGTCGCCCTCGGTGTCGGTGTAGTGCGTGAACCCCGACAAGTCGATGAAGGCGAACGAGCGCACCACCCGATTTGAGTGCGCCACCGATCCGTCGTCCACGGCTCAAACCTACCGGCGGATCCCCGCGGGTAGGTTCGCGGATGATGTCGCCCGCCGACCCCCGATCCCTGGAGCCGATCGCCGACTGGCCCGTCGACGTGGCGGCTGCGGCCGTCCGCCGCGCCGGTGGCGCCACCGACACGTTCGGCGACCCGACGCGGGTCTTCGAGCTGGCGTCCATCACGAAGCTGATGACCGCGATGGCGGTCCTCGTCGCTCATGAAGAAGGCACGCTCGACCTCGACGAGCCGGCGACCGATGCCGGCGCCTCGGTCGCCGACCTCCTCGCCCACGCCGCCGGCATCGCTCCCGACGAAACGGTGCAGTTCTGTGCCCCCCGAACCCGACGCGTCTACAGCACCGCGGGCTACGAGATCGTCGCCGACCGGCTCGCCGGAGCCGCCGCTATGTCGTTCTCCGACTATCTCGGCGAAGCCGTGCTCGAACCGTTGGCGATGTCCGCCACCGAGCTTCGGGGTTCGCCGGGAGCCGGCGCCCGGTCGACGGTCGACGACCTCCTGCGGCTGGCCGAAGCCTGGCGAACGTCGGCCCTGATCGACTCGTCGACGCGACGCCGCGCCACCGCCGCCCACCTCCCCGACCTCGACGGCGTGCTTCCCGGCTACGGCCGCCGGCGTCCCAACCCGTGGGGCCTCGGCCCCGAGGTCCGCGGCCACAAATCACCCCACTGGACGGCACCGACCAACTCGGCGGCGACGTTCGGCCATTTCGGACAGGCCGGCACGATGATGTGGATCGACCCGGTCGCCGACATCGTCCTGGTCGCGCTGACCGATCGCCCGTTCGGACCGTGGGCCGTCGACGCGTGGCCGCGGCTGGCCGCCACCGTGCTCGCCGGGCCCCGCTAAGTTCACCTCGCCCGATGCCGATGGACCCGCATGAGTCCAGCCGTGCCGTCGCGCGACCGAGCAGCACTGTGAGCGAGCGTCGCAATCCGATGGCG
>JAJRXC010000034.1 GCA_024276495.1 Actinomycetes bacterium
CAACCAGATGCCCGCCCTCGTCGCCGCGCTCGCCCGTCACGCCGACACCATCACAACCCCATGCGATACTCAACAAGACCTCGCTGCATGAACACCGAGACCACCACCCGCAGCAACTTCAACAACCAACGGGACATCCTCCCGAGGCCAGATCATGGCGCCGGAACGACTTCGCGTCGTGAGCATTGAGTTGGGCAGCGAACTCGTCGTCGACAGTCGCTGCGGCACGAACGGGTCGACTCACCTACCGAGGGTTCGCTTGCGACGTTGCTCCAGGTCGTCGAGCGACACTCTGTTGATCGTCTCGGACGACAGTTGAGCATCGGGAATGATACGTAGCCGATCGACGTGGCGCTCGATGTCCTCGACGCCCGGGGACGCCGGGAGCAGATTGCCCAGTCGATCGGTCGTCTCGGATGTGGTGGTTCGCCATGAGCATCACGGCAGTTGCCTGCGGTGACTGTGGGCGGCGAACGACGAGACGGAGTGTGGCGCCGAGGAGTCGGATGCCCCCACGCCAACTGGTCACCGGCCCCCCGGTCGGGGTGGTTCAGCCTCGCAGATGGCTCGGGCGTGAACGACGCGCCTCGATGCCGTACTTCACGATGCAGCGAACCGCGGCGATGCCGTCGCGCCAGTTGATCTTCTTGCCCTCGGCGTAGGTCCGTCCGGAATACGAGATGCCGACCTCCCAGACCCGCCAGCCGGCCGCGGCGACCTTCGCGGTGATCTCGGGCTCGATGCCGAAACGGTCCTCTCGCAAGTCGAGGCTCTTGACGACCTCGGTCCGGAACGCCTTGAAACAGGTCTCCATGTCGGTCAGGTTCAAGTCGGTGAACATGTTGGACAGCAACGTGAGCATCCGGTTGCCGACCGAATGCCAAAAGTACAGGACCCGACGGGGTCGACCCGACTGGAAACGGCTGCCGTAGACGACATCGGCGACGTCGTTGAGCAGCGGCTCGAGCACGAGGTCGTAGTCGACGGGATCGTATTCGAGATCGGCGTCCTGCACGATCACGAAGTCGGCCCGGGCCTCCTGGAACCCGCGACGGATCGCGGCACCCTTGCCCCGGTTCTCGGGCTGGAGAATGACCCGCACCCGTTCGTCGTCGTACGCCCCCAGGAGATCCCGGGTGCCGTCGGTGGAACCGTCGTCGACGATCACGAGTTCGGCCGTGTGGGGGCTCTCGAGAACCCGCTTGACGATCTCGCCGATCGTCGCCGACTCGTTGTAGCACGGCATCACGACGCAGAGACGGGGAGAAACGGTGGTCGCCATGGACCCGACACGTTACCAGTAGGGGTAGCGTCCGCCGAGTGTCGAGCCCCGTCGTGAACCCCTCGTTCCCCGGGCCCCGCGTGCTGGTCTGCGGGTGGGCCGGCGCGGGCAACGTCGGCGACGAGCTGCTCACGAGAGCCGTCGTCGGTCGACTCCAAGCGGCCGGGGCCCGAGTGGTCATCGCGTCGCGCGACCCGGCGACGACCGAGGCCCTCCATCCCGGGGTCGAAGCGATTCCGTGGGGGGCCCGGGGGGTGCGGCGGATGGGTCGGGTCGATGCCGTGTGCGTCGGTCCGGGCGGCATCCTGCAGGACTCCAGCAGCCTGTGGAGCCTTCCCGGGCATCTCGTGATGCTCTGGCGGGCCCGACGCCGCGGCGCCGCGGTCGCGTCCGTCGGTGTCGGAGCCGAGCCGCTCCGGCGCCGGAGCTCTGCACACTTGCTGCGAAAGGTCCTGGCCGGCGCACCGATCGTCACCCGAGACGCCGAGTCGACCGCCGCGTTGGCGGCGGCCGGGCTCGACTCCACGGTCGGGGCGGATCTGGTGTTCGGGCTCGCGACGCCGCCGGTCGAACGCCGGTCGGAGATCGTCGTCTCGGTCGGGCCGGCGGTTCGGCCGGGTCGCGTCGCCCCCGCGGCGAGGCGGCTCGAACCGCCGCCCCTCGACGCGATCGCCCGGGGGCTCGATGCGCTCGCCGAGCGGCTGCGCTGTCGGCTCGTGCTGACGAGGTTCCGAGGGGACCGCGACCACGAGGCGGCCAGATCGATCGCGGCTCGCCTTCGCGGCGACACCGACCTGCTCAGCGACGACATCGACGAGCATCTCCACCGGATCGCGAGCGCCCGGTTGGTCGTGTCGTCGCGCTACCACCCGATCGTCCTGGCGGCCATCTCGCAGACCCCGGCCCTCGTGGTGTCGGACCAGGCCAAGGTGCGGGCCCTCGTCGGGCAGATCGACGACCCGTCGATTCTCCGAATCCCCTCGTGGGAACGACTCGGCACCGCGACGATCCCACCGTCGCCGTCGGCCGCGCCGGTCCCGAAGGGTCTCGACCTCGCCCACGACGCCCTCCGTGAGCTCGTGCGGCGGGCCGACGCGACCCGCGGCGATGATCGACTCGGTTAGCATCGAGTGAGCATGTTGAGGGCCGAGGCGTCCATGCAGACACAGCAACTCCCGACCCAGACCCCGCGTGAGATCGGCGAGCCACCGGTCATCCGCCGCCTGCGTCGCCGCGGGTTCCGCTATCTCCATGTGATCGACGCGCTGACCCTCTACGGGTTGATGATCCTCATCACGATCGGGAGGTTCGGACTCGACTGGCCGACCTACGCACGGTCGTACTACTTCGTCGGATTCGCGGTCGCGACCGCGATCCACATGACCGTCTACTACTTCGGGGGCCTCTACGAGTACGAGCAGCGGCTCGGTCGTCCGCCCTGGCTGCCGAAGATCGCTCTGCTCACGTCGGTCGCCGTGCTCGCGAGCGCCGCCGCCGGCCTCGCGACCGGCCGCTACCTCATGCCGCGCGGCAACCTCGCGACGCTGCTGATCCTCGCTACCTTCTTCATCGCCGGGAACCGCTGGATCGCCCGCCGGCTGCGCTCACGCCGCTACGGCACCTCCCGGATTCTGCTGGTCGGGAACCCCGACGACATCGAGCTGGCCCGATCCCACCTCGCCGAGTCCGGCGGAGACGCAGAGGTCGTCGGCCAGACCGGTGACGTCGAGCGACTGCTCGCCGAGTGTGAACGAGTCGACGCCAACGACGTGCTCTTGTTGAGCGGCGGATCGCTCGACCGTATCTACCCGGACCCGCTCGACACGTTGGAACGCCGCAAGACCGGGGTCTTCTACCGGATCTCGCCATCAGACACCTTGCTCGGCCTCCAGCGCAGTCGCCAGATCGCGGGGATGCCCTTCGTCGCGTTGCGGACCCACGCGGTGCCGAACTATCGGCTTCGGCTCAAACGCATCATCGAGCTGGTCGTGCTCGTCGCGTTGTCGCCGATCGTCATCGTGCTCACCGCCGCCGTCGCGGTGTTCGTCCGCGTTCGGGTCGGGAAGGGAATCCTTTTCCGCCAGGAACGGGTCGGCCGCCACGGCGTCCCGTTCGTCCTGATGAAGTTCCGCACCATGCGCCGGGGCGCCGAGGACCAGACCGGCGCCGTGCTCGCCGACACCGACGATCCCCGCGTCGTGCCCGGAATGGCGTTCCTACGGGCCAGCCGGCTCGACGAGCTGCCGCAACTGTGGAACGTCGTGCGGGGCGAGATGTCGATCGTCGGGCCCAGACCCGAACGCCCCGAGTTCGTGGCCGGCCTCGAGGAGCTCATCCCCGGCTACGGACGCCGCCACGACATCCCCCCGGGGATCACCGGGCTGGCCCAGATCCGCGGTCACTACCAGACCGACCCGGGCTACAAGCTCGGTCACGACCTCCAGTACGTCGTGAACTGGTCGCCCGTGCTCGACCTCCAGATCATGGCCGAGACCCTCCTCGTCATGTTGCGCCGCTCCGCTCGGTGAGCATCACCGGCGATGACGGCGCCCCCCCGGCCGTCGATGTGGTGATCCCCGCCCTGAACGCGGCGGCAACGCTCGACGCATGTCTCGACGCGGTGCTCGACCAGGACTACGACGGGCCGATTCGCGTCGCCGTCGCCGTCGGGCCCGGCCGCGACGCCACCTGGGAGATCGCCGGGCAGCGGGCCCGGGTCGACGACCGGGTGCAGGTGATCGCCAACCCGACCGGCCGGACCCCGGCCGGCCTCAACCTCGCCGCCGCGGTCGGCTCCGCACCCGTCGTCGCCCGGGTCGACGCCCAGAGCGTGCTGCCGCCCCGCTACCTGAAACAGGCGGTGGCAACCCTGCAGCGCACGGGAGCCGCGAACGTCGGCGGCGTGCAGCGGCCGGTCGGCGACAACGGTCTCCAACGGGTCATCGCGGTGGGCATGTGCTCGCCGTTCGGGGCGGGTCCGGCCCGGTTTCGTCGAGACGGATACGAGGGGCCGACCGACACCGTCTACCTCGGCGTCTTCCGGCGCGACGCGCTCCTCGCCGTGGGCGGGTTCGACGAAACCCTCGACCGCAACCAGGACTACGAGCTCAACTGGCGCCTGAGAGACGCCGGCGAGCAGGTGTGGCTCGACCCTTCCCTGGTCGTGACCTACCGGCCCCGGGCGACCTTCGGCCAGCTGGCATCGCAGTACTACCAGTACGGCGCCTGGAAGCGCCACGTGCTCTGGCGAAACCCGCGGTCGCTGCAGCCTCGTCAGACCGTCGCCCCGTTCCTCGTGATCGGGCTGATCGTCTCCGCGGTCGAGCTGCTCCGGGGCCGCGGACGGGGACTGCTGGTTCCCTTCTCGTACAGCGGCGCGGCGCTGCTCGTCGCCCACGACGCCGGCCGCGACCTGCCCCGGAGAACGGACCGCCTCCTGCTGGTCGCCGTCTTCGCCACGATGCACGTCGCCTGGGGTGCCGGTTTCCTCTTCGGTCGACCGCGCGGGGGCGATTGACGACCTGATTCCTCCAAAGCCGACGAACCGGGCCGACAGGAACGTCATGCAGGAGGATCAGGAGAAGAAAATGGCGACATCACCGGAACTGGCGGTCATCGGGCTCGGCTATGTGGGGCTTCCGCTGGCCCGACAGGCAGTCGCGTCGGGCCTACGCGTCGTCGGGTTCGACCTGAGCGACCGGGTGGTCGGCGGCCTCAACCGCGGCGAGAGCCACGTCGACGACCTCTCCGACGCCGACGTGACGGAGATGCTGGCCCGGGGGTTCCGCGCGACCACCGACTCGACGGTGCTGGCGGAAGCATCGGCGGTGATCATCTGTGTGCCGACCCCGCTCGACGATTCGGGAAGCCCGGATCTCACCGCGGTCATCGGCGCGGCGACGACGATCGCGTCGGAGCTCACGCCGGGCCAACTCATCGTGCTCGAATCGACGACCTACCCCGGCACGACCGAGGACGTGGTGCGCCCGATCCTCGAAAAGAGCGGCCTTCTCGCCGGGTTCGAGTTCCACCTCGCCTACTCGCCGGAGCGCATCGATCCGGGAAACCCCACCTATGGCGTGCACAACACACCGAAGGTCGTCGGCGGCGTCAACGAGGCGTCCACCGCGGCCGCCGGAGAGTTCTACGCCCGGTTCATCGAAACGGTCGTGCCGGTCGGGGGCACCCGGGAAGCCGAGATGGCGAAGCTCCTCGAGAACACCTACCGCCACGTCAACATCGCGCTCGTCAACGAGATGGCGGTGTTCTGTCACGACCTCGGCATCGATCTGTGGGAGTCGATCGCCGCGGCGAGCACCAAGCCGTTCGGTTTCGAGGCGTTCTACCCGGGCCCGGGTGTCGGCGGGCACTGCATTCCGATCGACCCGAACTATCTCTCCTACAAGGTGCGAACCCTCGGTTACCCGTTCCGGTTCGTCGAGCTGGCCCAGGAGATCTCGGCCCGCATGCCCAGCTATGTCGTGAACCGGATCACCCGTAACCTCAACACCGTCGAACGTTCCGTCCGGGGCTCGCGCATCCTGCTGCTCGGGGTGACCTACAAGAAGGACATCGCCGACGAGCGGGAATCGCCGGCCCGGCCCCTTGCCCGGCATCTGTTGGAGCTCGGCGCCGACCTTCGCTTCCATGACCCCCATGTCGATGAGTGGGAGGTCGACGGACGGCCGGTTCGCCGAGTCGACGACTATCTGGAGGAAGCCGAGTACGCGGACATCACCGTGCTCCTGCAGGGTCACCGAAGCTACGACCTCGACGAGCTCGCGTCGCGTGCGGTTCAGGTGTTCGACACGCGAGGCGTCCTCACCGGCAAGAACGTCGAGCGCCTCTGAGCGCTCAATCGTGGGTGGTCAGCGTGTTGTCGCCGGGCGCGTCGACCATGGCCAGATAGCTCGCGACGACGTCGTCGGGATCGCCGATCTCGACGAGGCGACCGTGGTCGAGCCAGCCGAGCGTGTCGCACAGGTCCGCCATGAGCGTCGTGTTGTGCGAGACGAGCACGATCGTGGTGCCCGCGGCACGCAGCATGTTCATGTGGCTCATGCAACGTCGCTGGAACTCCTCGTCACCGACGGCGATGACCTCGTCGACGAGAAGGATCTCCGGGTCGACGTTGACCGCGACCGCGAACCCGAGCCGCACGTACATGCCGCTCGAGTAGATCTTGACCGGTTCGTCGATGAACTCGCCGATCCCGCTGAACTCGATGATCGTGTCCATCGACGCAGCCATCTGCTTGCGGCCCAGGCCGAGCATCGCGCCGTTGAGATAGACGTTCTCGCGGCCCGTCAGATCGGGATGGAAGCCCGAGCCGAGCTCGAGGAGGGCGGAGAGACGCCCCTCCGAGCTGATCTCGCCCGTGGTGGGCCGATGGATGCCGGCCATCAGCCGCAACAGCGTCGACTTTCCGCTCCCGTTGTGGCCGATCAGGCCGAAGAACGCCCCGGGCTCGATCTCGAGATCGATGTCGCGCAGCACCCAGAAGTCGTCGGTGTCGCGACGTTTGCCGATCCGCAGAATCGCCTCCTTCAACGAGCTGGGTCGGTTTCGCTCGAGACGGAACTTCTTCGAGACGTCGTGAACGGAGATCGCGCCGATGGTCATGGTTCCTCGCTGATGGCCATGCTCTGGTCGCGAAAATAGACCCACCCGATCGAGAACGTGACCCCCGCCCAGGCGGTGGCCGCGAGCAGCCGGTTCCACTGCGGCACTTCGAGGAAGTACATCGCGTCGCGGGCGATCTCGACGAACAAGGCCGGCGGGTTCCAGTCGAGGAGCACCCGGATGAGCCCGTCGACGTTGTTGTCGTCGAGAAGCTTCTGGGTGTAGACGATCGGCACGAGGAAGAACGAGACGTTGAGCAGGATGCCGATCAGGTACTGCACGTCGCGGTAGCGGGCGTTGAACACCGACACGATGAAGCCGACACCGAGGCCGAACAACATCGCCTGGATCAGGGCGGCGAACAAGAAGACGAACGTCCACGAGATGTTGGTCAGCACGATCATGATCCCGATGAGGACCACCGCCTCGAGCAGGGTCTGGATCGCGTTGGCCACCGCGCCGCCGAGCAGCGCGGTCTCGGTGGGGAAGTAGATCTTCTTGCGCAGATCACTGACCCCGACCAGCCAACCCATCGAGCCGTTGATCACGTTGGTGACGACGCTCCAGACGATGAGACCGGTGAACAGATAGAGCCCGAAGTTCTCCGCGTTGCCGTTGCCGGTCGCCGGTGCCTTGGCGCCGTAGACCACACCGAACACGAACCCGTAGACGAGCACGGTCGTGAGGGGGTTCATGAATGACCAGAACCAGCCGAGGATGCTGCGCTTGTAGCGCGCCTTCGACTCACGCTCGGCAAAGTGGTAGATGAGCGAGACGCTCTTGCGAACCGAAGGGGACAGGGTGGGCATGACCGCTCGGATCCTAGCGATTCGGCGTCGATACGATGGGCCGATGCCGCCGAGTCGCTTCCGCATGCCGCTGGTCGCGCTCGGTCTGCTGATTCTCACCAACGGTCCCGTCTTCTTCGTCAACCGCCGCCTTCTCGACGGTGCCCTCGGATGGGAGGAACCCTTCACCCGACAGGTCTTCGTCGTCACCGCGCTCGTGGCCGGCGCCGCAGTGGTGCTCGATCGATACCGCGAGAGCGGCGAGCGCCTCTTTCGGCCCTCGCCGACGGCGGCCGCCGCCATCGCCTTCTTCGCCGTCTGGATCGTGTTGTCCAGCTTCTGGAGCCTCGCGCCCGACATAACCCGCGGACGCTCGGTCATCTACCTCGGGCTCCCGGCGCTGGCCTGGATCGTGGCCGACCTCGACTTCGCCCGCCTGCGGGCCGCGCTCGGGCTGGCGGCCGGCGTCGCCGTCGCGGCCAGCCTGCTCGTCGTCATCTCCACCGAACGGATCGGGCTCGACCGCAACGACGACTGGTTGGGCGTCTACACCAACCGGAACTCGCTGGCCCCGGTCGCGGCGCTCGCGCTCATCGTCGGTTTGAGCCTGATGGTCGACACCCGGGGCGGTCGGCGGCTCGGCGCGGTCGCCCTCTCCACCATGAGCGTGATCGTCATGTCGGGAAGCGGGAGCCGCACCGCCTGGCTGGCACTCGCCGTCGCGGTCGGAGCGGCCGTCGTCGTCGTGACGGCCCGCCGCGGATGGGACCGCCACGGTGGCCGGGCCCTGGCCGCCACGGCCGGCGTCGCCGCCGTCGGCACGCTGATCACCGTGGCGCTGATCGCCAACATGTGGAGCGAGCCGACCTTCGCGCAGCGTCGAACGATCTGGAGCCTCGTCTGGGACAAGATCGGCGAACGCCCACTTCAGGGATTCGGCTGGTTCTCGATCTGGGGGGTTCCCGAGTTCACCTCGGCCGATCCCCTGCTCGCCCGGGGAGAGGCACACAGCAGCGTTCTCGAGGTGTGGCTCGGCGCCGGACTGGTCGGCCTGGTCCCGTTCCTCGTCATCGTCGGTCTCGCCCTGCACGGCACGACGAGAGCCGCATGGCGAGACCCCGGCGTCGAGTCGTGGACCTGGCTCGCCGTGGTCCTGTTCCTGCTGATCGAGAACCTCACCGAGAGCTTCGTCCTGTGGTTCTCCTACAACTGGGTGATCCTCATGGCCGCCGCGCTGCGATCCGGTGTCGGAGCGCCCCGGTCGCCCGCCGCGCGAAGGCTCGCAGCCAGCGAACCGGTGACCGGGTGAGCTCGTCGATGGTGGTCTGCGCCGACCGGAGCCCGGTCTCGTGGCGGCTTCCTCCACCAATCTCGAAATGAGCCCCGGCGAGGCGTCGGGCATCGCCGACCGGTAGCAGAACCGGCCGGGCCGAGAACCGGTCGATCACGGCCGCGTGGGTCGTTCGCCACACCGTCTCGTCCTCCACGCTGTCGGCGTTGCCGTGATCGAGACGGCGGTAGAGGGAGGTCGCCTCGGGGAGGGAGGTGACACCGAGGGCCATGGCCGCCCGCATCAGGAACTCCCAGTCCTCGTACACGGCGAGATCTTCGTCGAAACGCAGCCCCAGCTCGACGATCGCCGCTCGGGGAAACGCGACCGAGCAGATCGGGGTCAGGTTGAGGCTCATGTGGGCCAGGAGATCGAATCGGTCGGGAAACGGTCGCTCGAGGTCGCCGGTGGGGCGCACCGGCTGCCGGCCACCATCGGTGGTCCACGCCTGGCTGAGGGTGACGGCACGAACCACGGTGGCCGGCGCCTGCCGGGCGCCGGCCGCGAAGGTGGCGAGCCAGTTCTCCATGACCAGATCGTCGTCGTCGAGGAAACAGACGTAGTCGGCACGCGCCGCGTCGAGACCGGTGTTGAGCGGGCGGGCGCGGCCTCCGCCCTCCACCGACAGCACACGGATGCCGGGGTGTTCGGCTCTGGTTCCCATCGCGGTCCGAACCGTGTCGACCGTGTCGGTGTCGCCGTGCACGACCACCACGATGTCCCAGGTGGCGTCGACTTGGGCCGCGATGGCGTCGAGCGCCTCGTTGAGCGAGTCGGGGCGGTGGCCCTGGGTGCGCACGATCACCGAGAACGACGGATTCGACGGTGTGTCGGCGATGATCGCGTCTCGGCCGTAGGTGGTCAGGAGCTCGTCGATCGGTCGGCTCACGACGCCACCGGTCGCCGACGGCGAACGGCTCGTAGAACCCGAATCAGAGGGTTGCGGGCCAGTTCCGCATGGAGTTCGGCGTTGCTCGCATGCAACCTCGCCTCGATCTTCTCGAGCTCGTCGATGCGGTCGGTGAGGATCTCGATTCGTCCGTTGGTGGCGAGCAGACTCTCGCGAAGACGCAGGATCTCGGTCCGCAGGGTGCGCTGGTCGTCGCTCAGAATCGGATCCTCGCCTTCGGGGATCGGGAGATCGTCGAACACCGGCACGCCGCGACGATAGGTCAGTCGGCGGTCGGTGCGGCGCGGCCGCGATGGACCCGCGACCGCAGCACACCGGTGCGGGCCGCCGCCGACGGGCGCGCCGTGTCCGCCGGCGGATCGAGATGGTCGGCGTTGAGATGCAGTCGATGCGGGTCGTCGGGGCGGTGGTGGCCCGGGTGATACCACGGATCGACGATCTCCCCCCAGCGAAAGATCCAACGGTCCCACTCCGCCGCGGTCGTCTCGGCGACCCGGGTCAGGGTCTCGTGGTGCAGCAGCGTCGCCTGGGGTTCGACCACGACCCGGCCGACCGAACGACGGAGGCGGACACACAAGTCGACGTCGTTGAACGACAACGGGAACCCGGTCGACAACCCACCGACCGCGAGGAGGTCGGCCCGGCGGGCCATCAGACAACCGCCGGTGACGGCGATGACGTCGCGGGCGATGTCGCCGCCGTGCACGGCGGTCCCGGCGGGGTCCCAGCCGACGAACGGATGCAACGGGTGGGCGTCGTCGATGATCATTCCCGCGTGCTGGATCGTGCCGTCGGGGTAGAGCAGACGGGCACCGACGGCGGCGACGGTGGGATCGCACAGATGAAGGGCCAGGGCGTCGATGAACTCGAGTCCGGGTGCTTCGATGTCGTCGTTCAACATGAGAACGAGATCGTGGCGGGCGGCCAGGATGCCGAGGTTCACGGCGGTCGAGAAGTTGAACGGCCCGGGTGGGCGGCGCAGCACCGAGAGCCGGCCCTCGGCCCGGGTCGCCAGCGCGTCCGGATCACCGCGGTACTCGTCGCCGACCACCGCGACGAGCTCGATGCGGTCGTCTGGCTCGCCGAGCGAGTCGAGGAGCCGTTCGACGGCCACCCGGGGCGACCCGTCGATCTCGATGGTCGCGCCGGCTGTCGGGATGACGACGGTGACGGCCGGCGCGAAGTCGGCTGCGGGACGCAGGACGAATCGTTCCCCCTGTTGCTGCGCCGCGGCGGGCACACCGATGTGTCGGAGGTGGCGGTCGATCTCCGGGCGCCCCGGGCCCTCCAACGGCCGGTCGTGGACCGAGAGGACGACCGGGAGATGGGCGACGGTCGCGTCGTCCTCCACCAGGTGGAAGGGGAGTGCGACATCACCGGGGGACAGCCCGCGGGACCGGAGCCAGCCGGCGCGCACCGCGAGCGGGCATGCCGCGGTGGGATCGCCGAGGAGCCGCGTGGGCGACCAGGCCGCCCGGCGCACCTCGGCGCCCCCGATGCGGATGTCGGCGAACCAGGCGTCGGCGTCGAGTTCGTCTGCCGCGGTCGACAGCAGGCCGGCATTGGCCTGGTCGAGCGTCGCGCCGTCGTCGAGCGCGATCACGAGATCGGCGTCGCCGATGGCGGGGTCGAGCGGTCCGTTGTCGACGGGAACTTGGTGAAGCGCAACCATGGGCCTCCGGCGAAGCTAGCGTCAGCAGGCGATGAGCCCGGTTCTGACCTCTCGGCGACTGATGGCCGCGGTCGCGATCGGGTTCGTCGCGTTCGCGTTCTGGCCGGCGCTGTTCGGTGGGGGAAGCCTGCTGTCCGCGGACATCGTCGCGACCGCACCGCCCTTCGACTCCTACCAGCCCGACGGCTTCTCGTTGGAGAACGGCCCGGGCGATCCGATCAACATCCATTCCCACTGGGCGGCGCTGGCCGACGACGTGCGATCGGGTGACGTCGGCTGGTGGAACCCCGACCTCGCCGGTGGTCAGCCGACCATGAAGGGTGGGCTGCCGATCTTCGATCTTCCCTATCTCGTGACCCCGGCGTGGTTCGCGCCCGGTGTCGTCGCCGCGATCAGGGCGTTGGTCGCGATCGGGTTGAGCGCGGGCTTCCTCCGGGCGGTGGGGCTGTCCCGGATCGCGGCGCTCGCCGGTGGGCTGGCGTTCGGCTTCTCGGGCTTCATGGTCGGCTGGATGAACTGGCCGCACAGTTCGGTCGCGGCCCTGGCCCCGGGTCTGCTGTGGGCTCTCGAACGGGCGATACGGGATCCCCGGCCGTGGAGAGCGATCCCGATCGGCGTCGTCGCGGCCCTGATGGTGTGGTCGAACTTCCCGTCCGTCCTGATCTATGTCGTGCTCGGCGCGGCCGTCTACGCGGCGGTCCGGGCCGTGACGGAGTGGCGGACCAGGGCCGACACCGAGATGATCGCCGGCCAGGTCGTCGTCGCCGCCCTCGCGGTCGGCATCGCCGGACTCCTCGCCGCGCCCCATCTGATCGGCTTCTCCGAGTATGTCGACTGGGCCGACACGAGCTGGCGAATCGGCAATCCCGACGACTCCTCGGCCGGGATCGCCTATCTGCTGTCCGCGGTCGCGCCCGCGATCTGGGGAAGCGACGCCGTCGGCCCGGCCTGGTTCGGCGCGGGGAACTGGGTGGAGTTCAACGCCTATGTCGGCGCGTCGGTCGTCGTGCTCGCCGTCGTCGGGCTCGTCGCGGCGCTGCGCGGACCCGATCGACGCCGCCGGTCGGTCGCGGTGGCCCTCGTCGCCATCGCCGGCCTCGGTGTGCTCATCGCCTATGTCGGCGGTCCGCTCGGTGTGGCGCTCGGCGACCTCACCGGTCCGCGGGGCGGGCTGATGACCCGAGCGAAGGTCCTGTGGAGTCTCGGGATCGCGCTGGGCGCCGGATTCGGCGTCGAACGATTGGTGGCCGACGCCGGCTCGAACGAGCGGACGACGCTGCGGCGCGAGGTCGTCATCAGCGCGGCGATCCTCGGGGTCGCGGCGACGGTCCTCGTTCCCTCCCTGTGGCAGTGGTTCGACATCGCCCGGCGAGACGGCGTCCTTCGCGAGACCGTCGCGGCGTCGACCGCACCGATCCTCGCCTTCGCCGCCACCGTCGGCCTCGTCGTCGCCCGGGTGCGGGGCCGGATCTCGGGCCCGGCCATCGGCTGGTCCCTCGTCACCGTGATCGGATTCGAACTGCTCAGCTTCACGATGCCGGTGCCCACCATCGTCGACCGGGCCGAGCGGCTGCAGGCGACCCCGGCCCACGACGAGGTGCGCGCCCTGCTCGGCCCCGGTGAACGTCTCGCCGGCGAAGGCCGCACCTTCTTTCCGTCGACGACACAACTCTTCGACATCGCCGACGCACGTGGCCAGCTGCTGAAGGCGCCGGGGTACCAGGCGCTGCTCGGTGCCGTCGACCCCGCGATGCTCACCCGGGCGGGCGGAGGAACCGCCACCTACCCGAACATCGCGCGCGGCACCGACCCGACCTCGCCCGTCTGGGATGTGCTCGGTGTCGGCGCGTGGGCCCAGTTCCCCGATTCGATTCCCTACGGCACCCGGGACGAGCCGGCGCTCGCCCCCGACGACGCCGACCCCGCGGTCCAGCCGCTCGTGGGCCGCACGGCCGTGCCCGAGGGTGGGCTTCGCGCCGTGCTGGTGCGGGTCGTTCCCCTCGTCGGCGGGTTCATCGACGTCGCCGTGACGACCGACGACGGAACGACGGTCGAACGCCGGTGGGTCGAACCGGCCGATCTCGGCGTGATGGGATTCGCGGTCCTCGGCGAGCACCTCCGGGTCGGTTCGAGCGTGACGGTCGAGATCACTGCGCCGAACGCGACCCTGCTCGTCGCCATCGACGAGCAGGGAGACGTACCGGTGGGCACGGTGGCGGGCGACGACGAGCTCGAACTCGTGCGGGTCGGCGACGTCATCCTCTTCGATCGCCCGGTCGAGCCCGTCCGGCTGGTCGACGCGGCGATCGTGCAGCCCGACCCGGTGCTCGCCGCCGCCGAGATCTCGCGACGGGCCGCGGACGACGTCGCCGTGGTCGATCGGGCGCTCGGACTTCCCACAGAGAGCGAGTCGACATCACGCCTCGAGGTGATCTCGATCGAGGACACCACCGACCGGGTCACCGTGCAGGTCGACACCGATCGGGATGCCCTGCTCGTGGTGTCGAGAGCGTTCTATCCCGGCTGGACCGCGACCGTCGACGGCGAACGGGCCGATGTGGTCGTCGCCGAAGGGGCGTTTCTCGGGGTTCCGATCGGTCCGGGCCTCCATGAGGTGGAGTTGCGCTTCCGACCCCGGCACCTGCGCCTGAGCCTGATCAGCCTTCTCGGCGGTCTCACCCTCGTGGTCGTTCTCGCCGCCCACGCCCGACGAGACACCGACGTTCGCTCCTCTCGACCTCCCGCCGGGTAGTTTCTGCCCCGTGCCCGAACCAGATCCGACCCCGCCGGAGCCGCGTGACGACGACGATCGTCGCTTCGCCCAGAGGATTCAGGCCGAGATCGCGGCCGACGCCGAGCGGCGTCGCCGGGAGGATCCCCGGCTGGCCCGGGTCGAGCGGGAGATCGAGCGGGCCTGGGCCCATGTCGCGCCGCCGGGGGCGGTGGGCCCGACCGAGGAGCTGCTGCTCGACCGGATCGACCGCCTGTCGATGGTCGACGTCGACGCCCCCCTCGGATCGCGGGCCGGCATCCGCCACGTGAAGGGCGTGATCCGCAAGGGCACCTACTGGTATCTGCGGTACATGAGTGATCAGCTCAACGCGCTCCACAACGTGCAGGCCCGGCTCCTCCGACGAATCGACGACCGCGTGAGCCGCGTCGAGGCCGCCATCGGGCTGGACCGGTCGCCAACGGGTCTGGTCGAGCCCGCCGCCGCGCCCGGACGGGCGGTTGGTGACGCGGTCGTTGCGACCATCGGCGCGGCCCCGGGCGTGGTGATGGTCGCATCATGCGGGGCCGGCGGGTGCGTGGCCGCGCTCGTCGACGGCGGCGTGTCGGCCTACGGGATCGATGGCGACCCCGAGGCCGTGCTCGACGGCATCGACGCCGGCCTCGATCTGCGCATCGCCGATCCGCTCGACCATCTCGACGGCATCGAGCCCGGTTCGCTCGGAGGTGTCGTGATCGGCGGCGCGCTCCAACGGGTCACCGTCTCGGGTGTCGTCGCGGTCGCGCAGGCCGCCGTCGCGGCCTGCGGGCCGGGAGGGGTCGTCGCCGTCGCGCCCGAGGCGCTCGCCGAACGGTCGGTGGTCGCCGCCGAGCTGCTGGCCGGCCGGGGGGTCTCCGCGGAGACCTGGGCCCATGTGTTGCGAGCGGCGGGAGCAACCGCGGAGGTTCTTCCCGTCGACGAGGCCGGGCTCGACGCGGTTGTCGTGGCCCGTCTGTCGTGAGTCGACGGCCGGTCGTCCACCAGTTCACCGCGGTCCTGGCCGGGCGTGATGCCGTCGGACACCACACGCTCGTCGTCGACGACCTCCTGCGGGAGATGGGCGCCGAAACCGAGATCTTCGCCGCCCATGTGCACCCGGAGGTCAAGGATCGCGCCCGGGATTTCCGCACCCACCCCGACCACGGCGCACCCGACCTCGTCCTCTATCAGGCATCGATCGGCTCACCGGTCGCCGAATACGTCCTGACCCGGCCCGAACCGCTGGTGTTGAACTATCACAACATGACGCCCGCCTCGTTCTTCGATGCCTGGGAGCCCGCCGTGGCCGCGGAGCTCGATCACGGTCGGCGCCAGCTCGCCCGCTTGTGCCGGCGGGCCGGCCACGCGATCGCCGACTCCGAGTACAACGCGGCCGAGCTCCGTGCGCTCGGCCTCGAATCGGTTGTGGTGGCGCCGGTGTTGTTCGATGGTTTGGGTGGGGGTTCTGGGTCTGGGGGGTCCGGGGTGCGGTCGTCGGGGGGTGAGGGGTCGTTGGTGACGATGTTGTTCGTGGGGCGGTTGTCGCCGAACAAGTGTCAGCAGGATTTGGTGGCGGCGTTGGCGGTGTTGCGCGGTGGGTTCGGGTTGGATGTGCGGTTGGTGTTGGTGGGGTCGGTGGCGTCGGTGGGGTTCGTGGCGGCGGTGGAGGGGTTGGCTCGGGAGTTGGGGGTGGCGGATTCGGTGGTGTTGGCGGGGTCGGTGTCGGAGGCGGAGTTGGCGGGTTGGTATGGGGAGGCGGATGTGTTCGTGTGTGTGTCGGAGCATGAGGGGTTTTGTGTTCCGGTGGTGGAGGCGATGGGGTTCGGGGTGCCGGTGGTGGCGTTCGGGGCGGCGGCGGTGCCCGAGACGTTGGCGGGGTCGGGTGTGGTGTTGGGGGATAAGTCGGCGGTGTCGGTGGCGTCGGCGGTGGCGCGGGTCGTGTCGGATGTGGGGGTGCGTGAGGAGTTGGTGGCGCGGGGTCGGGTGCGGGCGGCGGAGTTGGGGTTGGTGGCGTCGTCGGCGCGGATGCGTGAGGTGTTGGCGCCGTTGCTCGAACAGGCCACACCATGACCACCACCGCC
>JAJRXC010000035.1 GCA_024276495.1 Actinomycetes bacterium
CCGGCCCGGGCCGGCGTCTCCCAGGGCATCCGGGGCAGCCTTCTCATCGCCGCGATCGTGATGATGACGTTCCCCATCGGGATCGCCGGCGCGATCTATCTCGAGGAGTACGCCGAGGACAACTGGCGGACCCGGCTCATCCAGGTGACCGTGCGCAACCTCGCCGGCGTGCCGTCGATCGTCTACGGACTGCTCGGTCTGGCCGTGTTCGTCCAGGGGCTGCGCGGGATCACCGGAGGTTCGTCGGTCCTCGCCGCCGGGATCACGCTGGCGGTGTTGGTGTTGCCGGTGGTCGTCATCACCGCGGCCGAGGCGGTGCGAGCGGTCCCCGCGTCGCTGCGCGAAGGTGCCTACGGGCTCGGTGCCACCCAGTGGGAGGTGATCCGCTCGCAGGTCGTCCCCGCCGCGCTTCCGGGGATCCTCACCGGCACCGTCCTGGCCGTCGCCCGGGCCATGGGCGAGGCGGCTCCGCTGTTGGTCATCGGAGCGGCCGGGTTCTACACGACGGGCAGCAACGACTTCCTCCACCAGTTCCAGGGCGCGTTCACCGCCCTGCCCATGAACATCGCCAACTTCGCCCGCCTGCCCGCCCAGACCTGGCGTGGTCACGCCGCGGCCGCGAGTGTGGTGCTGCTCTTCCTCGTCTTCCTCGTCAATCTCGTGGCGATCATCGCCCGAGCCCGAATCTCGAAGAAACTCGGACGCTGACACCCATGACCGAAACCCCACCCCGCACCGGCGTGTCGATCGCGCTTCCCCGGAGCCAGGACCCCCCCGATGCCGACAGCTCGGCGGCGAACGTCTTCACCGTTCGGGACCTCAACGTGTACTACGCCGATCTCCGGGCCGTCTCCGATGTGAACCTCGATGTCCGCCAGCGGGAGATCACCGCGTTCATTGGCCCGTCCGGCTGTGGCAAGTCCACCGTGTTGCGCTGTTTCAACCGCATGAACGACCTGATCGACATCGCCCGGGTCGAGGGCAGCGTGCGTTACCACGACATCGATCTCTACGACCCCCGGGTCGACCCGGTCGCGGTGCGACGGAGAATCGGCATGGTGTTCCAGAAGCCGAATCCGTTCCCGAAGTCGATCCACGCGAATGTCGCGTACGGGCCGAAGGTCGCCGGGCAGAAAGGCAACCTCGACGAGGTCGTCGAGACGTCGCTGCGAAACGCCGGCCTATGGGACGAGGTCAAGGATCGGCTCGACGATTCGGCCCTCGGCCTGTCGGGTGGTCAACAACAGCGACTCTGCATCGCCCGCGCGATCGCGGTGAACCCCGACGTGTTGTTGATGGACGAGCCCTGCTCCGCGCTCGACCCCATCGCCACCGGCCGAATCGAGGAGCTGATGAAGGAGATCCAGAGCGACTACACGATCATCATCGTGACCCACAACATGCAGCAAGCGGCCCGGGTGAGCGATCGCACGGCCTTCTTCACCGCGGAGCTGGACGAGGACACCGGGCAGCGTCGGGGCAAACTGGTGGAGTTCGACGACACCGGCGCGATCTTCTCCAACCCCTCCGACGAGCGGACCGAGGCGTACGTGACCGGCCGGTTCGGCTGAGCGTCGACAGGAGACTGACGTGAACGACATCCGTACCAACCTCGACGAGCGGCTCAACCTCATCGAGACGAGGCTTCTCGAGATGACCGAGCTGGTGGCCGAGCGGGTCGGTCTCGTGACCTCGGCGATGCTGGAGGGCGACGTCGACGCCGCCGACGCGCTGGTGGCCGGCGACGACGACATCGATCTCCTGTCGATGCAGGTCGAAGAGGGATGCATCGACACCCTCGTCCGGGAGCAGCCGGTCGCGTCGGACCTCCGCTTCGTGGTGGCGGCGCTGCACATGAACAGCGATGTCGAGCGGTCCGGTGATCTGGTCACGAACATCGCCAAGGCGGTCGGTCGCCTGCAGGGGGCCCACCCCGACGATCGGGTTCGTGACCTCGTCGTGCGGATGTCGGTGCAGGCGCAGTTGCTCATGCGCCGCGGTGCCGAAGCCTTTCGATCTCGCGACGCCGAGCTCGCGGAGTCGATCGACGAGCTCGACGATGTCCTCGACGATCTCCACTATCGCTACATCCAACACGTGATCACCGATGCCCGGCGGGGCGACCTCGACCCGCAGCAGTCGTTGCAACTCGCCCTCGTGGGGCGGTTCTACGAACGCATCGGCGACCATGCGGAGAACATCGGTGAACGAGTCCGCTACATCGTCGACGGTTGGATGCCGGAGGCCCAGGCGGCGGAACGGGCCCGGGCCCGGGCGTCGGGGGTCGAACCGGATCGTCCGACGAGAGGACTCGCCGTCATCGATTCGATCGCCCAGGAGCGAAGGGTCGACGCGATCCGGCGTGACTTCGTCGCCAACGTCTCGCACGAGCTGAAGACCCCGGTGGGGGCCATGAGCCTCCTCGCCGAAACGCTGGCCGGCGATCAGGATGCGAGCGATCGGTCCCGCCTCACCGACATGTTGCAAAAGGAGGCGAAGCGGGTCGAGAACATCATCGACGATCTGTTGGAGCTCACCCGTCTCGAAGAGGCAGCCGACGCGCGAAGCGATGTACGCGTCGACGAGGTCGTCGAGCGGGCTGTCGAGGCCGTGCAGGCGTTCGCCGACACCCATGGGGTGGCGGTCGCGGTGGTGGGCCTGCCGACCGATGAGGTGATTCGCGGGGAGCGCCGCCAACTCGTTCGCGCGGTCGCCAACCTGTTGGACAACGGTGTGCGCTACTCCGATGCGGGGCAGACCATCACGGTCTCCGTCGAACCGATCGAGGACGGCGTCGCCGTCACCGTCAAGGACGAGGGTGTCGGTATCCCCCGGGCCGAGCTCGAGCGGGTGTTCGAGCGGTTCTATCGGGTCGACCGGGCCCGGAGTCGGGAGACCGGGGGGACCGGCCTGGGTCTGGCGATCGTCCGTCATGTGGCCCAGAACCACGGAGGACGGGTGCTGGTGGAGTCGAAACCGGGTGAGGGGTCGAGTTTCACGATGCAGCTTCCGAGGAGCGGCGGGGAGTCGTGAGCGCGGCCGTGAGCGTGCTGGTGGTCGACGACGAGCCGGCGTTCCGGGAGGGGTTGCGTCAGGCGTTGACCCGGGAAGGGTTCGTCGTTCATCTGGCCGCCGACGGCGAGGAGGCCCTCGAGGTGTGGCGGTCACGGCGACCGGATCTGGTCCTGCTCGACGTGATGCTGCCCCGCATGTCCGGCATCGACGTGTGTCGCGAGATCCGCGCGGTCGACGAGACACCGGTGATCATGGTTTCGGCTCGCAACGAGGAGATCGACGCGGTCGTCGCGCTCGAGGTCGGCGCCGACGACTATGTCGCGAAGCCCTACCGGGTCCGCGAGCTCGTCGCTCGAATGCGCACGGTTCTTCGCCGCGCGGCGTCGAGCGGCCTGTCGGTCGGGGCGATCGACGCCGTGCTGGAGGCGGCCGACCTGGTGCTCGACCGTGAACGGCACGAGGTCGTACGGTCGGGCGTGTTGGTGCCGATGCCGCTCAAGGAGTTCGACGTGCTCGCGTTGTTGATGGAGAACAAGGGGCTGGTGGTCACCCGTCAGACCCTCATCGATCGGGTGTGGGGCTACGACTATGTCGGCGACACGAAGACGCTCGATGTGCACATCAAACGGCTCCGGGCCAAGGTCGAGCCCGACCCCGACGCGCCGACCCTGATCGTCACCGTTCGTGGCCTCGGCTACAAACTCGTCGACTGACCCCCGGCTTCCCCCCGGCTTTTCTGACGCGTTGATCGCGCCATGCGCGAGCAACGCGTCAGAAAAGCCGGAAGAGAGGAAGAAGAGGGGGGCGACGGGGGGTGTCGTACCGGCTCGGTAGGGTGAGCCGAATGTCCGACTCGCCTCTGCTCGACGGCCTGAATCCGGCCCAGTTCGACGCGGTCCTCCACCGAGGCGGGCCTCTGCTCGTCGTCGCCGGCGCGGGTTCGGGCAAGACCCGAGTGCTCACCCATCGCATCGCCCACCTGATCGAGGAGGGCATGTCGCCGTTCGAGATCCTGGCGATCACGTTCACCAACAAGGCGGCGGGGGAGATGAAGGAACGAGTCGGTGGGCTCGTGGGGCCGGTGGCCCAGAAGATGTGGGTGTCGACCTTTCACTCCGCCTGTGTGCGGATACTGCGCCGCGACGTCGATCGGCTCGGCTTTCCGTCGCGCTTCTCGATCTACGACCAGTCCGATGCCATCCGTCTGGTCGGCTACGTGATCCGAGACCTGAACCTCGACCCGAAGCGGTTTCCACCCCGCTCGGTGCACGGCGCGATCTCCGCCGCGAAGAACGACAACATCGACGCGGTCGCCTATGCGGAACGAGCCGAACAGATCTTCGAACGCAAGATCTCCGACGTCTACTTCGAATACCAAAAGCGGCTCCTCACCTCGGGCGCGATGGACTTCGACGATCTCCTCATGCGCACCGTCGAACTGTTCCGGGCGCAACCCGACGTGCTCGATCACTGGCGTCGTCGCTTCGGTCACGTGCTCGTCGACGAGTATCAAGACACCAATCCCGTGCAGAACGACCTCGTTCTCATGTTGAGCGAGAACCATCGCCAGATCACCGTCGTCGGCGACAGCGACCAGTCGATCTATCGATTCCGGGGCGCCGACATCCGCAACATCCTCGAGTTCGAAGACGCCTTCCCCGACGCGACCGTCGTCGTGCTCGAACAGAACTACCGGTCCACCCAATCGATTCTCGACGCGGCCAACGCCGTCATCGCGAAGAACGTGGGCCGAAAACCCAAGGATCTGTGGACCGATCAGGGTGCCGGCGAGAAGATCGTGCGCTACCACGCCGACGACGAGTCCGACGAGGCGCAATACGTCGCCAACGAGATCGCCCGCCTCCACGACCACGAGCACATGCGCTTCGACGAGATGGCGGTCTTCTACCGGGCCAACAGCCAGTCGCGGGTGCTCGAGGAGTTCCTGTTGAGGGTCGGCATTCCCTACAAGGTCGTCGGGGGAACCCGGTTCTACGACCGCCGGGAGATCAAGGACGCCATCGCGTATCTGCGGGCCATCGTCAACCCCACCGACGAAGTCTCGGTGAAACGGGTGATCAACACCCCCAAACGCGGGGTCGGCGACTCGTCGATCGGCAAGCTCGATGCTTGGGCGAGCGCAACCGGGGAATCGTTCGACCAGGCGGTGCTTCGATTCGACGAGGCCGGTGTCAGCGGCCGTGCCGCGACCGGCATCGAGAAGTTCCTCACCCTGACCGCCGAGATCAGGGCCCTCGATGCCGGTCCCGCCACCATCATCGAGGAGGCCCTCGAATGATCCGGCTATCTCGAAGAGCTCCAGACCGAGCGGTCGGTCGAGGCCGAAGGGCGTCTCGAGAACCTCTCGGAGCTGGTCGGAATGGCCCGCGACTACGAGACGGTCGACGACTTCCTCGAACAGATCAGTCTGGTGACCGACACCGACGACACCGACGACGAGGAATCGACCGTCACGCTCATGACGCTCCACTCGGCGAAGGGTCTCGAGTATCCGATCGTGTTCATCATCGGCATGGAAGACGGTGTCTTCCCTCACATCCGCTCGCTCGGTGAACCCCACGAGCTCGAGGAGGAGCGGCGGCTCGCCTATGTGGGGATCACCAGGGCCATGCAGCGCCTGCATCTCACGAGCGCCTGGAGCCGGATGCTCCACGGCACGACGCAGTACAACCCGCCGAGCCGGTTCCTCGACGAGATCCCGGCCGGACTGATCCACGAGGTCGGCGGTTCCCGCCGACTACGGAGCCGCGACACCCGGGGCACCGGTGGCTCGGCGACCTACGGCGGGGACCGCAAACGCATCGGGGGCGACACGAATCGTGACCGCATCGTCGACCAGGCGATCGCGGCGGGGGGTCGGCCCACGACGACCGGGGCCGACACCATGGGTCTTCGCATCGGCGACGATGTGCGCCACTCGCAATGGGGCGAAGGCGTCATCGTCGACATCGACGGTGTCGGGGACAAGGCCGAAGCCAGTGTGCACTTCCCGAGCGTCGGCGAGAAACGCCTCCTCCTCTCGTGGGCGCCGCTGGAGAAGATCTGACCATCGGCGGCTCGATCGACGAGCAACCCCTACGGGCGGCGCGGCCCCGTCACGAGGGTGGACAGCCGAGATCGGGACCGGGCCTGGTCGTCGTGGGGGTCGTCTCGTCGTTGGCATTGGCCAGCGCAGCCGCGACCTCGTCGAAGTCCTCGTTGAGGAAGACGGTGACCTTTCCGTCGATCACCTCGACGGGGTAGCGGAACAGCCCGCAACCGAGCTCGGAGAACGTCACCTGGTCGCAGACCCTGTCGGTGCTCGACACGAGGTCGAAGACGCGGCGTTCGGGGTCCCACACCGCCGAGCAGTCGCGAGGGTCGCCGACCCGGCGAGCGGAGAACGCCAGCCACCCGACCTCGGGATCGTCACCGATGTGTTGAATGAACAGATCCCGCTGGCCCCCGCCGACGTCGCTGTAGAGAAGGGGTCCTCGCGCCGCGATCTCCTCGCTTTGTCGTCCGATGAACCCGGCATCGAAGAAGCGGTCGCCGAGGTTCAGCTCGACGGTGTCGCTGGAGTTGGTGACCCACAACACCATGGCGCCGAGGAGCAGCGCGATGATCACGCCGGTCAGACCGACGAGTACGGCGCTGCGGGCGTTGATCTGCGGTCCTCGGGCGACGGGCATTGTTCCTCGGGTGGATGTGGGGAGGGTGAACGGGCCCGCCTAGTATCGCCTCTGTGCTGCCATCGAGCCGCCTCGGCCGGTTCGGCATCTTTCGCGCCACGACACACCGTCGTTGCCCCCACAGATCCGGAGGAACCGGTGGATCTATTCGAACATCAGGGCAAGGAGTTCTTCGCTCGCTACGGCATGCCGGTGTCACCGGGTGAAGCGGTGTTCAGCGTCGACGAGGCCGTCGCCGCGGCCGAGCGGCTGGGGACGCCCGTGATGGTCAAGGCCCAGATCCATGCCGGTGGGCGGGGAAAGGCCGGCGGAGTGAAGTACGCGGCCGACATCGACGCCGTTCGCGAACACGCCGGGAACATCTTCGGACTCGACATCAAGGGCCACATCGTGGAGCGAATCTGGATCGAGAAGGCATCCGACATCGCCGAGGAGTACTACGCGAGCTTCACGCTCGACCGTTCGGCGAAGATGCACCTCGGCATGTTGTCCAAGGAGGGCGGCATCGAGATCGAGACCGTCGCCGAGGAGAACCCCGACGCGATCGCCAAGACATGGATCGATCCGGTCGACGGTCTGACCGACGAGGCGTGCCGCGCATGGGTCGCTGCCGCGAATCTCCCCGAGGCGGCATTCGAGGGCACGGTCGAGATCATGAAGCTGCTCTACACCGCGTACGACGAGGGTGATGCCGATCTCGTGGAGATCAACCCGTTGATCCTCACCCCCGAGGGCAAGATGCATGTGCTCGACGCGAAGGTCACGCTCGACGCCAACAGTGTGTTCCGCCACGAGGACTACGCCCAGTACGACGCGACGCAGCCTCGTGACGAACGCGAACAGGCCGCCCACGCGAAGGGCCTGCAGTATGTCGGCCTGGAGGGGTCGGTCGGCGTCATCGCCAATGGCGCCGGACTCGCGATGAGCACCGTCGACGTCGTGAGCCAAGCGGGCGGCAACGCGGCGAACTTCCTCGACATCGGCGGCGGCGCCAACGCCGACGTCATGGCCGGCGCGCTCGAGGTCATCAACCACGATCCGTCGGTGAAGTCGATCTTCATCAACATCTTCGGCGGGATCACCCGGGGCGACGAGGTCGCCAACGGCATCATCGAGGCGATGCGTCGAGTGGCGATCGACTCGCCGATCGTGATCCGTCTCGACGGCACCAACGCCGAGGAGGGGCGGGTCATTCTCGCCCCCAACCTCGACGAGAAGTTGATGATGGAACCCACCATGCTCGACGCGGCCCGCCGAGCTGTCGAGCTGGCGAGCTGAGGAGGCCCGAGATGAGCATTTTCGTGGACGAGAACACATCGGTCATCTACCAGGGCCTGACCGGTTCGCAGGGCAGCTACTACGGACGCCTCAATGCCGAGTACGGCACCAGGATCGTCGCGGGGACCCACCCCAAGAAAGCAGGTACCGAAGTCGACGGGGTACCGATCTACGCCAATGTCGGAGAGGCCGTCGAGGCGACCGGGGCGACGGCGAGCTGCATTTTCATTCCCGCGCCCGGTGTGCGGGGTGCGGTGATGGAATCGGCCGAGGGAGGCGTGGAGTTCATCGTCGCCATCACCGAGGGGGTGCCCGCGCACGACGAGGCGTACTTCTACAACGATCTGAAACGGAACTTCCCCGACGTTCGGCTGCTCGGTCCGAACTGCCCCGGAATCATCAGCCCCGGCAAGTGCAACATCGGCATCACGGCCGGTCACATCGCCAAGCCGGGCGGTCCCGTCGGCATCGTGAGCCGGTCGGGGACCTTGACCTACCAGGCGCTCTACGAGCTGAAGCAAAAGGACATCGGGGTGACGACCTGTGTCGGCATCGGTGGCGATCCCGTTCCGGGGACGTCGTTCATCGACTGCCTCGAAGCCTTCGAAGCCGACCCCGACACCCGGGCAGTGATGATGATCGGCGAGATCGGCGGGTCCGCCGAGGAGGAAGCGGCCGAGTTCATCAAGAACAACATGACCAAGCCGGTCTCGTGCTACATCGCGGGGGTCACCGCCCCTCCGGGAAAGAAGATGGGTCACGCGGGCGCCATCGTGTCGGGAGGCAAGGGCACGGCGGCCGCGAAGATGGAGGCGCTGGCCGATGCGGGAGCGCAGGTCGGCCAGAACCCCACGGAGGCCGGAGAGCTCATGGCCCGGATCGTCGCCGAGCTCTGAGCGGTTCCCCTCGCCCGAAAGAGTAGGGCGAGTGCCACCACTCGGGGGGTGAGCCCTGCAAGCGTGGAAGGATGCGACCCCTCCCTGCCGTGGTCATTGTCCTCGCCCTGAGTGCGGCGGCGTGCGGTACCCGGTCGGTCGATGTCGCCGATCCGGCCGAACTGGTCGCCGCCCAGGTCGCCACGACCTCCTCCTCGGTCGTACCCAACACCCGGGCGGTGTCGACCACCGCGCCGTCGACATCCACCTCCACGTCGACCACGACCACGTCGACCACCACGACATCGACATCGACCAGCACGACCACGTCGACCACGACCCCGTCGCCCACCTATCTTCTCGACGACCACGGTTCGTTGCGCAACGGACAGTCCGACGGCGTGCTCCGCACCGATACGGGGTGGATCGTGCCGGTCCTCGATGTCATCGCGGGCGGCTGGAACGTCTGGACCCCGTGCGGGCGGGTCGCCGAGGTGTCCCACGGCAGCTTCGTCGATCGCGTCGACTTCGTGATCGACCCCGGTCACGGCGGATCCGAACCGGGCGCCGTCGGGCCGGGCGGAACCCGCGAAGCCGACATCAACGTCCAGGTCGCTCGCCGGGTCGTCGCCGCGCTGGAAGAAGACGGTTATCGCGTCGTCATGACCCGCGACCGCGACGTGCGTCTGCCGATCGCGACCCGAGCCGAGATCGCGCTCGCGCTCGACCCGATCGCGTTCATCTCGATCCACCACAACGCCGGAACCGAGGCGATCAGTGCCGAACCGGGAACGGAGATGTTCTTCCAGCTCGCGTCGGCCGACTCCAAGCGGCTCGCGGGGCTGCTCTACGAGGAGACCCGGGAGGTGCTCGATCCGCTCGGGTCGTCGTGGTTCGCGCTCAGCGACGCCGGCGCGATGTCACGAGCGAACCGTGAAGGCGGCGACTACTACGGCGTTCTCCGCCGACCGGCCGGAGTGACGAGCGTGATCGCGGAGTTCGCGTACATCACCAATCCGGTCGAGGAGGATCTGTTGAACCGGGCCGACGTGCAGGACCGGCTCGCCGACGCGGTCCGTGCGGCCGTCGCCCGTTTCACCGCCACCGACGACCCGGGGTCGGGTTTCACGGAGAACCCGATCTTTCGGGGCTACGGCCCATCCGGCGCAGGTGGCACGGGCAGCTGCACGGATCCGGCGCTGCAATAGTGGCTCGGATGGGGCTGCCGAAGCGGTTGCTCGCCGTCGTGGTCCTGGCCGGCGCCTGCACCGGTGGCGCGCCGGACCGGGATTCCCTCGAGCCGATCACCGAGTCCGTCGACGGCACCGTCGCCGCGACGACGACCGTCGACGGAACCGGCCCCCCGACGGCTTCCACGACGACGATCCCGGTTGCCGAGCGACTTCCCGCGCTCCCCACGGACATCGTGGGGGCGGTGCGGGCCGACGACGGAACCGCCCGCCCGATCACCGGGACCGACGGGGAGGTCTGGTTCATCCGAGGCGCGTGTGGGGCCGACGCCGTCGCGCCGGCGACCACCGCGGCGCTGATCGGCCCCCGTCACGTGGTGCTCGACCCGGGTGCAGGAGGTGCCGATCGTGGCAACGAGCTCGGTGGGCTGGTCGAGGCCGAGCTCAACCTCGACATCGCGGAGCGGACCGCTGCCCTGCTTCGGGCCCAGGGCGTGACGGTGGCCCTGACCCGCACGCGCGACACAGACCTCTCCGCGGGGGCCCGGGGCGCGCTCGGCCCCGCGCTGGGCGCACGGGCGTTGGTCTCGATCAATGTCGGCGCGCCCGTGGGAGCGACCGTCGCCGAGCCCCGCCCCGCGGTCTTCCATCAGATCGGCGACGAGCAGAGCCGGCGGCTGGCCGGACTGGTGCACGAGGAGCTGGTGGCGGCGTTCGCCCGGTTCGACGGGCCATGGGCGGGGTTGGCCGAGCCCGGGGTGAAACCATTGCTCAACCAGCGAGGCGACGACTTCTTCGTCGTTCTCGACGCCGGTGCGGGCACCCCCGCGGTTCGAGTCGAGGTCGTCGCCGTCGGGGAGAACGAAGCGACCCTCCTCTCGACGGAGGAGGGTCGCGACGCAGAAGCCGAGGCATTGGCCGACGCGTTGGTGCGTTTCCTGGTCACCGATGAGCAAGGTGACGGCTTCATCACCCCCACGGAGACCATGCGCACCGCCGCGACGTCGAACACGCCGGGCGGTTGCGGCGGCTAGGACTCAGAACTGGGTGGGAGGCGCGGCGCTCGCGCTGTCTCCGGCCTTCATGTCCATGACCGCGGCGGCGACGATGACGGCCGAGGCGACCCAACCGAGAAGCACGCCGATGGCCGCACCGGAACGGAACTGCAGGCCGAACGTGATCAGGAATGCCGCGAATCCGAGGGCGAGGTGGAGCTGGTTGTGGTCCATTCCGAGGATCCGGTCGGGGAGGCTGACGCCACCGAACTGGCGTGCGGCGACCCCACCGGCGATCGCCAGACCGATGACGGCGACGAGGATGCCTTGAATGCCGTTGGTCTCGGTGTTCCAACCACTCGCTCCCACCGAGAAGTTCCCACTGCCGAAACTCAGCCAGTCGAGAAACGTCGAGATGAGCAGCACGGCCCCTCCGGCGATGAGCATGATCGTGCTGGGTTTGATGTCGTTGGTATCCATGTGCCCTCCAGTGACTAAGCGTTACGACGCCGACAGTAACCGGCGGAGCGCCGCGATGCCGGGAACGGGGGTTCGAAGGCCGTTTTGGTAGGTTCGCCGGTGATGCCAGACCAGTCCCCGCCCCAACGCCGCGCCCTGCTCTCGGTCTTCGACAAGACCGGAATCGTCGACTTCGCCGAGGGGCTCGTCGGGCTCGGTTGGGAGCTGATCTCCAGTGGGGGCACTGCCCGGGTGATCGCCGAGGCCGGCCTGCCGGTCACCGATGTGGCCGATCACACGGGATCGCCGATCATGCTCGGCCATCGGGTGGTCACCCTGCATCCCCGGATCCACGGGGGCATCCTGGCCGACCGTGACGACCCGGGGCATCGGACCGATCTCGAGACCCACGGCATCGACCCGATCGACCTCGTCGTGGTGAACCTCTACCCGTTCGCGGCCGAACCGGGCATCGAGATGATCGACATCGGCGGCCCGACGATGGTGCGGGCCGCGGCCAAGAACCACGCCCACGTCGGTGTCGTGGTCGACCCCGTCGAGTACGGCGCCGTTCTCGAGGAGCTCGAGACGTCGGGCGCGTTGACCGCCGGCACCCGTCGCCGGCTGGCCCGAACCGCGTTCGCCCACACCGCGGCGTACGACGCGGCGATCGTCGGCTGGTTCGACGAGACCGATGCCGACGCGTCGACGCTGCCACCGACGATCCATCTCGCGCTCGAACGCACCGACGTGTTGCGGTACGGGGAGAACCCGCATCAGTCCGGCGCCCGCTACCGAACGATCGGTGAGACGAGCATGTGGGACACCGTCGAGCAGCACTCCGGTGTGGCCCTGAGCTATCTCAACCTGTTCGACGCCGACGCGGCCTGGCGGCTGGCCCACGACCTCGGCGATCGGCCGACCGTCGCGATCATCAAGCACGCGAATCCGTGTGGCGTGGCGATCGCCGATCGTCTCGCCGACGCCTATCAACGTGCGTTCGACTGCGACGCCCGAAGCGCGTTCGGTGGCATCGTCGCCACGAACCGGATCATCGATGCCGACACGGTGGAAGCGATGGAGGCGGCGGCCCAGGCCGATGTGGTCATCGCCCCCGGCTACGGCGACAGGGTGGTCGAGCGGCTTGTCGCCAAGCGCAAGAACACCCGCTTGTTGACCGCGACCGCCCCCGCGCCCGCGGCGGGCCGCGAGCTCCGTCAGATCGGCGGTGGCTATCTGGTCCAGGACGCCCACCATTTCGCGGCAGCGCCCGACACATGGCGGGTCGTCACCCGGCGTCAGCCGACCCAGTCGGAGATGGCCGATGCCGCGTTCGCCTGGCGGGTCTGTGGCCATGTGACCTCGAACGCGATCGTGTTGGCCAAGGACGGCGTCGCGTGGGGGATCGGTGCCGGGCAGCAGAACCGGGTCGAGTCCGGCCAGATCGCGGCGGCCAAGGCCGACGGCCGTGCCAAGGACGGCGCCTGCGCGAGCGACGCGTTCTACCCGTTCCCCGACGGGGTCGAGGAGGCAGCCGATGCCGGTGTCGCGGTCATCGTGCAACCGGGAGGATCCGTGAACGACGACAAGACGATCGAAGCGGCCGATCGACGAGGTGTGGCCATGGTGTTCACCGGCGAACGTCAGTTCCTTCACTGATGGGCGAGAACGGACCCCCGGCTTCGGGCGACGCGCCGGCGCGCGAAGCCAAGAGCCTCGAGTGGGCGGTGCGGGTCGGGCACCAGCGGTCATCGCTCGTCTTCTACCGGCTCGTACGGGGCTTCATCCGGATCGTGCTGTTCCGCTGGTTGCGGGTGCAGGTTCGGGGGGCCGAGCACCTGAACATCGAGGGGCCGGTGATCGTCGCGCCCGTCCACCGCTCGAATCTCGATGCGCCGCTGATCGCGGGGGCGGGGAACCGGCGCCTGCGGGCATTGGGCAAGCGGTCGCTGTTCGTCAACCCGGTCAGTGCCTGGGTGTGCGCCGCGCTCGGCGCGATTCCGTTGCGGCGCGGCGAGGCGGATCGTGACGCGATGCGCTCGGCTCGGACCATCCTCGACGACGGGGAGGTGATGATCGTGTTTCCGGAGGGCACCCGCCAGGTCGGTCCCCGCGTCGCCGGGGTGTTCGACGGGATGTCGTATCTCGCCTCGAAGACCCGGGCCCCGATCGTGCCCGTCGGGATCGCGGGAACCGAGAACGCGCTCCCGCCCGGCGCGAAGTTCATCCATCGCACCCACACGGCGATCGTCGTCGGGGAGCCGATCGTCGCCCCGGAGGGCCGGATGAGTCGCCCGGCCCTCACGGCGTTCAGCGAGGAAGTCGGGGCCCGTCTCCAGGCGGTGTTCGACGAGGCCAACGCGCTCCTCCGCTGAGTCCTGCCGGTGCTCGGTCCGCCGGTGCCGTGTGGCGGGACGGTTCCGCTTCGTGGAACACGACCGGTGCGGATTCGACGGATTGAGCCGCACGGCCCGGGAACTCTCGGCGCGGAGATCGTATCTTCGGGACATGACCGCGATTCGTGACCTCCTCGACCGGGGACCGACACTGTCGTTCGAGTTCTTCCCTCCCAAGACCACCGAAGGCCGGGCGAAGCTGCGGTCCACCGTCGACCGTCTCGAGAAGATCGATCCGGACTTCGTGTCGGTCACCTACGGAGCCGGGGGCTCCACGCGAGAGACCACCCGCGAGACCGTGCTCGACTTCTGCGAGCACCGGACCTTCCCCGCGATGCCCCATCTCACCTGTGTCGGCCACAGCCTCGCCGAGGTCCACGACCTGATCGACGACTACGCGGCCAACGGAGTGCGAAACATGTTGGCGCTCGCCGGCGACCCACCCGACGACGGCAGCCCGGCCCCGGGCGACTTTCGGTACGCGCTCGAGCTGGTCGAGGTGCTCAGGGACCGTTCCGAAATGTCCGTCGGCGTCGCCGCCTTTCCCGAGGTGCATCCCCGTTCGGCGAACCGCGACGCCGATCGCCGTCATCTCGCCGAGAAGCTGAACGCGTCCGATTTCGGGATCACCCAGTTCTTCTTCGATCCCGACCACTACTTCCGAATGATCGAGGAGCTCGACGCCCGGGGTTGCACCACCCCGGTCATCCCCGGGGTGGCACCGGTCACGAACCCCGACAGCATCCGCCGGTTCGCGGGGATCAACGGGTCGGCCCTCGACGAGGAGCTCTGGGCCCGCCTCGAGGCGACCGACGACATCGATGAGCGGTTGGAGATCGCGGTCGACGCCGCGGTCCGTCTGATCGGGCGACTCATCGACGGAGGCGCGCCCGGCATCCACCTCTACACGCTGAATCAGGCCGCCGCGACCGTTCGCATCTGCGAGCGGATCGACATTCGCTGACCACGCCGAACGGTCCGGCCGCGGGATAAGGTCGCCCGCATGGCTGACAAGATCACGATGCAGGACGACGGCACGCTGTCGGTTCCCGACAACCCCATCATTCCGTTCATCGAAGGCGACGGCACCGGTGTCGACATCTGGCCGGCCGCGAAGCTCGTACTCGACGCGGCGGCGGGAAAGTACGGCCGGACCATCGAGTGGAAAGAGGTCCTGGCCGGCGAGAAGGCCTTCAACGAGACGGGCGACTGGTTGCCGCAGGAGACGATCGACGACTTCACCGAGTATCTCATCGGGATCAAGGGGCCCTTGACCACACCGATCGGTGGCGGCTTCCGGAGCCTGAACGTCGCGATTCGCCAGATCATGGACCTCTACGTCTGTCTGCGCCCGGTGCGTTGGTTCCAGGGCGTCCCCTCGCCGGTGAAGAAGCCCGAGCTCGTCGACATGGTGATCTTTCGCGAGAACACCGAGGACATCTACGCGGGCCTGGAGGTCGAAGAAGGCACTCCCGAAGCCAAGAAGATGATCGAGCTGCTCCACGACGCCTTCGGTTGGGAGATCCGGGAGGATTCCGGCATCGGCGTGAAACCGATCTCGAAGACGGGCTCCCAGCGGCTTCAGCGGGCGGCGATCCAGTATGCCGTTCGTCGCGGCCTGAAGCGGGTTCACTGGGTCCACAAGGGCAACATCATGAAGTTCACCGAGGGTGCCTTCCAGAAGTGGGGGTACGAGCTCGTGCGCGAGGAGTTCTCCGATGTCGCGGTCGGCTGGGACGACTGTGGCGGTGACCCCGGCGACAAGATCCTCGTCCAGGACGCGATTGCCGACATCGCGCTCCAGCAGGTCCTCACGCGTCCGGCCGAGTTCGACCTGATCGCGACGATGAACCTCAACGGCGACTACCTCTCCGACGCGCTGGCCGCGCAGGTCGGCGGGATCGGAATCGCCCCTGGTGCCAACATCAACTACGTGACCGGCCATGGCGTGTTCGAGGCGACCCACGGAACCGCGCCGAAGTACGCCGGCCAGGACAAGGTCAACCCGTCGTCGGTGCTGCTCTCGGGCGTGATGATGTTCGAGCATCTCGGTTGGCAGGACGCGGCCGACGACATCGTCGCCGCGGTCGAGGCCACGATCGGCGACAAGGTCGTCACGTACGACTTCGCCCGGCTGATGGACGGTGCCACCGAAGTGAAGTGCTCCGAGTTCGCCGGCGCCGTGGTCGACCGTCTCTGAGCCCCGTTCCGCGCGGCCCGTACGGAAAATCGAGCGGGTCGGCGGCCGGGGCGCCGATTCCGTGGCGCCGTGAACGACCGCGAAGGGGCACGTCGGTCACCCGACGATGAGGTGCACATCTGGCGTCGTGGTGCCCGGCTGATCGGGCGGTCGCTTCGCGCCCATCCAGGGCCGCACGCGGCTTCGATGTTCGGCGCGTTGTTGTTCGTGCTCGCTGCGGTCGGTGGCGCCTGGGTTCTGCGCGGCGTCACCGACGACCTCATCGTGCCCGCGTTCGGGGACGGACAGGTCGACGGTGGTGATGTCTGGATGGCGGTCGCGGCCCTGGTCGGTGTCTCCCTGCTGCGCGGTGTCAGCGTGGTCACCCGGCGGATGTTCCTGTCGATGGCCGAGTACCGAACCCAACGCGACTGGCGGCGGCGGCTGCTCGGCCACTATCTCGACGTCCCGCTGCGGTTTCACCGATCGAAGCCGACCGGAGAGCTCCTCGCCCATGCCGACACCGATCTGGTCCAGGCCACGATGGTGCTCAAGCCGCTCGCGTTCTCAGTGAGCGTCGTGCTGCTCGTCACGGTCGCGGTCGTCAGCATCCTCATGATCCACTGGATGCTGGCGCTGATCGCGGTGGTCTTGTTCCCTGCCCTCGTCGTTCTCAGCCAGGTCTACACGGCGAGGGTCGAGGCGCCGGCCGCGCTCGCCCAGCAGCGAGTCGGTGAGGTCTCTGCGGTGGCGCACGAGAGCTTCGACGGGGCCCTCGTGGTGAAGACGCTCGGGCGTGAGCGCGAGGAGCTCGAACGCATGTGGGAGGCCTCCGATCGACTGCGTCAGGCCCGCATCCGGGTCGGCCGGCTCCGGGCCAACTTCGAGCCGGTGATCGAGGCGCTGCCGACGCTGGGCGTCGTGGTGTTGATCCTCATCGGGACATGGCTGATCTCGCGGGGTGAAGCAACGCCGGGGGACATCGTCCTCGCCGCGACCCTGTTCGGGTTGTTGACGACCCCGTTGCGGATCTTCGGGTTCTTCCTCGAGGAGATGCCCCGCTCCGTCGTGTCGCTCGAGCGCGTCGACCGGGTCATGGGCTACCCGGTCGAGCGCCGCGGGGGATCGGGATCGCTCGACGACGGACCCCTCGCCGTGCTCGTCGACGGCTTGACCGTTCGCCACGGCGACCACGACGTCCTCGTCGATGTGAGCTTCTTCGTGGCGGCCGGAGAGACCGTCGCGGTGGTCGGCGCGACCGGGTCGGGGAAATCGACGCTGGTCGAGTCGATCGCCGGGCTTCTCGATCCGGAGCGGGGCGAGGTTCGTGTCGGTGGAGTCGATGTCGTCGAGCTCGCGCCCGGAGATCTCGCGGCCGTGGCTGCGCTGGTGTTCCAGGAGGCGTTCCTGTTCGCCGACTCGATCGAGGAGAACGTGGGGATGGGCCTCGCCGACCCGGCCGACGTCACCGCCGCGCTCGAGATCGCGCACGCGGCCGGATTCGTCTCGGCGCTGCCCGATGGGCGCCACACCGTGGTCGGGGAGCGAGGCCAGACCCTCTCGGGCGGCCAGCGGCAGCGGGTCGCGTTGGCCCGGGCCCTCGCCCGACACCCCCGCCTGCTCATCTTGGACGACGCGACGAGCGCCGTGGACCCGACGGTCGAGGCGGCCATCCTCGCCAACCTGCGGCGCGAGCTCGACACGACCCTCGTGGTCGTCGCGCACCGTGTCTCGACGATCCGACTGGCCGATCGGGTCGTCTATCTCGACGAGGGCCGCGTCGTCGCGGTCGGCACCCACGACGAGCTGCTCGAGCGGGGCGACTATCGATCCCTCGTCACCGCCTACGAGGCGGAGGGCGCGTGACCGACACCGCGGCCCCCGACGGAATCGGCCTGGCCGAATCCCTGCTCGACGACGACTCCACCCCCGACGTCGGCGCGCTCCAGGTGCTGCGCCGGGGACTCGCGATCAGCCCGGAGCTGAAGGTGGGGATCCGAGTGACGATCGCGATGGCACTGGTGGCCGCGGTCGGTCGTCTCATCATCCCCATCACGATCCAGCAGGTGCTCGATCGGGGAGTGCTCGGTGACGACGGGTACCGGCCGGGGTTCGTGTGGGCGGTCACCGGCGGCGCGTTCGTGATCGTGCTCGTCGTCATGGCCGCCGCTCGCGAGGCCAGCTTCCGCCTCGTGGTCGCGGCCGAGGCGGTGCTGCTCGGGCTTCGGACGCGGGCGTTCGAACACATCCACCGGTTGAGCCTCGCCGACCACACGGAGAGCCGCCGGGGGGTGCTGGTCAGCCGGGTTACCTCCGATGTCGAGGCACTCGCCCAGTTCACCCAGTGGGGGGCGATCAGCTGGATCATCAACAGCGCGGTCATCACCGGCACGCTCGTCGTCATGGTGGCCTACAACTGGCAGCTGACGCTCATCGTGGCGGCCTGCCACGTTCCCCTCCTGCCCTTCCTGCGTTGGGTGCAGCGCCGCCAATTCGCGGCCTACAGCCTGGTTCGCACCCGGGTTGCCGAGACGTTGGGCGAGACCTCCGAGGCCGTCGCCGGCGCCCCGGTCATCCGGGCCTACGGCTACGCGGCGCCGGTGCGGGAACGGCTCGACACCGCGATCGACAATCAGTACCGCTCGCAGATCCGGTCGAGCATCTGGTTCGCGGGCATGCTGCCGGTCGTCGACTTCTTCTCCTCGCTGTCGCTCGCCGCCGCGGTGGGGGTCGGGGTCTGGTGGAGCGACGCGGTCGATGTCGGGGTCGGCGAGTTGATCGCGTTTCTCTTCCTCGTCAATCTGCTGCTCCAGCCGATCGCCGAGCTCGGCGAGGTGCTCGACCAGACGCAGACCGCCCTCGCCGGCTGGTGGAAGATCCTGCGAGTGCTCGATGTCCCGATCGAGGTGGAGGAACCGGACGCGGGAGTGTCGCTGCCCGCCGGTCCGCTCTCCGTCGCCACGACCGGTGTCGGGTTCCGCTATCGAACGGGCGACGTGGTGTTGCACGACATCGAGGTGGACATCCCGGCGGAGACCGCGGTTGCCGTCGTCGGGGAGACCGGCGGAGGCAAGACGACGTTCGCCCGCCTACTCGCCCGGCTCGCCGATCCCACCACCGGTGAGGTGCGCATCGGGGGCGTGGATCTTCGCCGGGTCGACCCGGCGTCGCGGCGGGCCGCCATCCGCATGGTGCCGCAGGACGGGTTCCTGTTCGACGCGACGATCGAGGAGAACATCCGCTACGGCCGGCTGGGCGCGACGGCCGACGATGCCCGGCAATCGATCGAGCAGCTGGGTCTCGGCGGATGGCTGGCGAGCCTTCCGATGGGAATCGACACCGTGGTCGGTGAGCGGGGCAGCCGGCTCTCGGTCGGCGAGCGGCAACTCGTCGCGCTCGCCCGGGCCCAGGTGGCCGACCCGGGCCTGCTCCTGCTCGACGAGGCGACGTCCGCGGTGGATCCCGAGACCGAGGAGGTGCTCGCCGCCGCGCTCGCCCGACTCGCGGTCGGCCGAACGACGATCTCGGTGGCACATCGACTCTCGACGGCCGAACGTGCCGACCTCGTGTTGGTGTTCGACGCCGGTCGCATCGTGCAACGCGGGCATCACTCAGCGCTGGTCGACGTTCCCGGGGTCTATCGGGATCTCCACCGCTCGTGGGTCGGCAACACCCGGCAGGGGTGAGACGCCGGGCCGCCCCGGCAGCGTCATCGCGACCGGTACATCGGGCGGTCGCGGCACCGATCGTTCGGAGAGGCGGTACCGGTCGGCTCGCAGATCGCGAGCGATTCGGGCCACGTCGGACAGCGTCTCGAGATAGGCGCCGGGCCGCACGCGGCTGTCGTCGACGTGGGCCCAGGCAACCGGGACCTCCAGCACGTGGTAGCCGAGACCGCGGGCGACGGCGAGCGCTTCGACATCGAACGCCCAGCCGTCGACGCGACAGCGGGGGAAGATTTTGTCGGCGGCGTCGCCGGTGAAAACCTTGAAGCCTCGTTGGGAGTCGCCGATGCCGGGGAGGACCAGGTGCTGGATCACACGGTTGCCCACCTTCCCCAGCCGGCGACGGAGCCGCGACTGGGGACGTTCGACGAGCCGCGAACCCGAGGCGATGCTGCCGATGACGACCGCCGGCTCGATCGGTTCTTCGTGCGCGGCGGCGAGGAGCCGGTCGAGCTCGGCGATGTCCGTGCTGTTGTCGGCGTCGAGAAACAGTCGGTGACGGCCGTTCGCGGTGAGCATGCCCATGCGCACCGCCCGCCCCTTTCCGCCGTTGAATCCACACGGGACGATCTTCAGTCGGGCGAAGCTTCGGGCGTGGCTGCGGACGACATCGACGGTGGCGTCGGTCGACCCGTCGTCGACGACGATGACCTCGGCGTCTCGGTCGGTCCGGTCGAGATACGACGCGATCGAGCGCAGGGTCACGGAGATCCTCGCGGCCTCGTTGTAGGCGGGGACGATGACGGACAGGTCTCTCATGTCCCGACCGCGCGCAGTTCGTTCCGATGGGTGCGATCGGACCCGGGCACGGTGCGCGTCCGAGCCACGACCAGGACGAAGAGCCCCATCACGACGAGCGCGAACGGTGTCGCATCGAGAATTCCCTTCGCGAGATGGAGCAGCGCCATACCCCAGACGACGGCGGCTGCCCGCCAGCCGAGAACACCGCGGTCGACGAGGACCAGCAGGGTCAACACGACGAGTCCGGCGTCGTAGAACATCGCGTGGGGACTGAGCAGCAACAGGCCGGTGGCCGTCGCCGCCATCCGCATCGACACGTCGGCCGTCCCTTTCCACCAGAGCCAGGCGAGGGTCGCGATCACCCCGAGTGTGGCGAGCCCACCGACGACGACGGCGATCGAGGAGTCGACGCCGAAAAGCGCCTGGAGGAAACCCACGGTCGAGACCGAGTTGGCCGCGTTCACCTCGGCGTCGGTCTCCAGGAACGGTCCGACGCGGTCCGTCCATTCCGAGACCCACGACCAGCCGAGGATCGCCACGTTCGCCACGAACGTCAGAACCGCGCCGACCGTCGCGATCAGCACCGCCCGATGATGACGACCGAGCAACAAGAGCCCGATCACCGGGATCGCGTACTGGGGGCGGAACAGGAGAACCGCCGCGGCGACACCGGCGAGCTCCTCACGGTCGTCGTGGAGGGCTCGCCACACCCCGACCAACAGGAGAAGGGTGAGCGCGGTGTTCTGCCCACCGCCGATCGCCATGAACATCGGGTACGAGGTGACGGTCGCGGCCAGCACCAGGTTGAACCGACGATCGACGATCGCCACGAGGGGGCGGACCAGATGAAGGGCGAGGACGAGGGCCCCGACCATCGCCAGGGTGTGGGCCACATAGCTCGCCCGATACGGCAACGCGGCCAGCGGGGCGTAGGCGGCGGCGACGTGGGGGGCGTAGGCGAACGCGAGATAGCCGTCCTCCTCCCCGAGCAGCGTCTTCTGCACTTCCGCCTGGGCGGCCGGGTCGTAGAGCTCGTCGATCCGGCCGTCGTTCACGAGGGTGCCCGCCGCGTAGAAGGCGGGATAGTCGCCTCCGACCCGTCCCGACGCCGTCGACGACCCGTCGCCGCTTGCGACGACGAACACGAACGCGCCGGCGATCGACAGCAACAACACGAGCGGGTACACGGAGAGGCGGCGCGACATGGGTAGATCCCAATCGGCGTTCGGGCTTCGGCGTTGAGGTTCAGCTGGTGATTCGCGTCGTGACCGTTCGCGACCGCTTGACCTCGTACATCGCGTCGTCGGCGGTGGCGAGAAGCCGCGCCGCGGTCGGGTAGTCGCCGGTGGTCGCGCTGCCGATGCTGACCCCTACCTCGATGAGCTGGTCGCCGGCGAAGATCGGCTCGGCGAGCGAGGTCTTGATCCGATCGGACACCTCAGTGCGGATCTCCTTGTCGGCGCGGGGAAGGATCACGACGAACTCGTCGCCGCCCAGGCGCCCCACCAGGTCTCCCGGACGAAGCGACCGCTCCAGGCGCCGGGCCACCTCGATGAGAACCTGGTCGCCGGCCGCGTGACCGAGCCGGTCGTTGACCGCCTTGAACCCGTCGAGGTCGCAGAACAACACGACGATCTCGTGCTGGTACCCGTCATCCACGCTCTCGTCGAGCTTCGAGAGCAGCGCCCGTCGGCTCAGGAGCCCGGTCAGACCGTCGTGGTCGGCCATGTGGCGCAACGCCTGCTGGGTCGTCTTGAGATCGGTGATGTCGGTCCCGCTGATCACGTAGCCGCCGACCAGCGGATCGGTGCGGAGATCGGTGATCGACATGTCCATCGCGACGATGCTGTTGTCGGGTCGGGTGAGCTTCGCTTCCAGTCGCTCGGTGTGCACCGACCCGCGGAGGGCCTCACGAACGAGTGCCCGGTCGCTTGGGTGGACGAACTCCTCGAACGGGACCCCGCCGAGCAACGCGACATCGTGGTGGAGCAGGCGCGACAGCTCACCGTTGGCGGTGAGGATCCGGCTGTCGGCATCGAGGGTGACGAGGAGCGCGGTCGCGTGATGCACGAGGGCCCGGAGCTGCTCGGTGTTGCCGCCGCCGAGCTCGAGCTTCTGACGATCCGCGATGTCGCGAAAGACGATGACGATGAAGTCCTCGTCGTGGGATCCGCCGGGGACCTGTCGACCGCGGATCTCCATCTGGCGCCAACGGCCTTCGCCGTCCATGACTCGCACATCGATCAACGAGCCGCGCTCATGGGACCCGACCGTCTCGAACGCGCTGAACGCCAGGGAGTGGTCGTCCTCGTGGAGAAGCTCGAACACCGACTGGCCGAGCCAGTCGGTCGGCTCGAGCCCGAGGAGATCGATCGCGGCCTGATTGACCCAGGTGATCTCGCCATCCGACTCCAAGATGACGAGGGCGTCGGGCAGCTCGCGCGCGACGTGACCGAGATCGGTCGTGAATCGGGTCATGGTGTTCCGATCGGATGGAGTCGGCCGTTCCTCAATGGTTCGTACGGCCCAGTTCCGCTGGTACCGTCGTCGACGGTTTTCCAACCTCTTCCCTCGGAGCATCATCATGAACGAGCCCGTTCGAGTCGCCGTCACCGGTGCCGCCGGTCAGATCGGCTACAGCCTTCTCTTCCGGATCGCCAGCGGGTCCATGTTGGGACCGGACCAGCCGGTCATCCTCCAACTGCTGGAGATCCCACCCGCCATGGGGGCGCTCGAGGGCGTGGCCATGGAGCTCGAAGACGGAGCCTTCCCGTTGCTCGCCGGCGTCACCCAGAGCGACGATCCGAAGGCGGCGTTCGACGGCGCCAACATCGCCATGCTCGTCGGATCGCGGCCACGGTCGAAGGGCATGGAACGCAAGGACCTGCTCGAAGCCAATGGCGCCATCTTCACGGTGCAGGGCAAGGCGCTCAACGAGAGCGCGGCCGACGACATCTTGGTGCTGGTGGTCGGTAACCCGGCCAACACCAACTCCCTGATCGCGATGAACAACGCCCCGGACATCCCCGATTCGCGCTTCACCGCGATGACCCGCCTCGACCACAACCGGGCCAAGGCCCAGCTCGCCCGCAAGCTCTCGGTGTCGGTCAACGACATCACCCACATGACCATCTGGGGAAACCACTCCGCGACGCAGTACCCCGACTTGTTCCACTGTGAGGTCAACGGTGAGAACGCGGCGGCGACGATCGACGATCAGGACTGGCTCGAGAACACGTTCATCCCCACGGTCCAGCAGCGCGGTGCTGCCATCATCGAGGCGCGAGGCCTGTCGTCGGCCGCGTCGGCTGCATCGGCTGCGGTCGATCACGTCCACGACTGGGTGCTCGGTTCGGCGCCCGGCGACTGGGTGTCGATGGCGGTTCCGTCCGACGGGAGCTACGGGGTGCCCGAAGGTCTGATGTCGTCGTTCCCGGTCACCTGCGCCGATGGTGAGTACTCGATCGTGCAGGGGCTCGAGATCGACGAGTTCTCGCGGGGCCGCATCGACGCCACCGTCGGCGAGCTGGGCGAAGAACGCGACACGGTCAAGGAGCTCGGGCTCATCTGAGCGACCACCGGTAGTCTCGGCCCATGCCGGAGCTGCCGGAGATCAAGGCCCACGCCGAACGGCTGGCCGCACGCTGGGTGGGCGCCGAGCTGGCTGCGTTTCGTGTCCTTCATCTCAGCGCGCTCAAGACCTATGCGCCCCGGCCCGAGGCGGCCTACGGGCGCGCCCTCACCGGCACCGGCCACCGTGGCAAGTACCTCTACCTGCACTTCGACGACCCGTCCGACGCCGGCGCGCCCCTCACCTTCGTCGTGCACCTCATGCAGGGTGGCCGTTTGCGCCCCGACGCGAAGAAGGCGAGGAAGCCCCGCGGAGGGATGGCCCGGTGGGAGTTCGCTGATGGCGCCGCCCTGTTGCTGACCGAGGCCGGGACCGAGCACAAGGCCGGTGTGTGGCTGGTGGCGGGCGATCCGGGCGGCGGGGAACCGGTCGACCATCTCGGACCGGACGCCGACACATTGACCCGAGACGAGCTGGTCCGGGCCCTCACGGCCGAGAACACCCGCGTCCACGGGTTTCTGCGTGACCAGCGTCGGCTCGCCGGTGTCGGTCGGCTGCTGGCCAACGAGATCCTGTTCGCGGCGAAGCTGTCGCCGTTCGCGATGACGACGAAGCTCGACGACGACGGGATCGATGCGCTCCTCGCGGCGATGGCAACGGTGATCGGCCGGCATCTCGAGTTCGAGCGAACCCTCGACGACATCGGGAAGTCGGCCGATCGGCCGAGCGACGTCCACCATCGCGTCGGTTTCCCCTGCCGGGTGTGTGACGACGAGATCCGCTCCGTCGAGTACCGGCGCTACACCGTCGCCTACTGCCCGACGTGTCAGACCAACGGGAAGCCGCTCGCCGACAACACCACCAGCAAGTTCCTCAAGTGAGACCGGCCAGGATGCGGGCCACCGCGTCAAGGGCCCGCCGGTTCTCGATCAGTTGGCCGATGTCGCCCCCGATGCGAAGGGCACCGTCGAGAAACGCACGTTGGGCCGGCAGCTCACCGGCGTGGATCGCTGCCGCGGTGGCGCGGTCGCTCGCCAGTCGGAGGACGGCATCGGGATTCTCGCCGGCCGCGACGACGATCCGGCCGTCGGCGATGGCCACATGCCAGGCCGCGGTCGGGGCATCCACGATGCGCTGTTCGACGGTGAGCTCCAGGGCGGGGTCGACGTCGGCCCGCGCGGCGCGAGCGGAGATCTCACGGATCCATTCGGGAGTCGCGAAGGCAGCCACCTGGGCAGGTTAGGGCCTGGCCTCCTACCCTCGGAGCCGTGGCGAGGATCGATGGGCCGGCCGGCCTCGGATGGCGCATCGGTGCCCGTACGATCGATGCCATCGCCGTCACGTGGCTCGTCGTGTTCGTCATGGTCGAGATCGACCAGCGACTTCTCGGCGGGGACCCGCTGGGTCGAGGGCCGGCCCGGGTCGTGTTCGACTCGGCTCGTTCGATCGTGCTGCTGCTCCTGCTCATCGTCGTCTACGAAGTCGTGCCGGTCGTCTTGTACGGCGCGACCCCGGGCAAGGCGCTGTTGGGTCTCCGGATCCGTCCGGTCACCGGGGGTGTGCCCGTCGTGCTCGCCGCGCTCGGCCGGGCCGCGATCCTCTACATTCCGGTTCTTTTCCTGGGCCCGCCGGGTGCGCTGATGCCGATCGTGCTCCTCGTGAGCATCGTGGCGGCGGCCGACGGCCGAGGACTCCACGACCACCTGCTCGGCACCGTGGTCGTGTCGCCGGCCCGGGAGGATGATCGATGACGCCGCGGGCCCTTCGGCTTCCCGCCCTGGTCCTCGGGCTCACCCTCGTCATCTTCGCCTGCGGAAACCGGGGCGACGAGCAGGGCATCGCCGATGTGGATCTCTCCGGCTTCGATGCCCCCACCCGACTGCTGCGCCCCGGCGGGATGACCACCGCGTTCGACGACTCCGAGCGGGCGTTCAGCCTCACTGCCCGCAACGTCAACCACTACGAGCGTCAGGTCTTCGCCGCCGGGAAGGCCATCTTCGAAGTGCTCTGGACCGCGAGGGAGTCGAGCGAGTTCACCGGACTCGGTCCCGATTTCGACGCCCCGGCGTGCGCGAGCTGTCACGCCGACGACGGCCGCTCGCCGGGACCTTCCGGCGACGGTCCGATGCCTCTCGGCATGGTCGTCAAGTTGTCGACCGACGATCCGTCGGTCATCGAGGCATACGGCCCGGGGCTCACGTCGTCGACCACCGACGGTGAGCCGGAGGCCCGCATCGTGGTGTCGTTCGAGACGGTCTCGGGGGAGTTCGACGACGGCACCCCGTACGGGCTGCGGCGGCCCGTCTACTCCGTCGAGACGAGCCGTGGGCCCGAGATCCCCGACGACGCGGTGCTCCGGGTCCGTGTTGCCCCTCAGCTGCCCGGCCTCGGTCTGCTCGAGCTCATCTCGGTCGACGACCTCGAGAACCTCTCCGACCCCGACGACCGCGACGGCGACGGGATCTCCGGCCGGCTCGGGCGGGCCCGCGACGCGTTCCTCGACATCGATGTCGTCGGCCGGTTCGGCTGGAACGGCGATCAGCCCACGGTCGAACAACAGGCGGCGACGGCCTTCTTCAACGAGATGGGTCTCACGTCGCGGTACTTCCCCGCGCCGGAGTGTGGACGGGGCGGCGACTGTGTCGTCACGGGTGGCCCGGTGACCTCCTACTACGAGCCGAGCGGGTTCGGTGGCGAGGTCGTCGGTGCGATCGACCCGGTCGAGGGCGAGGTCGGTGACGATCGCCTGTACCAACTCACGATCTACACCCAGGTGCTCGCGGTGCCCGGCCCCCGTGATCTCGACGACCCGGAGGTGCAACGGGGCTGGGAGTTGTTCAACTACGCGGGCTGCGCGGCCTGCCACGCCGGTCCCTATGTCACCGAACGAGGCCCGATCCAGGGGCTCAGCGGGCAGCAGATCCAGCCGTTCACCGACCTTCTCGTGCACGACCTCGGGATCGGGCTCAGCGATCAGACGGTCGGCGGCGAGCCGGTGCCCACCGAATGGCGGACCCCACCGCTATGGGGGATCGGCCTGCTCGACACGGTCGGCGGCCAGCTCAGCCTGCTGCACGACGGTCGGGCTCGTGGCTACGAAGAAGCGATCCTGTGGCACGACGGCGAAGCCGCGGCGAGCGCGGCCGCCTACCGGGCGATGTCGGCATCGGATCGCGACGCGGTGATCCGCTTCCTCGAATCGCTGTGATCAGCGCGGTTCGGGGATCGTGATCGCGTCGAGGTCGATCTCCATCGGCATGTCGGTCGCCGGCATCGGTGCATCGGTGGCCGGGTCGCCGGGCATGTTCTCGAAGTTCAGATCGGGCGCCGGCACGTCCTTGTAGTCGACCGGCGTGAACGGCTCGAGGTTGAACTTCGCGATCAGGTCGACGAGCGACTGGAGCTCCGCGGTGTCGGCACCGCCGCAGGGCAGCACCGTTTCGGCGTCGATCGGGATGGATGCACCGAAGGTGTTGCCGCTGAAGCAGTTGCCCTGGGCGCCGGCGCTGATGTCGTCGAGGGCCACCATGATGTCGGCGTCGAGCCCCGACCCGGTGATGATGTTGTCGCGCACGATGTTGTCCATCGCCAGATAGTCGGTCTCGCCGCCGAGGATCTCGGCGATCCAGTCGATGATGATGACCCCGGCCCGGTCGTTGTCGACGATCAGGTTGCGTTCCACGATGTTGTCGGTGGTTCCCGCGAGGATCACGCCGGTGCCGAGGCCGGTCTGGAATCCCGTGTTGCGGCTCGGGACCATCCGGTTGTTGTTGTCGTGGATGTAGTTGCCGATGATCGTCGTGCCCGCGTTGGGCGCCAGTTCCTCGCCGTCCTGGCTGTTGGGAACGACGCCGATCATGTTGTCGTAGAACTCGGATGCGGCGACCACGGTTCCGGTCGAGTTGGTGCCGGAGTAGCCGAGCTGGCTGTTGACGCCGACCACGTTGTAGAGCAGCGCGTTGCACGGATCGCACTGGCCGATGTAGTAGCTCGAGTCGTCGCTGGCCCCCGCGTAGGAGTTGTCGATCTGGCCGTTGATCGCGTTGAACGCGTAGATGCCGTAGACCCCGATGTTGTGCACCGTGACATAGGAGGCGCGGTATCCGTCGACGAAGATGTCGCTGCCGTAGTCGCCGGTCCAGAACAGGCCGTTGCCGGTGTAGTTGCGCACCGTGAGGTTCTCGATCGCGACGCCGTCGGAGAACACGATGACGCCGTTCTCCATGTTCTCGCCGTGCTCCCCGTCGAGGATCACGGTGTTGCGTTCGACGCCACGGATCACGATGTCGTCGGTTTGGACGACGACCGCCTCGTTGTAGACCCCGGCGTCGATCAGCACGAGGTCGCCCGGGTCGGCCGCGTCGACCGCGTCCTGGATCGACGGGTAGTCGGCCGGGACGCTGCGCACGGTGTAGCCCATGTCGTCCATCGGCTCGTCGTCGCCGAGTTCGTCGGCGATGTCCGGTGTGGTGTCGTTCGCGCCGTCATCGGCGTCCGCCGGTGTGTCGTCGGGGGCCGGGTCGGCCGTCTCGTCGGGTCCCGGGGAGGTGGCCCCCACGTCGTCGCCGGCGTCGTTGCCGCACGCCGCGGCGATCAGACCGAAGACGGCGAGGAGGGCGAGCACGTGAAACAGGGATCGACGCATCATGGGCGCCGATGGTAGGGCGGTATCGCCACCGGGACCGATTCGGCCACCCGATCAGTCGTCGCCCACGACGATGTAGCCGGTCTGGCCGCGGGTCGTCGTCCCGTGGATCGAGCAGTAGTAGGGATAGTTCCCCGGCACCGAGAGGACCAGGGCCTGAGGAGCGTCGAGCAGGTCGGACTGGTCGATCACCGGGAAGGCGCCCTCGGCGGCCGGCACGACATTGTGCGGGTTGGCACCGCGGTTGACGAACACGATCTCGGTGCACGGATCGACGCGAATCCAGCGGGGGTCGAACACGTTGTCGCGGATCTCGATCTCGACGCGGGCCTGGCCCCGCAGATCCACGATCTTGTCGTCGGGTCGGGCGATGTCGTCGAAGGGAGTCGGGGGGAACACGGCCGGGTCGGGGAGCGGGTCGCCGAGACAGTCCGGTTCGACCTCGGTGCCGACGTTGCCGGGGTCGTCGGGCGTGTCGTCGGCCGGGAGGGTCGTGACGTCGACCGGCACCTTCTGGGTGACCGTGCCGGTCACGAGCGGGTCGTCGGGTGCGCAGCCGAGCAACGACAGGGCCAGGGCCGCGCTCGCGAAGATCTGGAGGACGGATCCGGGAGACATCGCGCCAACCCTAGGCAGCGGTCAGCGGGTGATGGCGAGCTGGCGCGACTGGGCCAGCAGCGTGCCGTCGACCCCCCACATGTGGCAGTCCTCCTCGGCGAATCCGTCGGCGACGTGACGGGTGGTGCACTCGGCGTAGACCCGGTCGTCGGCGGGCGGATCGACGAGTGGGAGCGTCGCCCGGATGTGCACGGTCAAGTCGACGGTCGGCATCGCGGTCGGCGTCGTCATCTTCGGGAACCCGGCCGGAGGAATCGCATCGCTGATGGCGACGAGCTCGATCGCGTCGAGGGGGCGGGGCGTCGCGGCTCGAATCCACTGGGCCACCCGGGGCGACCCCGCGCCACTGAAGAACGGGGCGTCGACGATCGGGTGACCGGTCCAGTTCCGAGCGACCGGCGGGATGTCACGGGCGGGGCCGCTTCCCTCGGGGTCGACCCCCGTCTCGTGCGCGTGGGCCGACATCGGCAGCCGCCACTCCTCGGTGGTCGTCCAGGGCACCGAGAAGGCGGCGAGCGACGAACAGACCACTCGGTCGCCCTGGCGCATGATCGCCTGAAGGCTGCTGAGTGAACGGCCGCGGCGCAAGACCTCGACGTCGACCACGACCTCGTCGAAGTGCGGACGGGCGAGGAAGTGCACGGTCAGTGATCGGAGGCCGCGGGCCGGATCGTCGACGGTCTCGGCCATCGCCCGGGCGATGATCGCCGCGAGATAGCCACCGTTGGGGCCCGACACGATGTTCCAACGATCGAGCAGGACCGATGAGAAGCGCCGCTCGTCGAGCCGGGTGACCGCGGTGTCGGCATCGAAATCCGTGGTCGTCGGCTCGGCCCGGCTCGGCTCAGCCATCGGCGTGATGGGTGTAGCGGGCGCCGATCCGGGCGATGACGAGCACGATGACCACGGCCCCCACGGCGAACGCGGTCGGCGTGAACCACTCGTCGCCCGCCGGCCAGTCGACGCCGGTTCCGTCGATGACCTCGCTCTGGTCCTTCGCGATGACGCCGACCCCGTTGGGCCAGGGCCACAGCACACGAAGCGATCCGACCATGAGGCCGATCAACCCGGCCATGACCAGGTTGAAGGCCTGATCCATGATCCACCCGAGCACCGAGGAGAACAGGGCGAGGCCGACCACGATCCCGAGCAGGAGCAGGAGCACGTTGCCGATCTCGCGGTCGTTGATCGTCTGGATCACCGCGGCGTACATGCCGATCATCAACAAGATGAACGAACCGGAGATGCCGGGAAGGATCATGGCGCAGATGGCCAGGGCGCCGGCGCCGAAGAACGCGACCGGAGACGGATCCGAGACCGGGCCCGACTGGAAGCCGAGAAGGACGAACACGGCGACCGAGACGACCGCCATGAGCGCATACACGAACGCGCCGCGCTCGGTGAGAAGCCCGAGCGCGATCAGTGCCGACGCGGTGACCAGACCGAAGAAGAGCCCGGCCATGTTCTCCGGGTTGTCCCGGAGCTGGGTTTCGATCACCGATGCCAACGCGCCGACCGCGAGCAGGATTCCAAGCCCCAGGGGCACGAGGAACAAGAAGTCGAGGGCGGTGACCCTGGACCAGAATCCCTTGAGGTCTCCCTTGGCGAGCGTGCCGAGGGCCCGGGCCGCGTCGCGGATCGCGTCGATCAGGTGCTGGTAGATGCCCAGCACGAGCGCGATCGTGCCGCCGGAGACGCCCGGAACGACATCGGCGGCCCCCATCAGGAAACCTCGGACGACTTGGGCTGCTGCCTTTGGGATCACGGGGTGTGAGGGTACCGTCAGGCTCCATGCGCGACGCGGCAACCGACGCGGCACGCGGCGTGGCCGTTCCCGTGGGCGAGCTGTCGTTGTGGGCCGACCTGCAGGGTCCCGACGACGGCGACGTGGTCGTCCTGGTCGCCGGCGCCGACAGTCCGGGCTTTCGATGGACGCCGGCCCTCGTCGACCGCCTGTTGGCCGAGGGCCATCGGGTCCTGCGCTTCGATCATCGCGACTGTGGGCGATCCACCCGGTTCGGCGCCGACGACCCGTATCTCCTCGACGACCTGGCCGACGACCTCCTCGGTCTCCTCGACCACTTCGGCATCTCGGCGTCGCATCTGATCGGGCGCTCGATGGGGGCGATGGTCGGTCAGGTCGTCGCGCTCCGCGCGCCCGAGCGGGTCCGGTCGTTGACGATGTTCGGCTCGTCGCCCGCCCCGGGCGACGAGCGGCTCGGTGGACCCGACGAGGCGTTCGTCGAGAAGATGACGGCCCGCCTGTTCGCCGGCGCGCCGACCGACCCCGGGGCGCAGATCGACTGGCTGGTCGAGCTCGACGAACTGCTCCACGGCCCGCTCTATCCGTTCGATCGCGAACGGCAACGGGCCCTCGCCGCGGCGGAGATCGCGACGGGCTGGGCGGTCGAGACCGGCCACGGCGTGGCCGTTCACGCCAGTCCGGCGCGGCTCGACCGGCTGGCCGAGATCACCGCGCCGACCCTCGTGGTCCACGGAAGCGCCGATCCGGTGTTCCCCGTCGCCCATGGTCGGGCGCTGGCGACCGGGATCGACGGGGCGGTCCTCGTCGAGGTCGAAGGCCTCGGCCACGAGGTCCCCGATGAGCTGATCGAGGAGCTCTGGCTGGTCCTGGAGCTTCATCTGCGCGCCGCGGGATCATGGACCGACTGAGGGCGTGGTTCCCCGACCTGCGGGCGCTGTTCGTGGTCGTGCCGCTGTCGGTCTACTCGGTCGGCGAGCCCGGACTGCTGCCCCTCACCTTTGGGCTTTTCGTGGCCTGGCTCGTGTTGTTCGTGCGGTGGTGGAAGCGGGCCGAAGCCCCCCGGCTTCGATCCGAACCGGCGTTGCTCATGTTGGCGGTCGTGGTCGGGTTCGGCAGCTTGATCTTCGCGGCGACGCCGTCGCTCGCGTTCCGTGCGAGCCGGGGGGCGATGCAGGCCGAGGCGGAAGCGATCCTGGCCGGAGAGTCCGCGGCCACCCAGGGTGCCCAGTTCGTGGGGGCGGTGCCGGTGTGGTCCATCGACATCTCCTGTGGCGGCGCGGTGTTCTTCCGGACCTCGGGTTTCGGCTTCTTCTCGCAGGGTTACGCCTTCTCGGGCGCCGACGCGCGGCCGGAGGCGTCGAACTGCTCCTTCCTGACGATCGGCGACGGCTGGTACTGGACGACTCGCAACACCGGCTGAGCGCGATCGGGCGGCGCAACGCAGACGAGGCGCCCCGGGGCGGGGACGCCTCGTCCGAAAAGGAGGTCCTCGCCACACCGCCGTGGTCGTGAGATCTTCTCTCTCGGGCGCTTCTCCGGGTGCCCTCGGTGGAGCACATCGGGTGCGAGAAGCTCGTGGGAGTGATTCCGGCCTCTGACGGTGCGGGTTCGTGTGGCGTGTCCGGAGCACGGATTCCGTTGGCCGGATCGAGCCGTGCGGGTCGTCGCCGTCCTCCTTTCGGTCACCGGTTCAGGCGGCGTGTCGAGGCGAGTGCATCGAGCGGGTGACACCGCACAGAACCACTGGATGTGACGTACTTCACAATCGCGCCGGGGGCAGGTCGCGTCAAGGGCGACCTCCCTGCGTGACCGCGACCCGTGGATGCCCGAGACGCCGGGCGGATCAGCGTTGAGAGGCGAGGCTCCGGTTCTTGACCTTCGCCTTGACGTAGTCGCGGTTCATGAACGCGATGAAATCGAGCGAGATCTCCTTCGGGCAGGCCTCGTGACACTCTCCATGGTTGGTGCAGGTGCCGAAGTAGTCCTCCATCGTCTCGACCATGTTCTCGGTGCGCCGCCACCGCTCGGGCTGGCCTTGGGGCAACAGGTTGAGGTGCGCGAGCTTGGCCGACGTGAACAACTGAGCGGCCGAGTTCGGGCAGGCCGCCACGCAGGCCCCGCAGCCGATGCAGGCGGCCGCGTCCATCGCGAGATCGGCGACCTCCTTCGGCACCGGGATCTCGTTGGCATCGGGCGCCGTGCCCGTCGGAGCGGAGATGTAGCCACCCGCCTCCACGATCCGGTCGAAGGCGCGACGGTCGACCATCAGATCCTTCAACACCGGGAAGGACTGCGCCTTCCACGGCTCGATGACGATCTCGTCGCCGTCGTCGAACTTACGCATGTGGAGCTGACAGACCGCGGTCGCCTTCTCCGGGCCGTGGGCCTGACCGTTGATCATCACGCCGCAGGTGCCGCAGATGCCTTCACGACAATCGTGGCCGAACGTGACGGGCTCGATGTCGTCGGCGATCAGGCGCTCGTTGACCACGTCGAGCATCTCGAGGAACGACGCGTCCTCGGGAATGCCGTCGGCGTCGATGTCGAGGAACGCCCCCTGCGAATGGGGCCCGTCCTGGCGCCAGATCCGCAGCTTCAGGTTCAGCATCTTGGTCACTTGTAGCTCCTCTGGGTGAGCTTCACGTTCTCGAACTCGAGCGGTTCCTTGTGGAGCTCGGGCTCGGCGTCGGCGCCCTTCCACTCCCAGGCCGCGACATAGGCGAAGTTGTCGTCGTCGCGCAGTGCCTCCCCCTCGGGGGTCTGCGACTCCTCCCGGAAATGACCACCGCAGCTCTCGCGGCGATGGAGGGCGTCGCTCACCTTCAACTCGGCGAACTCCATGAAGTCGTCGACGCGGTTCACCTTCTCGAGCATCGTGTTGATGCCATCGGGGGAACCCAGCACCTTGACGTTCTTGCGGAACTCGTCGCGAAGCGCGGGGATCTCGGACAGGGCCTTTTGCAGGCCGGCCTCGTTGCGGGCCATGCCGCAGTACTCCCAGACGATCTTCCCCAGCTCGCGGTGGTAGTGCTCCACGCCGTGGGTGCCCTTGACGTCCATCCACCGGCGGGTGCGGTCGTCGACCGCGCTGATCGCGTCGGTGAAGACGGGATCATTGGTCGGCACCGGGGTGTCGCCGAGCTTGGGGGCGAGATAGTCGCCGATCGTGTACGGCAGGACGAAGTAGCCGTCGGCCAGGCCCTGCATGAGGGCGGACGCACCGAGACGGTTGGCCCCGTGGTCGGAGAAGTTGGCCTCGCCGAGGGCATAGAGGCCCGGCACCGAGGTCATCAGGTTGTAGTCGACCCACAGCCCGCCCATCGTGTAGTGGGTCGCCGGATAGATCCGCATCGGAACGGAGTACGGGTCCTCGCCGGTGATCCGTTCGTACATGTCGAACAGGTTCCCGTAGCGCTCCTTGACCGCCTCGACGCCGTCGCGGGCGATCGCCGCGGCGAAATCGAGATAGACCCCGTTCTTGAGCGGCCCGACCCCCCGACCCTCGTCGACGACGGTCTTCGCGTTTCGGCTGGCCACGTCGCGAGGGACGAGGTTGCCGAACGCCGGGTACTTCTCCTCGAGATAGTAGTAGCGCTCCTCCTCGGCGATCTCGGCTGCGGCCCGGGTCTCGTCGCGGTCACGGGGGACCCAGATCCGGCCGTCGTTGCGCAGCGACTCGGACATGAGGGTCAGCTTCGACTGGAACTCGTCGGCCGCGGGGATGCAGGTCGGATGGATCTGGGTGTAGCAGGGATTCGCGAACAGGGCGCCTTTGCGATGGGCCCGCCAACTCGCGGAGACGTTGCACGCCATCGCGTTGGTCGACAGGTAGTAGACGTTGCCGTAGCCGCCGGTGGCCAGCACGACGGCGTGGCCGGTGTGGCCGTGCACCGCGCCGGTGAGCATGTCGCGGGTGACGATGCCACAGGCCTCTCCGCCCTTGGTGACGATGTCGAGCACGTCGGACCGGTTGTAGAGCGTGACCTTGCCGGCCGCGATCTGCGCGGCCAGCGCCTGGTAGGCGCCGAGTAGCAGCTGCTGGCCGGTCTGGCCCCGGGCATAGAACGTGCGGCTGACCTGGGCCCCGCCGAACGACCGGTTGGCGAGCAGGCCGCCGTACTCGCGGGCGAACGGGACGCCTTGGGCCGCGCACTGGTCGATGATGTCGACCGAGACCTGGGCGAGGCGGTACACGTTGGCCTCGCGGGACCGGTAGTCGCCGCCCTTCACGGTGTCGTAGAACAGCCGGAAGACCGAGTCGCCGTCGTTGCGATAGTTCTTGGCGGCGTTGATGCCGCCCTGGGCGGCGATGGAATGGGCCCGGCGGGGCGAGTCGTGGTACGTGAAGACCTTCACGTTGTAGCCGAGCTCGGCCAGCGAGGCCGCGGCCGAGGCGCCGGCGAGCCCGCTGCCGACGACGATGATCTCGAACTTGCGCTTGTTGGCCGGGTTGACGAGCTTGACCGAGAACTTGTGGTTGTCCCACTTCTCGGCGATCGAGCCGTCGGGGATCTTCGCGTCGAGCGTGATGGTCATCTCACTCGCCTCCTTCGTTCGGGCTCGCGGCACGTTCGGTGTCGACCGTGCCCTGATCGATGATCAGGCCGCTCTCGTCGCGTCGGTTGTCCTCGTCGATCAGGCCGGTTTGCACGGCGATCGGAAAGCTCAGGTTCCCGACGAGGATCAGCCCGGCGAGACCGCCGGCGAGACCGCGACGAAGGCCGTTGTACGCGGGGTTGTTGATGCCGAGGCTCTGGAACATCGACCACGCGCCGTGGAAGATGTGCACGGCGAGGGCGACGTTGGCGACGATGTAGATGACGGCGACGGGCAGGCTGCTCATCGACTGGCTGACGTTGTGGTAGACGTCGCCGCGGATGTAGTCGCTGCCGAGCCACCAGCCCCAGGTGAGGTCGGCGAGGTGGAACAGCAGGTAGAGCAGGACGATCGGTCCGGTCCAGCGCATGGTGCGGCTGGCGAAGTTCGCCGCGATGTAGTTGCGCGACCCGGCATAGGAGCTGTCGGCCCGGTGGCTCATCCGCGACAGCGACCAGGCGCTGTGGATGTGCAGGGCGAACATCGCGGTGAGGCCGACCCGCAGCAGCCACAGCACCAGCGTGCGGGGGGCGAGATCCCCACCGAGATCGCGCAGCGCCTCGCCGTACTCGTTGACCTGGGCCGGACCCTCGTAGAGGTGCAGGTTGCCGATCATGTGGGCGACGACGAAGCCGAGAAGACCGATTCCCGTCAGCGCCATCGCGTATTTCTTGCCGACGGCGGTCTGATAGATGTTGAGCGGCCACGGGAGTGGCGCCGGGCGCCGGCGGACCGGCTCGACGTCGTGTCCCGGCGGCATGGTTGCGTGTGCCATGAACCGTGCACCTTCTTCTCATTCGAGTACCCCGGGCACGGTACTTGCCAGGCGGAGCTCCGGCCCACTCAGAGTCGATTCGGCGCCGACGGGCGCGTCTCGATGATGGCCGGCTCAGCGGACCGGGGCGTGGTAGCGGTTGGTGACCGAGAGCTCGACGCCGGTCAGCTCGAGGTCGAGCTCGAGTCGTGCGGCGGCGTCGGGAACGATCGTGGTGGCCCTTCCGACGAGAACGCAGTCGTCGGCCGCGATGTCTCCCGCCCATGTCCGTTCGGTCCGGGCGACGACCGAGCCTTTCTCGTCGAGGGCGCGGATCGTGGCCCGGACCTGCATGTCCTCGATCATGTCCCGCCGGTCCGAGACGACGTGCACGGCGACGTCGACGAGGTCGCCCCGGCGCACGACGGTCGGCAACGGATCGGCGACGACGATGACCGGGCGGCACGAGTCGACCAGTGCCCGCCAGGCCGGCTTGGGACGTCGTTCGTGATCCAGGACCCCGAACCCGCCGGCCGGTGACGCGTCGGCGAGATAGAACTGGGCGAAGCCGCCGGTCGGCCGATACTTGAGCCGTCGGAGCAGTTCGATGCCGGTCTTGACGACCTCGGCCTGGGCGACGCGGGTCAGGTCGGCCCACGTGGCTCCCTCGCGGATCCCGTCGGTGGGGACGAGATGGCGAAACGACGTCGCCCGGGCCCCGGTGCGGGCCCGGAGCTCGTCCCAGTCGATGGCCGGCCAGCGGGGATCGGCGAGGAGGGCGGCGTCGGGCGACACCGACGCCGCGCCGAAGGCGGTGACGAAACGAGCCATGCGGGGGATGCGAGCAGCGGCGGCGGCGAGGTCCGAGGCCCGACCCTCGTGCCAGCCGAACCACAGGTGACTCGTCGTGCCATCGAGGGTCGGAAGGTGTGGCGGTACCGCGGTGTGGGCGATGACGGGCCGGGACCCGTCGGTGCGGGTGATGACCCGGCGGACCGAGCGATCCAGAACGTCGCGGTTCCACGAGGGGGCCTGCTGGCCGACGACCGGCGGTGTGGCAGTGGCCGGGTCCGGTCGTCGGAACGGTTCGTCGTGGACGCACCAGATCGCGATCGACGGATGGTGACCGAGCAGGTCGACGGCCTCGCGGGCCTGCCGGTTCGCCTGACCCCGCACTCCCCTCGCCATGAGGCCACGCAGCGGCATGTCCTGCCAGATCAGCATGCCGAGCTCGTCGGCCGCGTGATACAGCTCGGGTCGGGCGATGTGGCTGATCAGACGGATCAGGTCGAGGCCGGCGTCGTGGGCGGCCCGCACGTCGCCGGTCACCTGTTGGGGGGTGGCATCCCCGGGTCGGGGTGTGGTCGGGAGCATTCCCGCGCCCTTGAGGAACAGCGGCTCGCCGTTCACCCGCAGCACCCAGTTGCGCAGGGCGACGGTGCGGAACCCGATCCGGACCTCACGATGATCGTGGACCTGCTCGCCGGTCGTGACCTCGCAGCGCAGGTCGTGGAGCGGCTGGGCCCCGAGGCTGTGGGGCCACCATAGGTCGGGGGCGGGAACGTCGAACGTCCATTCCACCCGGTTCTCGCCGACCGCGGCCGAATGGACCTGTTCGTGGTCGTGGCCGGCCACCGTCGTGCGAAGGGTGACGGCGCCGCCGTCGGGCGCGTCGAAGACGCAGCGCAGCGCGAGGCGGGCCCGGGTGGGGTTGGCGTCGAGGCACACGGCCCGAAAGAAGCGGATCGCGATCGGCCCGGTCTCGTGGATGTGGACCGATCGCCAGATTCCTCCCGGGTTGGCGCCCGCCGTGCCGGACAGCTCGGGGTCCTGGAGGGCGCCCATCATCGACGTTCGGTTGTCCGGGTCGCCGAATCGGCCGCAGCTGACGTCGACCCCGAGCACGTGGTGGTCCCGGTCGGCGAGGAGATCGGTGACCTCGAAGCGGTGGGGGACGAAGTAGCCGTCGGTGTCGCCGACATAGGCACCGTTGAGCCACACGTCGCCTTGTTGGGCGATGCCGTCGAGGCACAACCAGCGACGACGGCCGTCGTCGGTCGCGGGGTGATCGAACGAGACGCGATGGAGCACGGAACGGGTCGCCTCGAAGCCCGGGATCGACGACCAGTGGCCCGGAACCTCGATCTCGGCCCATCCCCGATCGTCGAGCGCGGGCTCGTGGAAGGTCCGGCGGAGCTCTTCGGTGGCCGGGGTGGCACGCCATGAGCCGGACAGTTCCATCGGGCGAGGGTACCCGCCGGGGGTTGGCGCCCGCGAGGCGCTTGTTCGCGGCCACCGGACCCCGTGTAGGGTCGCCGCCATGTCGAGACCAGAGACCCTTGGTGCCCTTCGGGAGAGCGGATGGGAGTCCATTCCGATCCGTCAGGAACTGCGTCGCAACGCCATCGACCGGATTCGCTCGGGTGAGCCGTTGTTCCCCCGGGTCCTGGGCTACGAGAACACGGTCCTCCCCCAGTTGGAGAACGCCCTGATCGCCGGGCACGACATCATCTTCCTCGGCGAACGTGGGCAGGCGAAGACCCGGATCATCCGGGCCCTGACCGATCTGCTCGACGAGTGGATGCCCGTCGTCGCCGGCTCGGAGATCAACGACGACCCGTACGCGCCGATCTCCCGTCACGCCCGCGACCTGATCGCCGCCGACGGCGACGAGACGCCGATCGTGTGGGTCCACCGCGACGATCGCTTCGGCGAGAAGCTGGCCACGCCCGACACCTCGATCGCCGATCTGATCGGCGAGGTCGATCCGATAAAGATCGCGGAAGGCCGGTATCTCTCCGACGAGCTCGTGTTGCACTACGGGCTGGTACCGCGGACCAACCGGGGCATCTTCGCGATGAACGAGCTCCCGGATCTCGCCGAGCGAATCCAGGTCGGTCTCCTCAACGTGCTCGAGGAGCGCGACGTGCAGATCCGCGGTCACAAGGTGCGCCTGCCGCTCGACGTCATTCTCGTCGCGTCGGCCAACCCGGAGGACTACACGAATCGGGGTCGGCTGATCACCCCGCTCAAGGACCGGTTCGGAAGCCAGATCCGCACCCACTATCCGCTCGACATCGACACCGAGGTCGCGATCATCGAGCAGGAAGCCGACCTCGCGACCGCGCGGGACTGCGAGGTCGCGGTTCCGTCGTTCATGACGGAGATCGTCGCCAACGTCACCTTCGCGGCGCGGGCCAGTCAGCACATCAACCAGCGCTCCGGTGTGTCGGTTCGACTCTCGATCTCCAACACCGAGGTGATGGTGGCCAACGCGGTGCGCCGCAGTCTGCGATCCGGCGCGACCCACGTCGTGCCCCGGGTGATCGATCTCGACGCCCTCCCGGCGTCGACGTCGGGCAAGATCGAGATCGAGACCCTCGACGAGGGGCGCGACGGTGAGATCCTCGAAGGGCTGGTCAAAGCCGCCGTGCTCGCCGTCTTCAAGGACCGGGTTCCGCCCGACTCCCATCGGGCGGTGATCGACGCGTTCGAGGAGGATGTCGTCATCGATGTCGGTGAGGACGTGACCGACGCGGCCTATGGCGCCATGCTCGAACGGATTCCCGCCCTCGCGGTGCCGGTGAAGGCGCTGCTCGCCGAGGAGGATCCCGCCGATGCCGAGTCGCCGTCGATGATCGCCAGTGCAGTCGAGCTGGTGCTCGAGGGTCTGCACCTCTCGAAGCGGTTGAACAAAGATGGCCGCGGCGGGCGGGCGCAGTTCCGGCGCCGCAACTGAAGCTCAGGCGAGGGCCGCGGCGGCGAACGTCGCGGCGGCCGGCCGACGGGTCCGGTCGCGCCGGAGCAGCCCGCGTGGCGCGTGGAACCCCTTCTTCCATTCGTAGCCGTCGATCCCGGAGTCGTGGAAGTAGCCGGCGAGGCCGAGCTCGTTCGCCGCGTCGCGGACGTGGTCGAGGCTGCGGGCGAGCAGGTGCTCCTGCCACGAGTCGTCGTCGGTCGGCACCCCGTGGCCGGCGACGACGAGTCGGTGGTCGGGGAGCGCGCCGTGGGCGCGGTGGAGCGCTTCGCCCAGCTCGTCGGGTTCGGGGACGAAACCGCCGGTGTCGCGGCGATCGCCGGGAGGCCAGGGACCGAGCTCACCCCGGAGATCGACCCCGAGGGGATGATCGTGGACGAGTCCGACGAAGTCGACCCCGTCGACGAAGCGTGGGACCTCCACGGCCGCCCGTCCCTCGATCTTGAGCATGCCGTCGGCGTGGGCCCGAAGCCACGTGGTCCACAGCAGGTCGTCCCAGGATCGGGCGGCGAGGCGGGCTTCGGGCGGAATCCGACCGTCGTCGTCGGGCCGGGCATGGACCGGGTCGGCGCGCCACGCGGTCATGACGGGCTGGGTGCCGGAGGTGAGCAGGCGAACGGCGTCGTGGGTGGCCAGCACCGCGCCTTCGACGGCTTCGCGCATCGCCACCGGATCCTGGCGCCCCGGCGGGCGCGACCCGAGCCCGTAGCCGCGAAGGGCCCAACCGATCGGGTCGTCGATCGGCACCCAGCCGTCGGCGAGCTCGTCGAGCGCCTCGGCGACCCGGTCGACGTGCCGGGCCCAGAAGCGGCTGCGGGCCGAGGCGTCGCGATGACCGCCTTCGTCGTCGTGGTACCAGCCGGGCAGCGTCGTGTGCTGCAGCGTCAGCCAGTTGCGCACGCCGCGGTCCCGGGCGTACGCCAGGATGTCGCGGTAGCGGTCGAGGGCGTCGTTGTCGACCCGTCCGGGTTCGGGTTCGATCCTCGCCCACTCGATCGTGATCCTCCAGTCGGTGCAGCCGAGATCGGCGAACTGGTCGAGGTCATCGCGATGGTCGGCGTGGAGGCCGTAGCCGTCGAGTGAGCGGGGCGCGACGCGGTCCCGTTCCCATGTGGACCAGTCGGCCGAAGGGGCGACGCCTTCGGCCGAGACCGATGACGACGTCACCCCCCACCGGAAGCGGTCGGCACCGGCCCGCGGGTCAGCGGGTGGTGAAGACACCGGCGTCGAAGACGACTCGGTCACCGACGCGGGTCTGGAAAAGGGTGCGGTCGCCCTCGTCCCACATGTGGACGTCGAGCCGTTCACCGGGCATGACGGGCGACTTGAACCGTCCGCTCATCGAGCCGAACCGGGCCGGGTCGCTCTCGCAGCAGGCGTGGAGGAGGGCTCGGCCGGCGAAGCCGTAGGTGCACAGTCCGTGGAGGATGGGGCGGTCGAATCCGGCCATCGCCGCGAACGACGGGTCGGAGTGCAACGGATTGCGGTCGCCGTTGAGCCGGTAGAGGAGGGCCTGATCGGGGCGGGTGTCGTAGCCGAGAACCCGGTCGGCGTCGCGTTCGGGCAACGCCCAGTCGTTGGCCGGGCCGCGGTCGCCGCCCCAGCCGCCCTCGCCGGAGATGAACAACCCTGATCGGCTGGTCCAGAGCGGATCTCCGGCCGTGTCGGTGACGGTGGTCTCCAACCGCACGAGGGCGGCCTTGCCCTTGTCGTGGATCGCCGCGACCCTGCCCTGCCCGATCGCGGTTCCCTCGGGCGGGAGCGTCTGATGGAGCTCGATCGCCTGTTCGGCGTGGAGCAGGGCGGCGAGGTTGAAGTCGCCGAAGTCGGGCATGCCGCCGGCCCCCATCACCACCACTTGGGTGGGAAGGGCCTGTTGCGGGGTGTCCTTGGTGTTCTCGGTGGTGAACTCGAGCTCGAAACCGGTCGGGTCGGTGATCCCGGCACCGACGCCGAGGGCGTAGAGCAGGCTGTCCTTGGAGGACCAGGTGATCTCGGCGCGTTCTCCGGTGTTTCCGACGGCGTCGGGGTTGATGGGCATTTCGAAACTCCTGTGAGGTGCGGGATTCAGACGATGGGCGCCGCGAGGGTGGCCATCGCCATGGCGGTGATGCGGTCGAGGAGGTGGATGTCGTCGCCCGGCCGGGAGGTGGCGATCGTGGTGATCAACCCGATGGCGCCGCTCACGAGGATGGCGGCCTGCTCGGCGGACAACTCGGGTCGTGCGGCCCGCAGTTCGTCGGTCCACTCGTCGGACCATGCCCGCAGACGCTACGTCATGGGGGAGCGGCGGGCCGCGGAGAGGTGGCGGGCTTCACTCGTCCACACCGAGATGAGCGCGGAGCGGTCGATCGCGACGCGGGCGTAGGCCCGCACGTAGCCCTCGAGGACGGAGGTGGGGTCGGCCCCCTCGGCCCGGGCGTTCTGGTTGGCCTCGTGGACCTCGTCGGCGGCCAGCCGGATGGCGTCGAGGAGGATCTCCTCCTTGGCGGAGAAGTGCCGGTATATCGCCGGGCCGCTGACGTCGACCGCCTTGCCGATGTCGTCGACGCCGGTCGCCGGATAGCCGCGCTCGTGGAACAGGTCGATCGCGGCTTCGAGAATGAGGTCGCGGCGGTTCGACGGTCGACGGGCCGGTTGGTCCGTCTCCAGGTCGCGCGCGGATGCCTCGGTCATGGTCCGCGCACGTTAACAAGACGATGGCCCGCGGGGCACCCCGGCGGGCTACGGTCCAGAGATGGTCCTTCGCCGTCGTCGTCGCCAACGTCGTCAGCCTCCTCACTTCTCGTACTCCCGGTGGGACGGCACCCAAACCGGTTTCGATGTCGACGCCGATCACCTCTTCGACGAGCTCGCCGACGACCTCCTCTACCACGGCGATGTCAACAACGCCCTGCGGCAGATGATGCAGGGCGGGATGATGGATCGTGACCGCCGGCGCATGGAGGGCATCCGCGACATGCTCGATCGGCTTCGCGAACGACGACGCGAGATCCTCGATCAACACGACCTCGGTGGTGTGTTCGACGACATCGCGGAGGCGCTGCGCGAGGTCGTCGAGGAGGAACGGCGGGCGCTCGCCGACATGGCTGAAGAGGCGGCGCGCTCGGGCGACGAGCGCCGCCGCGAGTTGGCGAGCGACTCGGCGGCGATGAAGAACATGGAGCTCGACATGTTGCCGCCGGATCTCGCCGGTCAGGTCAAGGGGTTGCAGGGCTACGAGTTCGAGAGCGGCGAGGCGCGTCGGAAGTTCGAGGACCTGATGGAGCAGCTGCGTGAGCAGATCATGCAGCGACAACTCGACCAGATGGCCGAGGGGGTCAACGACATGTCGGCGGAGGACCTTCAGCGCATGAAGGACATGCTCGCCGAGCTCAACCACATGTTGGAGCAGCGGGCCGCCGGCGAGGAGCCCGACTTCGACGGGTTCATGGAGAGGTTCGGCGACTTCTTCCCGGAGAACCCCCGGACCCTCGACGAGTTGCTCGAGGTGATGGCGAAGCGCATGGCCCAGGCCCAGCAGATGATGAACTCCATGACGCCCGAGCAGCGTCAACAGCTCCAGGAGCTCAGCGATCAGCTGATGGAGGACATGGACCTCCAATGGCAGATGAATCAGCTCGCCGACAATCTCCGCGAGCAGTTCCCCGGTATGGGGTGGGGACAGTCCTACGACTTCTCGGGCCAGGACCCGCTCGACATGTCCGAGGCGATGGACATGATGGGCGAGCTGGGCGACATCGACCAGCTCGACAACCTGCTCCGAGGCGCCACCAACCCGGGGGCGCTGGCCGAGGTCGACATCGACCGGGCCCGCGACCTGCTGGGCGAGGAGTCGGCCGAGAGCCTCGAACGGATGGCCGAGATCGCCCGCATGCTCGAGGAGGCGGGACTGATCGAGAACAAGGAGGGCCGCTACGAGTTGACGCCCCGGGCCATCCGCAAGATCGGCAGCGGCGCGCTCGAGGAGATCTTCAAGTCGATGTCGGCCGACATGATGGGCACGCACGAGCTCCACAAGGCGGGCCAGGGTCACGAACGGGAGTACGAGACCAAGGCCTACGAGTTCGGTGACCCGTTCAACCTCCACATCGAGCAGACGTTGCGGAACTCGATCGCCCGCACCGGTGGCGGCACCCCGGTGCAGCTCCATCCCGACGACTTCGAGATCGAGCGCACCGAGCAGCAGGTGCGTTCGGCCACCGTCTTGATGCTCGACATCTCGATGTCGATGGCGATGCGCGACAACTTCCTGCCGGCCAAGAAGGTCACGATGGCGTTGCACTCGCTGATCTCGAGCCAGTACCCGCGAGACTTCCTCGGCATGGTGTCGTTCAGCGAGGTCGCCCGGGAGTTCAACGCGGCATCCCTGCCGGAGCTGTCGTGGGACTACGTCTACGGCACGAACATGCAACACAGCTTCCAGATCGCCCGCAAGATGCTCGGTCGGGAGACCGGGACGAAGCAGATCATCATGATCACCGATGGTGAACCGACCGCCCACATCACCCGGTCGGGTCAGCCCTACTTCAACTATCCGCCGTCGCAGGAGACCGTCGATCTGACGCTGGCCGAGGTCGCGAAGTGCACCCGTGAGGACATTCGGATCAACACCTTCGTGCTCGACGTCACCCACTATCTGCGCGATTTCGTCGAAACGATCTCCCGCATGAACGGCGGTCGGGCGTTCTTCACCACGAACGAGAACCTCGGCGACTATCTGCTCTACGATTTCGTCGATCACAAACGATCCATGGTCCGAGGCAGGCGGTAGTTCCACGCAGGTTCCCCATCCTCAGCATCCGGAACGCTCCGCTCCCTCCGTGGAAGGGACGAGGGAGTGGAACCGGGCGGTCGGCGCGATGGTCCAGGACGCGCTGGTCCGACTCGCGGCGACCGATGTCGAGGGGTTCGACGAGGAGATCCGCGACATCTTCCGCTGCATGGGCACCCTGCTCGGCGTCTTGGCCATGGGCGAGATCACCGACGACGACATCGGTGAGCGTTGGGTCGATCTCGATCGGATCTCGGTCGACGACGTCGAGGCCGACGCGGCGGTGATGCGGGCGCTGGAGGGCGTGACCGGCCCGACGTCGGTCCGTCTGCCCGACGGTCGTGTCGGGGTGATTTCGCCGTGTGTTCCGGGCTCGTTCGCGAGGTCGACGGGTGTGATCTGTGTCGATGGTGAGGGGCTCGGCAACGACGGCGCCCGGGCGTTGGAGCTGCTGGCCTCGGTGGTGGCCTCGGCTCGCAGCCGCAATCGGGCCGAGGTGGAGTTGCGGGCCCGGATCGCCCAGTCGGAACTGCTCGGCGCGGTGTCCGAGAGAGCGGCCACCGATGTCGCCGACGAGCAGACCCTCCAGGCGATGCTCGAGCTCGCTCGAGATCGGCTCGGGCTCACCGCGGCGAGCACCTTGGTGCGTGACGGCGAGCAGCTTCTGTTGGTGGCCTCCACCGACCATCTGGGAACGAGGCCGGTCCCCACCGGAACGCGCTTCGATCTCGACTTCGCGGAGCTGCTCGAGATGAGCCACGCCGGTCACGTCGTTCGGGACGTCACCAGCTTCGAGTCGACGCCCGACGCGCTGGCTCGCACCGTCGGTGAGGTGCTCTGTGTGCCCCGCTACGGCCCGGACGGCCTGGTCGGCATCGTGGTGTTCACCGATGTCGACGGCCGCGAGTGGAGCCCGGTCGAGATCGACACGGCGAAAGCCGTGGCCCGCAGCATCCAGACCCTCACGCTGCGTTCGGAGATGGAGAGAAAGGACCGGGCCCGGCGAGCGCTCGACCGTCTCGTGTCCGATGTCGCCGCGATCGCGGCCCGCGCGTCGATCGACATCATCGACGAGGTCGTGGGCGAGGCGTTGCGGCTGGCCGTCGACGCGTTCGGGATCCGGGCCGCGGGCGTCTGGGCCGTCCAGGACGACACGATCGTGCGGATGATGGCCCGCTGGGCCGACGGCAGGGTGAGCCGCGATCCGGTGACGGTCGAGATGGATGCCGACGCCCGGCGGGCCTTCGCCGACTGTGGTCATCGTTTCGTGTCGCTCGATCAGGTCGAGTCCGTCGGTCAGGTCGACGACAACGAGCGGTCGGCGCTCGTCGTGCCGATCGGGACCGAGCCGGTCGGCGCGGTGGTGCTCGTCGATCCCGATCGCTGGTGGACCGACGATGACATCGCCGCGGCCCGGTCGCTCGCGAACCTGGCCGACCAGACCCGAACTCGGCTTCGGGCCGAAGCCGTCGTGCGTTCCCGGCTCCGCTCCGAGGAGCTGCTCTCGTCGGTCGCCGCGCTCGCCGTCGATGTCGTTCCGGAGAGCTCGACGGCCCGTCTCGACGAGATCCTGACGCTCGTGGTCGAGCACTTCGGCGTGGCCGAGGCATCGATCTGGCGGCTCGATTCCGATGTGTTCCACTGCCGGTCCGCGATTCGTCGCGACGGCAGCCGGGTTGAGCGCAGCGAGACGCTCCCGGCCCGAGATCTCGATCTGTTGCGAACCCGGGGCTGGGCGCTGATGCGGGTCGGTGATGTGGAGCTCGAGATCCTCGAACGGACCGACCCGGGTGAGTCGAGGGTGCTGCTCACCGCCTACGGCGGGCCCGACGGGCTCCTGGGTGTGCTCGTGATGATCGATCCGACGTGGCGATGGTGGGACGACGAGAGCGTCGCGACCGCGCGGGCCGTGGCCGATCTGCTCGGTCAGGTGCGGTTGAGGATGCAGGTCGCCCGTCGGCTCGAGCGCCAGCTCGACGTCGACAAGATGCTGGCTCGGGCATCGGCCCGGTTCGTGCATTCGACGCTCGACGATGCCGACGAGGTCGTCGAGGCCGAGCTCGAGGTGTTGCGTGAGCAGCTCGGATTCGCGGCGGTCAGCCTGCTCGATCTCGATCATCGGGCGATGGAGTTGCGCTGTCCGTGGGAGATCACCGACGACGGGGCCGACCTGTTCCGTGGGCTGTTCCCGATGTGTCACGACCAGCCGATGGCGGCGCGAATGGTCGATTCCGGGGGCCCGACCGAGTGGGCGTTCGCGGACCTCGTGGGGGTGCCCGCGGACGGTGACCGGCGGTGCCTGGTCTCTCCGGCCCGCCAGGGGCGCGACCTGATCATCCTGATCGTGTCGAGGCGCGATGGGTCGGGCTTCGACCCCGACGAGATCGCCACGGTCGGGTCGATGACCGCCCTGCTCGCCCAACTCCGTCAACGATTGGTGCTCGAGACGCGGGCCCGGCGCCGGGCCCGGGCCGATCAGCTCGTCGGGTCGATCGCGGAGTCGTTCGTCGAGCAGCCACCCTACGATCACGAAAAGGCGGTGGAGGCCGCGCTCGCCCGGATCGGGGAGTTCTTCGATCTGCGGGCGATCAGTCGGTGGGACATCCGGCCCGATGGATCGGTTCATCGCTCCTACGGGTGGCGTCATGCCGAGTTCGATCACGCCGGGATCGACCGGGTCGTCTCGTTCGCGGCCGACGATCCGGTGGTCGAGTTGCTCCGGTCGCGTGGCAACGGCACGCCGGTCGAGATCGGCACGGCGGTGCCGGTGGCCGAGCTCGCCGGCGGAACGATCATGGCGCACCGGCTCGGGCGAGGCGGTGTCGTGGCCGGGGGGATCGTCGCGTTGTCGGCGAAACCGAAGGATCAGATCGTCGACCTCGAACTGCAACAGGAGGTGCTGGAGAGCGTTGCCCGGCTCATCGAGCAACTGTGGCGCCGGGCCGATGCCGACCTGGCCGTTGCCCGCCAGCTCCGCAACGAGGATCAGCTACGCCGGTTCGCGACACGACTGGTGACGCTCGACGCGGATGCCACCGATGAGCTCGAGCGGTCGTTTCGTGAGCTGCTCGCCTCGGTGTCGGTCGATCTCGCCACCGTCTGGTTGCTGCGACCCACCGGCGACGGGTTCGAGGGTGAGGTGGTCCTGCGGGTCGCGGGCGACGACTTCGAGCCGTTGGCACCGGAGAACCGGTCGTGTCGCCTGCCACCGGATGTCACCGACGCGGTCCGGGCGCCGCACTTCTCCGAGCCGGCGACCACCTGGCGTCGTGAGGAGGCACCGCCGAGCCTGCGCCGGGCGATCGATTCGGTCGCCCCACCCGGGCCCCGTCGCATCGCGTTCTTGCCGGCGCCGACCTCGGACCCCGCCGATGTTCGGAACTTTCTCACCCTGTCTCGGGCCGGGGACGAGGATTTTCGACCCGATGAGCTCGAGTTCTTCCGTTCCGCTCATTCCATCTTGATCCAGCACCAGGCCCGGGTGACCGCGCAGAAGTGGTTCGGCGCGGCGTTCAACTCCGCGCCCATCGGCATCTCGTTGCGGGAGGCCGACATGCGTTTGATCCACTGCAACCAGGCCTATTGCGATCTCGTGGGTCGTTCGGTCGGCGATCTCGTCGGAACGACGCTGTTCGAGGTCGTCCGCCCGGATCTGGCCGAGGTGTACACCGGGCTGTTCGACGACGGCTACGACGGGATGCGGCAGTTCGAGAGCTGCTTCGTGCGTCCCGGGGGGTCGATCCGGTGGGCGTCGGTTCGCACCACGCCCGTGTCGCTTCCGGGGCACAAGGAGCCGCTGCTGTTGACCTATGCCGAGGACATCACGGAGGCCCGCCGGAACCGCGAGATGCTCGAGTACCAGGCGACCCATGATGAGCTCACGGGTCTGCCCAATCGTCGCTCGCTGGTGGCCGAGGTCACCGATGAGCTCGAGCGGTCGGGCGCCTGTGCGGTGTTGGTGCTCGATCTCGATCGTTTCAAGGTCGTCAACGACTCCCTGGGGCACAGCGTCGGTGATCAGTTGCTCGTGACCTGCGCGGACCGGATCCGGTTCTCGCTTCGCCCCGGCGACTCGGTGTGTCGGCTCGGCGGCGACGAGTTCGCGATCTTGTTGCGGTCCCCGGCCGACACCCACGCGGCCGGGGTGGTCGCCGATCGGCTCCTGACCCTTTTGCGTGAACCGGTCACCGTCGGTGACGACGAGGTGTTCCCGAGCGCGTCGATCGGTGTCGCGTTGTCGCGCGACGGCGACACCGTCGAGGATCTCCTGCGTCATGCCGATGCCGCGATGTACCAGGCGAAGGGGCAGGGTCGTGACCGGTGGGAGCCGTTCGACGGTTCGATGCGCAAAGCCGTGTTCGATCGGGTGCGGACGGAGACCGATCTCCGCCGGGCCGTCGAGAAGGGGCAGCTCGAGGTCCACTACCAGCCGGAGTTCCTGCTCGAGTCCGGAGAGATCGTCGGAACCGAGGCGCTCGTGCGATGGCGTCATCCGGAACGCGGGTTGCTCACGGCGGGCTCGTTCATCGGTCTGGCCGAGGAGACCGGCCTGGTGGTCGATCTCGGACGTTGGGTGCTGGCCCAGGCGACGGCTCAGGCCGCCCGGTGGGTGGCCGACGGGCACGACATCGTCACCCGTGTGAACATCTCGGCCCGTCAACTCCGGGGTGCGATCGTTGCCGAGGTGGAGGACGCGCTGGCGACCTCGGGTCTTCGGGCCGACCGGCTGTGTCTCGAGTTGACCGAGACCGCGATCATGAACGACGTCGCCGAATCGACCCGGATCCTCTCGCGTTTCCGGGATCTCGGTGTGCAGATGGCGATCGACGACTTCGGCACCGGCTTTTCGTCTCTCGCCTACCTCAAGCGGTTCCCGGTCGACATCTTGAAGATCGACCGGACGTTCGTCGACGCGGTCGGTGCCGACCCCGACGACACCGCGATCGTGCGGTCGGTGATCGGGTTGGCGCGCACGCTGCGACTCGATGTCGTGGCGGAGGGAATCGAGAACGGGGCACAGGTCGAGGAGTTGATCCGGCTCGGCTGTCGGCGTGGTCAGGGCTTCTTCTTGGCCCGCCCGGCCCCGGTCGAGGAGATCTCGTTGCTCCTGGGGCCCGGGCCCACGGTGTCGCCGGATCGGTCCGATGAGTGAAAAAGCTGTGCTCGGCCTTTACAACCGGGGAAACACAGTGGTGTAATTACATCCGTGGCAGCAGGTGGGGTGGAATCCACGTCGGATTCCTGCGAGCGCCACGGAGGACCTCATGGCACTGCATTCCGAAACAGAGACCGAAGAGAAGGCGTGGCAGGACTACGCGAACTGCCTGGGTGTCGATCCCGATCTTTTCTTTCCCGAGCGGGGCGCGTCGACCCGTGAGGCGAAGGAAGTCTGCCGCGGCTGTGTCGTGCGGGAGGACTGCTTGGAGTTCGCCCTGCAAAACGGTGAGAAGTTCGGCATCTGGGGAGGAATGAGCGAGCGGGAGCGGCGGCGGATCCGTCGCCAGCGGGCGTTGGCCCGCGCCGCGGCCGCGGCCCAGTCGTCGAGCGTCACCGCCTGATCCGACGGTGCCGGTTGCCCACGACCCCCTCACACCTTCTTCATGTCCGGGCCGGTAGCCTGAGTCCATGAACCTCGGTAGTTCTGAACTGCTCATCGTCCTCTTGATCGCGTTGCTGATTTTCGGCGGCGCGAAGCTGCCGAAGTTGGCGCGCTCGATCGGTCAGGCCCAAAAGGAATTCAAGCAGGGTTTGGCCGAAGGAGCCGCCGAGACAGCAGAGGACGACGAGTCCCCCTCCAAGTGAACGCAGCTCATTGAGCGAACCTGACCCCTCTTCGCCGGGGTCGGTCCCTTCCTGGGAGGAGGTCGCCCGCGACCACTCCCGGTTCATGTACTCCGTCGCGTATCGCCTCGCCGGGAACGAATCCGATGCCGAGGACGTTGTTCAGGAGTCGTTGCTCCGGGTCAAACGGGGCCTCGTCAACTACACCCCCGGATCTCTGCAAGGTTGGCTCGCCCGCATCGTGACGAATGTGTTCCTCGACGAGACGCGGCGCCGGAAACGGCGACCGCAGACGGCGCTTCCCGACGACCCCGACCGGGTCATCGCGGGTGGCCCCGGCGCCGACGAGGAGCTCGCGATGCGGTCGTTGCCCGACCACATCCAGCTCGCCCTGGCCGGCTTGCAAGAGGAGTTCCGGGTGGCGGTCGTGCTCTGCGACGTCGCCGGGCTCAGCTACGGAGAGATCGCGGACCACACGGGGGTGCCGGTCGGTACCGTCCGTTCGAGGGTCCATCGCGGCCGGTCACGGCTTCGGGAGGTGCTGCGATGAACGAGGAATGGCTCTCGGCCCATCTCGACGGGGAGCTCTCCGACGCGCAGGCCGTGGAGCTCGAAGCGGCGCTCGCCGCCGACCCCGAACTGGCCGCGACCTACGCCGACCTGGGCCGGGTGCGTTCGGTGCTGCGACACGCGACCGTCGATCCGCCGGTGGGGTCCATCGAACGAATCGTCGCTCGTGTCGACGACGCCGACCGGCGTGTCGTCGGCGAATCCGGGCCCGCGCCGGTGGTGGCGTTGGCCTCGCGCCGTCGGGTTCCGACCTTCGCCGCGGTGGCCGCTGTCCTCGCGATCATCGCCGGTGTCGTCGGCGGGTTCGCGCCGGGCGAGTCGTTGCCCGCGCTGGGTGATCTCGTCGCCCAGCATCAGGCGGCGGCCGCAGTGGTCAGCGGGGAGCCGATGCCGGCCGAGATGGACAAGATGATCATGGACGAGATCCCTATGGAGGATGCCGGCGTCGGACTGGCGATGCCCGAGGGCTACTCGATGCAACATGCCTTCGCGAACGACTCGACGGTGCAGCTCGTGTACATGTCGGCGGCCGGTGAGCCGGTGTCGGTCTTTCGCCACGAGGGCGAAGCCGACTTCTCCGATCTCGGCGCCGGTTCGGTGTCGACGGCGGGCGACGATCCGATGTGGTCGTCGCAACGCCTCGGCACGAATGTGGTCGTGGTCGACGGCACCGGCTACGTCTGGGTCGTCATCAGTGATCAGGCCGACGACGGGGCGCTGATCGACATGATGACCGATCTGCCGACCCATTCACCGTCGTTCGGAGAACGGTTGCGTCAAACGGCCGACCGGGTGATCGAACCGTTCCGGTTCTGGGGCTGAGCTCGCCGGGTTCAGCCCGCGAGCGCGCTCACCGCCTGGCGGCGTGCCTTGAGGATGCGTCGGCGTTGCCGTTCGCTGGCGCCGCCCCACACGCCATGGTCGACGCGGTTGCGCAACGCGTACTCGAGGCAGCGTTCCTGGACGGGGCATCCTTCGCAGATGCGACGGGCGATCTCCACACCGACGCCGTCGGAAGGAAAGAAGGTGTCCGGGGGGTGGGTGGCACAGTTGCCTGTGGCCATCCAACTGGTGTCCATTCTGATCTCCTTGCGTCAGGCCCGCGTGCCCGATGCTTCTCTCGGTCCATGTACTACGCCCAGATCGCGGGGAAAGTTCCCATAAAGGGCTATTCGACGCGATTTCACCACTGTCTGTAGTCGATTCACCGCGCAATGCGCCGGAATGGGCCCGTGCGGGGCCGGCGAGAGTGCGAGACAGGCCCGGTAGACTGTTCAGTTCAGAGTCGTAGGAGCCATGATGACCGATACCGCAGAAGTCGAGACCGAAGAACCGCCGATCGGCCAGGCGACCATCGTGTACCTCGGCCCGACGGCCCCTCACTGGGAGATTCGGGCCGTGTACGGCGAACGCGAGGTGATGGACGCCTTTCGCGACCGGGTCAACGCCCGACTCCTGTTGCTCCCGCCCCACGACCCCCAGTTCCGACGAAATCGTGAACGGGTCAACCGCGACGGCGAACGCGAACGAATCGTCGTGGAATGGGATCTGGGCTATCCGGAGGACGAGGCCTCGTCGTGAGTCGAGCGCCGGAGTCGACACGCGGATGACCGCGATCGGTATCGATCTCGGCGGCACGAAGATCATGGCGGCGCTCGTCGACGACGGGCGGGTCGTCGACAAGGCCAAGAAGTCGACGCCGCGCACCGGCGGGCCCGACGACGTCCTCGATGCCATCGCCGCCGTGGTGGCCAAGGTCGACCCCGACGGGCTCGCCGACTCGATCGGGGTCGGCGTACCCGGCCCGGTCCCTCCCGGCTCCGGCGTGTTGCCGGTGGCCGCCAACCTGCCGGGATGGACCCACGACGTCGATGTCGCGGCCGGGCTCCGTCGACGCTGCGGCGATCGACCGGTGGTGGTCGACAACGACGTGAACGTCGGAACGCTCGCCGAGCATCGGCTCGGAGCCGGACGCGGCGTCGACAACCTCATCGGTGTCTTCATGGGCACCGGCGTCGGTGCCGGTGTCGTTCTCGACGGCCGGCTCCGGCGCGGACCCCGCGGCCTCGCCGGCGAGCTGGGTCACACCTATGTGAACTTCCGTGAGTTCGCCGACACGGGGGTCGGGCGGGGAGAGCTCGAGGACTACGCCGGCCGGCGCATGATGGAGACGCGGGCCCGGGCCCGCCACTCCGCCGGCGAGGAGACCGCCCTCGTCGACCTGGTCGGTGCCGGTCGGATGAAGTCCAGCACCTGGCAGACCGCCTCGGAGATGGCCGATCCGGTGGCCCGCTCGATTCTCGACGACGCCGCCGACGCGCTGGCGGCGGCCCTGGCCAGCGCGATCGCCCTCGTCGACATCGAGCTGATCGTGCTCGGAGGCGGCATGGCCGGACGACTCGGTGAACCGTTCCGGGCCGATCTCGAGTCGCGTCTCGACGAGCGCGTCTTCGCCGACACCACCGCACCGGTCCGAGCCGCCGCGCTGGGAGAGATGGCCGGTGCCATCGGCGCCTCGCTGCTCGTGGAGGACGCGACATGAGCGAGCCGACGGTCGGCGGCTGGGACGACACCGATGCCGACGTGTTGAACCGCGAGCTGAGCTGGCTCGCGTTCAACGCCCGGGTGCTGGCGCTCTCCCTCGACGCCGACTTCCCGCTGCTCGAACGCCTCGGCTTTCTCGCCATCTTCGCCGGCAACCTCGACGAGTTCTTCCAGGTGAGGGTCTCGGGCCTCCACGACCAGATCGCGGCCGGGGTGCACACGCTGTCGCCCGACGGGCGAACCCCACGCCAGCAGGTCGACGAGATCCGACGCGTGGTGACCGAGCTCTGTGCGCGCCACGAACAGATCCTGGCCAAGGAGATGGTGCCGGCGCTGCGCGATGCCGGCATCGACCTCCTCGATCACGACGACCTCACCGACGCCGAACGTGAAGAGGCCAAGGCCCGATTCGACAGCCGGATCTTCCCGGTCCTCACCCCGCTCGCGGTCGACCCGGGGCACCCCTTCCCGTACATCTCCGACTTGTCGTTGAACCTCGCCGTCCTCGTTCGCGACCGCACCGACGGGCGCGAACGCTTCGCCCGGGTGAAGGTGCCGAACACACTCGATCGATGGATGAAGCTGGGCACCGGCGCCCGGTTCGTCTCGCTCGAGTCGGTCATCGCCGCCCATCTCGAACAGCTGTTCCCCGGAATGGAGATCGTCGAGTCCCATGCGTTCCGGGTCACCCGCAACGCCGACCTCACCCTCGAAGACGAAGATGCCGAGGACCTGCTCGCCGCCGTCGAGCTCGAGCTCCGGCGGCGGAGGTTCGGGCGGGCGATCCGACTCGAGGTGTCCGCGACCATGTCGGCTGCGGTGCTCGATCTCTTGATCAGGGAGCTCGATCTCGACGCCAACGACGTCTACGCCACGGCGGCGCCGCTCGACGCCCGGGCCCTGTCGGAGATCGTCGGGTTGGATCGTCCGGAGCTCAAGTGGCCGGCCGGGCGGGGGGTCGTCGAACCGGAGCTGCAAAGCGACGGCGAACCCGCCGAGTTCTTCGCGGCCCTGCGCCGCGGCGACGTGTTGATGCACCACCCCTACTCGTCGTTCAGCGCATCGGTGGTGGAGTTCATCCGCCAAGCGGCCGTGGATCCCGACGTTCTCGCGATCAAGCTCTCCCTTTACCGAACCTCCGGCGACAGCCCGATCATCGACGCGCTGATCCGGGCCTCCGAACGGGGCAAGCAGGTGGCCGTCCTCGTCGAGCTGAAGGCCCGCTTCGACGAGGAGGCCAACATCGGATGGGCCCGACGACTCGAACAGGCCGGCGTTCACGTCGCCTACGGCCTCGTCGGGCTCAAGATCCACGCCAAGATCTGCATGGTCGTCCGGGAGGAACGCACGCAGATCCGCCGCTACTGCCATGTCGGCACCGGCAACTACAACCACCGCACCGCGCGGACCTACGAGGACTTCGGGATCCTGACCGCCGATCCCGAGGTCGGCGAGGACCTCGCCGACCTGTTCAACGGCCTCACCGGTTACAGCCACGCGCCCCGCTACAAGCGCCTGCTGGTCGCCCCCGAACGACTCCGCGCCGACCTGCGCGACCTGATCGACCGCGAGATCGCGTCGGGGCGGGGCCGGATGATCCTCAAGATGAACAGCCTGGCCGACGCGGAGATGATCGAGAAGCTCTACGAAGCGTCGTCGGGGGGTGTGGAGATCGACCTGATCGTGCGGGGAATCTGCTGCCTGCGTCCGGGCCTGCCGGGCAAGTCCGAACGAATCCGGGTGCGCTCGATCGTCGGGCGGTACCTCGAGCACTCGCGGATCTTCCACTTCGCCAACGGGGCCGGTCCCGGTGAGCCGCTCACCTACATCGGCAGCGCCGACCTGATGGGGCGGAACCTCGACCGTCGAGTGGAGGCCATGCTCGAGGTGCGCGACCCGGTCGCCCTCGGGCGGCTGCGGGAGGCACTCGAGGTCAACCTCACCGACGACCGCCTCGCCTGGACCCTCGACGCCTCCGGAGTGTGGCGCCGTCGCAAGGGGACGGTCGGCATCGATGCCCACGAGCGTTTTCGTCAACTCGCGCGAGCCCGGTCCGCGGCCCATGGGTGACCTCCGGTCCCGGCTCGCCCGTGATCATCCCGAAGTGACCGTGTGGGCCGCCGGCGGGATCGTCGTGCGGTCCGGCCATGGCGACGACGAGGTGCTGTTGATCCACCGTCCCCACCGGGGCGACTGGTCGTTTCCGAAGGGGAAGCTCGACGAGGGCGAGACCCTCGGACGGGCCGCCGAGCGAGAGGTCGAGGAGGAGACCGGTCTTCGTTGTCGTCGTCTCGCCCGTCTCCCGGTGGTGCGCTATCGCGACCAGAAGGATCGTGAGAAGCTCGTGGTCTACTGGACGATGGAAGTTCTGGAGGGATCCTTCGTGCCGAACGGTGAGGTCGATGCCATCGGTTGGTTCGATCCCTCGTCGGCGGCCCTGGTGTTGAGCTACGAACGAGACGTCGATCTCCTCTGGGCGGTCATGGCCCCGACGCCCGACCGGAGACTACGGGCGTGAACGACAAGGGTTGGCGCCCTCTCGGACGGTCCCAGCCGGAACGGCGGGGGGCGGAAGGATTCATCGTCACGCCCTTCGTTCGCCTGGCCCGGGTCCATGCGCTGTCGGCGGCGGCCGATGGCGCGATCACCGCCGCGCTGGCCGGTTCGATCTTCTTTTCGATCAGCCCCGACGAGTCGCGGGGTCGTGTCGCGCTCGCCTTGTTGCTCACGATGGCCCCGTTCGCGGTGGTGACGCCCTTGATCGGCCCGGCCATCGACCGGGTTCGTGGAGGACGCCGGGTGATGATCATGGCGACCCTGGTCGGCCGGTCGGTGGTCGCGTTCTTGATGATTCGCCACTTCGACACCCTGCTCTTGTTCCCCGAGGCGTTCGGCATCCTCGTGCTCCAGAAGGGCTATGCCGTCGCGAAGAGCGCGGTGGTCCCTCAGTTCGTGAAGAGCGAACAGGACTTCGTCGGCGCCAACAGCCGACTGGCGTTGATCAGTTCGATCGCGGGCCCTTTGGGCGCCGGCGTGGCCGGCCTCTTCTCGATCGTCGGGGGGCCGGCGATCTCGGCCGCCATCGCGATGGTCGGCTTCATCGTCGCGACGATCCTGGCCGTCCAGCTGCCGCCGATCGTCGTCGCCGCCCGGCCCGTCGAGGCGGCCGAGCGGGCCGAGCTGCGCGACGCCAAGATCCTGCTCGCCGCCACGTCGATGATGGTGATCCGCGGTGTCGTCGGCTTCGTGACGATGATGCTGATGTTCGAGCTCCGGGGAGGAAAGGACGGCCTCGACGTGAGCCTCGACGGCGCCGCGTTCGGTGCGGCGACCGCGACCGCGCGAGGCCAGACCGGCTGGGTCGGCGACCCCCGGTCCCCGCTGTGGCACTTCGGTCTGGTCGGCTTGTTCGCGGTCACCGGCTCGCTGTCGGGCGCCCGGCTCGCGCCGGTCATCCGCCAACGGGTCACCGAAGAGCGCATGCTCGCGTCGGCGCTCGGGTTCCTCACCGCGATCGCGGTGTTCGCGGGGCTCAACGGCGCCATCCTCGGCAGTGCCCTGCTCGGATTCGCGGTGTCGTTCGCCACCGTCACCGGCAAGCTGGCCTTCGACGCGCTCGTGCAACGCGACGCCCCCGACGCCAACTACGGCCGGTCGTTCGCCCGATTCGAGGCCCGGTTCCAGCTGGCGTTCTCCGTCGGCGCCTTCATCCCGGTCATGGTCCGGCTGGGGGTGCAGGTCGGGGCCTGGTTCGTCGCGCTCGCCACGGCCACCACCCTCGTCTCCTACATCGCCGGGGGTCCGGGCCGGGGTGGCTTCTCCCGGCGGCTGAAACGACCGGAGACGGAACCGGTGAAGGAACCCGAACCCGACCCACCCGTCGACGAGACGGTCGAGCTCAGCGTCGACGACATCCGACCGTCGCAACCGGCCCCGCCGGCCGCGGCGATCGAATGGTCTCCCCCCGACGCGTGGGACGAGACGACGCCCTACGTGTCGTCGATCGACGGGGTGGAAGTGGATCCGTCACCGCCACCGCCCGACGAGGAGCGCGACGGCGACGACGCCGTGCGCTGATCGGCGAACCGCAGAGGGTCAGTCGGGAAGATCGATGCGCGCCAGCCACAGGCCCGGCGCGTCGACCTCGGCCGGGGTCGGGAGGTTGGCCGCGTCGCTGAGTAGACGGCCGAGCCCTTCGTCGCCGGCTCGTTCGACGATGCCGGCAACGAACGCCGCGCCTCGGTCGTACTGGGCCCGATCGAGCTCGAGCCCCAGGATCCGCTCCACGAACCGGTCGCTCGCGGTCGCCTCGACCCGCCGGCGCCGCAGCGCCTCGGTCAGCCGGTCGTAGGAGCCGATCAGGGATCCACCCGTGCGATCCATGATGTGGTCGACATAGCCGGTGATCGCGGCGACGAGGGCGGTCAGCTCGGGCTGGAGCGCCTCCTGGGCGGGAGAGCGGACCGCGCCGAGCAGGGCATCGGGGTCCCCGAGGGTGTTCTGGAGCTCAGCCAGGGCTTCCGGTCCGGCCGAGAGGTCGAAGTCGCCGAGCGCCTCACCGATCCCGCGCGGGTCGCGTTCGAATCCGGCGGCGTGACGTTCGAGCAGCGTGGTGAGGCGCCGGCGGATGTGGGGCACGGCGAGGACGGCGTGATGGGCGACCTCGTGGAGGCAGATCCAGAGTCGGAGGTCGGCCCGGTCGAGCGACCACTCGTCGCCGAAGCGGTCGACGTTGGCGAGCAGCACCAGAATCGGCGCGTCGACCGGACGGGGAACCGGAAGCGAGTAGCCGCCGAGGGACGTGCGGGCGAGATTGCCCACCATGGAGCCGGTGGTCATGCCGAGCATCATCGGTGCCATCATCTCGCTCAGGCCGGCCATCATCTCGGCCATCGGGTCGTCGGCCGGAACGTCGTCGGGGGTCTCCATCGTGGCGGCCATCGACGCGGCGAGGGTCTCGAACAGCGGCCGGTAGTCGTCGATCGTCTGATCCGCCCATTGCGAACGATTGGCGACGGTGACGCGCAGGGGGCCGTGATGGGCCACGGCCAGGCCGGTCGCCCCCTGCACCTGGAGCTCGGCGACGCGGACGAGCTCCTCGACCGCGATTCGGTCGGCCGGATCGATGTTGGCCTCGGACCGGCCGTCGTTGGCGATGGACCGGGCGAGCTGGCGGGCGGCGTCGGAACCGCCGCCGACCTGACCCTGGAGCATCTTCATCAGCTCACCCAGGAAGGGGATACCACCGAATGGGTCGCTCTCGGGTGGCGGATCGTCGCTCATGACGGCATCGTAGGTGGGTGCCCGCGTCATTACTCCACGCCCCCCGTCGGAGGGGCCTCGTGCTCGGCCCCCGCCGTTGACCAGGGTCGTGGTCACCGGTGCGGCCGGTGCCATCGGATCGAGGGTCGTGCGCCGGCTCGCCGATGCCGACGACGTGCTCGAGGTGCTCGCCGTCGATCGGGTCGGCACCACGGTCGCCCCCGATGTCGAATCGAAACGGGTCGATCTCGCGGCGGGGCCGTTGGGATCGATCTTCGCGGGGGCCGATGTCGTGGTCCACCTGGCCTCGGCGAGCACCCCCGGTCACCCGGAGCCGGCCGCCGAAGAGCTCGATCTCGCGATCACCCGGAGAGTACTCGATGCCGCGAGCGAATCCGGGGTTCGCCAGGTGGTGGTGCTGTCGACCGCGATGGTCTACGGGGCCTGGGCGGCCAATCCGGTGCCGATCACCGAGGACGCGCCGATCCGGCCCAACCCCGACTTCAGCTGGGCGATGGCCCGCGCCGACGTCGAACGTCTGGCGGCGGAGTGGGGCGCACGTCACCCCGAGGCGGCGGTGGCCATCCTCCGACCCACCGCGATCGTGACCGACGACGATCTCGGCGGCCTGGCCCGCGTCCTGCACTCGGCCCGGGTCGGGGTCGCCGCCGACGGCGACCCGCCCGTGCAGTACCTCCACATCGACGACCTCGCGTCGGCCGTGGTCGTCGCCGTCTCGGCCCGGCTCGACGGTGTCGTCAACGTCGCCCCCGACGGGTGGATCTCACCCGACGCTCTCCACGACCTCGAAGGCCCGACCCCCCGACTCCGGGTGCCGTCCTGGGCGGCCCGGGCGCTCGCCGCGTTCCGGTGGCGAGCCGGGTTCGCGCCGGTGCCCCCCGGCGTCGTCCCCTACACCTCGCACAGCTGGGTCGTGTCGAACGATCGGCTCCGGGCGCTGGGCTGGCGGGCCGAGCACTCGAACGAAGAGGCGTGGGTCGTCTCCCACGAGCCGGGGCCGCTCGACCGGATGCCCGCTCGCCGCCGCCAGGAGCTCGCCCTCGTCGTGGCCGTCGTCGCCGTGGTCGGGGGGCTCGTCGGTGTCGTGGCGTTGATCCGTCGACTCCGGGGAGGTTCAGGCCGTCGTCTCGGACTGTGAGCCGAGCTCGACCGGACAGTCGACGGGTTCGCCGGCCCGCAGCACGACGACGGTGACTGCGTCTCCCGGTTCGTGGGATCGCAGCGTGGCGACCATCTTCTCCATCGAATCGATCGGTTCGCCGCCGATCTCGATGATCAGGTCGCCGACCTCGACCCCGCCGAGGGCGGCCGGCCCGTCGGCGGTCACCTTCGTGACGAGCGATCCGGGCGCGCCGACCTCGTCGGTCTCCCCCGGGTTGCGGGCCGTGACCCCGAGGAGGGGGTGGGTGGCCACGCCGTCTTCGATGATCTGGTCGGCGACGCCCCGGACGAGGTCGATCGGGACGACGGCAGCCGGCGCGTCGTCGGCGGTCTCGGTGATCATGCCGACCAGAGCGCCGTCCGCGTCGAAGGCCGGCCCTCCGGGTGGGACCGCGCCGAGCGTGCCATCGAGCTCGACGATGCCGATGACCGGCTCGCCGTCGACCCGAGCCGAGGTCGACGCCGCGTCGACGACGGTGTGCACGCTCTTCGGGGCGTCGGGGCCGGCAAGGGTCACGACATCGCCGGCAGCGACCTCGGCATCGACGCCGACCGTTCGCGGTGAGTCGCCGTCGAGGCGGATCACGGAGACGTCGGTGACCGCGTCGTAGCCGATGACCACGCCGGTCTCCGTGCGTGATCCCCAGGTGAGCACGACTTCCTCGGCCCCGTCGAGGGCGAGACCGCTCGTGATCGCGAACCCCTCACGAACCATCACCGCGCCGGCCAGCGCCTCGGTGTCGGCGCGGAGACGAACGGTGAGGTTCTCGGGCCGGGGTGCCGCGTCGGATGGCGGCGTGGCGGGGAGGCTCGCCGCGGCCAGGCTCGGTTCGGGAGGAAACGAGATCGGGCTGAGGCTCGGTTCGGGGGAGGCGGCGGCGCCGAGCGGGCGGGCGCCGATGGCGCCCACCGCGATCGGGTCGGTCGTGATCGACGTGTCGGCCGACTCGGCCTGGGCGATCCACAACAGACCGGCGGTGGCGACGACGCCCCCCAGAACGGTCACCGACGTCCGGCGCCGGTGGGTCCGGCGCCGCGCCGCGGCCTGTCGTTGCTCCATCGCCACTTCGGCGGGGTGACGCCACACGCGGTCCTCGGGGGGCAGAGGGGCGCGTCGGATCGGCTCCTCGGCCGCACCTTCGGTGTCCGTGTCCCCGTCTCCCACGACCCGCGAGGCTACCGATGCCGTCGGGTCTGGTGGGCGCGCCCCCGGGCGACGGGTTGGCCTGCCCCACCCCACCCCTACCATTGACAGGTGCTTCAGCCTCCCGACTCCGCCGACGACTGGCTCGGACTCAGCGACGCCGAGCTCCCGGTCGGGGTCGCCGCCGACTGGGCGGTTCGTCCCGACTGTGGTGCGGTCGTGCTCTTCAGCGGGACGGCGCGCGATCATGCCCCGGGTCGGGTCGGGGTCGAGCGGCTCGAGTACGAGGCCTACGAGGAACACGTCGTCCCCCGTCTCGCGGAGATCGCGGCCGGCATGCGGCAGTCGTGGCCCACGCTCGGCCGGATCGTCCTGCTCCACCGGACGGGGGTCGTGCCTGTGGGCGAATCCTCGGTGGTGGTCGTGGCGTCGTCACCGCACCGCGACGAGGCGTTCGCGGCGGCCCGGTTCGGCATCGACACGTTGAAGGCGACGGTGCCGATCTGGAAACGTGAGACCTGGCGCGACGGGGAGTCGTGGGGGCTCGAGGCGCAGCACATCACCGATGTGGACGGCCGGTCATGAGCACCGCGGCGATCTTTCTCATCGTTTCCTTGGTCGCGGCCGTGATCGGATCGTTGGTCCTCTATGCCGGTCATCGGATCCGTCGGCCCCGTCCGCTGGACTTCCACGAGCAACTCCGCGCCCTCGCCCCGCCCGACTCGAACCGGACGACGGAGCAGCCGAGCGGTATCGTGCAGCTTGACCCCGGGGCCGACGAGGAGCGCTGAATCCTGGCAAGAGACCTGGCAATCGATCTGGGTACGGCGAACACACTCGTCTACGCCAGGGGGGAGGGCATCGTTCTCAACGAGCCCTCGGTCATCGCGCTCAACAGCCGTAACGGCGAAGTGCTGGCCATGGGCCACGAGGCGTGGCAGATGATCGGCCGCACACCGAGCTACATCGTCGCGGTCCGGCCGCTGCGCAAGGGTGCGATCACCGACTTCGACGTCACCCAGCGCATGATCCGCCTGCTGTTGCAACGGGTCGGTGTCAGTCGGCTCAATCGTCCCCGCGTCGTGATCTGTGTTCCCTCGGCCATCACCGCGGTCGAACGACGGGCGGTGACCGAAGCGGCCAAGCGGGCCGGCGCCGCCGACGCCCGACTGATCGAACAGCCGGTCGCGGCCGCGATCGGCGCCGACCTCCCGATCAACGAGCCGATCGGCAACATGGTCATCGACATCGGCGGAGGAACGACCGAGACCGCCCTGATCTCGTTGGGTGGCGTCGTTGCCCTCGAGGCGGTCCGGGTCGGGTCGTTCGACATCGACAACTCGATCCAGGGCTACGTCCGGCGCGAGTACGGGATCGCGGTCGGTGAGCGCACCGCGGAGGAGATCAAGATAGTGATCGGTTCGGCGGCCCCGACCGCCGACGAGGTCAACGCGGAGGTGCGCGGCCGCGAGTTGATGAGCGGCCTCCCGAAGACCGTCGTGCTCACCCCGGCGGAGATTCGCACCGCGATCGACGAGCCCGTCACCGCGATGGTCGATTCGGTGCTGTCGTGCCTGGCCCAGGCCCCGCCGGAGCTGGCCCAGGACCTCATCGTACAGGGCATCCATCTCGTCGGCGGCGGCGGGATGCTCAAGGGAATGGACATCCGTCTCAGCCGTGAGACCGAGGTCGAGGTCCGACTCGTCGACGCGCCGCTCGAGGCGGTGGCCAACGGCGCCGGCCGGGTGATCGAGCACTACGAGTCGGTGCAGGCGATGTTCATGGAGGGCGGGAGCCGCCGCTGAAGCGGGCGGCTCGTCAATCGGGTTCGACGACCGGGCCGAGGAGCTCCTCGACGGCGTCGCGAACCTGACGGTCGCGGTCGGTGCGGGCCCGCTCCCACGCGGCATCGACCTCGGGTCCTTCGAACGAGACGAGCGCGATGACGGCGCGACGACGGACCGCCGGCTTGTCACGGGTCGCCGTCAGGATCGCGGCGAGTCCCCGTTCGTCGCCGATCGCCCCCAGCGCGGCCACTGCGGACTCGCGAACCAGCGGATCGGTGTGGGTCTCGGCCACGAGGCCGAGCCGGTCGATCACGGCCGGGTCGGCCTCGGGGCGTTCGCCGAGGGCCCATGCCGTGGCCTCGACCACCATCGGGTCGTCGTCGTCGAGGAGCGCCTCGATCGGCGGTGTCGGCCGCGGGGCCGCCAGCTCGAGGGCCGCGATGCGCACCGTCGGTGCCGGATCGTGCAGTGCGGTGCCCAGCTGTTCGTCGGTCAGGGCGTCGAGGCGGGCCAAGGACCGCAGGGCGGCGATTCGAACGGTCGGGTGCGGGTCGTAGAGGGCGTGCCGGGCCGTGCTCGTGTCGCCCCGGTGGCCGGCTCGCGCCGCCGCCCGGCGGCGCACGGAGTTGTCATCGGCGACCACCCGCTGACCCTAGCGACTCACCGGGCCACCGGACCCAGGACTCCGTGGGTCGTATACCTCAAGGCGGGGACATGTCGTGCCGACGGGAGAAGCGGCACTCATCCGCGAAGGAGCTTGGTTCCATGAGCCACATCGTGATCCACGAGGACAACGAGAACATCACGCATTACCGACAGTTCGACGACGTGCAGGACGCGGCGACCTATCTCGAGGAGCTCCACAATGTGGAAGGCCTCGCCGGCGCCCGACTCTTCGCGCTCGAAGAGGTCCAGTTCGCGGTCACGTCCTACGTCAAGGTCGAGATCGCCGCGTCGACCGAGACGGCCGCCGCGCCGCTCGCGACAGCCGATGAATCCGCCGATGCGGCGATCGGTTCGTTTGCCGGTGAGGTGATGGAGACGGCCGACGGTGCCGAGGTGGTCGAATACGTCGAGGCCGCGATGGCTCCGGTCGACGCGTTCGCGCCGACACCGGCGAGTCCGGGCCAGGAACCGACCGAAGAACCGGTTGGTGGCGGCGAGGTCCGCCGAGGTCTGTTCGGCCGCTGAGCGGTCAGCTGATCGCCTGCTCCAGCAGATATCCCGCCGCGAGAACGATGATCCCGATGCTCGCGGCCAGCAGCACCCCGATCGAGACGATGATGGCGGCCAGGACGATGAGGGCCCGAACGCGTTCCCACAACCGGACGTAAGCCCGACGGCCGATGGTCGGTTGCTCGACCCGGCGACGCACCAGACCCAGGACACGAAGCGAGTCCATGAGGATCGAGTTGTCGTCGCCGTCGTCGAGCGGGACCGCGGCGTGGGTTCCCCGGACGAAACGATGTCGGGACGCGCCGCCGATATCGGAGAGCATCGTGGCAGGCTGAAGCGCCCAGGGAGGCCGACGGCCTGCCATGAAGACTCCCGCCACGAGGACGAGCACGGACACGATGACTGAGGTGAGCACGCCGTCGCCGATGCTACCGCCCGAGACCGATGCGGCGACGCGCGCCGCCGAGGAGCCTCGGCCGAGGCGCCGTTTGCTGGGGCGGATCGCTTCGGTGGTCGCCGTCGTGGCGGCGGTGGTCGGGCTGAGCCTGGCCATCCCGGCCCGGGCCCTGGGTCGGATCGTCCCGGGCCACAGCCTCATCGACGAGGAGACCGTCGCGCAAAAGCCGGGCTCGGCGCGCCCGACCGCGGATCGGGTGACGATCAGCGCCGAGGGAATCGACGATCCGGAGGGTGCGATTCTCTTCACGACGGTGGCGGTCGACAGCGATGTGTCGATCTTCGACTGGCTCGAGAGCGAGTTGGACGACGACATCTTCCTGCGGCGGCGCAGCGACGTGTTCGGCGACCGGTCCGACGGCGAGAACCGTGAGCGCAATCTCGAGATGATGCGGGTGTCGAAGGACATCGCGGTGATCGTGGCGCTCGACCGTCTCGGGATCTCGGTCGTGGAGGAGACCGGGCAGGGGTTCCAGGCGGTCGTGGAGGGCGGGCCGGTCGATGGGCTGCTCGAACCCGGCGACATCATCATCGCAGTCGACGGTGCCGAGATCACGACGCTGGCGTCGCTGCGAGCGGAGCTCGAGACGAAGACTCCCGGGGAGACCGGCGTGATCACCGTCGACAACATCGACACCGGGGAGATCCGCGATGTCGAGTTGGTGTGGGGGACCCACCCCGATGGGCTTCCCGGCGGCTTCATCGGCATCGAGTCCGTCGTTCCCCGGCAGGTCGAACTGCCGCTGCCGTTCGAGGTCGAGATCGACTCCGGGACGATCGGTGGCCCGTCGGCGGGCCTTGCGTTCACGCTGACGATCCTCGACCTTTTGACCGAGGGCGAGCTCACCGGCGGGCAGAACGTCGCCGTGACCGGCACGATCCTCGGCGACGGCTCGGTCGGCAACATCGGTGGCGTCGGGCAGAAGGCGGCCGCGGCATACGAGGCCGGCGCGGTCGCGTTCATCGTGCCCCAAGACGTCGTCGCCGAGGCGATCCCCCATGCGCGGGGGATGCCGGTCATCGGCGTCCGGTCGCTCGACGAGGCCCTGGCCGCGTTGGCCGATCTCGGCGGCGAGACCGACGATCTCCGGCTGATGGTCGGCTGAGCAGTCGAGCCATCGCGAGGGGATACCCGTGTGTCAGTGCGCGGACTCATAGCATCGGAACCGTGAATTCGCCGTCAGACGACCTCGATCCGGCGCGCCTGGAAGCGGCGCCATTCGAGTTGGTGCGACGCGGTTTCGACCCCACCGCGGTGCGGGGGGAACTGCAACGGGCGGCGCAGGAGATTCGGCGGCTCCGGCTCGAACGCGACGAGCTCGCCGGCCGACTGCTCGAGTTCGACGAGATCTCCGCGGGTGAGCTCGAGGCGCATCGGGTCGCCCAGGCGCTGGGGGTCGAGGCGACCCAGGTCATCGAGGCCGCCCATCTCGCGGCGAACGAGCGGGCCGAGCGGGCCGAGCGGGAGGCCGAGGCCGTTCGGAGCGAAGCGCTCGCCGCGGCCGACGTCACACGGGCCGAGGCCGAGTCGGCGCGCGAGTCGCTGCTCGCGGAGGCGCGTCGTGAGGCCGAGCGGGTGATGGACGATGGCCGAGAACGCGGCCGCGAGATGGTGGCCGAGGCCCAGACGGTGCGCGAGCGCATGTTGCGCGATCTCGCCCGCAAACGTCAGACCGGTCGGGCCCAGGTCGAACAGCTCCGCGCCGGTCGCGACCGGCTGCTCGAGGCGCTCACGATCGCCCAGCAGAGCCTCGACACGGCGGTCACCGATCTCGTCAACTCCGTGCCCGAGGCGCGTGCCGCCGCCGAACGTGCCGGTCTGCGGATCGCGTCCGAGCCGACCCCGTCGCCCGAGGAGCTCGAAGGGGAGATCGAGGCGGCCCGTCTGGTCGGCCATCCGTTGGTGGAGGGCATCGCCGATCCCGGGCCGATCGAGGATGTCTTCATCACCGCGGAGACCGAGGCGTTGACCCATCTCGACGTGTTGGACGACACGGAGACCGACCGCGACGAGGGTGAGGCCGTGCCGGCGGCGTCGAACGACGTCGACGAGCCTTCGGACGACGAGCCGGTCGCGCCGGACGGCGACGAGGGGGTTGGCGTCGACGATGTCGACGATTCCGTGGCCCTGTACGACGTGGAGTCGGAAACGACGGAGCCGGAACCCGAGGAGGCCGCCGCGCCCGGGCCGGAACCGGAGGAGCTCCAGCCGGAGGCGTCCGCCGAGCCCGAGCCGACCGTCGTCGACGCCGATGCCGCCGACGTCTTCGCCCGGCTCCGTTCCTCTCGCGAATCGGCGACCACCGAACCGGAGGCGTCCGCCGACGGCGCCGACGACGAGGTGTCGCCCGACGAGGACGTGTCAACCGTCGAGGCGGAACCCGCCACGCCCGAGCCCGACGACTCCCGGATCGACGAAGCCCGTGCGGCCGCCCGCGAGAACGCGGCGGCCGCGGCGGCGAAGGCGATGAAGAAGGTGCTCGTCGAGGAACAAGGAGCCCTGCTCGACGGGATTCGCCGCGGCGGAGCCGACGCCGTCCGGTTCGTGGTCAACGACCCGACCGCGCTCGGCACGGCCTACGAGTCGGCGGCCTCGACCCCGCTGAAGGAGCTCGCGTCCGAGCTCGGTGGCTCGAAGCGCATCGGTCTCGGTCCGGCGCTCGCCCAGATCCGGGCGATCGCCCTCGACCCGATGCGTCAGCGCCTCGCCGACGTCGCGGACCGGCTCGTCGACCCCGACGAGTTGTCCGACACGGTTCGGGCCCTCTATCGGGAATCACGTGGTCGTCGGATTCCCGAAGCGGCCGCCGCCGCGGCGGTCGCGGTCGACGGTCTCGTCGTCGTCGCCTTGGCCGATGGTCCGGTCCGCTGGCATGTCGAACCGAACGGGCCGTGTGGGCCCGACTGCGCCGACAACGCGCTCGCGGGAGCCCTCGACGCCGGTACCGAGTTCCCGACCGGCGACGCGTTCCCTCCGGCCCATCCGTCGTGCACGTGCTGGCTCGAGGCCGTGCCGGCGGACTGATCGGGCGACTCGACCCCGACTGTCGGTGAGGGGCCGATAGTCTCATCGCGATGCGCGCTGCCGATGACCTTCCCCGCCGCGAGAGAAGCCGACTGGGTGGTCGCGGCCGCGTGATCGCGGTCGTCGCCGTCATCGCGCTGATCTTCCTCGCCGCGTCGCTCCAGGGCATCGCCGGGTTCTACACCGACTATCTCTGGTTCGATGCGCTCGACCGGGCCTCCGTGTGGCGCGACATCCTCGGCGCGAAGATCGTCCTGACCCTCATCTTCGGTGGCGTGTTCTTCATCTTGTTGTGGGGCAACCTCTACATCTCGGACCGGGCGGCGCCGAGCTTTCGGCCCGCCGGTCCCGAAGAGGAGCTGCTGGCCCGCTACCACGACGTCGTCGCCGGCCGGGCCGGTCTGCTCCGCACGGCCGTATCGGCGTTGTTCGCGCTGGTCGCGGCGGCCGGGGTGGCGAGCCGTTGGGAAGACTGGTTGCTGTTCACGAACCGGCAGGACTTCGGCATCAAGGACCCCCAGTTCAACACCGACATCGGGTTCTACGTCTTCCAGCTTCCGTTCCTGACCTTTGTGGTGGGGTGGGCGTTCGCCGCCTTCGTCATCGTCTTCATCCTCACCGCGATCAGCCACTATCTGAACGGTTCGATTCGGGTCACCGCGGTGGCGGGGAGTCGGGCCACGCCGACCGTGAAAGTCCACCTCTCGGCCATCCTCGCCGTGCTCGCCGTCATCAAGGCGGCCGACTACTGGCTTGATCGCTACGAGCTCACGGTGTCGGATAGGGGCGTCGTCGACGGTGCGCTCTACACCGACGTCAACGCCCAGCTGCCCGCCATCTACCTGCTGATCGCGATCTCGCTGTCGGCGGTGGTGCTGCTCGTGGTCAACCTTCGGTTGCGGGGTTGGACCATGCCGGTGCTGGCCGTCGGGCTCTGGTCGTTCACCGCCATCGTCGTCGGCGGGATCTACCCCGCCTTCGTGCAACGGTTCCAGGTCGAGCCGAACGAGACCACCCGCGAGGCCGACTTCGCGGTGCGCAACATCGAGGCCACCCGCTTCGCGTTCGGGCTCGATGCGGTCGACCAGCGGGAGTTCATCTACACCGAGGAGCTCTCGGCCGACCAGCTGCGGGCCAACGAGGACACCATCCGCAATGCCCGGCTCCTCGACCCGATCGCGGTGCTTCCCACCTTCGAGCGCGAGCAGACCGAGCGCGACTTCTACCGGTTCCTCGGGCTCGACGGCGCCCTCGACACCGATCGCTACGTGATCGACGGCGAGGTTCGTCAGGTCGTGGTCGGCGCCCGCGAGCTCCAACTCGACAGCTCGTTGAGCTGGGAGCGCTCCCGCGTTCGCCTGACCCACGGCTACGGCCTCGCGATGGCGACGGCGAACACCACGACCAACTCCGGGAGTCCCGACTTCGTCGTGTCGGGTCTGCCGACGGCGGTCGACGATTCGGTGGCGTCGAGTGTCACCCAACCGCAGCTCTACCACGGCGAAGGGCTCGGCGGGTACGCCCTCGTGTCCACGACGGTCGACGAGATCGACTATGTCGACAGTGAGACGGGCACCGAGGTCCCCTTCCGGTACACCGGCACCGGTGGGGTCGAGATGGGCAGCTTCCTCCGCAAGGCCGCGTTCGCCCTGCGGTTCCGTGAGATCGACCCGCTCATCTCGAACTTCGTCGACGCCGACACCCGCATCATCTACAACCGCGACGTGCAGAACCGGGTGGCGGCGCTGGCCCCGTTCATCGACTTCGACGCCGACGCGTATCCGGTGATCGTCGATGGCCGGGTCTTCTACGTCATCGACGGCTACACCACGTCGGATCGCTACCCCTACAGCCAACAGTCCGAGAACGGCCGTCTCGATGCCGGGGGTCTGTCCGGGGCGACGTTCAACTATGTGCGCAACTCGGTGAAGGCGGTCGTCGACGCCTATGACGGCACCGTGTCCCTTTACGTCATGCCGGTCGACGACCCCATCATCGACGCGTGGCAGTCGGCCTTCCCGGAGCTGTTCTCCGACTTCGACGAGATGCCAATGGAGCTGCGCGACCACCTTCGTTACCCGCAGGACCTGTTCCGGGTGCAGACCAACATGTACGCCCAGTACCAGGTCGAGTCGTCGGCGGCGCTCATCATCGGCACCGAGCAGTGGGCGGTGGCCCAGGATCCGGGCCGTACCGTGCGTGCCGGTGGCACGTCGGAGGCGTCGATCGACGAGTTCGGTGTCGAGACCACCCGTGAGCAGCGGGTCAATCCCTACTACACGCTGTTGACCCTTCCCGGCGAGGACGAGCCGTCGTTCGTCACGATGCGCACCTTCGTCCCGTTCGCCGAGGACGACGAACGCAAGGAGCTCGAGGCGTTCATGGTCGGGGAGACGGCGCCCGACGGATCGTCGCGCCTGGTCAGCTTCGAGATGAACAGCGCCGAGGCACCCGGGCCGGTCCTGGTGGCCACGAGCATCGCCCAAAACGACGAGATCGCCCAGTTGCTGACCCTGCTCGACAACAGCGGATCGAGCGTGGAGTTCGGTGACCTGCTGCTGTTGCCGATCGACAACGCGATCCTGTGGGTGCGCTCGCTGTATGTGGCCGCGGAGGGGACGAGTGTGCCGACCCTCGAGAACGTCATCGTCTCGGTCGGTGAGGGTGAGCAACTCGCCATCGGCGGCACGCTTGCGGAGGCGTTGTCGAACCTGTTCCCGGGGGAGAACTTCGACGACATCTTGGCGACACCGGCCGCGAACGGCGCCGAAGTGGTTCCGGACGACGACACGGTGGTCACGGAAACTCCCGTCGACGAAGACGACGGGCTGCCCGACACGCTCGAGGAGCTCGTCGGTGAGCTCGACGCCACCTGGCAGGCGGCCAACGATGCCCTGGCCGAGACACCCCCGGATCGAACGGCGTGGGCCGAGGCGCTCGACCGCATCGACGAGCTCTTGGCGCTCGGAAGAACCCTGAGCGCGCCCGAGCCGGTCGACCCCGGCGAGGTCGACTCCTGAGCGTTCGTCGGCAGCTGCTGGCCCGTTTGTACGGGCCGGCGGGCGACCGGTTCGTGCGTCAACTCGATGCGCTGGTCGCGGGGTCGCGTCGACCGGCCGGTCCCGACGCGATGAGTTGGTCGGATTCCGATGCCTGGGTGATCTGCTATCCCGACCAGTTCGGGGCGGGTGGCATCGGCGCGGTCGACAGTGTGCTCGAGATGTTGGCGCCGGCGATCAACGGCGTTCACCTGCTGCCCTTCCATCCGTCCTCGAGCGACGGGGGGTTCAGCGTGCGCGACCACGCCGTGGTCGACCCGGCCGCGGGAACGTGGGCCGACGTCGCGGGTTTGGCTTCCCGTCACCGGCTGATGGCCGATGCCGTCGTCAACCATGTCTCGGCTCGCGGTGCGTGGTTCCAGGCCCATCTGGCCGGTGATCGGGCGCGGGCCGGCTTCTTTCGTGAGGTCCCCGCGGGAACCGATCTCGACGCGGTGGTGCGGCCGCGATCAACGCCGCTCACGACCCGCTTCACCCGTTCGGACGGCTCGGTTGCCGACTACTGGACCACCTTCGGCCCTGACCAGGTCGATCTCGACTATCGGTCGCCGGAGGTGCTGCTGGCGGTTTTCGACGCGGTGTTCCGCTACGTCCGTCACGGTGCCGCGGCGATTCGTCTCGACGCGGTCGCGTTCTTGTGGAAGGACCCGGCGTCGGCGTCGGTGCACCTCGAGCAGACCCACACGATCGTCGCCCTTCTCCGGCACTGTCTCGACGAGATCGACCGGTCGGTCGTCCTCATCACCGAGACCAACGTCGCCCATGTCGACAACATGGCCTATCTGGGTTCGGTCGATCGCCCCGAAGCCCACGCCGTGTACCAGTTCTCCCTCGCACCGCTCGTGCTTCATGGCGTTCACACCGGTGACGTCTCGCCGCTGCGACGTTGGTTGCGCAGCTTCGATCCCCGGCCCGGGACGACCGTGCTCAACTTTCTCGCCGGCCACGACGGGGTCGGCCTGCGTCCGGCCGTCGGTTGGCTGCGTCCCGACGAGGTGCGGGATCTGGCCGATCGGTGCCGGGAGGGCGGGGGCCGGGTCAACGAGGCGGTGGGGGTCGACGCGGAGCCGGAACCCTACGAGCTGGTCGCGACTTGGCGGAGCCTGCTGTCGGCGGGTGAGGGGTCGCCGTTCTCCGCCGAGGAGCTGATCGCTCGCCATCTCGCGACCCACGCGGTCGCGCTCGCGCTGCAGGGGGTACCACTGCTCTACGTGCACTCGCTCGTGGGTTCGACCAACGACGTGGATGGCGCGCGGCGCTCCGGTGTCGCCCGCGATCTGAACCGCGGCCGTTTCGGATCGGTCGCGGCGTTCGCGGCGGCGCTCGACGGCGACGGGTTCGGGTCGGTGGTGTGGGCCGGACTGGCCCGGATGCTCGGGTGGCGTCGGCGTCGCGGGTGCTTTCATCCGGACTCGGCGCAGCGTGTGTGGCCCGGTGAGGGCCCGGTTCTCGTCGTCGAGCGTGAGGGGCGGGGGGCTCGGGCCCTGGTGGTGATGAATCTCGGTGGGAAGCCCGCGTCGGTCGAGATCGGTCGGGGTTGGTGCTCGATGGACGGTGGCGACGAGGCGGCGCCGGTGCTGGAGATCGGGCCGTGGGAATCTCGATGGTTCGACGGCGAGCCGGCAGCGCGTGTGTCGGCAGGTTGACGCTCTTTCTGTCAACCAGCTGACAGTTCGTTGTGTTCGATCTCGACACAATGGACCCTGTTCACGGGCGGCGGTCCTTTACCCCGGTGAGGAGCGCGGCGGCTCCCACCGGGGTCTCGTGCGCTTGGTGACCGTTTCCGATCCGGCTCGATCCTCATGACGACCGGATCCGCCACCCGACGTCCGATCCCCCGAACTACCGTGACCACTACCAGCGCCCGTCCGGAGACCCGCATGAATCGCACCGAATCCATTCGTCGTTCCGTCATCCGCGGCCTCGCCCTCGTTGCCGTCGTGGTCGTCTTCGCCGCCGCCTGCAGCGACGACGGCGCCGGCGACGATGCCGCGCCCGACGCGACGGCGCCGGCCGAGACGAGCTCGACGACCTCCACCGAGCCGCCCACCACCGCGCCGATCCCGGAGGGCGGTGTCGCCCTGGTCGACCTCCAGGTCAGCGTGGTCGAGTTCGGCGCCGACGGCTATGTCGAGATCGTCAACAACGGCGACACCGACGTCGACCTCAACGACATCTGGCTCTGCCAGCGGCCGGCCTACGTCGACCTGGGCACCGTCGTCGACGGTGGCACGATCGCCGCCGGTGCCGCCGTGCGCATCCCCGCCGACTCCCTTGGTGGGCTCGATGCCTCGGCCGGCGAAGCCGCCCTCTACCAGGGCAACTCGTTCGGCTCCCCCGACGCGATCATGTCCTACGTTCAGTGGGGCCAGGGCGGGCAGGGCCGGGCCGACGTGGCGGTCGAGGCCGGCCTGTGGCCCTCGGTCGACGACGCCGTCACCCCCGACCCCGCCTTCAACTCCATCGAATCGGGCGGCGACCCGGCCGATCCCGAGAACTGGAGCTGAGGCTCAGCCGCCGTCTCGCAGCGTCGTCCGCAGCGACTCGCGACGGCGCTCGTCGTACCATCGACGGTCGAGGCCGAGGGCGTCGACCGCGTCGATCAGCCGGCCGCCGTCGCCTCGGATCGCGATCTGTTCGGGGCCGATGAGGCTCGGGTGCTCGTGGCCCATCGCGTTGGCCAGCGTCATGAGGTCGTGGCGAAACGCCTCGAGGTAGGTGCCGACCCGTACGGACTTGTCGGTCGGATCGAGACCGCGGGCGAGTCGGGGGTTCTGGGTCGCGACCCCGGTCGGACAATGGCCGGTGTGGCATTTCTGGGCCTGGATGCAGCCGATCGCCAACATCGCATCCCGCCCGACGCAGATCAGGTCCACGCCCATCGCCAGGGCGATCGCGGCGTCGGGAACGAATCCGAGCTTGCCCGAGCCGACGAAGACGACGTCGTGGTGCAGTCCGTGGCGGGCGAACGCGTCGAACACCCGCGGGAAGGCGTCGCGGAAGGGCAGGGCGACATGGTCGGCGAACACCGCCGGTGCCGCCCCGGTGCCGCCCTCGCCGCCGTCGACCGTCGCGAAGTCGGGGCCGCCACCCGTCTTCGCCATCTCGGCGGCGAGCGTGTCCCAGAAGCCGAGCTCACCGACCGCCGACTTGATCCCGACCGGCACGCCGGTCGCGGCCGCGATCTCCTCGACGAACTCCACGAGTCCGGCGACGTCGCGAAAGGTCGAGTGGCGGCTGGGGCTGTGTACGGTGACGCCGACGGGCACACCGCGGGCGGTGGCGATCTCCTTCGTCACCTTCGCGGCGGGAAGCACGCCGCCGAGGCCGGGTTTGGCCCCCTGGCTGAGCTTGATCTCGATGGCCCGCACGGGCGCATCGGCCATCGACTCGAGGAGTGCGTCGAGCGAGAAGCGGCCTCGGGCGTCGCGGGCGCCGAAGCAGCCGGTGCCGATCTGGAAGATCAGGTCGCCGCCGTGGCGATGATGGGTGCTGATGCCGCCCTCGCCGGTGTTGTGGAGACACCCGGCCCGGGCCGCGCCCCGGTTGAGCGCCTCGATCGCGGGCCCGCTGAGGGCACCGAAGCTCATCGCGGAGATGTTGACGAGTGACTCGGGTCGGAACGCGCCGGGCCGCCCGGTGCGGGCACCGAGGATCTTCGCGGCGGGCACCGAGCCGTCGTCGTCGGCCGGCGGGGTGAACGGGAACGCGCAATGGCGAAAGATCGGATACCCGGGTTCGTCGGGGCGATTGTCGGTTCCGAAACCGAAGTAGGAGTTCTCACCCTTGGCGCTCGCGTAGACCCACCGGCGTTGGTCGCGGCTGAAGGGTCGTTCCTCGTCGTTGTCGGTGACGATGTACTGGCGAAGCTCCGGGCCGACCCGTTCGAGCGCGAAACGAAGGTGACCGACGATCGGGTAGTTCCGCAGGATGGAGTGCTTGCGTTGGACGAGGTCGTAGACGACGGTGCCGACCAGCAAGGCGCCCACCACCACCGGGATCCACAGCCACCACGACACGTCCGAAACCTAGCGGGGCGCGAACGAGCCGCCGCGCTCCGGGGAGGGAATGCGGCGGCTCGTCGGGGGGAGACCGGGTCGGCTCAGGCGAGGGCGCCGAGTGCGTCTCGGAGCGCCCGTCCCGCCGCCCGCCCGGCCTCGTTTGCCTCGGTGAGCGCCTGGTGGGTTGCCCGCATCTGGCCCCGGGCGGTGTCGAGGACGGCCTCGCCGTCGCCGTCGTTGTAGCTGTCCGGGGTGACATCGAGCACCGCGGCGGCCACCCCGTCGTTGGCGGCGTCGGCGGAGTCGAGCGCGGCCTGGGCGACGTCCCGGAAGGCCTGGGCCTCGGTGACATCGGCGCCGGCTTCGGCGGCCCGCGCGATGGCGTTGTCGAGCTTGGCCAGCACCTCCGTGCCGATCCTCGACGCGACCTGTGACCGGTCGGCGGCGACGGTGAGATGGATCTGGGGCAACACGACGAGGTACACGCGGTAGTCGGGGGCGATCTGGGCACACAACCCGACGGTCACGGGTCGGTCGGTCGACGCGTCGATCCGGTTGCCCAGCCGCGTGAGACCCGATTGGGTGCGGTCGATGATGTCGTCGATCGTCGCTTCGTGGGCGTCGCTCAGCGTGTCGATCCGGTTGACCCGGGCCTGCGCCGCGGCGAGGTGATCGAGGCGTTGGTCGATGGCAGCCTGGCAGCGGGCCTTGAGCCCGGGAAGCGACGACTCTTCGGTGTCGGGGGTGGGAGTCTCGACTTCCTGGGCGAAGGCGGGGGCGGTCATTCCGAGGGCGAGGATGCCGACGAGTACGGCGATCACGAGTTTCGGAAGTCTTGGTTTCATGGGTGCTCTCCTGTTGGTGGGGGATCGGTCAGCCGTTGGCCCGGGCCGCGGTGTCCGCGGCGAGGTCGCCGGCGATGTCGTCGAGCGCGGTGTCGAGCCCGGCGAGGAGATCGTCGAGGGCGTCGAGGGCGGTCCGGGCGTCGTCGAGGGCGGCCGGGTCGACGGTCGGCACGGTGGTGGTCGACCCGGTGGTCGTCGACACGGTGGTCGGGGTCGGGACGGTGTTCGTCGTGGGAGAGCGGGTGGTCGGGGCGACGGTCGGGTTCGTGGCCGCATCGAGCTCGGGCTCCGGGCGGGCCGCGCCGTCTCCGGCTGTGTCGTCGGGAACGGTGTCGGCGGAAGCGGTTTCGGCGACCGTCCACACGGTGACCGAGGCTTCCGTCACGACGGGTTCGCGGGCGGCTCCGCAGGCGCTCGCCAGCCCGATGACCGCGGCGGCGATGCCGACGAGACGCAGCACGGCCGGGCGAGACGATTGGCGTCGAGGGGTCATGCCCCGACGATGGCGGACGGAGACCAGGAGTTGACGAGCCAGAGATGAGGAATCTGTGAGGGCGTGGCTCGATCAGCGAACCCGCTGGATCTCCCACAACTTCTGGGTCGTGCCGTGGATCAGTCGCTCGTCGACCATGCGGAAGCCGAGCTTGTGCAGCACCGCGATGCCGGCGGTGTCGCGCGGGTCGGTCACCGAATGGATCAGGTCGCCTCGGTAGCGCTCCCACGCGTCGAGAAGGATGACGTGGCCGGTCTCGGTGGCGAATCCCTTGTTCCAGTGTCGGCGGGCGATGGTGCAGCTGAACGCCACCGGGGCGCCTTCGACGTCGAAGAGATGGTGGAGCCCGGCTTCGCCGATCAGACCACCGGTTTCGGCGTCTCGGATCGCCCACCGACCCCATCCTTCGGCTCTCCAACACCGTTCGGCGGCGGCGAGGGCCGACTTGGTCTGATCGCGGCTGCGGCTGCCGCCGTCGATGTACTCCATCACCGCGTCGTCGCTGAAGAGCGCGCCGACCTCGTCGAGGTCGGCGGAGCTCAACGGGATGAGGACGGTGCGGGCGGTGCGTCGCGGGGATGCGCTCACCCGATGATCGTGCCACTCTGTGGACTGAAATGGGAGGGGCAATGGGAATTCGGGTCGCGCCGATCACGGGAACGCTCGGCGCGGAGGTGTTCGGCGTCGACATGGCCAACCCGACGGCGCCGATGATCGAGGAGTTGCGCAAGGTCTGGCTCGATCACAAGGTGCTCGTGTTGCGCGACCAGCACATCAGCACCGAACAACATGTGGCGTTCGGGCGGTGCTTCGGCGAGCTCGAGGTCCATCCGTTCGCGCCCAGCTCCGAGGGTCATCCCGAGATCGTGCGGATCACGTCGAGTCGGGAGTTTCCGTACGCCGCCTCGAACTGGCATTCCGACGTCACGTGGCGCCAGGAGCCGTCGATGGGGTCGATCCTGCGCGGGGTCGTGATTCCGCCGGTCGGCGGCGACACGTCGTTCGCCGACGCGGGCGCGGCCTACGACAGGCTGGCGGACCGGGTGAAGGAGTTGGTCGATGACGCGGTCGCCGTCCACGACTTCACCCGGACCTTCGGGGCCCGCCTGTCGCCACGGGAACGGGCCGAAAAGCAAGAGGAGTACCCGCCCGCCCGCCATCCGGTGATCCGCACCCATCCGGAGACCGGGGTGCGTTCGATCTACACGAACCGGGCGTTCGTCTCGCACATCGAGGGGATGGACGCCGAGGAGAGTCGACGCACCCTCGACCTCTTGGAACGGGCGATGATGAACCCGAGCGTGCAATGCCGCATCAGCTGGGAGGTCGACACATTCGTGATGTGGGACAACCGGGCCGTGCAGCACCACGCGTCGAACGACTTCTGGCCCGAGACCCGGGTGGTCGAACGGGTCACCATCGTTGGCGACAAGCCCTTCTAGGAGGCCATGATGACGATCGGGCTCACCCCGCTGAACGCCTACTTCGGGGCGGAGGTGTCGGGTGTCGACATGGCCGATGTCGACGAGGCGACCCGCGACGAACTGCGCACGGCGTGGCTCGATCACAAGGTGCTCGTGCTGCGCGACCAGGACATCACGACCGAGGAACACATCGCGTTCGGCCGCTTGTTCGGGGAGCTGGAGCTGCATCCCTTCACCGAGGGCATCGACGGCTACCCGGAGATCGTGCTGCTCGAGGCCGGTGGCGACACCGGCAAGACCTTCGTCGCCGCGGGATGGCATTCCGACGTGACGTGGCGGGCCGAGCCGTCGATGGGCTCGATCCTGCGGGGCCGGGACGTTCCCGAGGTCGGCGGCGACACGTGTTTCGCCGATGCCACCGCGGCCTACGACCGTCTCCCCGACGAGCTCAGGGAGTTGGTCGACGACGCGTTCGCCATCCACGACTATGCCCGGGTCTTCGCCCGTCGGGTGGCGCCCGAGGAGCAGGCCGAGATCCGCGAGAAGTATCCGCCGCAACGTCACCCGGTGATCCGCACCCATCCCGAGACCGGGGCCCGGGCGATCTACACGAACATCGGGTTCACGAGCCACATCGAGGGGATGGACGCCGACGAGTCGCGCCGGGTCCTCGCCGCGTTGGAAGCGGCTATCATGGACCCGAGCGTGCAGAGCCGGGCGCGGTGGCAGCCGGACACGTTCG
>JAJRXC010000036.1 GCA_024276495.1 Actinomycetes bacterium
CCCAAGGCGGCAAGAAAGTGTTCCTCCGAGGCGAGACCGCAGCCAACGCAGAGTGGCGCTTCCTGGCCGCGTGTCACAACATCCGCAAGCTGTTCAACGCCACGCAGGCGCCAAGCCCAGCCACAAGCTGACCACCGGGGGCCACCGCCCGCCCGCCACCACCAACCAAGAAGTAGATTTCACCTCACACCAGACGAGGCCAACCCACCACCACCCGGCTCACCACACGGCCTCTCGCCATTACCGACCCACGCTCCTAGAGCATCGTCTGTCAGGCGGGCGACACTGATTCGGAGTTCCCCCGTTTCCATCTTGAAGGCCCTGCGCGTTTCGGTGGGATCACACCAACTTCCGCAACCACCGCATCCGCTGCCTGCTCTACGCCGGCCGCCCCAACTGGAACCTGCTCACCGAGATCCAACCCTGAAACGCGGCGCGCTGGTGAACCCCGGGAGCTCGCGCGTGAGCGGGCTTCGCCCGCCCCGAGTCACGCGGCGTGGCCCCATCGATCCCGGTGCGGAACCGAACCGCTTGACCGAACGGCGGTGAAAGCGCTTTCATCGTTCCATGTACCACGCCCCCGACGACCTCTCGCGCCTCGCCGTGATGACAAGGGCTCGGCTTTGACTGCCGGGACCGATCAGGGAGTCGATGGGCCATCGCGCTGGTGGGAGAACTCGGTCGGATACGAGGTGTACATCCGCTCCTTCGCCGACGGAAACGGAGACGGCGTCGGTGACCTGCGCGGCCTAAAGGACCGCCTGGAGCATCTCGCGTGGCTCGGGGTCGACATCGTGTGGATCACACCGTTCTACCCATCGCCGATGTTCGATTTCGGCTACGACGTCGCCGACTACACCGCCGTCGACCCGCTCTTCGGAACCCTCGACGAGTTCGACGCGGTCGTCGACGAGGCCACCCGTCTCGGGCTGCGCGTGGTCATCGACATCGTCCCGAACCACACCAGCATCGAACACGCGTGGTTTCGGGCGGCCCGATCGTCGAAGACCGACCCCAAGCGCAGCTACTACATCTGGAGGGACGCGCCGGCCGACGGTTCCCATCCCAACAACTGGGTCGGCTACTTCGGCGGCCCGGCCTGGACCTACGACGAGGCGTCGGGCCAGTACTACCTCCACCTGTTCCTACCCGAGCAGCCCGACCTGAACTGGCGAAACCCGTCCGTGATCGAGGAGTTCGACCGCATCCTCCGGTTCTGGTTGGAACGCGGCGTGTCGGGTTTTCGCATCGACGTCGCCCAGGCGTTGGTCAAAGACGAGCAGCTCCGATCCAATCCCGAGCTCTCCCCGGTCGACTTCGACGCCGACCGTCACACCCAATGGGCCGCGTTCGCCCACGACCACGACGTGACACAAGACGACACCCTGGCGATCTTCAAACGATGGCGCGCGATCGTCGAGGAATACGACGGCATCCTGATCGGCGAGACCTACGTCCTCGAACCCGACGTCCTCGCCGGCATGCTCCGCGGCGATGGGCTTCACGTCGCGTTCTGGTTCAAGACGATGCACATGGAATGGAACGCCGAGACGATCGCCCAGACCCTCGCCGCGCCCCTCGACTCGGGATCCGACGAGATCGGTTGGGTCCAGGCGAGCCACGACGAACCGCGCCCGCCGACGCGTTTCGGTGGCGGCACGAGGGGTCGGCGGCGATCGTTGGGGCTCAGCACCCTCCTCCTCGGTCTTCCCGGGCTCCCGTTCCTCTACCAGGGCGAGGAGCTCGCCATCGAAGACGGCATCGTCCCCCCGGAGATGAAGGCCGACCCGGTCGGTGGTGACGAAGTCGACGCCGGCCGCGACGGCTGCCGTACCCCCATGCCGTGGTCCGCCGAGCCGGGAAAGGGGTTCACGACCGCGCCGACCCCCTGGCTCCCGTCGAGTCACGACCCCGACGACACGGTGGCCGTGCAACGCGGCGACCCTTCATCGCCGCTGCATCGCACGCGGCAGCTCATCGAGCTCCGTCGACAGCTCGACCACGACGCGCCGGTCGAGTGGCTCGACCCCGGCACCGGCCTCGTCGCCTTCCGACGCGGCGACTTCGAGTTCTTCCTCAACGCCGGCGACGACGAGTTGACCCTCCACACCGAATGCGGCGCGCTCCTCTATTCGAGCATCACGCCGGATCGCGTCGGTACCATCTCCTCGTCCCGTGTCCGGCTTGAACCCGACGAAGCCGTCGTGCTTCGCTGATCGATCACCATGACCTCCACCCCGCCCACCGGCCGCACCACGATCGAGGACGTGGCGAACGCGGCCGGCGTGTCGGTCGCCACCGTCAGCCGCGCCCTGCGAGGTCTGCCCAACGTCGCCCCCTCGACCCGTGACCGGGTGGTCCAGATCGCCGACCAGCTCGCCTACCGTCCCGACCCTGCCGCGGCACGGCTGGCGACCGGTCGGACCAAGACGATCGCGATCGCGGTGCCGACCCTCAGCGGATGGTATTTCTGGCAGGTCATCGGCGGCGCCGAGGCCGTCCTGTCCGAAACGGGCTACGACCTCTTGACGATCGGGGTCTCCGGCGACGAGGCCCGCAAACGGTTCGTGCGCGAGGCACTCGGGATGAACCGGAAGGTCGACGGGCTGATCCTGATCGACATCCGCCTGACCGAGGAGGAGTCGGAGCAGCTCGCGGCGACCGACATCCGCGTCGTCACCATCGGTTTCTCGAGCCCGTCCATCTCGTCGGTGATGCTGGACGACACCGCCGTCGGGCGAAAGGCGACCCGGCACCTTCTCGAGCTCGGCCACCGCGACATCGCGCTCATCGAGGGGCTCCCCGACGACCCGCTGCGCTTCGCCGTCCCGGCACGACGACACGAGGGATACCTGGCGGCGCTCGCCGAGTTCGGCCTCGCCCCCCGCCCCGAGTGTGTCGTCTACGGCAACTTCTCCGTCGACGGCGGCGAGGAGGCGATGGGCCAGTTGCTGAAGCTCGAGTCGCCCCCCACCGCAGTGTTCGCGATGTCCGACGAGATGGCGATGGGGGCGATGCGCACCGCACGAGATGCCGGCGTTCGCATCCCACAGGACCTGTCGATCATCGGCGTCGACAACCACGAGATGGCCCACGTCCTCGATCTCACGACCGTCGCCCAGGACGTCGCCAGCCACGGCGCGACCGCGGCACGATGGATCGTCGAGGACCTCCAGAACGATCAGTGCATCGTCTACCGCACCGTCGATCCGACGAACCTCCTGGTGCGCGGGACCACCTGTCCCCCCGGGCGATAGCACCGCCGACGAACCTGCGGGGCCGCTGCTCTTGACGTGTCAGCACTTCCATGCAAGCGTTTACATCACGTCCTGGGACGCCCCTGGGATTCGGAGGGGAGAACACAACATGTCCAAACATAGGATGCTGAGATTCTTCAGTGTGCTGTTCGCCGTCGCCTTGATCGCGAGCGCGTGCGGCAACGATTCCAGCGGCGGAGACGATGCGGCGCCGAGCGACGCGGCGCCCGGCGATGAGGCACCCAGCGACGAGGCACCCAGCGAACTGGCCGGCACGACGGTGACGGTCACCGGACCCGAGCGTGACGAGTCGGAGGCCAACGCGATCCAGATCGCGCTCGACATCTTCGCCGACGCGAACGACATGACGATCACCTACACCGGCGACGCCGACTGGGAGGCGAACATCAACACCCAGATCGAAGGCGGCAACCCGCCCGACATCTCGATCTTCCCGCAGCCGGGCAAGCTCGCCGACTTCGCCCGCGACGGCAGCGTCGTGCCGCTGTCAGACGCCGCCGCCGCGGCGACCGCCGCCAACTGGACCGAGGCGTGGACCGTCTTCGGCAACGTCGACGGCGTGCAATACGGCGTGCCCGTGAAGACCGACCTGAAGTCGCTCGTCTGGTACCAGCCCGACCGGTTCGCGGCCAACGGCTACGAGGTGCCCACCACGTTCGACGATCTGCTCGCCCTCACCGATCAGATGATCGCCGACGGCAACACCCCGTGGTGTGTCGGCATCGAGTCGGGTCAGGCGACCGGATGGACCTTCACCGACTGGGTGGAGGACCTCATGTTGCGCACCGCCGGTGCAGAGGTCTACGACCAATGGGTCAGCCACGAGATTCCCTTCAACGACTCGCGGGTCGTCGACGCGATGACCACCGTGCTCGACCTGTGGAACACCGAAGGCGCCGTCTTCGCCTCCGGCGGATCGATCGCCGCGACCGCGTTCCAGGACAACGGAGAGCCCCTCGTCGCCGGCGATTGCATGATGCACCGCCAAGCGTCGTTCTACGCCGCGTTCTTCCCCGACGGCACCGCCTTCGCGGATGGCTCCGAGGGAGCAGTCGACGTGTTCTACTTCCCGTCGATCAAGGGCGACTCACCGGTTCTCGGTGCCGGAACCCTGGCTGCCGGCTTCAACGACAACCCGGCGACCATGGCCGTGCTCGAGTACTTCTCCACCCCGGAGTACGCCGAGGCCCGCCAGGTCGCCCAGACCGAAGGCAAAGACGGAGGCCTCTCCGGCTTCCTGTCCGCCGCCATCGGTCAGGACACCAGCGTCTATCAGCCCCTCGAGCAGTCCTTCCTCGAGATCCTGGCCAACGCCGAGGTCGTCCGCTTCGATGCGTCCGATCTCATGCCGGCCGATGTCGGTGCGGGCACCTTCTGGACCGAGGGAACCTCGGCCGTGAACGGTGACATCACCGCTCAGGAAGCGGCCGACGCCATCGAGGCCTCCTGGCCGAGCTGAGTCACACGGTTGGTTGAACTGTCGGGGTGCCGTCGCCGTGACGACGGCACCCCGACGCCGCGTGTGAAAGTCTGGGCCGCGGGCGATCTCGATCAGGGGGAGAGATGGACAAAGTCCTGTCGACGTTGATCAGCGTCGGCGTGACCGTGGCGCTCTCGCTCGCCCTGTGGGTCGGCGCCAACGTGTTGTTCGACCAGGCCCGGAACAACTGGCGTCGCTTCAACGCCGTCGCGGGTGCCGTCGTCGGGTTCGTCCTGCTCAGCATCCTCCACGGAAACCGGCTCCTCGTCGCCGTCGGTCCCGGTCCCGACGCCGTCGGAACGCTGGCCGCGTTCGTCTGGCCGGCGGCGCTGGGCGCCGCCACCTTCGGGTCGACCGCCTGGTACCTCTCCGGTGTCGACGGGCCCCGGCACCGACTCATCGCCGGCATCGCCACCGGCACGGTGGTCGGCGTCGTGGTCGGCGCGCTGCTGAGATCCGCGTACCGGCCCGGATTCGACCTTGCCGCGCTGGCGATCTGGACCGCCGCGCTCAGCGGCCTCGGGGCGCTCATCAGCACCCGTCGGGGACGACCGGCCGTGCACGGCGCGCTCGTCGGGGCCGCCCTCGGCAGCCTGTTGGGCGGGTTCGGGTCGGCGGAGCTCGGCGCCGGAAACATGGTCGGCGCGATCGCCGGCGCGACCTTCCCCGCCGCGGCGTTCGGCGCCCGGATCGGTCTCACGAACAACGCCGACGAGCGAGGGCGCGCCCGGATCGACAGCGGCTCGCGGGCCTACATCTTTCTCGTGCCGTCGCTCTTCTTCATCACCGCCGCCCTCGTCGTTCCCACGATCCGCACCATCTACCTGTCGTTCCTCGACGACCGGTCCGAGAACTGGGTCGGGATCGGCAACTACACCGACGTCTTCACGTCGAAGACCAGCTTCGACATCAGCAACTGGCCCGACATCTTCACCAGCCGGCTCTTCTACCTCGGGACCGCGATGCTCATCGCCGGCCTCGCCGTCGCCATCTCCACGAAAAAGCGCGACGGTCGAGCCGTCGAGCTCGGCGGGCCCTCGATCGCGCCCCTGGCGATCGCCGCGGGCCTTCTCGTCTTCGCCACCTTCTCGGTGCTGCGCGGGACGATCATGAACAACCTCTGGTGGGTCTTCACGGTCACCGTGGTCTCCACCGCCCTCGGGTTGGCGATCGCGGTCCTCGCCGACAACACCCGGTTCGAATCGGTCGCGAAGGCACTCATCTTCATGCCGATGGCGATCTCCCTCGTCGGCGCCAGCATCATCTGGCGATTCATGTTCATCGCCCGCGACTCCTCGAAGAACCAGACCGGCGTCCTCAACTCGGCCTGGGTCGGCCTGGGTCGGCTCAGCACCGGTCGCGGCATCCCCACCCTGCTCGCGTCGGTTGCCCTCGGAATCGTGTTCCTCGCCCTCGCGGTCAAGGTCGCGCGCCTGTTGACCACCGGGAAGCTCACCAGCCTCCCGATCCCGATGTTCGCGTTGTTCCTCGTCGGTTGGGCCTGGGTCCGCTTCGTCGGCCTCGTCGGCGACGGCCTCGGCGGTGTCGTGATCAGCAGCGACGGCGAGGTCATCGCGAAGCCGGTCCTCTTCGTGCAGGAACAGCCGTTCAACAGTGTGTGGCTGATGCTGATCCTGATCTGGATCCAGACCGGGTTCGCGATGGTGATCCTGTCCGCCGCGATCAAGGCCGTCCCGGCCGAGCTCCTGGAGGCCGCCCAGGTCGACGGCGCCACCGAATCGCAGGTCTTCTGGCGAGTCGTGCTCCCCCAGATCGCCACGACCATCGGCGTGGTGGTCACCACGCTGATCGTCTTGGTGATGAAGGTGTTCGACATCGTCAAGGTCGTCACCAACGGCAACTTCGGGACCGACGTGCTCGCCAACGACTTCTTCGCCCAGGCCTTCCAGTTCGCGAACCGTGGTCGGGGCGCCGCCCTCGCGGTGATCCTGTTCCTCTCCGTCCTCCCCGTCATGTACTTCAACATCCGCAAGATGCAACAGGAAGACACCTGATGGTCAACGCCGCCTATCGCTTCCTGCGCAGCCTCCCCACCTGGGCGCTGTGGGCGATCGTGTTCTTGTGGAGCCTTCCGACCCTCGGCATCCTCGTCAACGGCCTGCGCCCACGCGACGGCCAACGATCCACCGGCTGGTGGACGGTGCTGGGCGACGAGCGGGGCCTCACCCTCGAGAACTACCGCACCGTCGTCGAGGCGAGCTCCACCACCAACCTCTTCGACGCGATGCTCAACACCTTCGCCGTGACGATCCCGGCAACGGTCATCCCCATCGCGATCGCCGCCTTCGCCGCCTACGCCTTCGCCTGGATCGACTTCCCCGGCCGAAAAGGGCTGTTCATCGCGACGGTGTCGCTGTTGGCGATCCCCCTCCAGGTCGCGCTCATCCCACTGCTCCAGCTCTATGTCAGCGGCGCGCATCTCACGCTCCCGATCCTGAACAAGACGATCACGCTCATCCCCGACCTCGATCTCGCCGGCACCACCACCGCGGTCTGGCTCACCCATGCCGGGTTCGCGCTGCCCTTCGCCATCTTCTTGCTCCACAACTATCTGTCGCAGTTGCCGGGTGACCTGTTCGAAGCAGCCCGCATCGACGGCGCCGACCACTTCACGATCTTCTGGCGACTCGTGCTTCCCCTCTCGGTCCCCGTGCTCGCCGCGTTCGGCATCTTCCAGTTCCTCTGGACATGGAACGACTTCCTCATCGCGAACACCATGGCGGGATCGAATCCCGACGCGCTCGTGATGACCATCCGGATCGCGAACCTCGCCGGCGACTTCGGCCGCAACGAGCACCTGCTGCCGGCGGCGGCGTTCGTTCAGGTAGCGGTGCCGCTCGCGGTGTTCTTCGGGTTGCAGCGCCACTTCGTGCGGGGTCTCCTGGCCGGCTCGGTGAAGGGCTGACCCCGCCGCGGTCGGGGTTCCGATCGTCTCAGCGACGAAGGAGCTCCTCCAACTCGACCACTCGGCCCTCGTCGATCGAACGATGCGCGGCTGCACCGATCGCAACCGACACCAGCCCGTCGAGAACCGTCACGTCGGCGTCCGCACCGCCACGCACCGCATCCCGAAAGCGCAGGTGCTCGATGTAGGACGAACCGCCGTGGAAGCCCTCGTAGGCGACCCGTTCGTCGACGACGGGCTCGACGGTCACCGCGCCGAGGGAATCGACCCCGCGCCGGCCGATCCGGACCGTGTCGTCGGGCACGAACGCCTCGACCTTGCCGAGCTCGCCCACCACGCTGAGCTCCTCTTGGTTCTGGGTCGCCTCGGCGAACATGCACAAGTCGAGAAGCCCACGGCCACCGTCGTCGAAATCGACGATCACGTAGGCGTTGTCGAGAATGTCGGGGACCTCGCCGTCGTAGACCTCGTCGAGGTGGTTGACGTCCTGGCCGCCCGACGCCATGACCCGCACCGGCCGGCCCGGCATCACCAGACACATCAGGTCGAAGAAGTGGCAGCACTTCTCGACGAGGGTGCCGCCGGTGTTGCGGGAGAACCGGTTCCAATCGCCGACCTTGCGCAGGAACGGGAACCGGTGTTCTCGGATCGAGACCATTCGGGGTCGACCGACCACACCCCGGTCGATCTCCTCGAGAAGCCGGCGGATCGGCGCCATGTAGCGGTACTCGAGCCCGACCCAGGTGAGGGCGTCGCGTCGCTCGTCCATCTCGAGCACCGTGTAGCAGTCGTCGACGGTGGTGCACAGCGGCTTCTCGACGAGGACGTGGAGATCGGTCGGCAACAGGTCGGAGAGGACGTCGACGTGGGTCATGTTGGGCGTCGCGACCACGACGGCGTCGCAGCCGCCGCGGGCGATGAGCGCACGATGATCGCCGAAAACCTCGGCGTCGGGCACCAGCGCCGCCGCGCGCCGGCGACTCTGCGGGTCCGGATCGGCCAGGGCGCACACCGTCACATCCTCGAGGCGAACCAGATTCTGGATGTGTTCGACACCCATCATCCCGGTTCCGACGATCCCGTAGCGAAGCGGTGCCATCAGGTCCGCCCGGCCCGGACGGGAGGGGATGTAAGCGTTTTCATGTCCGGACTAGTGTACGCATCGTGAACAACTCGTTGGTCAACGCCGGGCCCCGGATGCTGGGAGATTCGGGGACGGAGGTCGGGCCGCTGGCCTTCGGGTGCTGGCGTTTCACGACCGATGACCCCGCCGAGGCCGACGCCCTCGTCGAAGGCGCGCTCGATCGGGGCCTGACCCTCGTCGACACCGCCGATGTCTACGGCCTCGACCATGGAGGGCGCGGCTTCGGGGCCAACGAGGAGCTGCTGGGGCAGGTGCTGGCCCGTGCCCCTCATCTGAGGGAACGGATGGTGCTCGCGACGAAGGGCGGGATCATCCCCCCGACGCCCTACGACTCGAGCGAGCAGCACCTTCGTTCGGCCTGCGAGGCGAGCCTTCGCCGCCTCGGCGTCGACGTGATCGACCTCTATCAGATCCACCGACCCGACCCCCTCACCCACCCGTCCGAGCTCGCTGCCACCCTCTCGTCGCTTCGTGACGAGGGAAAGATCCGCGAAGTCGGAGTGTGCAACCACACCCCCGCACAACACGAGACCCTCGCGTCGTACCTCCCCTTTCCTCTCGCGTCCAGCCAGCCGCAGTACTCGGCCGCCGATCTCGGTCCCCTCCGCGACGGCACGTTCGACCTCTGCCTTCGTCACCGGGTGCTCCCGCTCGCCTGGAGTCCCCTCGCCGGCGGCCGTCTCCTCACCGGCGACGGAATCGACCCGGCCCTTCTCTCGACCCTCGACCGCCTGGCCGAACGCGAAGAGGTCAGCCGGGCCGCGATCGCCATCGCCTTCGTGCTCGCCCACCCATCGGCGCCGGTCGCCATTCTCGGAACCCAGCGCCTGGCCCATCTCGACGACGCCACCGACGCGCTGCAGGTCGCCCTCGACCGTCACGACGTCTATCAACTGATCGAAGCATCCGAAGGAGCACCGCTGCCGTGACCGACCCCGTGGAGATCTCCTGGTTCTCCGCCCTGTGCGACGACGACTACGAGTATCTCGGCACCCCCGACCCGGCCCTGCTCAGCTCGTGGACCCACTGTCGCGACATCGTGCTCACCGCCGATCGACACGGCTTCGACAACGTCCTGCTTCCCTCCGGCTACCAGCTGGGCATCGACTCGGTCGCGTTCGCGGGCGGCATCGCCCCCCAGGTCCAACAGATCCATCTGCTGCTCGCCGTTCGCATCGGCGAGATGTGGCTGCCGCAGTTGGCCCGCCAACTCGCCACCATCGACCAGATGGCCGAGGGCCGGCTCACGATCAACATCATCTCCTCGGACCTTCCCGGGCAATCCCTCGACTCCGAGCCCCGCTACGCCCGCACCCGCGAGCACATGCACGGCCTGCGGGCCCTCCTCGACGGCACCCACCTCGACGCGCACGGGAGCTTCGTCGACTTCGACCTCGACCCGCCCCGGATCGCCACCGTGGCCCCCGGCTGCCCCCCGCTGTACTTCGGTGGCTTCTCCGAACCGGCGAAGGAGACCGCCGCAGAAGCCGCCGACGTGTTCTTGACCTGGCCCGACACCGTCGCGTCGGTGGGTCGAACCGTCGCCGACATGCGGTCCAGAGCGGCCCGCCACGACCGCACGCTCCGCTACGGGCTCCGCGCCCACGTCATCGTGCGGGAGACCGAAGCCGAAGCGGTTGCCGCCGCCGAACGCCTCGTCTCGAAGCTCGACGACGACATCGGCGCCCGGATCCGCAACCGCTCCCTCGACACCGGATCGCTGGGGGTCTCCCGACAATCCGAGCTCCGCGACAACGCCGACGAACACGGCTACGCCGAGGAGAATCTGTGGACCGGCATCGGCCGGGCCCGGTCCGGTGCCGGTGCGGCCATCGTCGGTGATCCCGACCAGGTCGTCGCCAAGCTCCGCGCCTACCAGGCGGTCGGGATCGAAGCCTTCATCTTGTCCGGCTACACCCACATCGCCGAGTGCAACCTGGTCGCCCGCTACGTCCTGCCGAGCATCGATCACTCGCCGCTGCGACCCCGGATGTAGCGGACACGGACCACGCCGTCGACCGGCCACGATCGGGGCCGCGGCGGCCGGGCACCGCCTCGCCGACGACGACTGCTGCTAGCAATGGCACCCATGGCAACTCGTCCCCGTCGAACCGAAACGATCGTGAGCTGACGCGGCCATGACGGTCAGGGTCGGCTTCCTCGGGTGCGGGTTGATCGCCGGGTTCCACGCGCTCGGACTCGCCCGCGTCGACGACGCCGACATCGTGTCGGTGTTCGATGTCGACCGCGACCGGACATCGGCGTTCGCCGCCGCGCAGGGCGCGACCGTCGCCACGTCCGCCGACGAGGTCATCGACACGAGCGATGCCGTCTACGTGACAACCTGGACGGCCGCGCACCCCGAACTGGTCGCCGCGGTCGCCGCCGCGGGCAAGCCGGTGTTCTGCGAGAAGCCCCTCGGCGTCGACCTCGCCACCGCGACCGCGATGATCGACCTGGTCGACGCCGCAGGGGTCGTCAACCAGGTCGGTCTCGTGCTTCGGGCGTCACCGGCGTTTCGCTGGCTACGGGACCAGGTGGCCGACGAGGCCACCGGCACACCGATGAGCATGGTGTTTCGCGACGACCAGTACATCCCCATCCAGGGGATGTACGACTCCACGTGGCGACGCGATCCGGCCAAAGCCGGCGCCGGTGCGCTCCTCGAACACTCGATCCACGATCTCGACCTGATCGACTGGATCATGGGGCCGGTCACCGAGATCAACGCGGTGACCGCCCACCACCACGGCATCGACGGGATCGAGGACCAGGCGACGGTCATGGCGCGCACCGGGTCCGGCGCCCACGTCGTGTTGAGCTCGACCTGGCACGACATCACGTCCCGCCCGAGCCAACGATCCGTCGAGGTGTTCTGCGCCGACGCGCACCTGCGGGTCGACGGCGACTGGACCGGACCGGTCCGACGCCAACACGCCGACGGCCGTGACGAGACGATCAAGCTCGATCACGGCAACGCCAACCCCGACGCCGACTTCATCGCCGCGGTCCGCACCGGCCAGCCGGCGAACCCCGATTTCCGCAGCGCGCTTTGCGCCCACGAGCTGGCCGACGCGGCCTATCGCTCCGCCGCCGCCAACGGCGCGACGATCACCATCTGACCCTCACCAGATCCGGCGCGCGGCGGCCCACCGACTCAGCTCGTTGCGGTTGGACAGCTGCAGCTTGCGCAGCACCGCCGAGGCATGGGTCTCGACGGTCTTCACCGAGATCGTCAGCCGGGCCGCGATCTCCTTGTAGGTGTAGCCCCGGGCCAGGTGACGCAGCACCTCCCGTTCCCGTTTCGTGAGCTGATCCAAGTCGTCGTCGGCCTCGTTCACCTCGGCGACGGCGGGCCCGCCGGCGAACGCGTCGAGCACGAACCCGGCCAGCCGCGGCGAGAACACGGCGTCGCCGTCGCGCACACGGATGATCGCGTCGACGAGATCATCAGCCGAGATCGTCTTGGTGACGTAGCCCCGGGCGCCGGCTCGCACCACGTCGATCACGTCCTCGGCCGCGTCGGAGACCGAAAGAGCGAGAAAGCGGGTCTCGACGTCGGTCGCGTCGATCGCCTCGATCACCTCCCGGCCGGTGCCCGACGGCAGGTGCACATCGAGAAGCACGACATCGGGGGACCACTGCTCGATCACCGCGACCGCGTCGGCGACGTCGGCCGCCTCGGCCACGACACTCACCCGATCACCGAGCTCGGACCGAACACCGCTGCGGAACATCTGATGGTCGTCGACCAGAACCACGCGGGGTGGAGCCATCAGCATGATCAGACCGTATCCCGACGGGCCACGCCCGCGAGAGGTGCGTACAGCTCGATCTCGGTGCCGGCGTCAAGCCCCGAACGGATCTCGACCGAGCCACCCACCCGCTCCATGCGACCGACGATCGACTCCCGCACCCCGAGCCGGTCATCGGCGACGGTGTCGGGGTCGAAGCCGGTGCCGGTGTCGCGAACGAACACCCGCACGCCTTCGGCCTCAACCTCGGCGAACACGGAGACCTGGTCACACCCCGACCATTTCGCCGCGTTGGTCGCGGCTTCCCCGGTGGCGCCGATCAGCGCCTCCAGCGTCGTGTCCAACGCGACATCTCCCACCACCACCGTCTCGACCGCGACATCGAAGCGATCCTCCACCGTCCCGCAGACGCGCTCGAGCGAGCTTCTCAGCGTCGCCGCGGCCGGGTCGTCGGAATCGGCGTAGAGCCAGCGACGCAGCTCCCGCTCCTGCTGGCGGGCGAGTTGCGCGATCACCCGCGGATCCTCCGCCCGCTGGATGAGCGCAAACGTCTGCAGGACGGAGTCGTGCAGATGCGCGGCCATGTCGGCTCGGGCGTCGGCATGGAGACGCCGACGCCGTTCCTCGGTCCGTTCCCGCATCAACACCGCGATCCACGGGCCGACGATCAGGGCCACACCCCCCAACACGAGCGTCGTCGCCGCCAGACTGCTGCGAATCACCTCGAACGACACGTTGCCGGCGACGAGCGCCGCGATCCCCGCGCCGACCACGACGATGCCGGCCGCGATCCGCAGCGCCTCCCACCGGGTCGACTCGAGTTGGGGCTGCACCTGCCAGACGACGACCCCCACGCCGAGGCCGACGACGATCACCGGCCAGACGATCTCGCGGGGCAAGCCGAGTCCGATCGCGTTCTGGACGAGGACCAGGCCGAGCACGATCAGGCCCAGGCCGACGCCGCGACGCAGCTCGGGCGTGTCGTGGTCCTCGGCGGGCCGGGTGGGACCGGGCCGCATGGCCGCCCAGGCGATCAGGTACAGCGGCGCACCGGTCCCCGTGATCCCGAGGACGATCGCCGCGATCCGAACGATCGGCGGATCGATTCCGACGGAACGGGCCAGGCCGGCGCACACACCCGCGACGACCCGGTCGTTGGTCGATCGAATCGGTTTGGTCCACGTCTCGTTCCCGGGCACCGCTCCATCGTCGCACGACGAACGCCGAATCGACTCGGGGGCGATCCCCGAGACGGCCCCGACGTCTCAGGGTCGATTCAGGGTTGACCCCGATGGGCGGGCGGCCACGGTGCCCACACACTGGAACCATGACCGATGAACCGACCGGCGACGACCCGATCCCCGGCACGTCCGCCGGCGCGCCACCTCCGCCGTCCGGTTTCCCCGCACCCCCGAGGCCGCTGCGCCGGAGCGACACCGAGCGAATGATCGCCGGAGTGTGCGGTGGGACCGCCGAGTACTTCGGCATCGACCCGATCATCGTGCGACTGGGATTCGTCGCCCTCGCCCTGCTCGGTGGAAGCGGCGTGCTGCTCTACCTGGTCGCGTGGCTCGTGATGCCGGGCGCGACCGAGGAGGAGAGCGCCGCGCTCAACGCGCTCCGCGGCGGTCACCGACCCGGCGGCCGGTCGCTGCTCGCCGTGGTCCTGTTGATCATCGGCATCATCGTGTTGTCGGGCTCGGCGCTGTGGGCACCGTCGTTTCGTGATGGACTGTTCCTGCCGCTGCTGGTTCTCGCCGCCGGCATCGCCTTGCTGGTGTGGCCGAGCGACGGGTCCCGCTGGTCGTCACGGCTCCGGATCGACCACGACGAATGGCGAGACGAACGTCGAGCCATGCGCGACGAATGGCATCGGGAGCGCGAGGCCTGGCGGGAAAGCCGCCGACAATGGCGCCACGGCTACCGCCGCGGCGTTTCCCCGGAGCCGACGCCGGCCGCGGACGATCCGGCGGAGCCGGCGTTCCCGCCGCCCCCGGACGACCCCCGTTGGCGCCCTGCCACCGCCCCACCGCGGCCCGGACCGCCACGGCCCCGCCCCCTTCTCGGCCCTCTCGCGATCGCCCTCCTCCTGCTCTACTCGGGTCTGTCGGTCTTCGCCGACCGGGTCGGCTGGTGGCGCACCGACCCGGCATCGTTCGTCGCCGTCTGCCTGATGATCGTCGGGGTCGTTCTCGTCGTCTCCGCCTTCCTCGGCCGAGCCCGGGGCCTCATCTGGATCGGCGTGCTCCTCTTGCCGGTCGCGTGGATGCTGAGCGCGATCGACCTCATCTGGTGGGACGGCGTCGGTGAACGAACCGTCACCGTGACGACGATCGAGCAACTCGACGACGCCTACCGGTGGGGGATCGGCGAACTGACCGTCGACCTCTCCGACCTCGATCTCGACGGCAACGATCGTGACCTCGCCGTCGGGCTGACCATCGGAGAGCTCACCGTCTACGTCCCCGAGACGATGGGCGTCGAGATCGACCTCACCGGCCGCATGGGGTCCGTCGTCATCACCGACGGTCAGGACCGGGTGAACAACGACGGCATCGACATCCGGCTCGACCGGGTCGTCGGCCGGTCCGACGACGGCACCCTTCGCCTCGATGTCGACATGGGCATCGGTGAGACCGAGATCATCATCTGTGGCGAGGAGGGTGTCGCATGTCCCTGAACGTCCTCTGGATGATCGGTCTTCTCGCCGCCGTCCTCCTCGACCAACTCCGGAAGGAACCCTGATGGACACCCACCCCGTCGACCCGGTGGCCCTCGTCGCCGGCTTGCTGTTCGGCCTCTCGGGGCTGGCGATCCTCGCCAACCGGCAGTGGGACGGCATCGACGTCACCGCGTTCACCGCGGCGGGCGTCGCCCTCGTCGGTCTTCTGCTCGCGGGGATGATCGTCGTCCGGTTCGTCGGTCGCGACGCCGACCCGGCCCCGCCGCCCGGCGGGATCGACGACGAAGACGCGGCCGAGGAGACGTGACCTCGTGCCGGCCGGCGCTACCGTGACGCCGTGCGTCTTTTCGACACGGCTCGCGCCGAGATCGTCCCATTCGAGCCCGGCGACGAGGTCGCGATCTACGTCTGCGGCATCACCCCCTACGACTCGACCCATCTGGGCCACGCCAACACCTACCTCACCTACGATCTGCTGATCCGACGCCTCGAGGATCTCGGCCACCGGGTCCGGATGGTGCGCAACATCACCGATGTCGACGACTCCATCCTTCCCAAGGCCCGCGAGCTCGGCGTCGACTTCCTCGAGCTGGCCGCGGCCGAGACCGCCCGGTTCCACGGCGACATGGAGGCGCTCGGAACCCGGCCCGTCGACGTCGAACCGCACGCGACGAAGTGGGTCGACGAGATGGTCGACCTGATCGGTCGACTGGAAGCCGGCGGCCACGTCTACGAGGTCGAGGGCACCGTCTTCTTCGACGTGTCGACCTTCGACTCGTTCGGCGCGGTGTCCGGCTACGACGAGGCGACGATGATCGAGTTGGCCCGCGAACGCGGCGGCCACCCCGACGACCCTCGGCAGCGCAACCCGCTCGACTTCGTCTTGTGGCAACCGTCGCAGGCCGACGAACCATGCTGGATCTCGCCGTGGGGCCCCGGTCGACCCGGGTGGCACATCGAGTGCAGCGCCATGGCGATGGGGATCCTCGGCGAGACGATCGACCTCCACGGCGGTGGCAGCGATCTGATCTTCCCCCATCACGAATGTGAGCGGGCCCAGAGCGAAGCCGTCACCGGCACGACGTTCGTCCACCACTGGATGCATTGCGGCATGGTCGCCTACGAGGGCACCAAGATGTCGAAGTCGCTCGGCAACCTCGTGTTCGTCAGCGAGCTCTCCAAGGTCGCCGATCCGCGGGCGATCCGCCTCGCCCTGATGGCCCACCACTATCGCGACGACTGGGAGTGGTTCGACACCGACATCGACGCCGCGTCGGCCCTGCTCGACCAACTCGTCGCCGCCGCGGCCCTGCCCACCGGTCCCGACCCGACGCCCTACGCCGACCGCGTTCGCGCCGCGCTCGACGACGACCTCGATGCGCCGACCGCCCGACAGGTCCTGATCGAACTGGCCGACGCGATGGCTGCGGGAGGCGACGACACGTCGGCGCCTATCGTGTTGGCCGAGCTCGGCGCCCTCTGCGGGGTCCGGCTCGACCAGCCCGCGACCCGTCGGCCCTGACTGCCGGAGTTCCCCGTGATCCGCCTCTACGACACCCTGCGCCGCGAGATCCGTCCGCTGGCCATGCGAGACGAGGGCAAGCTGTCGCTCTACGCCTGTGGGCCGACGGTCTATGACCATCCCCACCTCGGTCACGCCCGCCAGGCGCTGACCTACGACGTCATCCGGCGCTATGTCGAGTGGACCGGGATCGACGTCCACCATGTCGCCAACGTCACCGACATCGACGACAACATCATCGACCGGGCCAACCGCGAGGGATCCACCGAACCCGAGGTCGCGGCGACGTGGGAGGCCGTCTACGACACGGCGATGGACGCGCTCGACATCCTGCGACCCCACGACCGCCCCCACGCCACCGAATACGTCGAGCAGATGGTGGCGTTCATCGAGACGCTCGTCGGGAACGGCAGCGCCTACGTGACCTATTCCGGCGTCTATCTCCGGGTCCACGCGGTCGACGACTACGGCGCGCTGGTGCATCGCAGCGTCGACGAGCTCCGCGAAGGCGCCGGCGCCCGCATCGAGGTCGATGACACCAAGGAGGACCCGCTCGACTTCGCCCTCTGGAAAGCGGCCAAACCCGACGAACCCACCTGGCCCTCTCCGTGGGGTCCGGGCCGGCCGGGCTGGCACATCGAGTGCGTGACGATGAGCCTCGACGTCCTCGGCGACGGCTTCGATCTCCACGGCGGCGGCAGCGACCTGGTGTTCCCGCATCACACCAACGAACGAGCCGAGGCCATCGCCGCCGGCCGCGACTTCGCTCGCCACTGGATGCACAACGCGATGCTCAACATCGGCGGCGAGAAGATGTCGAAGTCGCTCGGCAACTTCACCACGATCCAGGATCTGCTCGACGAGCATCCACTCAACGGCCGGGCCCTGCGGCTGTTGTTGCTGCAAACCCACTATCGCAAGACGATGGAGATCAACCCCGACGTGATGGCGAAGGCCCGGGCCGGGATCGAACGCTTCGACGCGATGGCCCGCAAGGCCGCCGCCGCGGGCGTGTCCATCACCGGGGCCGAACCCGACGCCGCCGCGGTCGACGCGTTCCGCGCGGCGATGGACGACGATCTGGGAACCCCTGAAGCCGTCGCCACCATCTTCGAGACCGTGCGCCGCGCCAACGCCGCCCTCGACGACCGGGACGAGGCGGCCGCCGGCCTCGTGGCCACCGTGTTCGACCTCGCCGGCGCCCTCGGCATCCGGGTCGGCGACCGCGGGGCCGACGACGCGCCGGACGATGACGACGACGCCGGGATCGATGCCCTTGTCGCCGCCCGCACCGCGGCGCGGGAAGCGAAGGACTTCGCCGAGGCCGATCGCCTCCGCGACGAGTTGACCGCCCGCGGCATCCTCGTCGAGGACACCCCCGACGGCCCGATCTGGCGCCGGCGCTGACATGAGCGAGAGCGACCGTCGCGACGTCGCTCTCACCGTGGAGATCATCGAACCCGACGGCACGATCATCGAAGCGGAACAACCCGGAACACAGCCGGCCGAGTCATCGACGATCGCCCCCGCCGAGCCGCCGCGGCAGTGGAGTTGGATCGTCGGGGCGGCGGTCCTCGTCCTCGCCGCCGCCATCTCCACGCGCCTGCTGACCGACGGACGAGAATCCGAGCCGATGATCGGCGAACCCCTCGGCATCGTGGACGGGCCCGACATCGACGTCGACGAAGAGATCCCCCTCGCGGTCTTCCCCCTGTTCGGTCGCAGTTGGCAACACGATCTCGTGTTCACCTCCGGCTCGACGGTGACCGCCATCGACCTCAACACCGGCGACCAGCGAGCGCTCGGATCACTCGGTGTCGAATCCGGGTTCCGGATGGTCAGGGTGATCAACCGGGACATCCATGTCGCCGGCTTCGATGGCATCTACGAACTGACCGGCGGCGAGTCCCGGCGCCTCAGTCCTCCGATCTCCAACGGCACCGGCGGCCAGATCATCCTCGGGAACTACTGGACCGAGCAGACCCCGACCGTCGGAGACTCGGTGCTGACCCATCTCTGGACCGGCGTCGAGGTCGATCTCGTCGGCATCACCGATTTCACCGTCATCGACGACGACATCTTCTTCGAAAAGGGTGGGAGGATCGGGCGGCTCGACGCGTCCGGCGCCGAGGTCGACTGGGCGGCGGGGGAGCTTCTGGCCACCGGCCCGAGTCGTGTCGCCTGGCGCGAGTGTCGGTCCCCCGACGACTGCTCGTACTGGGCCGGCACGGCGCAGAACCCCCGAGACGTCCCGCTCGCCGCCGCCGCCGAGGCCGCCCTCGTGTCGGCGCCTGCCACCGGGCGTGGCTTTCGGGGGGCGACGGAGGTGCTCTCGCCGTCGGGCCGCTACGCCTGGACCGGCCGACGAACCGAGACCGACTTCGAGGTCGACCTCGTCGATCTCCGAACGGGCAACTCCATCACCATCGACAACCTCCTCAGCGTCCCCGTCTTCGCCCCCGACGAATCGACGATGTTCACGACGAACCGCGGAAGCATCGTCGCCGTCGACACCGAGACGGGGGCCCTTCGTCGCATCCCCACGGGCGGCGTCAACGTTTTCGTGCCGTTCACGTTCTTTCCCCGCTGACGCGGCGAGCACGTGCGGTTAGCGTCTCGCCATGCCGATTCTCGATCCGCCCGCGCCACTCATCGCCCTTCCGGCCCAGCCGGCCGACGTGCCATGGCCGACAACGAAGTGGCCGACCGGACCGGTCCCCGCGGGGGTCGACGCGGCGAAGCTCGACGCGCTGCTCGACGCGGCGTTCGGGCCCGACCCCGATCCCGGCTTCGGCGAGTCGCACGCCACGCTCGTGGTCCACGGCGGCCGCCTCGTCGTGGAGCGGTACGGCCCCGGGACCGACGCGACCACGCCTCTGCTCTCCTGGTCGATGGCGAAGTCGGTCACCCACACCCTCGTCGGCATCCTCGTCGACCAGGGCCGGCTCGATCCCCACGCCCCGGCCGACGTTCCCGAGTGGTCCGATCCCGACGATCCCCGTCGTGACATCACGCTGCACCAGATGTTGCGCATGGTCGACGGGCTGGAGTTCAACGAGGCCTACGCGCTTCCCGACGACGGCGGCGACGCGGCCTGGTCACATTGCATCGACATGCTGTTCGGGGCCGGCATCGCCGATCCCGCCGCCTACACCGCGGCCCGGCCCCTCGCCCACGAGCCCGGCACCGTCTTCAACTACTCGAGCGGCACGACCAACCTCATCGCCCGCATCGTCGGCGACCTCATCGGGCGGGGCGACGAGGCCCGGGCGTGGATGCACCACCACCTCTTCGCCCCGATCGGGATGACATCGGCCGACCCGACCTTCGACGAGTCCGGCAACTTCGTCGGCTCGTCGTACCTCCACGCCACCGCCCGGGACTGGGCTCGCTTCGGGCTCCTCAATCTGCGAGGAGGCGAATGGGACGGCCACCGGATCGTCTCTTCGAGTTGGGTCGACGACGGACGGACCACTCGGTCCCGAGACGATGACGGCGGCGAGTACGGCGCCCACTGGTGGACGGTCCCCGACGGGCGGGGGCGCTTCTACGCCGGCGGATTCGAATGGCAACGGGTGGCGTGTGTTCCCACCACCGATCTCGTCGTGGTCCGTCTGGGCAAGACCCCCGAAGCCGACTACGAGACCCCGCGGGCCTGGTTCGACGAGCTGATCGCCCTGTTCGACCCCCTCGCCTGACCCCCACCCGGGCCGTCGGCACCAGTCCGATTCCGGCCGTCCGGCCCATCATCGCGGCCCGTCGCGAGCCGATGGAATCGATGTGGGTGACGTGACCGGCGAACGACGCTGGCGGGGCCGACCGTGGCTCAGCCGAACGATCCGGCTCACCGCGCACGCCATTCCCTTCGTCGTCGTCACCCTCGTCATCTGGAAGGTGAACCGGGCCCTCGGCGAGCCAACCGGGCGCGCCGAGGCGGTCCTGCGCTGGATCGCGCTGTCGGCGGTGTCCACCCTCGCCCTGATCGGCCTCGACCGGTTGGCCCGCCGCCTCCTCCCCCTGGCGACCCTGTTCCAGCTCTCCCTCATCTTCCCCGACGAGGCCCCGTCGCGGTTCTCGATCGCCCTGCGCCAGAACACGACCCGTGGCCTCCAGCGAGATCTCGAGAACGGCACGCTCGCCCCCGGAACCCCCCAGGAGGCCGCCGAGATCCTCCTGACCCTCGTCGCCGAGCTGAGCCGCCACGATCGACTCACCCGGGGCCACGCCGAACGGGTACGGGCCTATGCCGAGATGGTCGGGCGCGAACTGAAACTCGGCGAGCAAGAGCGGTCGAAGCTCCAGTGGGCGGCGCTGCTCCACGACATCGGGAAGCTGAAGGTGCCGGCAGCGATCCTCGCCAAGAAGGGAAAGCCGACCCCGCGGGAGTGGACGACGCTGAAAACCCACCCCGACGAAGGGTGGAAGCTCATCGCTCCTTTGCGGCCGTGGCTCGGAGAATGGGCCCGGGCGGTGCGCGACCATCATGAACGCTGGGACGGCGGCGGCTACCCCCGCGGCCTCGCCGGCGCCCAGATCTCCCGAGCCGGCCGGATCGTCGCCGTGGTCGACGCGTTCGATGTCATGACGTCGACCCGTTCCTACAAGGAACCCACCTCGGTTCCCGAGGCGAGAGCCGAACTGGCCCGATGCGCCGGATCCCAGTTCGACGAGGAGATCGTGCGTGCGTTCCTGGCCGTCGGCATCGGGCGGCTCCGCCTCGTCATGGGCCCGTTGAGCTGGCTCGCCCAGCTCCCCGCGCTCACCCGAATTCCGGTCGGTCAGCTCCCCGCGGCTGCGGTGTCGACGGCGGCCGCGGCCACCGTCGCGGTGTCCTCGGTCGTCACCCCGTTCGACCCGCGGGCCCCCGAGGCCGAGGCGGCCCGAATCGTCGCCGAAGCGGACCCGACGATCGAGGATCCCGACGGGATCTCCGACGCTTCCGATCCACCCGATCCCCCGGCCCGGGTCCCGACCGACACTCGACCACCGAGCACCACACCGACCACGACGACCACCACGGCGCCGACGACGACCACCACCGCGGCCCCGATCACCACATCGACCACCACGACGGCGCCGCCACCGACCACCGCGGCCCCGACGACCACCACCACATCGACCACGGCGCCGACGACGACGACCACCGCGCCGCCCGACCTCCTCGCCGTCGTGTATCTGGGCAGTGCCGGCGAGGGCCCGGCCGTGTGGAACCTCCCGTTCGGCGGGCCACCCGACGCGACGACGTTGCCGAACTACGACACCGATCAAGACAGCGATCCCGGCCGCACCATCCGGCGATCGAAGGAGAACCTCCCGGACCTCGACCCCCGCGACGTCCAGCTCTGGTCGACGATGCTGAGCGGAGACTTCTTCGCGGTCGGAACCCCCCGCCTCGACATCTGGGTCGCCGCCCGGGACTTCGACCTCAGCTCTCGGAGCAGCCTCACCGCGTCGCTGGTCGCGTGCCCGTCGGTGGGGCAGGACTGCACGGTGTTGAGCACCGCGGTGTCGACGTTTCGCCAAGCCGACTTCGGCAGCACCTTCGGCCTGCTCACGATCACCCTGCCCGGTGTGGACGTGCTCGTGCCCGCCGGCAACCGCATCGGTGTCGCGGTGACCGTTCCGAAGACCTCCGATGACGACGTGTGGATCGCCTTCGACACGGCCGACCATCCGTCACGGGGCTCTCTCACGTAGCGAGACGGGCGTCAGCGGCTCGACCCGGAGAACGCGGGGGCCGACACGGCCACACCGCGGATCGCGAGAAGGGCGCCGGCGAGGAGCAGGAGCTCGCCGGCGAGCAGCGTCGGCGTCGGGAGCTCGAGGGCGACGAGGTGCACGAACACGAAGGCCGAGAGTGGTTCGAACACGAGCAGTTGGCCGGCCAGCGAACGAGGCACCGCCACGACGCCACGGTTCCAGAGCGTGTTGGCGATCCAGGAGGGGATCACGGCGAGGAAGACGGCGACCCCCACCACCCGTGCGGGAGACCCGAAGGATCCTCCGAGCCCACCGACGACCAGGAGCGGGATCGAGAACATGCCGCAGGCGACGCCCACGGCGCTGGACCAACGCGGTGGTGAGATGTCGGGGCGGCGGCGAAGATGTTCGGTGGCGTGCAGCGCGTAGCCACAGAATCCGGCGACGCCGAGCGCCGCGATGCCGAGGCCGGCGGCGAGCGGCACGAGTGGCTGGTCGCCGGCGTCCAGCGCGCTGCGATAGATGACGACGTGGGAGGTGAGGGTGAGGGCCAGCGACGGCACGAGGGGACGTAGTGACGTGCCGTCTCGGTGCGCACCGGCCGCGGCGTAGACCAAGGGAATCGATCCCACCACCGCGATCGTCGGTCCGGCGCCGGCCAACCCGATCGCGGTCACCTCGGCGAGGTAGAGCCCGACGGAACCGCCGGCGGCGTGCAGCAGGGCGGTTCGCCACGGAAGGCCCCGCCGCCCGCCGGACATCTCGAGAAGGGCCACCGAGAGCAGGCCGAACACCGCGAACCGGGCACCGGTGACCACCATCGGGTTCGTCCCACTGACGAAGCCGACCGCGGCGTACGACGATCCGTAGCACGTGCCGGCGATGACCAGCGCGGCGATGGGGTTGGGTTCCCGGCGCATCCGGTCACTGTGAAGGGTCCGGCTCGCAGGGTGGCTGCGTTTCCGTCTCACGCTGGCCGTTGTTCACATGATCCTGCTAAATCAGTGGGGATCCCTGGCATACTTCTGCGCATGGCTCTCCTCGACGGCATCGATCGTCGGATCATCGACGAGCTCCGGGCCGATGGCCGCCTGACGGTGAACGATCTCGCCGACCGCGTCGGGCTGTCCCCGTCGCCCACGCTGCGCCGGCTCCGCCGCCTCGAGGAGCGCCATGTGATCCGCGGCTACACCGCGATCGTCGATCCCGACGCGATCGGCCGCGGGTTCAGCGTGTGGGTCACCGCGCGCCTCGCGGTCGGCGACCCGGAGGCACAGGACGGGTTCGAGGCGGGCCTCGCCGCCCTCGACGCGGTCACCGAGGTCCACCACGTCACCGGCGACGTCGACTATCTCGTCCGCGTCGATGTCGAGGATCTCGCCGCCTACGACCATGTCATTCGCAACGAGCTGGCCCGGCTCCCCGACCAGGCCCACATCACCAGCTATGTCGTAACGAGCACCGTCACCGAACGGCGGTGAGAGCTGGCCTACTCCGGGTCGCCGAGCGCGTAGATCCAACCGGCCCGGGTGCCCACGACGATGCGGCCGTCCCACACCGCGGGCGTCGACTCGATGCAACCACCGAGCTCGACCTCCCACAGCAGGGGCGGTTCGACCATGGTGTCGCTCACGTCGAACCCCCGCAGGACCCCCGCGCAGTCGCCCTGGATCCACACGTCGTCGACGATGACCGGTGACTGCCAGGTCGCCCCCACCAACTGCTTCGACCAGCGTTCCTCGCCGGTGGCCCGGTCGAGTCCGAGAATCCGCCCCGTGTCGGTCGGCACGATCAGGAGATCGCGGTGGAGACCGGGCGTCGCCCACACCCCGGAGTCGAGCCGCGGCCGCTCGTCGACGCCCCAGATCAGCGGGTCGTCGGGACGGGACGGGTCGAGCTTGATGATCTGACCGACCTCGCGGCTACGGGCGTTCCCACGCTCGTACTCGACGCCCGCGTAGATCATCCCCTCCTCGTCGATGACCAGCGAGGCATCGATGTCGTCGCCGGCCCAGTAGCGAAAGACCCTGGTCGGCTCGACGCCGTCTTCGAGCCCGGTGATGTCCCAGCCCTGGACGAGACCTCCCGAGTTGGCGAAGTAGACGACGTTTCCCGAGATGGCGACCGAGTTCTCGATGGAGACGTTGCCGCCGACGAGCTGGAGCAGCTCGTCGTCCCACCCGGGCGTGTTGAACACCAGCTCGGGGGCGACCGTCACCAGCCCGTCGACGTCGTAGCCACGGTTGAGCTTCACGATGTGGAACTGTGAGTTCTCCCCACCGATGAACAGATAGTCGTCGACGATCAGCCCCGCGCCGTCCCAGTCGTTGTTCCACTTCGTGGGCGACACGTCGGTGGCCGCGAGCGCCCAGAGCTCCTCGGGAACGTCGCGATCGAACGCGATCACGCGGTAGAAGTTGTCGCGACTGCCCGTGTAGAGCAGCGGGAAGCCGTCGGGATCGATGGTGACCGAGCCCTTGATGATGTCGCCGGTCTCGAAGTCGGGCAGGATCCTCGCCCCCGTGTCGGCGTCGAGGAAGTGCACGTTGCGGCTGTAGGCGCCGACGGCGACCCAGGTGCGGCCGTCTCGTTCGAAGATCGACGGCTGACCGGTCCACCCCGAGCCGCACCAGTTGACGACGGTGCTTCCCACCGACGAGTTGGAACACATCGGCCCGTCCTCGGGGAACCGCCAGAGAACCTCCGGTGCCACCGGAACGGGCCCGACACCGTAGAAGGTGCGGGTCGGGTTTCCCCGAAAGGTCAACAACCCGTCGACCGTGTCGACCCAGGGCTGCCCCGACGACGCCGGATCGACCCATCCGTCGTAGGGCGCTTCGGTGGTGGTCGTCGTGGTGGTCGAGGTCGTCGCGACCGACGTGGGGACCTCCGGCACGCTCGACGGCGGCTCGGGGTCGGGCTCGACGAGCTCGGCGACGTCGCCGGCGGAATCGGGCCACACCAGCGTCGCGAGGAGCAAGATCGCGACCGCGGCCAAGCCGATGTTGAGCCGCCGGATGATGGAGCTCAAACGACCAGTCGGAGTTGGCGAACCCTAGGCTCGGAGGGATGACGGCTCGCCCGACCCCCCCGAACGGTGTGCTCCTGTGGCGTGGAGCCACGCGGGCCTGCGCGGTCTGCGGACGGCGCGGGCTGACCCGCCGATGGGTGACGCTGCGAGACGATTGTCCTCGCTGCGGTTTCCACTTCGAGCGCAAGCCGGGGCACTTCACCGGCGCGGTCGGGATGAGCACCATCGTGACGTTCGGACTGCTGCTGCTCACCTTGATCGTCGGCATGTCGATCCAGTGGCCCGATCTCCGTTCGGGACCGCTGCTCGCGGTGATGATCCCCATCGCGGTGGTGGTGCCGCTGATCTTTCATCCCACGGCGAAGACGTTGTGGGTCGCGATCGACCTCACCATGAAGCCGCTCGAGCCCGGCGAGGCCGTCGGTGGCCCCGAGGAAGGCTCGGCGTAGGAGCGGGGAACGAGCCGAGCCCAGCTCGTGGGGCAGCTCCTCTCGACCCTGGTCGATCAGTCGTCGGGCGGGGCCGGAGTCGGTCCGACGATCGACGCAGGTCCATCCCGACGGCGGCGATGAGCGGGCGAGGTGTTCGGCGCACAGGGGCGTGCCGTAGCGGTCACCGGCCGGGTCGCCCGGGCCCAGGAGCTCGACCCGCCGATCCAGCCGGTGCACCAAGAGCACGCCGTCGCCGGGACGGGAACATCCGGGGCGGGCGCACGATGCCATGCATCGACGGTACCGGCGCCGGATCCGTCAACGGTGGACAGGCGCCGTGGCTACGCTCGCGTCGATGATCGTTGCCTTCGACGCCGACGACACCCTCTGGCACAACGAGGACCAGTTCGCGGACACCCATCGAGCCTTCGAGGCGCTCCTGGCCCCCTGGGCATCGGCAGACGCCGTCGACCGGCGATTGTTCGAGACGGAGATGCGAAACCTGTCGCGTTACGGCTACGGGGCGAAGTCGTTCATGCTCTCGATGACGGAGACCGCGATCGAGATCTCCGACGGGGAGATCACCGGCGACCGGATCGGTCGGATCCTCGACCTCGGCCGAGCCATTCTCGACCGGCCCATCGAGTTGTTGTCCGACGTGCCCGACGTGCTCGATGCCCTGGCCCACCACACCCTGATGCTCATCACCAAGGGTGACCTCCATGCCCAACACGCCCGCATCGCCGAGAGTGGCCTGGCCGACCGCTTCTGGCGCATCGAGGTCGTCGCCGACAAGAACCGGGCGACCTACGCCAACCTCCTCGAACGCCACGGGATCGCGACCGACGAGTTCGTGATGGTCGGCAACTCCATGCGGTCCGACGTGCTGCCGGTGATCGAGCTGGGGGCGCGCGGTGTCCATGTCCCCTACCACGTCACCTGGGCCCACGAGGCCGACCACGCCGACCACGACCACGACGTTCCCCGACTCGAACGACTCGGTGACCTCCCCGACCTGATCGCCGAATGGACATGAGCGACTGGCATCTCGCTCAGTTCAACGTGGCGCGGCTCCGCGTGCCGATCGATCACCCCGACACCGCGGAGTTCGTCGCCGGTCTCGGCCCTGTCGACGCCCGGGCGGACTCGTACCCCGGGTTCATCTGGCGGATGGAGGACGAGTCGGGCAACGCAACCGCCATCGAGACACCCGGCGATCCCGGACGCATCAACAACATGTCGGTGTGGGTATCGGTCGAGGCATTGAAGGCTTTCACCTACGACGCCACCCATGTCGACTACATGCGCCGCCGCTTCGAATGGTTCGAGAAGCGGACGGGCCCTCACTTCGTGATGTGGTGGATCCCGGCCGGTCACATCCCCACACTCGATGAGGCGGACCGCCGGCTCCATCAGCTCACCGAGAGCGGGCCCTCGGCCGAGGCGTTCACCTTTCTGCTCACGTTCGCGCCGCCCTCGTGAGAGCTCTCCTCGACATCGAGCTCGAGGGGTACGACCTGATCGACCGCAAGCTCGCCGAGCGGGTCCGCATCATCAAGGTTCCGTTTCTCGCCCCGGGTGCCTCGGGAATGACCATCGGCCGTTTCGTGCTCCTGCAATCCGACGTCGACCGAAGCGGTCGGCGCGAGCTGCTGGCCCACGAGTTGGTCCACGTCCGTCAGTACGCCGAGCTCGGCGTCGCGAGGTTCCTCTGGCGCTATCTGCGCGACTACCTGCGTCTGCTGCGCACCCACCGCGCCCACCGGGCCGCGTATCTCGCGATCCCGGCGGAGGTACAGGCCCGCGCCGAGGCGGCGGCCTGGAAGCTGCGACGGTGACGGCGGTCATACCCGAGGGGATGTGAACGATCGTTCACCTACCCTCCTCTTGGTGCGTTTCCTCGACCCCCCGACCCGGCCGTTCTCGCCGCGGGTCATCCAGGCCGTCGCCCTGATCGGGGTCGCGTCGAGCTCGTTCACGATCACGGTCCTGTCCGCGGCGTTGCCCGACATCGCCGACGACCTCGGATCGACGACCAGCACCGTCACGTGGGTGATCGCCGGCCCGCTCCTCGCCTTCGCGGTGTTCACGCCGATGGCCGGAAAGCTCGGCGATCTCCACGGGCACCGACGGATGTACCTCCTCGGCTTCACCGCCGCCGCGGTCATGTCGTTCGCCACCGCGGCCGCGCCCAACGCCGCATGGTTGATCGGCGCCCGCATCGTCGCACAGGCCTTCTCGTCCTCGACCGGTCCTTCCGCCCTCGCCCTCATGATGAAGGCGTCCCCCGATCACCAGCGGACGTCGGTGGCCGGCACGTGGAGCGCCGTGCGGGCGGCCTCGCCGGCCGTCGGGGTCGTGGTCGGTGGACCTCTCATCGACGCGACCAGCTGGCGCGCCCTCTTCATCATCCAGGGGATCGGCATGGCGATCGCCGTTCTGGCGGCGTGGCGGGTCCTGCCCGAGACCGAGCGACGCCACGACCTCAGCTTCGACGTGTTCGGCGGATTCTTCCTCGCCGTCGGAATCGCCGCGATCCTCATCCCCTTGAACCGCGCCCCCTCGCTCGGCTGGGACCACCCCGTGGTGTTCGGCGGGCTGCTCATGGCCCCGCTGTTCCTGACGTCGTTCGTCCGTTGGGAACGACGCGTCGCCCATCCCCTCATCGAGCTGTCGGTGCTGCGCGAACGGAACGTGGCCCTCCCGCTCGTGAGCCAACTCTTCTTGAACGGTCCCTACATGGCGGGCCTCGTTCTCACGTCGCTGATGCTCGGCGCCGTCTTCGACTACAACACGACGGCCATCTCCTTGCTGATCCTGCCCCGCCCACTCATGTTCGCCGCCGGCGCGTGGCTGGCCGGCTCCCTCGTCGACCGCTTCGGGGGCCGAACGATCGTCGCGACCGGCTGCTCGGCCGTCGCCCTCGGCTTGACCCTCGTCGGGCTCGGCGCCGTGAACCAATGGATCGGGTTCGTCATCGCCGGTGTGGCGTTCGCCGGAACCGGCAGCGGGATCGCCCGCCCTCCGATCATCGCGGCACTCACCGACGCGGTCGGCGACCGCGACCTCGGCGTCGGCACCGGCATGTTGAACATGACCGGCCAGATCGGCGCCGCCGCCGGGATCAGCCTGCTGTCGGCCCTGGTCACGGAGGGCTCGTCGCCGCAACGCTTCCTCATGGTCTTCGTGATCGCCGCCGGCATCGCCGTCGTCGCGATCGCCACGGCGGGCGCCATCCGATTCTCCGCCACGCTGCCGCGGACCGTTCCGCCGCCGATGCCCACCGCGCCCTACTCGGCCACGGTCAACCTCCGTCGAGACCGGACCCGTTCGGGCGCCGACCAACTTCAGTAGTCGTAGAAGCCGGTCCCGGACTTTCGGCCGAGCTGGCCGGCCGCGACCATGCGTCGAAGCAGTGGCGGCGGGGCGAGGAACCGTTCGCCGTATTCGGCATGGAGCGACTCGGCGCTCCACAACATGATGTCGAGCCCGATCAGGTCACACAGCGCCAGCGGCCCCATCGGATGACCGGCACCGAGCTTCATCGCGTCGTCGATGTCCTCCGCCGTCGCATGGCCGGCCTCGAACATCGCGATCGCCTGGCACAGGAACGGGACCAGCAAGGCGTTGACCACGAACCCGGCCCGGTCCTTGCACCGCACCACCCGCTTGCCCAGGACCTCCTCGGCGAAGCCGGCGGCGGCGTCGACCACCTCCGGCGCGGTTCGCTGCGTCGCGACGACCTCGACGAGCTTCATCACGGTCGCCGGGTTGAAGAAGTGCATCCCGCAGACCCGCTCGGGTCGCCCCGTCTCCATCGCGATGTCGATGACCGGGATCGACGACGTGTTCGTCGCGAGAATCGCGTCGGGGCCGAGAACCTCGTCGAGCGCCGCGAAGATCGAGCGCTTCAGCTCGAGAAGCTCCGGTGCGGCCTCGATCACCAGTTCACAGCGCGCCAGGTCGGCGAGGTCGGTCGTGAACTCGATCCGGCCCCGGGCGAGATCACGGGCCCGGTCGTCGAGCTTGCCCCGCTGCACCGCCGCGTCGAGGGACTCGTCGATGCGCCGTGCCCCCGCGGAGATCGCGGCGGCGTCGATGTCGCGGGCCAGCACCGCGACGCCGGCCTTGGCCGCCACCTCGATGATGCCGCTGCCCATCGAACCGGCCCCGACCACGCCGAGGAGCGTCACGGTCATCTCAGTCGGCTTCCTCGATCGTCACCGACTCGATGACGACCTCGGTCCGGGGGCGATCATCACGATCGGTCTCGACCCGCTGCATCTCGTCGACGACCTCGAGGCCCTTCACGACCTTGCCGAACAGCGAGTACTGCGGCGGGAGACCGACACCGCTCGAACCAGAGATGATGAAGAACTGGCTTCCGTTGGTGTTGGGACCGGCGTTGGCCATGGCCAGCGATCCGATCTCGTAACGGCCCGCCGCCGGGAGCTCGTCGTCGAACTTGTAACCGGGGCCGCCCCGTCCCGTACCGGTCGGATCGCCACCCTGACACATGAACCCGTTGATGATGCGGTGGAAGATGATGCCGTCGTAGTAGTGGTAGCGGGCCAACGTGACGAAGTTGTTGACCGTTCGGGGCGCGCCGGCCGCGTCGAGGGCCACCACCATCTCCCCGAGCGATGTCGTCAAAGTCGCGGTGTAGCGCTTCGACGGATCGATGCACATCTCGGGAGCCTCGGTGAACTCACGCGTCTGGGGGCTGGAACCGTCGGCGTTGGGGCACGGGGTAGCCATGGAACTTCCTCTCATCGGGCTCCACCGGCATTCGCCGGCGGGCTCCGCCGAGGCTACGGCGGCGCGCGGGGCCTCACATCACCCGGCCCCGGTCGACGGGCATCACCCCGTCCGTGTCGGGGAGATGCATAGGGTGACTCCGTGAACGAGATGCCCGCTCGTGACGCCACGGTTACCGGACCGGACCATCCGTTGTGCTGCGGCCGCTGCGACGTGGCGTGGCGGGGCGTGCTGGGCGACGCGTGCTGGATCTGCGGCGATCCCGGTGTGCCCCGGGGAGAGGTTCGGATCGTCGAGGACGAACCCGCCGCCTGAGCCGGCGGCCTGACCTACGCTGGCGCGATGACGCTGCACTGGAAAGATGCAAGGGTGGAAGTCCACCGGATCGTCGTGGGCCCGATGGACAACAACGTCTTCGTGATCCGTTGCCGTGAGACCGGCGAGGGCGTGCTGCTCGACGCGGCCAACGAGCACGACCGACTCCTCGAGCTGTGCGAGGCGCTCGACGTCCGCACCGTGCTCGAGACCCACGGGCACTGGGACCACATCCAGGCCGTTCCGGCCATACGGGAGGCCGGATATCGCGTCGGGGTGACCGCCGAGGACGCAGCCATGCTCCCCAGCTACGACTACCTCCTCGAGGACGATTCGGAGATCGAGGTCGGCCGACTTCGCCTCCACACCCACCACACGCCCGGCCACACGCCGGGATCGATGTCGTTCAGCGTCGATGGCACCCCGCTGCTGTTCACCGGCGACACCCTCTTCCCGGGCGGACCGGGGGCCACGGGGTACGAGGGCGGCGACTTCGCGACGATCCTCGAGAGCATCGAGACGCGAATGTTCCGGAGATTCGATCCCGACACGATCGTCTTGCCCGGGCACGGCGACGACACCACCATCGGGGCGGAATCCCCCCATCTCGACGAATGGGCCGCCCGGGGCTGGTGAGCGTCGGGAAGCGCTCAGTTCTCTCGACGACGAGCCGATCGGAGAACCGATGACATCGCCGCCCGTCATCGAGGACGAAACGGCCCGACTCGCCTCCGTGCAGTCGCTTCATGCCCTCGACACCCGACCCGAACCCGAGTTCGACGAGCTCGTCGAGCTCGCCGCCTGGACCTGCCATGCCCCCATGGCCGCCCTGTCGCTCATCGACCACGATCGCCAGTGGTTCAAGTCGACGATCGATCTCGACCTGATCGAGACACCACGGGACACATCGTTTTGTGGCCACACGATCGCCGGCTCCGAGACGCTCGTCGTGCCCGACACCAACCTCGACCCGCGCTTCGTCGACAACCCCTTCGTCGTCGGCGCACCGGAGATCCGTTTCTACGCCGGCGTTCCGATCGTCGTCGACGAGGGACTGAACGTCGGCGCCCTCTGTGTTCTCGACACGCGGCCTCGACCGCTCTTCTCCGACGAACGACGGGCCCTCGAGATCATCGCCCGGCAGGCCGCCGCCCACCTCCACGCCGACCGACTCGAATGGAACGCGATCGACCCGCTCTCCGGTGCGTCGACGGCGCTCGCCGCCGATCGGTGGCTGGCCGGTCGGCCCCGGGACCGGTACCGGGCCGCCGTCCACTTCGAGATCGTCGGGCCTTCGGAGATCCATGGCAACCACGGTGACGGGATCACCAATCGTGAGCTCGCCGCCGCGACCCGTCGGCTCCGCACCGCCGCGGCCGACGACGCGATCGTCGCCCGCATCGCGGACAACGAGCTCGTCGTCCTCCTCGACTGTGTCGATGCGGACCGTCTCGGCAGACGCGTCGAACAGGTACGATCGGCGTTCACCGACCGGGACGGGATCGGCGTGTGGGCGTCGCCGGGATTCGCCACCTCGGGAGCCGGCCACCACGACGACGACCTCATCGACGCGGCCCGCCGGGCGACGGCCCGCCACCGGGGCGCCGAGACCCGCTGACGGTCACCTCGACGGATCGCGAACATCGTTCTCGCGCATCGCGCCACGGCCCGCACCCGGCGACCGCCTCGACCGACACCCGATCCGTCGGGAACCGAACCTCGTCGCGCGTCGTCGAAATGCGAGAGACCCGGACAGGAGATCCCCCATGCGCCACCCACTCGTCGTCATCATCGTCGCCCTCGCGCTCGTCGCGGCCGCGTGCGGCAACGACACCGGAACGGACACCTCGGTGGGCGAGCGCCCCGACAACGGGTCCACCCCCGACAACGGGACTGCCCCCGGAGGCGAGCCGCCCCTCGGGGCCGGCCCCTACCCGATCGCCGATCTGACGGTGACGGTGCAACTTGACCCGGACACGGACCCCGCCGGGTACCGGTTGGCCTGTCTCGGCGACACTGCCACCGTGAGCGGTGAGGTCTCCGCCACGGCCGAGTCGCTGTGCCTCGCGCTCGACGAGTCGCCGGCGAGGGATCGCCTCGTGAACGGCGTTCCCGACGATCAGGTCTGCACCATGCAGTTCGGTGGACCGGAGATCGCGACGTTCACCGGCACGATCGACGGTGTCCCGGTCGACACTGAGGTGGCCCGCCGCGATGGCTGTGGAATTGCCGACTGGGCATCGCTCTCGCCCCTCTTGCCCCCACGTTGATGGGTCCGACGATTCAGTTTTGCCCGCATTCGTGAATCGTTCGACCCCTTGTCGCGAAGACCCTCATGTTCGGCGCCGAAGGTACGAGCAGCGTTACCCACCCTCACCACGGACGGCACAAAGGACGAGACGATGAGCACTCGGGACCAGATCGAACAGGCACTGCAATCGGTACTCGAGCCCGGGGAACGGGTCGAAGCGTTCCGCCCGGTCGTCGCCAACGGCAAGGTCGAGGACCGAGCCTACGAGACCACCCTCGCCCTGCTCGGCCCCTCGGTGTTCGCCAGCGCCTCCCAGGGTGCGATGACCGGCGACGGTTCGATGCCGAAGAGCACCAACCTCGTCGTCATCACCGATCGCCGCGTCCTGTGGTGCAACAAGAGCCGGATCGGCAACGAGATCACGGTCGGCGGATCGGACTCGCTCGGTGCCGTCCACACCGTCGACATCGTCCCCGCTCGCATCGCGCTCGCCAAGTTGCGGTTCACGTTCGCCGATTGGTCGGTCGTCCAGTTCGACCTTCCCTCCGACCACCGGGCCACCGACTTCGCCAACGACATCATGAAGCTGCTGTTGCGGGTCCCGTCCGCCGCCTGAGCGCGGCGGGCGTCGAAGGGTCCAGCCCACGCGGGTACCCTCGGTCACCGAGTCTTCCCAGGAGATCCCGTGACCGAAACCGTCATCCTCACCGGCGCTCGCACCCCGATCGGCAGGTTCAACGGTGGCCTCTCCGATCTGCGCGCCACCGCGCTCGGCGGTCTGGCCATCGCCGCCGCCCTCGATCGGGCCGGTCTCGATGGCGAACAAGTCGACTACGTCTACATGGGCCAGGTCGTGATGGCCGGGGCCGGCCAGGTGCCGGCCCGCCAGGCCGCGGTTGCCGGTGGCATTCCGCTGCGGGTGCCCTCCACCGCCCTCAACAAGGCCTGCCCGTCGGGACTCAACGCCATTCAACAGGCCCACCGGCTGATCGCGCTCGGCGAAGCCGAGATCGTGGTCGCCGGCGGCATGGAGTCGATGACCAACGCGCCCTACCTGCTGCCGCGGGCCCGTGGCGGCTACGGCTACGGCGACGCCACGATGCCCGACGCCCTCACCCACGACGGCCTGTTCTGCTCGTTCGAGTCGGTGCTGATGGGCGCGTCCACCGAGAAGGACGCGGCCGCGGCCGGTATCGGTCGTGAGGCGATGGATCGTGTCTCGGCCCAGTCCCACGAGCGGGCGGCCCGGGCCCGAAAAGACGGCCTCCTGGCCGAGGAGATCGTCCCCGTGGAGATTCCTCGACGCCACGGCGACCCCCTCGTCATGGCCGACGACGAGGGGATCAGGGTCGGGACGACCGCCGCCGCCCTCGGTGAGCTGCGGGCCGCGTTCGCCGACGGCGGCGCCATCACGGCCGGGAACGCCTCACAGCTCTCCGACGGCGGCGCAGCCGTCGTCGTGACCTCCCGGGCGATGGCCGACCATCTGGGGGTCGAGCCGCTGGCCGAGATCGTCGGCTACGGCGAGGTCGCCGGACCCGACACGAGCTTGTTGACCCAGCCGAGCCGGTCGACGCAACGTGCCCTCGAACGGGCCGGGCTGCAATTGGGCGAGGTCGACCTCTTCGAGTTCAACGAGGCCTTCGCGGCGGTGTCGATCGCCTCGATGGCCGACCTCGGACTCCCCGACGACATCGTGAACGTCAACGGCGGGGCGATCGCGCTCGGCCATCCCATCGGGATGAGCGGGACCCGGTTGGCGATCACCCTCGCCTACGAGCTCCGGCGTCGGGGCGGCGGCATCGGGGCGGCGGCGCTGTGCGGCGGTGGCGGCCAGGGCGACGCCATGTTGTTGCGGGTGCGCTGAGTCGGGCGGGCCACGTGCTGCCCCGGCTCCGCCTCATCACCTTCGTCCTGACACTCGGCGCCTGCGGAAACGCGGTGTCGGTCGTTCCCGAGGACGCGGCAACGACCTCGCCGCCGACCACCGAGACGACCGTGGCACCGACGACCGTGCCACCGACCACGTCGGCACCCACGACCGTGCCACCCACGACCGTGCCACCCGCGTCGGTGGCGCCCACGACGGGCTCGGTCCCCTCCACCCCGACCACCGTCGACGCCGCGTCGCTGCCCCGCCGCGGCAGCGGGGAGTTCCGCCCGGCGACCGACATCACGTTCGAGATCGACGGTTCGCCGATGATCGAGCTCACGATCGCGATCGAGGACGGGGCCGGCGTCGACCTCGACGAGCTGACCGACTTCGTGACCGCGACCCTGACCGACTCCCGAGGCTGGCGCGGCCGCGGGGCCGGGTTCCGGCTAGTCGACTCGGGCGGGCTGTTCACCCTGGTCGTCGCCACGCCGGACACCGTCGACGGCTTGTGTCGCCCACTGCAGACCGTCGGACGGTTCTCGTGCGCCCGCAACGGCTGGATCGCGCTCAACCTGCTCCGTTGGGAGACCGCGACCGACGACTGGCCCACGGATCTCGACACCTATCGGCGCTATCTCGTCAACCACGAGATCGGCCACTACATCGTCGGCCCCGACCATGTGTCGTGCCCGGCTGCCGGACTACCGGCACCGGTCATGATGCAGCAGACGAAGGGACTCGACGGATGCGTCGCCAACGGGTGGGTCGATCCCTGAATCTCGCCCCGGTTAGCCGTTCGCGCTCCATCGTGGCACGCTAACGATCGTTCACATATGACATCCCGCGGCAGCGGGCAGACCAACACCCCCCGGGAGGGGACATGAGCAAGCTTCTCGAGGGCAAAGTCGCCCTGATCACCGGCGCCGGCCGCGGAATCGGCCGCGAACACGCCCTGATGATGGCCGAGCACGGCGCCTCGGTGGTCGTCAACGATCTCGGCGGTGACGAGCACGGGGCCGGTGGCGACGCCACCCCGGCCCAGGAGGTCGTCGCCGAGATCGAGGCCATGGGCGGCAAGGCCGTGGTCAACGGTGGCAACGTCGCGAAGTTCGACGAGGCCAAGGCGATGATCGACCAGGCGATCGACACGTTCGGCGACATCCACATCGTCGTCAACAACGCCGGCATCCTGCGCGACCGGATGCTGTTCTCGATGAGCGAGGACGACTGGGATGCCATCATGGCGGTCCACCTGAAGGGCACGTTCGGCCCCGCCCACCACGCCTCCGCCCACTGGCGGGCCCAGGCCAAGGCCGGTGAGGAGATCTACGGGCGCATCATCAACACCGCATCGCCGTCCGGCATCTACGGCAACGTCGGCCAGACCAACTACGGCGCCGCCAAGGCGGGCATCGCCGCTTTCTCGATCATCGCCGCGCAAGAGCTCGTGAAGTACGGCGTCACCGTGAACTGTCTCGCGCCGACCGCCGTCTCACGGCTGACCATCCCGCTGATGGGCGGCGAGGAGAACCTGACCGACGAGATCAAAGAAGCGATGTCGCCCCGGTGGATCGCGGTCGTCACCACCTGGCTCGCCAGCCCCGAAGGGGCCAACGTGACCGGCCGCGTGTTCGACATCCGGGGACCCAAGCTGGGCATCGCCGAGGGCTGGCATCTCGGCCCCGTCGCCACCCAGACCGATGATCCCGAGGACATGGGCCCGGTCATGCAGGAGCTCATGAGCAAGGCAAGGCTCAACGCCGACATGAGCGGCGCCGACCACGAAGGACCCGGCTTCCCCGGTCACTCCATCTGAGCGGACGTCGTCGCCGGGTCGCGACGATCCGGGCCGGTCAGGCGGTGGCCGGGTCGTAGCGCACCTGGCAGACGCCGTGGTTGCAGTAGCCCCCGGGGTTCCGGTGGAGGTACTGCTGGTGGTACTCCTCCGCGAAGTAGAAGGTCGGCGCGTCGACGATCGTCGTGACGATCTCCCCGAAGCCTCCCTCGGACAGGGCCGCCTGGTAGCGGGCCAGGCTCGCGCCCGCCGCCTCCCGCTGCTCGTCGGAGAACACGTAGATCTCGCTGCGGTACTGGGTTCCGATGTCGTTGTGCTGGCGCATGAACTGGGTCGGATCGTGCACCTCCCAGAACACCTTCAGCAGCTGCTCATAGGAGATGACCGAGGGATCGAAGACGACGAGCACCACCTCGTTGTGGCCGGTGAGCCCGCTGCAAACCTCTTCGTAGAGCGGGTTCGGCGTGTAGCCGCCCGCGTACCCGACGGCCGTGGTGTGGACACCGTCGAGTTGCCAGAAGAAGCGTTCGGCCCCCCAAAAGCAGCCGAGGCCGAACATGGCCCGCTCCGTGTGGTCGGGGTAGGGCCCGACGAGGGGGGTGCCCAAGACGAGATGGGCGTCTTGCACCGGCAACGGATCGGGCCGACCCGGAAGGGCATCCGCCGGCTCGGGCATCTTCTGTTTGTCTCTGCCGAACAACATTCGTGACTCCTCGGTGGTGGTGTCGACGACAACCGACGCGGTCGGCCGACTCGACCCTATGTCGGAGAAACGCCGGCCGTCGCCTGTTCGTTCCCGGCGGCCCCGGGACCGCCGGTGAGGGCCCGATTCGCGAACCCGCTATCTTCTCGCGGCGATGACCGACCTTCCCGCGGGCGAACGATCCGTTCCTTCACAGATGGGCGCCCACATGCGGCGGCGGGGCTCGGGCATCGACTGCTGGGTTCATGTGTCACCCGAGGTGTGCGCCCACGGTTTCGTCCGCGGTTGTGTGCTGGTGATGATGGTCGACATCGGGGCCGGCTGGGCCGCCGAGCAGTGCGCCGACGACGACTGGACCTTCACCGTCGACATCGGTGTTCGTCGCGACCCCACGGTGACCGATCGCATCTCGGGAGCTCCCGTCGTGCAGCGGGCCGGCCGGACGATCTCCATCGACCTCCCCATGACCGACCACACCGGTGCCTCCTCGGCGACGGGCGTGTCGACGTTCATCCGCCTGCCCCGCCAGCCCCAGGATCCGCCTCGCCCGGACTTCCCCGAGGACTCGATGGACCAGTGGACACCCCCCGATGCCCCGCTCGACGTGTTGCTCGCGCCGACGGTCACCGAGCGGGGGCTCTCGGTCGCCCACCGGCCCGAGCTGCTCAACCCGGCCGGCATCCTGCAGGGCGGCGTGGCCTCCCTGCTGGCCGAGCTCGCGGCCCAGCGCGCGCTGGAGTCGGCGACCGGTGAGAACCTGGTCGTCACCAGCTTCGACGTTCGCTACATCACCATGGGCAGAGTCGGACCGTTCGAGGCGGTGGTCGAGCCCATCGGCGCACACATGGCCGTCGTCAAGCTTCTCGACCGGGGCGCCGGCGACGCCCTCGTCACCCACAACCTGATCGGATTCACCGCGGTCTGATCACGACGGCAACCGAACGGCGTCACCTTCCAGTGTCACGGTGATCTCGGCGACGATGTCGCGCGAGGAGCGACCCACGACGAGGCGATAGTCGCCGGGGTCCACGTACCAACCGGCTTCGCTTCGGTGTCGGCCGGCACCGTCGGCCGGCACCGGCAGACCGGCCTGGAGCTCGGCCCAGTCCGGATCCCCGACGTCGAAATAGGCGAACGCCCGCGGTTCGAGATCGAGGGTCACCGTCTCGACGGCGCCCGGCGCGAGCGTGACCTTGCGAAAGGCCTTCAACTCCCGGAGCGGCCGCTGCACGGCCGGATCGACCGGTTCCACATACAGTTGCACGACTTCTGACCCCGTCCGGGCACCGGTGTTCCTCACGTCGACGGCGACCGTGACCGTGGCGCCGGTCGCGGCGGCCGCGACCGCTCGCGGCTCGCCGATGTCGAACGACGTGTAGGACAGGCCGTATCCGAACGGCACCGCCGGCTCGAGGCCGATGGCGTCGTGGAACCGATGGCCGGTGAAAAGACCTTCGCCGTAGCGGACCACGCTGTTCTCGCCCGGATAGTTGGGATATGCCCCGAAGTGCTCGTAGCGGGCGCCGACCGTCGTGGGGGCCCGGCCACTCGGCTCGACATCGCCGAGCAGCATGTCGACGACCGCGTCGCCGAGCTCTTGCCCACCGAAGCCGACGCTCAGCACCGCGGCCGGTTCGTCGATCTAACTCAGGTCGTGGGGCGCGCCGACGTTGAGGACGACGACGGTGCGGGCGTTCGCCGCGGCGACCCGCCGGATCAGCTCCGGCTGATCCCCGGGAAGCTCCCAGAGGTCGCGGTCGCGCCCTTCGGTCTCCCAGTCGTCGTTGGTGCCGACGACGACGACGGCGAGGTCGGCGTCGGCCGCGAGCGCCACCGCGCGGCCGAGAAGGTCCTCCTCGCCGAGCGACACCAAGCCGAGCCTGAACCCGGTGAGCAGCACCGCATCCCGGTTGGAGAACTCCACCGCGACCTCGATCGGGGTTCCGGCCTCGAGCTCGACCGGGCCCGGGATCTCGACGCTGCCCATGCCGAAGAAGGCGCCTCCCCGTTCGTACTCCCCCTCGGTCGCATCGATGACGACGGCACCGTCGACCCGAACGACGGCCCGACCGCTCTGGACGAGACGGAACTCGTGTGGTCCCGACACGCTCGGCACGACCTCGCAGCGCAACCGGACCGAATAGGCGTCGGCGGACACGCCCGGTGCCGGGGCGCCGAAAGCCAGGAGATCGACCTCGTCGCGCGTCGCCCGCCGAACCGGATCGCCCTCGGGTTCGTATCCATTGAAGAACTCGATCGTCACCGGGCCGGTGACCCGCGGGCGGCGGAGCGCCGGGGTGGTCCGGTCGATGTCGCTGCCTTGTTCCCACGACACCTCCGCGTCGGGCAGACGCTCGACGAGCGCATCGAACGGGGAGATCGTGCGGTACGCGTTGACCTTGGCCGATCCGCCGCCCATCACCTTGGCGTTGCGCGCGTTGGGGCCGATCACGGCGACCTTCGTGAGGGTGCCGGCGTCGAGGGGGAGAATGCCGTCGTTTCGCAACAGGACGGATCCGGCTGCGGCCGCGGCGCGGATCAGGGCCCGGTCGGCCGGGCGGTCGAGCGTCCGCTCGGTGAAGTCGCCGTCGCCGTCGAAGGCGCCGGTTCGTTCCATCAACCGCAACATGTCGGCCGCGATGCGATCGAGCGCCTCGACCTCGACCTCTCCGGCCTCGACCGCGCCGACGAGCGCCTCGCCGTAGAACCGGCCGGCGCCGGGCATCTCGAGGCTCAGACCCGCGTTGGCCGTCGCCGCGGTGGAACGCGCCGCGAACCAGTCGGTCACGACGAATCCGTCGAACCCCCATTCATCTCGCAACACGGTGGACAAGAGCCACTCGTTCTCGGAGCAGAAGGTGCCGTTGAGGCGGTTGTAGGCGGTCATCAACCCCCACGCGTCGGCGTCCTTCACGACATGCTCGAACGGGACCAGAGGCGACTCCCGAAGGGTGCGTTCGTCGACCCGGGTGTCGATCGTGTTGCGTTCGAACTCCGAGTCGTTGCCCACGAAGTGCTTTGTCGTCGTCGCCACCCCGGTCGACTGCACCCCTCGAACGAACGCGGCCGCCAGTCGTCCCGTCAGGATCGGGTCTTCGCTGTAGCACTCGAAGTTGCGGCCGCCCTTCGGTGAACGGTGCAGGTTCACGGTCGGGGCCAGCAGCACATGGGCGCGCTTCGCTCGCGCCTCCTCGCCCAGGAGCACGCCGAGCGCCTCGACGAGGTCGGGGTCCCAGGTCGCCCCCAACGCCGCCCCCGACGGGATGCAGGCCGTCGCCACACCCGTGCCCATCAAGCCGTTGCCGCGCGCGCCGTTGGGGCCGTCGGTGACCTTCAGCTTCGGGATGCCCCGCCGCTCGTTGGGGCGGGTGTGCCACATGTCGAGGCCGGTGACCAGGTCGACCTTCTCCTCGAGGGACAGGGCGGCGAGATGGGCATCGATCCGTTCGCTCATGGTCCGAGAGCCTCGCAGCTCACCTCCCGATCCGCTATCTGACGACTCGTCAGAAACCGGCCCGACGCTTTACGATGGGCCCGACGCCATCGGGAGGACGGCCAATGCTCGACATGCTCATCAAGGGTGGATCCGTCGTCGACGGGACCGGCGCGCCGGCTGTCGCAGCCGATGTCGGGGTCCGCGACGGCCGAGCGGTCGCGATCGGCGACGTCACCGAGGAGGCCACCGAGACGATCGACGCCACCGGGCTCATCGTCTGCCCCGGCTTCATCGACCCGCACACCCACTACGACGCCCAGATCTTCTGGGATCCCCGGGCGACGCCGTCGAACCTGTTCGGTGTGACGAGCATGGTCGCGGGGAACTGCGGTTTCAGCCTGGCACCGCTCGGCGACGACGCCGACGGCGAATACCTGAAGCGGATGATGGTGAAGGTCGAGGGGATGGCCCTCGAAGCGCTCGACCAGGGTGTGCCGTGGAACTGGCACTCCTTCGGGGAGTACCTCGATCGGGTCAGCGACAACGGCACCGCCATCAACGTCGGTTTCCTCGTCGGGCACTGCGCGTTGCGCCGAGTCGTCATGAAGGACGACGCGGTCGGCCATGAGGCCGACGCCGCGCAGGTCGCGCAGATGCGCCGCCTGCTGAAGGAGTCGATCGAGGCCGGGGCCATGGGATTCTCCACCGGTCGGTCGTTCACCCACAACGACTGGGACGGCAACCCCGTCCCGAGCCGATGGGCGGCGGAGGAGGAAGTCCTCGAGCTCTGCCGAGAGACCGCCGAACACGACGGCACGACGCTCGAATGGGTCGCCGACGGCTGCCTCAACGGCTTCGACGACGACGAGGTCGAACTGATGACCAGGATGTCGATCGAGGGCAAGCGGCCGCTGAACTGGAACGTCCTCACGATCGACTCGGCCCGTCCGGAGGCCTACCTCAACCAGATCGCGGCCTGCGAGAAGGCCAACCGCGAGGGGGCCCGGGTCGTGGCGTTGACGATGCCCATCCTCGTCGGGATGAACATGAGCCTGGGCACCTTCTGCGCCCTGCACCAGCTGCCCGAGTGGAAGACGATCTTCGATCTCGACATCGACGAACGCATGGAGAAGCTGCGCGAGCTCGACGTGGTGACCTGGCTCGAGAACCAGGCCGCGCTCCCGGAAGCCGGGGTGTTCAGCCGCCTCACCGGCTGGGACGACTATCTCGTGGGCGACACCTACAGCGAAGCCAACGAAGGGCTCAAGGGGCGCCGCCTCGGCGACATCGCCCGCGAACGCGGCCGGCGGGCCTTCCACACGATGGTGGAGATCGCGCTCGAGGACGATCTGCGGACCGTGTGGTGGCCGCTGCCCACCGACGACGATCCCGAGAGCTGGCGGCTGCGGGCCCAGGCCTGGGAGCACGACGCGGTGATGATCGGCGGGTCCGATGCCGGCGCCCATCTCGACCGCATGGCCGGCGCCCCCTACACCGCCGCCTGGCTCGACGACTGCCTCCGCGGCCGCAAGCTCACCACGATCGAGAACGCCATTCGGCACCTCACCGACGTTCCGGCCCGCCTCTTCGGCCTGCGCGATCGCGGCCGGATCGAAGAGGGATTCTTCGCGGACATCGTGCTGTTCGACGCCGACACGATCGGGGCGACCGATGTCGCCTTGGTGTTCGACCTGCCCGGGGACAGTCGTCGCCTCTACTCCGAGGCGACCGGCATCAAGCGGGTCATCGTCAACGGTGTCACCACCGTCATCGACGGCGCCGCGACCGAGGCGCTCCCCGGAAAGGTGCTGCGCAGCGGCACCGACACCGACACCGTGCTCGTCGGCTGAACCCGTCAGGGGGCGCCACCGAGGATCTCGAAGAACTGGTCGAGACCCACGTTGCCGCCCGACAAGGTGACGCCGATCCGGCGACCGGCGACGTCGACCCGGCCGGCCATCACGGCGGCCAGCGCGCTCGCGCCACTCGGTTCGACGACGACGTTGAGCCGTTCGAAGAGAAACCGCATCGTTGTCCGGATCTCCTCGTCGGTGACGACGACGATCTCGTCGACCCGTTCCCGCATCACCGCGAAGGTGAGCGCGCCGATCGACGTCGTCTGCTGGCCGTCGGCGATCGTCTCCGGCGTGTCGATGGTGACGATCCGTCCCTCCTCCAACGACCGTCGGGCATCGTCGCCCGTCGACGGCTCCACCCCGATCACGGTGACGTCACCCGTCGCCTTCGCCGCGGTCGCACACCCCGAGATCAGACCACCACCGCCGACGCACACGACGAGGACGTCGAGCGGCCCGACCTCCTCGATGAGCTCGAGGGCGACCGTGCCCTGACCGGCGATCACATCGGCGTGGTCGAACGGCGGGATCAGCGTGCCACCTCGTTCGGCGAGCACCCGACGACCGACCTCCTCGCGGTCCTCGGTGTAGCGGTCGTAGTCGACGATCACCGCGCCGTACCCCTCGGCGGCGGCCCGCTTGACCGCCGGCGCGTCCGTGGGCATCACGATCGTCGCGCCGACGCCGTGGAGCTGCGCGGCCCGCGCGAGCCCTTGCGCGTGATTCCCCGACGAGAAGGCGATCACCCCGCCGGCTCTGATCTCGGGCCGAAGCGACGCCACCGCGTGGAACGCCCCCCGCAACTTGAACGATCCGGTGCGCTGGAAGCACTCCGCCTTCAAGAAGACCGACCCACCGACCCGCTCGTCGAGGGTCCGGCTCGTGAGGACAGGCGTGGCGCGGACGACCCCGGACAGTCGCGCCGCTGCCGCGCGCACGTCGTCGATCTCGACTGGGAGACGATCCACCGAGGATCAGGACGCCGCGGGGATCTGGAACCCTCGGGCGACCTCGGGCCGACGCAGCTTCCAGATGAGGCCGTCGTAGAAGAGATGGAGCCCACCGAGCGTCAAGAAGACGAAGGCGTACACGTCGTAGCTCCCGAAGTTCCACGTCACCCAGATGAGGGCGGAGACGGCGAGGGTGTACATGGCCATCAGACCCAGCGGCCCCGGCCGACTGCGCACCGCCCGACCCAGCGGCGCGCCGCCATCGATCCTCTCGTCGGGATAGCGATCGGCGAGGTGGTTGTGGACGATCAGGTAGTACTCGGCGGCATGGGAGCCGACATAGCCGACGAACCCGGCGAGCGGCGACACCAGGGTCAAGCCGATGAGACCGGCCGTGGAGCCGAGATAGAACCACTTGGCCGGGTTCACCGCTGTCGCGGCCCGCTCATCACGGATCCACCGCACCACCAGCCAGCCGACCACGGCGACCACCACCGGAACCAGATAGCGCGCCACCGGGGCCGCGTCGGTCAACAGATCGAGGCCCCTTTGGTTCCGACTTCCCAAACCGGCCGATGCGATCCGCGCCGGAGTGCCGGCGTCGGCCGCGGCCACGACGAGTGCCAGGGTCAACATCGACCACAACAGCCGGTGCTCGACCGTGCCGTCACCCTGGCCGACCTTTCGGCCGTAGATGCGGGTGATCCCGTAGCGCTGCTGGAGGGTGTGGCCGGCGTTCCACACACCGGCAACCGCGGCGATCACCAGCGGGTTGAGCTGGAGCCCGATGAGGACCAACCCGATGAACAGGAACGGCGTCACACGAAAGATCCGCGGTCGGGAGTTCATGACGTGGGGGTCGGCGTAGACGAGCGGCATCGTCAGGGGCTGATGGGAAACCGAGAAGATGAGTGTCGCCCCGACCAGCCATCTCAGCCGGGTGGGGTCATCCCCCCAGGCCAAGGCCAGCGCGGCGAACGGGATCCACGAGAGCGCCATGGCGACGTCCCACGCCGGGCGGCGAATCCAGTGGATCCGAACCCGGCTCGACGGTGATGATTCGAGAGTCTGCATCAGCTCCACACTGCCACGAGATCGTCGGTCGAGACGACAGTTGCCAGCAACGAGATCGTGTTCGTCATGACACTTCGGCCGTAGTCGATCGGGACGCCGACCACGGCATCGGAGGCGACCACGACCTGATAGCCGAGATCGACCGCGCACAACACCAGACCGGTCACTCCCACGTTCAGAGAGTTCCCGGCGACCACGATCGTGCGAACACCCATGTTGCGCAGAACCTGGTCGAGCTCGGTGGCGACGAACGGGGTGAGCCCATGGGATCGCTCGACGACGAGATCCGACCGCTGCACGTCGAGCTCCGCGATGTTCTCGGTCCCCGGCCTGCCCTCGTCGAGCAGTTCGCCCACGAGCTTCATCGACGCGGCGAGCATCCGGCAGTTCTGCGCCGACCCCTGCCGGTCGGCCCGAAACACCGCGTTGCAGTGGACCACCCGGGCCCCCGCGCCGCGCGCGGCACGACACAGCCGACCGGCGTTGCCGGGCAGGCCGACCGACTCGGCCGCGGCTCGCAGATCGGGCAGCGCCGCGAGGTCGCCGACCACGCCTCGTTGCAGCTCCATCGTCACGACCGCGGTGTGTGCCGGAGCGATCAGCTCGTCGAGATCCGGGGTCACGTCAGTCGCCGATCGGCCCGACCAAGTCGGCGCGATCGTGCCGTCTCCGGATGTCTCCACCGTCGAGCTCAGCTCGGTTCTTCTCGCTCATCTCGGGCCCCTGTCGTCTCGTCACGCGGCCATCCGCGGTGTCTCCCGTCGGAGTTTCGCGCATCGGAGATGGGCCGTCCGACCCAGAGGCGTCGAGAAGTTGGGCCGTTCGGCCCCCTGCCGGCTGCCACCTTCCTCTACACCTCTGAGCCGAGTGGTCCGAAGAAAGGGATGCCGAAGGAAATGAAGGGAGGTGAACCGATGCTGCAGCCGACCGGAAGCGTGTATCTCGACAGCCCCGTCCGCCCCCCACGCCGACCACCGGTCCCGCGGATCAGTCGAGCTCGCTCCCTGCTCGCCGGTGGTTGTGTGGTCGTGGGTCTGGTGGCCCTCAGCCTCGCCGCGGCCCTCGCCGGGCTCCGACTCCTCGTTCTCGACCCCGAGCCGATCCTCGACGCGTTGGAGGCCACCCTCGACGATCCGGGGGCCCGCATCGATCTCGAGACCCGGGCCGCCACCGCGATCGAGCAGGATCTCGTCGGCGAGGAGCTGGTCGCCGTCGCCGCCGCGTACGATCTCGATGTCAACGAAGAAGCGCGTCGGCTCGCCCCGTTCATTCTCGACGACCCGACCGTTCGCGACGAGCTCCGGGCCCTGGTCACCGACCTGCACTCCCGAATCGTGATCGAGCGGGACCCGTCATCGATCGACCTCCGGCCCCTCACATCCGCCGTTCTCGCCGTGATCGAACGGGACTCGCCCCGTCTCGCCGCGATCGCTCCGGTCGATTCGGTGTTGTGGGGAATCGAGCCCGACTCCCTTCCGGACCTCACCGCCGCGACCGCCCTGTTCGACCGGCTCGGGTTGTTGACGCTCGTCGCGGTCGTGCTCCTGACCGTCGGTGCCCTCGCGCATCCCCGACACCACAAGGTCGTCGGCTGGGTCGGGCGATGGGTCCTGGTCTTCGGTCTCGTCTGCGCGGTCGCCGCGATCGGTCTCCCCTATCTCGGCAGCCGGCTGACCGGCTGGTACTCCGTCGAGATCGCCATTCGAGCGACCAGCCTCCGGTTCCTCGCCCCCGCGGGGATGGCCGCGATCGTCGGCATGGGCTTCGTCTCGCTGGCCGCGGTCGCCCACCGGCGCGAGAAGCGCAAGGTGATCGAGGAAGGGGCGGCGATCGCCCTCGGCTACGACGAACCACCCGTGTGGCGACATGCGCCCTCGCCGACCCTCGACCTGTCGTCGCGGGGGCTCGTCGACGCCAACCATCCCCTGACCAACATCTGAGCGGCACGCCGGGTCTCACCCTCAGGTCGAGATGAGGGGCAGATCGAGATCGCGCACCAGCTCCTGGGCGTGGACGATCGACCCGAGGAACTTCTCCGCGCCCGGGTCGGTGCACAACCAGGTCACCGCCGCACCGATCGCCGATGGGGTCCCGGCCGGGTAGTCGGCCGCGTACTGCTTCGCCCGGCCGGCGGCGATCTGACGTTCGGTCGGGACGTGCCCCGGATCGACGCTGAACGCCCTGATCCCCCGGTCGGCCAGCTCCACGTCGAGGAGCGGCGCGACCCGGGCCAGGGCCGCCTTCGTCATCGCGTAGCCCATCCCCCAGCCCCCGGAACCGATGCGGCGCCGAGGGGTGGCGTGGGCGGTGGCGGAGATCATGTTGATCACCGTTCCCCCTCCCGCGGCGACCATCACCGGAACGGCCTCGCGCAGCAGGGCCAGCTGGGCGAACACGTTGCCCTCGAACAGCTTCGAGAGCTGTTCCTCTTCGAGATCGAGGAACTCGACCATCGCGCCGGGCCCCTGATGGATGGCGTTGTTGACCACAACGTCGACGCGACCGAACCGGTCGATCGTGTCGTGCACCGCGGCACGAACGGTCGCCCGGTCGAGCACGTCCATGTACCGCGAGAACGCGGCCGCGCCGTGGCGTTCGATCGCCGCCGCCGTCGTGTCGAGGCCACCCGGAACGACGATCCGGTCGTCGTCTTCGAGCCGGCGATCGCCATCGACCATGGTCCGGGCCGTGATCACGAGATCGTGGCCGGCGGCGGCCAGCGCGACGGCGATCGCCTTTCCGAGACCCCGACTGGCGCCGGTGACCAGCGCAACCGGTCGCGTCGACGGCACCGTGGCGGACGGGGAGCTCAGATGTCGGTCCGATCCTCGGGTGCCTTCTCGAGCTGGAACGCGGCGTGGAGCGCCGCGACGGCGGCTTCGGCCTGCGCCTGGCGAACGACGCAGGAGATGCGGATCGCCGATGTCGAGATCATCTCGATGTTGATCCCGTTGTCCGACAGCGTCTCGAACATCGTCGCCGCGACACCCGGGTTGCTCTTCATCCCGGCGCCGATCAGGCTCACCCGGGCGATGTCGTCGTCGGCGATGACCGCATCGGAGCCCAGCTCGTCGACGATCGCCGCGACCGCGTCGTCGGCTCGGGAGATCTGCTCGTGGGGAAGGGTGAAGCTGATGTCGGTTCGCCCTTCCTCCGAGACGTTCTGCACGATCATGTCGACGTTCACCTCCGCGTCGGCGAGGGTGCGGAACAGTTGGGCGGCGACCCCGGGCCGGTCGCTCACTCCCGAGACGGTCATCTTCGCCTCGGAGGTGTCGTGTGTGACCGCAGAGATGATGGCTCGTTCCATGGAGGCCTCCTCGGTGACCCAGGTGCCCGGCACCCACGAGAACGCACTGCGGACATGCAGTGTGACCCCGCGGGAACGAGCCAGCTCGACCGACCGCATGGCCGGTTTCGGACAACCGGTGGCGGTCATCTCGAGTAGTTCGTCGAATGAGATCCGATCCATCTTGCGGGCGTCGGCGACGACCCGCGGATCGGTGGTGAACACACCGGGGACATCGGTGTAGAGCTCGCAGGCGTCGGCGCCGAGCGCGTGGGCGAGGGCGACGGCGGTCGTGTCGGAGCCACCGCGACCGAAGAACGTGACGTCGTTGTCGGCCGAGACCCCCTGCGAACCCCCGACCACCGGGACCCGGCCGGCGGCGAGGGCCTCACGGATCCGGTACGGGTTGAGCTCGAGGATCTTGGCGTTTCGGTGGGTGGTGTCGGTCAGGAAGCCGGCCTGGCTCCCGGTGAACGAGGCGCTCTCGATGCCCTTGTCGTGCAGCGCCATCGACACGAGCGCACAGGCCTTGCGTTCCCCACCGGTGATGAGCATGTCCATCTCGCGGCCCGGGGTGGCGCGAGACACCTGTTCGGCGAGACGGATCAACTCGTCGGTCTCCTTGCCCATCGCCGACACGACGAGCACGACCTCGTCGCCTCGCTTCCGGCAGCGCGCGACATGATCGGCGACCTCTCGGATCCGGTCGGGGTCACCGACGGAGGTGCCGCCGAACTTCTGGACATACAGGGCCACGGCAAAAGGCTAGCGGCCCGGCCCGGGGTCTCAGCGGGAAACGAAGATCTCCACGCTGCGCCACCCGTCGACACGCGGCTCACCCACCCAGGCCCCACCGGGATACGAGCCGATCTCGACGTCGGGGGGCACGTCGAGCAGCAGCACACGAACGGGCGGGTCGCGATACAGCCCCGCCTCGGCGGCGACGGTGTCGACGTCGAGGGACCGCACGCGATCACGCAGGTCGGCGTCGAGCCCGACGATCTCGATCCCGCTCGGCCACGTCTGCACCCGTTCCCACTGCGGCTTGTCGAGACGGTTCCGAAGTCCGGCCCCTCGGAGCCGACGGACCAGCTCGCGGCTCTCCGTGGCCGTCGCGCCCAGGTCCAGGGCCCGTTCGCGGTCGACCTGGTCGACGTCGTAGTGATCTCCCTGGAAGCCGAGCCGGCGCGTGCCGAGCCGACGGGCGAAGTCGTGCAGCTCGTCGTAGGACTCATCGCTCGCGAGATGCGCCCAGCGTCGACCCCGCCACACCCACCGAGCCTCGTCGACCAACACCGTCACCCCCGTACGGTAGCGGCCCCGACGCGGTCGGCTCGCGCGTCGACCGCGTGGAATACTCGCGGCGTGATCGATTCGGACGTGAGCGAGATCCTGCTGCGAATTCCGGCTCGTCCGCCGTATGCCCGTCTCGTTCGGGTCGGCGCCGCCGCCCTCGCCTTGCACCAGGGCATGGGGTTCAGCGAGATCGACGACCTGCGGCTGGCGATCGACGAGGCGATGATCGTTCTGCTCGACGGGCTCGACGACGACCACGACACCGACATCGACATCGTCTTTCGGGTCGACGAGGGCCGCTTGGAGCTGGAGGCGAGCCGTCGGGACGGCGATTCGGTCGGCGAGGCCGCGGTGCACCGCTTCGATGCGATCGCCGGTGGTCTCGTCGACGACTACGACATCGATCCGGCCCGGGGGTGGGTGCGGTTGCGCAAGACTCCCGTCGACACCGGCGATTGAGCGACCCGACGCGCCGAGAAGTCAACGACCGCTGGAGCCGAATCCGGTCTGGCCGCGGACGGTGGCGTCGAGCTCGTCGACCTCGACGAATCGAACCTGGGCCACCGCCTGGACGACGAGTTGGGCGATTCGTTCCCCGCGAACGACGGTGAACGGAACCGCCGGATCGAGGTTCACCAGACAGACCTTGAGCTCGCCGCGGTAGCCGCTGTCGACGAGGCCCGGGGAGTTCGCCACGGTGACACCGTGCGTCGCGGCGAGACCGCTGCGGGGCTGGATGAATCCGGCGTAGCCGTCGGGAAGGGCGATGGCGATTCCGGTCGGGACGAGCGCCCGTCCGCCCGACGGGGCCAACGACACGTTCTCGCGCGCGACGAGGTCGATCCCGGCGTCGCCCGGTTTGGCGTAGGCCGGCAAGGGGAGGTCGGGGTCGAGACGGACAACCGGAAGATCGATCACGGTCGAACCCTACCGAGGACCACCATGTCGGGCAGGTCCGTCTACCCTGGCCCGATGCTCGCCTGGATGGACCTCGAGATGACCGGGCTCGATCCGGACCGCCACACGATCGTCGAGATCGCGACGCTGTTGACCGACGACGACCTCGATCTGATCGCGGAGGGCCCCGATCTCATCGTCCACGCCACCGAGGCCGAACTGGCCGAGATGGACGACTTCGTGACCAGGATGCACACCGGAAGCGGGCTGCTCGCCGAGATCAGGACATCGACGATCAGCCTCGCCGAAGCCGGGGAGCAGACCCTCGCCTTCCTGCGCCGGCACATCCCCGAACCTCGATCGGTGCCGCTTTGTGGCAACTCGATCGGCACCGACCGTCGGTTCCTCGCCAAGTACCTGCCCGAGATCGAGGAGTTCCTCCACTATCGGTCGATCGACGTGTCGACGTTGAAGGAGCTGGCCCGCCGGTGGAATCCCGCTGCCCTCGCGTCCGCGCCCGACAAGGCCACCGGCCACCGGGCCCTCGACGACATCCGGGAGAGCCTCGAGGAGCTCCGTCACTACCGCACGACGCTTTTCGTGACTTCGCCGCCGTCCCCGTAGGGTGCCCGGGTGCCCGAACCCGTGTATCGAAAGCAGGAACAGGAACCGGCCTCCGAGGAGGTGCTCGAGGTCGCACCGGGAATCCTGCGGCTGCAACTCCCGATCACGATGCCGGGGCTCGGCCACGTGAACACCTACGCGCTCGAAGACGAGCGTGGATTCGCGCTCGTCGACCCGGGCCTTCCCGGACAGGAGTCGTGGGACGCCCTGATGACACGACTGCGATCGGCCGGGATTCCACTGGCGAGGGTCCACACCACGATCGTCACCCACTCGCATCCCGACCACTTCGGCGGAGCCGATCAGCTCCACGAAGAGGCCGGGGCCGAGGTGCTGACCCACGAATCGTTCCGGTCCCTGGTGGCGGAGGCCAACGACGACATGGACACGGATCTTCTCGAGGCCGACGAGGAGGAGCTGGTCGAGCTCTGGAAGCACCGGTTCCGGTCATTCGAACCGACGCCGTGGGGCACCACCCGCGAGCCGCCGCCCGACGAGGCGATCCGGCGCTGGATCGTGATGGGCGAGGGTGGCCAGAAGCGGTTCCGTGGCCCGCAGCCGACGATCCGGGTGTCCGACGGGGAGGCCGTGCGTCTCGCCGGTCGGGACTGGTTCGCGGTCCACACCCCCGGCCACACCACCGACCATCTGTGCCTCTACGATCCCGAGGGCGGTGTGTTGCTGGCCGGCGACCACGTGCTGCCGACCATCACACCCCACATCGCCGGCTCGACCGACGTGGAGGACCCGCTGGCCACGTTCTTCCGTTCGCTGGAGAAGGTGGCGGCCCTCGACGGGCTGACCTGTGCCCTGCCCGCCCACGGCCATCCGTTCGAGGACCTGCGCGGCCGCTGCACCCACATCCGGGAACACCACGACGATCGGCTCCAGTTGCTGCGCGACGCCGCCGAGAGCCACCGGGACGCGCCGGTGCAGGCGTGGATGAAGGTGCTGTTCCAGGAACGTTCCTGGGGCGAGATGGCCGCCAGCGAGACCTACGCCCATCTCGAGCATCTCCGGGTCACCGGCGAGGCGACCGCTCGGCGCGACGACGCCGGGCTGGTGCGGTTCGACATCTCGGCGTAGATCCGGTTCAGTCGTCGAGGGGACGGACACGGGCCACGCTGCCGGCCACTCCGTTCGTCGTGAGCCACGTGTCGACACCACCGTCGACCGCCCGCCATCGCAGGTGCACGTCGGTTCCCCGCTCGACCCCCGGCCCGTGCTCGAGCTCGGCGCGGATCGGTTCACGAACACATCCTTCTCGATCGAGCGCTTCCTCCACCGCCACCCATTGGGCCGCGTTGTTGACGTGGGCGAGCACATCGAGGTCGGCGAACCGGACTGTCCAGGGCGCGTCCTGCACCTGGTCGGGCCACCGGGTCGGGAGGGTGGTTCGGGCCGACACCCGGCGATCGCCGGCCGTCTCCCCCCACACCTCGAAGAAGTCGGGTGGAAGCTTCGCCGGTCGCCCCGTGACCCCGTCGACGAACACCCAGATCGTGCACCCGTCGACGACCGCCCCGTGCTCACCGCGAAGCTCGGTGCGCCGCTCCGCCCAGCGTCCGCCGTAGCCGCTGCACCATGTGGAGAGGTCGAGCCACTCCTCGAAGACCGGTGCCTGGCGAATCTCGAGCAGGGTGCGGCGGACCACCCAGTTCATCGGATCCGACAGCGCGCTGTCGGCCGAGTCGTCACGGGCGACATCTTGGAGGTGCCGCACGAGGGCATCGAGGCGACAGCGGCCCGTCGGGTCGACGTCGCCCAACCGGACCCGGCGCCCCGCCTCGAAGACACGGCCGGTGCGGGGCCGGGGGGACATGACTGCTGCTCCCGGGTCGGCCATGGCCGCACCGTAGCGGTCACCATCAGGTCGTCCGCGGGAAATCCCGACAATTCGGTTGACGGATCCGCCGGAGTCCGCCACGGTGTGTTCTGCCGGAACGCCCGGCCGCGACAAGGAGTCGTCATGAACACATTCATGTGCACTGCGCAGTTCGGCCTCGCCGCCCGCGCGCATGCGCGCGTGAACGTGCGTACGGCCCTCGCCATCTCGACCTCGTGGGAGTTCTCCGCGAAGCCGTATGGCAACCGGCGGCCCTCCGGCGCTCCTCCCGGGTGAGACGACCTCTCACCCACGAAAGGGGAGAACGCACCGAGGCCGCCGGAGATCCGGCGGTCTTTCTGCTTTTCGGGCATCGACAGACCAGCCACCGCAATGAACACACGAGCAAGACCCAACCGGGAAGGAGACGAGGTCATGGGACCCCTCGTCGACATGCAATCCACCGACACACAACCGTTCACTTCGAACCTCACGCCACCGACGTTCACCTCCACGCCGTTCGGGGACACGGCACCTCTCCGAGATGCCACGTCCGACTGGGAGGTGCACGCGAGTTGCCGATCGGTCGACGACGCCGGGACGCTCTTCTTCAGCGAGGACATCGGCGACATCGCCGCGGCCAAGCGAGTCTGTGCCGCGTGCCCGGTGCTGGCCCCCTGCCTGGAAGGGGCGCTGGACCGGCGTGAGCCGTGGGGGGTGTGGGGCGGGCAGCTGTTCATGAACGGCAAGATGCTGACGGTGAAACGCCGCCGGGGTCGCCCGCCCAAGGTCGCCCGTCCCGAAGACCAGATGCCGATTGTTCCGGTTCCCGACCATCTGGTCGCCCACGCGGAACGGCGCACGGCCTGACGGGCTTCCTTCCACACCCGCCATCCATCTCCCCCGGCAGACGACGCCGGCGTGGTACCGAATCGACGAGTTCCCGAGGCCCGGGCAACGGCACACGCGAGCCCCGGCTTCGTCGTCGATCGGTACCACGCTGGCCGGTGCGCCGGCGGTCCGTCGATGTCGACCCGTTCGGGAACGTCGGGATCTGGACCGTCGCCGGAAGTCCGGGCGGGGTTTCGGGGTTTCCGGTCCACACCGAGCGGCCATCGGGCCGCCCGAACGCCGCCGGGAGCGCCGATGACCGACGAGGGGGACCCGACCGCCATCCGGTCGTCGACCGAGCCGACTACAGTTTCGGTCGATCCCGGTGAGAACATGGAGCGGGTCTGGTCCGGGGCCCTCGACACCGCTGCTCTCGTCGAACCGATCAACCAGGAGATCAACTGATGGGAATCTTTGCGTGGCCGTTCGGCCTCGGAATCTTCGCCGCTTTCAATCCCTGCGGTTTCGCGATGCTCCCGGCCTACCTGTCGTACTTCCTCGGTCTCGAGAACAAGGAGTCCGACCAGAGCCGTTTCACCACGGTGGCACGGGGGCTCGCCGTCGGCATCGTGATGACGCTCGGTTTCGTCGCGGTGTTCGGCACGTTCGGCATCTTGTTCGCCACCGTGATCAATCAGGGCACGGTGCTCGAATACGTTCCCTACGTCATCATCGCGATCGGCGTGCTGATGATCCCCCTCGGAATCGCGATGCTGCTGGGCAAAGACGTCCGGCTCAAGTTGCCGAAGATGAACAAGGGCACGGGGAGCCGCAGTCTCGGTTCAGTGTTCATGTTCGGGATGAGCTACGCCGTGGTCTCGCTGTCGTGCACGATCGGCATCTTCATCCCCGCGATCAGCCAGTCGTTCGCAACCGATGGCGTCGCCACCGGCACCGGCAACTTCCTCGCCTACGCGCTCGGCATGGGGATCGTCATCACCTTACTCACGATGAGCCTCGCCCTGGCGAAATCGAACGTCGCCACCGGCATGCGCCGGATCCTCCCGTACATCACGCCATTCTCGGGTGCCATGTTGGTTCTCGCCGGCATCTACATCATCGACTACGGGATCTGGGACTACCAGGTGACGATCGCCGGCAACCTCGACGCCGGCAACCTGATGGTCGATCAGTTCCTCGATTTCCAGGCGACGGTGAGCGCGTGGATCACCGACACGACCACCGAACGAATCGGTCTGGTCGCGCTCTTCGGCATCATCGGCGCGCTCCTCGTCGGCTGGCGTGACGACGTCGACGATCCCGCGAAGAAGCTCGGCGCCACGTTCGCCTTCATCGGCACCTATCTCGGTGTGGAGGCGTACAACGGGGCCGACTTCGTGTTCTTGCCGCTCGCCCGTTTCATCGTCGGCTGGCCCCTGCGGGTCGTGCACTGGTTCACCGATCCCGCCCGTTTCGGTGGTCCCCTCGAGATCGCGTTCCTCGCGCTCGTCGGCTGGATCGCGTGGCGACGAATCGATCGCTATCGTCCGCAGCATGTTCAGGACGTTGTTGGCGCGACCTGAGGTCACCGAGATCTGCGAGCTCCGGGGTCCGTTCGGGCTCATGGCGTTTCACGGCGGCAATCTCGAACGTTGCACCGACGTCATCGCCCGCGAGGTGGCCGAACGCACCGATTCGTCGCTCTACGCGGTCGTGCAGGCCCCACCGTTGCGCGAGCACATCCCGTCGACGGCGTTCGACCCGGCCCACTCCCCGGCGCTGGCGGCGTTCATCGGCCATGTCGACATCGTCATCGCCATCCACGGCTACGGACGCGAGGATCGCTTCTGGGACGTCCTGCTCGGCGGCCGCAACCGCTCCCTCGCGACCCATGTCGGACACCATCTCCGCACCGGGATCGACGACCGTTTTGGCGTCGTCGAGGACCTCGGCGAGATCCCGGAGGAGCTTCGGGGCCAGCATCGCGACAATCCGGTGAACCTCCCCGACCAGGCCGGCGTGCAGATCGAGCTCCCACCGACGACACGGTGGAACCGAGAGGAGGCGGAGTGGTCGGACTGGCAGGGCACCGGTCGTGCCCCGCACGTCGAACGGCTCATCGAGACCCTCGCCACGGCCGTCGACACCTGGCCCTGAGCCATCTCAGGGGGCGAGCCGCTCGATCCTCCAATGGTTGTCGACCCGGCGATACTGAAGGCGATCGTGCAAACGATCGGGTCGGCCCTGCCAGAACTCGACGCGGCGCGGCGAGATGAGATAGCCGCCCCAGTGCGGCGGTCGGGGAACCTCCGCCGGGAACCGGGCCTCGACCTCTCGCCGGCGGGCTTCGAGCTCGGCCCGAGAGGCGATCACCGCGGACTGGTCGCTGGCCCACGCGCCGATCTGGGCGCCACGGGGACGCGACGAGAAGTAGGCGTCGGACTCCTGATCCGGAAGGTGCGCCACGTCGCCCACCACGCGGATCTGGCGTTCGATCTCCCGCCACACGAACGTCAGCGCCGCCCGCCCGTTGGCCTCGATCGCCCGCCCCTTCGCCGACCGCCGATTGGTGTGGAAGACGAACCCGCGCTCGTCGGCGCCCTTGACGAGCACGGCGCGCGCCTCGGGCCAGCCATCGGTACCGACGGTGGCAACCGTCGCCAGATTCGCGTCGAACGGGTCGGTCGCGGCCCACGACTCGAACCAGTCACCGAACTGCGTCATCGGGTCCGGCGCGAGATCGGCCTCGCTCAGCCCGTCCCGGCCGTACTGCTCGCGCATCGCCGCAAGGTCCATGCCGGCAGCCTACGGTGCGGCCGTGGAGCTACCGAAGTGGACGATCGTCGCGGCCGGCGGCGCAGCCGGCGCGGCGCTTCGCTGGCGCGTGGTCGAGGCCACCGACGACGCCCTGTGGTCGCTTGTGGGCGTCAACGCCGTCGGCGCGTTCCTTCTCGGCACGATCGTGCACGGCATCTTCGATCGGGGCACCACGGTCCGGCTGATCTTCGGAGTCGGGTTCTGCGGCGCCCTCACGACGTTCTCGACGCTCGCCGTCGCCGTCGCCGGCCGGCTCGAGGACGGCCGGCTCGTCGACGCGATCGGCGTCGCGGGCACGAGCGTGGCCGCGGGTCTGGCCGCAGCCGTTCTGGGCGCCTCGACCGCACACCGGGCCGCCCGATGATCGTCGTGGGCTTCCTCGCCGCCGCGGTGGGCGGCACCCTGGCCCGTTGGCAGCTCGCCGAGCGGCTTCCGCGGCCGAGTGGGACCTTCGTCGCGAATCTCACCGGCTCGTTCCTGCTCGGCCTCCTGGCCGGCGCCGGCACCGACTCGGGTCTGCTGTTCGGCGTTGCCGGGCTCGGCTCGTTCACGACCTTCTCGACGATCATGGTCGAGGTCATCGATCTCTGGACGAGCGACCGTCGTCGGGCGATGCTCTACCTGGCGCTCACACTGGTCGGCGGCGTCGCCTCCGCCTGGCTCGGGCTCCGGCTGTCGCGCTGAGCGGCCCGCCGCACCACACACCAGGTGCCACCACCGGCCCGCGAGGCGTCGGCGCGCCACGCACCGGGAAGCGCGTGGACGACATCTTCGGCCGACAGATGGATCGGCGTGGCCTCTCCGAGCGTGTTGACCCACACGATCGCGCCGTCGGACGCGAGCACCCGGTCGACCTCGCCGGGGAAGAGCAACATGTTGAGCAGGACCAGAACGTCGACGCTGGAGTCCGCGAACGGAAGGCAGCTCGCGTCGGCCCGGGTCCACGGGGCGAGACCCGGGGGTGCCTCGGCCAGCATGCCGGCCGACAGGTCGACGGCCGCGGCCACCGGGCGATGCCGGACGATGACACCGGTGCCGATCCCGGTGCCCGCCCCGAGCTCGACGAGGACACCGGCCGGAAGTTCGGCCCGGGCGAAGACGTCTTCGAGCGCGGCCAGTCGGCCGGGCACGTTGCGGGTGTGCCAGCTCTCGGCCAGCGAATCGAAGATGGACTGCATGATCGCCGAGTGTTCGGGGCTGAACTCGCCACCGTCGGCCATCTCCTTGGTGACCAGCCGGATCGGATGGTCTGGCGCCAACGGGTCGAGCCGTTCGATCTCCTGTACCGGTTCGAGATGACGGACCCGGCCCGCCACGTCAGCGGGCCCCGGTGATCTCGGTCATTCCCCCGAGATACGGCAGGAGCACATCCGGCATGCGAATCGAGCCGTCGGGTTGCCGGTAGGTCTCGACGATGGCGGCCCACACCCGCGGCACCGCCAGCCCCGAGCCGTTGAGGCTGTGCACGAATCGGGTGCCCTTGCCTTCCGTGGGGCGATAGCGGACGTTGGCGCGGCGGGCCTGATAGTCGGTGCACCACGACACCGATGACACCTCGAGCCACCGATCGGCACCCGGCGCGAACACCTCGATGTCGTAGGTGCGCGCACCGGCGCCGCTGATGTCGCCGCAGGCCAGGTCGAGCACCCGGTGGGCGAGCCCGAGGTCACGAATGGCGCCCTCGGCCCGGGCGAGGATCTCCATGTGCATGTCCTGGGCCTGCTCGGGAGTGCAGAACGAGTAGAGCTCGACCTTGTCGAACTCGTGAACCCGGAGCAGGCCGCGTGTGTCGCGCCCGGCCGAGCCGGCCTCACGGCGAAAACACGACGTGTGGGCCATGAGCCGAAGCGGGAGCTCGGCTTCGTCGAGGATCTCCCCGGCCACCATCGAGGTCAGGGGGACCTCGGCTGTCGGGATGGCCCACAGATCGTCTCGCTCGAGATGGTACGCGTCGTCGGCGAACTTCGGGAGATGGCCGGTCCCGGTCATCGTCTCGGTCTTCACGACGGTGGGCGGACGGATCTCCTCGAACGCATCGCGGTTCCGGTCGAGGCCGTAGGAGATGAGGGCCCGCAGCAGGCGGGCGCCCGCCCCCCGATACATCACGAACATCGAACCGGACATGCGCACCGCCCGGTCGACATCGAGGATGCCGAGCTCCTCCGCCGATTCCCAGTGTGGGATCCGCTGGTGGGGTCCGTAGCTCTCGGGGTCGTGGCCCTCGACGCGCACCTCGACGTTGTCGGCCTCGGTCAGCCCGTCGGGCGCGTCGGGCGCCGGCATGTTCGACACGTTGAGCAGCGTCGACCGGAGCTCCTCGGCGAGCCCGTCGGCTTCTTCGCCGAGTGCCTTCTCCCGCTCACCGAGGGCACGGCTCTTGGTCTGAAGCTCGGCCGCCTCGTCGCCCCGCCCGTCCTTGTGCAGCGCCCCGACCTGCTTCGACAGCTGCTTGATCTCGGCCCGGATGTCGTCGCGTTCGGTGCCGATCGCCCGCACCCGAGCGTCGAGACGGACGACGTCGTCGATGACCGAGGTGGGCTCTCCCCGACGAGCGATCGCCGCTTTCACGGCCTCGGGATCGTTGCGGATGAGCTTGATGTCGAGCATGGATCAGACGGTACCGCTTCGGCCCGCGGCACCGGTGCGCAATTGCCGGGCGGCGGCGATCAGTGGGTCTGCTGCTCGCGCGGGGCCGGCCCCGACTCGTCGAACGCCCGCTCGACATCTTCGTAGGTGAGCCGACGAGCCTGCCGGGCCGCGATGTCGGCGTCGCGACGGCCGCCGGTGAAGCGGAAGAAGCGGATCGCGATGAGCGTCCACAGATAGAAGCCCGACAGGACCTTCATGATCGCCCCGGCCAGCTGCTGATCGGTGGTCGGACTCAACCCGAGAACCCGGGCGTCGTTCTCGTAGGACGGGTAGACGACCTTGTCGGCCATCGCGAGCCATCCCGCCGGAACCGTCGAGATGATCGACATCGCGAAGAGGTAGAGCATCTTGGCCGGCTCGCTGAGATGAAGCTCCTTGAGCGGACCCAGCACCGCGAACCACATCAGCAACGCGGTGAAGAAGACGCCCAGGTGAATCGAGTAGTGGAACGGGCCGTTCTCCGTGCTGAGCTTCACCACCCCATCCCAGTGGGTGAGGAGTTGGAAGGCGTTGAACAAGAGGGCGGCGACCACCGGCTTCGTCAGGAACCGCAGCACCTTCGAGCTGAGCCCGCCCTCGAAGAACAGCAGCCGGGCGAGCCACTCCGGCATCGCCAACAGCAACAACGGCGGCACGATGAACGCGATGATCAGATGCTGGAACATGTGGACCGAGTAGAGGTAGTTCTCGGCCAGGTCGTGGACCGGCCAATCGGCCGCGAACCACAACAATCCGATCCCGGCGATGAACGCCCGCTTCTGGGCCACGGTGACCACGGGCCGGCCGGGGGCCACCACGAGCGGGCCGATCCGACGCACCGCATACAGCGACAGGGCGACGATGCCGCCCACCAGCAGCCAGACCTCGGGATGGGCCTCGAACGCCCAGGGGTTGGCGCGCTGGGTCAGGCCGGCCCCGTGCGCCAACATGTCATCGCTCCCAGAACTCGAAGGTGGCGAGGGCGATGACGTAGACCCCCACGGCCAGCACGAGGCCGCCGACGAACATGCGTGAGAAGATCGAGTTGTCGAACTTGAGGTGCATGAACCAGGTGGCCACGAGCCAGAACTTGATCACCATCATGAACAGCAGGGACGGGATCAGGAAATCTCCCCAGTCGAGCACTGTCTCGAAGTAGGTGAAGGTCTCCAGGCCGGTGAGAACGCCGAGAACCAGGGCGATCTTGATGTACGCCCAATCCGATGGATGGTCGTGGGAATGATCCTCGGCCTCGGGGGCCGGCGTCTCGGTGACGGTTTCGCTCATTGGTCGATGCTCCGAACTCTCAGGCCGGGATGAGGTAGATGACGGTGAAGATGAAGATCCACACCACGTCGACGAAGTGCCAGTACAGCCCGACGATCTCCACGGTCTCGGTGTTCTTCGGGGTCAGGTTCCCTTGCACCGACGCCACGTAGAGCGACATGAGCATCAAGATCCCCATGCTCACGTGCACCCCGTGGAAGCCGGTCAGGGTGAAGAAGGCGGAGCTGGCGGGGTTGGAGGTGAAGCCGACCCCCTCGCGCAGGAACGTCGTGAACTCGTAGACCTGCCCGCCGATGAACACGCCACCGAGGGTCGCGGTGGCGAGCAGCCACGTCCGGGTGGCCGCGTTGTCGCCCCGGGTCAGCGCGGAGAGCGCCAGGACCATCGTCAACGAGCTCATGAGCAGCACGAACGAGCTCACCGACGTGAAGGGGATGTCGAAGACGTCGGTCGGGATGGCCAGGTTGGTGGGGCCGGGGCCCCGGCGCGTCTTGTACAGCAGGTAGGTGGAGATCAGCCCACCGAACAGCAGACACTCCGACCCGAGAAACACCCACATCGCCAACTTCGTGTTGGAGATTCCCGTGGACGACCCGTGGTCTTCATGAGCGGTGTCGAGCGCGGTGTCGACCGTTGCGGTTGCCATCTCACTCTCCTCCCGCATCGTCGCCGGCGGTGACGCCGGCCATGGTCGGTTCGTCGGTGTCGCCGCCGTCGTCGTGATCATCGTCGCCGTCGCCATGGTGGCCGTCACCGTGGCCGTGGTCGGCGTCGGGATCATCGACCGGTTCGAGCGCCCATGAATACAGGCCGAAGGCGGTGAGGGCGCCGCCGACGACGGTCAGCCAGAGAGTGAACATCAAGCCGTAGGCGATGAGCGGCATCCCGACGGCGACGACGAGCGGCCAAAACGACGGCGCCGGGAGATGCACCCCGACCGCGGAGCCGTCCTGGGCCGCCTCCTCGATCGTGGCGATGCGAACGACGCGGTTGTCCTCGTCGTAGCCGTACTTGCGGTGCCACCACTCGTCTTCGCTCTCGACGACGGGGATCTCGTCGAAGTTGTGCTCGGGAGTGGGCGACGGGACCATCCATTCGAGGCTTCGGGCATCCCACGGGTCGGGTCCGGGAGCGGGGAGCGACGGCGCGGCCTTGTACGAGCGGTAGACGTTGACGAAGAAGATCAACACGGCAAACGCGATCACGAACGACCCGATCGTCGCGACCATGTTCCAGGCCTCGAAACCGAATCCCGCCGCGTAGGTGTCGATTCGCCGGCTCATGCCCTGCAGGCCGAGCACGTGCATCGGACCGAAGGTGAGGTTCATGCCGATGAGCATCACCCAGAAGTGGACCTTGCCCCACGTCTCGTCGAGCATGTGGCCGAAGATCTTGGGCCACCAGAAGTAGGCACCGCCCATGAGGCCGAGCACACCGCCACCGAAGATGACGTAGTGGAAGTGGGCGACGATGTAGTACGTGTCGGTCTGCTGGGTGTCGGCCGGCGCGAGGGCGTGGGTCACCCCCGACACGCCACCGATCGTGAACATGGCGATCGACCCGACCGCGAACAACATGGCCGTCGAGAAGCGCAGCTTGCCGCCCCACATCGTCGCCAACCAGTTGAGGATCTTCACGCCCGTCGGCACGGCGATGAACATCGTGGAGAGGGAGAACGCGGCGACCGACATCGGCCCGATGCCCGACACGAACATGTGGTGGGCCCACACACCCCAACCCATGAACCCGATCGCGATGCCGGAGAACACCATGAACGAGTAGCCGAAGATCGGCTTGCGGCTGAAGGTCGGGATGATCTCCGAGATGATGCCGAAGCTCGGCAAGATGATGATGTACACCTCGGGATGGCCGAAGATCCAGAACAGGTTCTGCCACAGGAGCGGGTCGGCGCCCGCCTCCGGGTTGAAGAACTGGGAGTCGAACAGCCGGTCGAACATCAACAAGAAGAGCGCCACGGTGATCACCGGAAGGGCGAACACCAAGAGGAACTGGGTGACGAGCAGCATCCAGGTCAAGACCGGCATGCGGAACAGGTGCATGCCCGGCGCCCGCATATTGAGCACGGTGACGATCAGGTTGATCGACGACACCATCGAGGCGATGCCGGCGATGAGCAAGCCGAACACGTAGAAGTCGACACCGTTGCCCGGCGAGAAGGTGACGCCGCTGTTGGGTGAGTAGCAGAACCAGCCGCAGTCCGCCCCGCCACCGAGGAACCACGAGGAGTTGACGAACACGGCGCCGCTGATCCAGATCCAGAACGACAAGGCGTTGAGTCGGGGAAACGCGACGTCGCGGGCGCCGATCTGGAGGGGGATGAGGTAGTTCGCGAAGGCCGCGGCGAGGGGCATGATGAACAAGAAGACCATCGTGACGCCGTGCATCGTGAAGAGCTGGTTGTAGAGGCCAGCGGACAACACCTGGCCGTCGGGGACGGCCAGCTGGACCCGGATCAGCAGCGCTTCGATGCCGCCCACGACGAAGAAGAACATCGCGGCGACGCCGTACATGATGCCGATCTTCTTGTGGTCGACGGTGCTGACCCAGTCCCTCCAACCGTTGCCGCCCTTCGGGCGGGTGAGCATCCCGAGGGGCTGGTCGACCGTGCCGGGCGAGCCGGTCTCCAACGCGAGCGGTTCTTCGATAATGGCCATCTCACTCCACCTCGGTCGCCAGGATGATCTCGTCACCGGGAGATGACCCCAGGGTCTCGAGGAAGGCGATCACGTCGTCGATTTGTCGTTCGGTCAGGTTGCGGTCGGGCATTCCCCGTGGCATCTCGCCGTCGGGCAGGTCGTCGGCGCGATTGTCCTTCACCGCAGCCGGGTCGCGTATCCAGCGGGCGAGGTCGTCTCGGTTGAAGGACCCGTCGGGGTTGTAGAGATTCAGGATCCCGCCCGCGAAGGTCGTGTTGCTCATCAGGTTCGTCAGGTTCGGAGCCGAGCCCGACACCGTCTCGGCCCCGTCGTAGGTGAGGTCGTTGAATCCGTTGACGAGGTGACACGACGCGCACTGTCCGGCGAACACATCGAGGCCGCGGAGGGCCGCGGAGGCGTCGTCGGGCACCGTTGCCGGCTCACCGGCCCGGAACGCGTCGACGTAGGGTTGCAGCTCGTCGTCGAACGACGCGGGCGCCATCTGCATGTCGATCCAGTCCTGGAAATCCGATGGCGTCATCGCGATGGTCTGCATGCGCATCCGGCTGTGGGACAGGCCACAGAACTCGGTGCACTGACCGAAGTACACGCCAGGGTCGTCGGCTTCGATCTTCCACGGCGAGAAGCGGCCCGGAACCGCGTCGCGCTTCCCGTTGAGCTGCGGGATCCAGAACGAGTGGATGACGTCGCGCGACGTGACGATCAACTCGACCTCCTCACCGGTGGGGATCGCCAACTGCCCGGAGGTGACGATGTCGGCCGGGGGAAGGTCCCACGGGTTCTCGAGATCGTCGGCGGTGATCTGGGTGCCGTCGAGGTAGTAGCGGAACTCCCACCACCACTGCTGGCCGACCACCACGATCGTGGGTTCCCACTCGACGGTCTCGCCTGCGACCTCGATGGTCATCGCGTTGGCCTCGGTGGAGTTGATCGAGAAGTGGGTCTGCAGCGTCAGCACCGCGATGACCGCCATCACGATCGCCGGCGCGATGGTCCAGGCGATCTCGAGGGAGTTGTTGTGTGAGATCTGCTCGGGGAACTCGTCGTCGCCTTCGTAGGTGGCGACCCGGTTCTTGATGCCGAGGTAGAGCACCGCCCCGCACACCAGGGTCAAGACGACACCGGCGATGATGAAGACCGGCAGGGCGAGATCGTAGATCTCGTCGGCGACGCCGCTTCTCGGCTGGAGGGTGTCGAGCTCGGCGTCGCTCGCGCAGCCGGCCAGAACCAGGCCGAGCAGGAGGACGAAGCCGAGTCGCGGCACCCGCCGACGGGGTTTTGTCACAGGGTCACTCACCGTAGATATCTCCGTCAGTAGACGTGTCGACCACTCCGAGGCTCTCTTCGCTCTGCCCCTCGTCCTCGCCGTATTCGTGCTCTTCGAAATCCCGTTCGCCGTCGACGGTCGCCCAGACGCCGAAGCCGAGGATGCCCACGCCGAGGCTGAGCACGAGGCCGGCCACGATGTTGCGGTTCGGCCTGCGCCCCGAGGTGGCCAGGATCGCGACGCCGAGGATGGCGACGGCCAGGAGGCCGGCAACGACGACGGCGCCGAGCTTCGACACGTTGAGCAGGATGCGGGATAGCGCCAGCACGCCCAGCGCGACCGCCGCCGTGCCGGCGGCGGGGATCTCGAGCGGCGCCATGATGCGGTTGCGCAGGGCCCGGTTGGCCTGGGGATCGCCGGTCGCCCGGTCGGCCCAGGCATCCATCATCCACTCGAAGGCAACCGCCGCGCAGATCACCACACCGGTGATGAACACCGCGGTGTTGAGGACGAGCCCGACCGCCATCGTGCCGACGCCGAAGGCGCCGACGATCGGCCAATGACTTCCGGTGACCGGCGCCGTCGGCGCGATGTCGTCGACCCCCCGGAACCGGGCCTGGTCGGCCGGGTCGGCATCACGGTACGAGATGAGGGTGAGGGCGATGCCGATCGCCGACAGCCCCAGCGCGACGAGCAGCCCGTAACCGAGATGCTCGCCGACACCACCCTTCCAGCCCAGTGACAGCGGACCCACGTGGTTGCCGCCGGTCGTGTAGCCGTAGAGGACAGCCGCCGTCGACAGTGCGACGCCGATGCCGAAGAAGAACTTGAAGCCCGTGGTGAACAACTGAATCCCTACTTCGTGACGTAGATGACGTACCAGGCGATGAACCACATGGTGACGACTGTGTTCCAGTAGAACGCCGCTGCTGCGACGGATTCGGCCTTCTGCGGACCGAAGTGACCGATCAGCCCGCGGAGGAAGGTCAAGAAGATGAAGGCGACCGCGGCGATCATGAAGACGATGAAGGTGCCGTTGACCATGAAGAACATGAACTGCCCGGTGCCACCGGCCAGCGCGAAACCGACGTCGTTGAGGATGAACCAGAGCTGGTTGAACACCGCCGCGCCGAACAGCCCCGACAGGCCGAGCGCGACGAAGGTGTTCGGCCGGTCGTCGTTGTTGATCGCCTGCACGGCCCAGCGGACGGTGAAGATCGACAGGATCAAGGTGGCGAACACGAACCCCGACGGGCCGAGCTCGATGCGTCCCTCGGGGAACCAGTCGCGATGCAGGGCGCGGGCCTGGGCCCGTTCGGTGATGTAGACGAGAAGCACCCCGAAGAACACCATCATCGAGGCGGCCGACGCGAACATCGTGCCGACGAGGACGGTTCTCGGCCGGGTGACCTCCGCGGACGGGAGCCCGGTGGTCGGCATGGTCATCAGGAATCCTCCCCCTCGGCGGATGTCTGTTCCCTCGCGTCGAGCAGCGGGGCCTCCGACATGACGAGGCCCGGGGCCTCGGCGAAGTTCCCGGCCGGCGGCGGGGTGGCGGTGGCCCACTCGAGGGTGTGTCCGCCCCACGGGTCGGCCTCGGTGGTCCGGCCCGAGCGCAACGCCGAGACGATGGCCGCGAGCACCCCCAGCGCGCCGAGCGCCACGAGAACCGCACCGACGAGCGACACGATGCTCAAGATGTCGGCGGCGTCCTCGACGACCGGGACCCGCGGGTCGTCGCTCGTCTCCAGGAAGCCGCTGATGGCCTGGGCGCCACCGAGCAGCAGCGCCCCGCCGACGAGATCGAGAATCGCGAGGCGACCCATCAACGGTGAGAGGGTCCGACCGCCGATCTTGGCCGACCAGAACCAGATGCCGGCGACCGCGGAGACGACCGCGCCGAGCAGCACGAGGTTCATCACGCCCGAGACCGTGATCCGGCCACCGAGGCGGAACGGCTCGATCACCCGGGCAACGCCGGCGGCGGCACCGACCGACAACAACAGCGCACCAGCGAGGGCACCCAGGAGGTGGGCGGGAGGTGAGCCGCCGAGGTTGTCGCGGCCCCGGGCCAGCGAATCGGCGACCGGGGCGAACGAGGCGAGGACCGGAACGATCGCGAGCAGACCGAAGGCGATGAAGACGAACTTCTCGTCATAGGCGACGTTGGCGCCGGGGTCGAACTGGAAGAAGGGCTGCGACCAGCCGCCGATCGACAACAGTCCGAAGAACCCGATGAGGCCGAGCGAGAGGCCGTGGCGAGACGGTCGGACACCGGCCGAGACGGCGACGATCGAGCCGAGGATGCCGAGCGCCGGAATCGCGAACGAGTAGACCTGCGGCTGTTCGACCAGCCACTCGAGTTGGGTGAAGATGGCCGTCGAGCCGTCGACACCACCGGTGAAGGTTCCCGGGCCGCCCCGAAGATCGACATAGGCGATCGCGAGGTTGGCGAGCAGGATCGGCAGGGTGAGCAGCCACACGGCGCTGGTCACCAGCATCGACCAGGCGAACAGCGGTGTCCGCAGCAAGGTCATCCCCTTGACCCGCAGCGACACGACGGTCGTGGCGAGACAGAGCGACGCCAACAGGATCGAGACGACGACGAGCCCCATGCCCACGAGTGTCAAGGCGATCGAGTCGAGCTCACGTGGCGTCGCCCGGTCGACCGCGCCCCACCCCCCGCCGGCGGCGACGGCGACCACGAGAATGCCGGCTCCGATGAGGAAGCCCCACGCCGCGGCCAGCGCGGCTCGGGGGAACGCGATGTTCGTGGAGCCGACCTGCATCGGCACGATCACGGTCGCGAGACCGATGAACAGCGGGGCGACCACGAGCAGCGCCAGGCCGAAGCGGTAGAGCGCCCAGATCTGGAAGTGCGGGTTCTCCCCGGCGAAGATGTCGAGCCCGCCGCTGTCGAGTCGTTCGAGGCCCAACAGCACGCCGAGGACGACGGCACCGATCAATGCGAACACTCCGGCGGTCAACCAGATCCGCCCGATCCGCTTGTGGTCCGTCGTGGCGAGGAAGTCGTAGAGCCCGGCCGCGGCAGGTGAGGAAACCGCCGTGGCTTGTGCAGTCGCCGGCGGTGAGTCGATCATCGTCATGGTGGCAGGTGTCCTCCGACAGTGGCACCGAACAGCGGAGGCGCAACTGTTGATTCGTTCGTGATGTGCCCCGGGCGTTGCCGCGGCCGCGACGACTCCCGAGATGCAGTACCGACGAGGGAGCCTACAGGGCCGCGCAGGCCTGGTTGTAAACCGGGCGACCGATGATTTCGACAGATGTGGATCCCGGGTTCGCGCTCAGAACCCGTTCCGGACGATCTCGTCGACCGCCATGGCCCCGAACAACAGGGTCAGATAGGTGATCGACCAGCCGAACAAACGCATCGCGAGGGCCGGTTCGGGTCGCCGGAACACCTGGACGGCGAGCCCGGTGAACACCGCACCGAGGACGATCGCGGCCAGGTAGTAGACCAACCCCATCTCCGCCACCGGACCGAACATGAGGGTGACGGCCCAGAGCAGGACGGTGTAGAGCAGGATTCGCCACGACGTGTCGCGAAGTGACGCGACCGCCGGAAGCATCGGAACGTCAGCCGACTGATAGTCGTCCTTGTAACGGATGGCGAGGGCCCAGAAGTGCGGCGGGGTCCAGTAGAAGATGATGCCGAACAGCAGCACGGGGGGCCAGTCGAGCTGGTTGGTGACCGCGGACCAGCCGACGAGCACCGGCATCGCGCCGGCGGCGCCGCCGATCACGATGTTGTGAGTCGAGGTCCGCTTCAGCCACAGCGTGTAGACGAAGACGTAGAAGAGGGTCGCCGAGACCGCGAGCACCGCCGACAAGAGGTTGACGAATCCCCACAGGAAGACGAACGACACGATCTCGACCACGAACGCGAAGACGAGACCCTCGGTGGGGGTGACCTCGCCGGTCACCAACGGGCGACCCTTCGTGCGTTCCATGAGCCGGTCGATGTCACGATCGATGTACATGTTGAACGCGTTGGCGCCGCCGGCCGCGAGGGTGCCGCCGATGACGGTGGCCGTCATCAACCACAGTGAGGGAAGCCCACCCTCGGCCACGACCATCGTCGGCACGGTGGTGACGAGGAGGAGCTCGATGATCCGAGGTTTCGTCAATGCGACGAACGCGGCAGCGCGCGAACGAGTGCGGGGCGGTGCAGAGGCGGTCACGCGGTCAAGGGTACGGCCACGGCGACCAGACCGCCCAACGGGCCCTACGCTTGGGCCGTGACCCCGGCCCGCTACCTCACGTTCGCCCGCGCCGCGCTCTGGTCCCTGACCGTCATCGTGGTGAGCGGTGGCGCCGTTCGCCTCACCGGCTCCGGTCTGGGCTGCACCGACTGGCCCAACTGTGAGGAGAACCAGCTGGTCGCGTCGCTCGAGTACCACGCACTGATCGAGTTCGTGAACCGGATGTTCACCGGGGTGGTTGCCGCGGCGGTGATCGCCGCCGTGTTGGGATCGCTGCGTCGCTCACCTCGTCGCCGCGATCTCGTGTGGTGGTCGTGGGGTCTCGTCGCCGGGGTGATCGCCCAGATCATCCTCGGCGCCCTGCTCGTGAAGACCGAGCTCGATCCGCGGTTCACGATGGGACACTTCTTGTTGTCGATGGTGCTCTTGTGGAACGCGACCGTGCTCGTCCACCGGGCCTCGACCGACCACGATCCCGACACCGGCGAGGCGCCACCGCGGGAAACGTCCGAGATGCGCCGCCGCCTGCACCGGACCCTGACCGGTGTCACCGCGCTCGGGGCCGTGCTGTTGGTCTCCGGAACGGTCGTCACCGGCACCGGGCCTCACAGCGGAAGTGACAACCTCGAAGTGGCCGACCGTCTCCCGTTCCTGGTGCGAGACGTCACCCGCATCCACAGCCTCATCGCGGTCGCGACGCTCGGGCTGTTGCTGTTCGCCGGTTGGCAGGCGAACCGACTCCGCGACGAGGAGACATCTCGCCGGGTCGGCATCGTCGCGATCCTTCTCACCGCCCAGGGAGCGCTCGGCTATCTCCAGTACTTCACGGGCGTGCCCGTGCTGCTGGTCGCCCTCCACATCACGTTGGCCTCTCTCACCTGGATCGAGCTGGTGCGGCTGTCGCTCCACCCCGACCCGGTGGGCGCGACCTCGCGAGTTCGCGAACCGGTGTCGTGACCGCGCCGCTCACCACCCGCGACCCGAAGATCGACAGCACCGAGGACCTCTCGCGCCCCTGGAAGGTGATCGTGTGGGACGATCCCATCAACTTGATGTCGTATGTCGCGTACGTCTTTCGGAAACTGTTCGGGTTCTCCGAGGAGAAGGCCCACCGGCTGATGCTCGAGGTGCACAACGACGGTCGAGCGGTCGTCACCTCCGGCCCGAAGGAGAAAGCGGAGATGGACGTGTTCCGACTCCACGAGCACGGCCTCTGGGCGACCATGGAGCACGACTCGTGAGGGATCGGCCTCGGTTTCGGGTGGGAACGGCCGGGGTGGTCGTCGACCTTCCCGGTCAGGAGCAGGAGATCCTGTCGAACCTCCTGTCGCAGCTTCGCGACCTGGTGATGGTGGATCACGACCCGACCCTGCGCCGTCTGAAGCCACCGGCACATCCCGGCGACGAGGAAGCCGAGGCCGGCTATCGGGAGATGGTCGACGATCAGCTCCTCCGGGGCAGACTCGAGTCGATCGAACGCGTCGAATCCGGTCTCGGGGGGACGACCCTCGACGAGGGCGACACCGCCGCGTGGATGCACACCCTCAACAGCATGCGGTTGATCCTGGGCGAACGGCTTGTCCTCGAGGGTGCCGACCTGGAGGCCCACGATCTGGGGGAGGGAACGACCGGTGCGCTCTACGAATGGCTCGGCGCGCTGCTCGAGCAGTTGGTTGGCGCGGCGGGGGCGGCCGAGGGCGGACAGCCGACACGCTGAGCCCCGCTCAGTCGCGCCGCTCCCACGACGAGTCGGCCGCGGCCCGCGCGAGGGTGCGGGCGAACTCGTCGGCCCGCCGGGCCGACAGATCCGGAACGACGATCGAGTGATCGGGCCCGATGCCGGCGGTGCTCACCCGGAGGTCGGCGACGCCGAGCCGCCGCTGGAACCACGACGCGGTCGTGCGCACCGACTGGACGTTGACCAACGGGACCTGGGTGAGGTGATGTTGCAGCACCCCTCGGCGAAGCACCAGGCGATCGCCGTCGAGCGAGATCCCGAGGCGCCGGTAGCGGGCCCGGGCGAACCAGACGGTCGTCCCCCACCAGAGCGCGGCGACGACCGGCGCGACGGAGGGGAGATCGAGGACGACGAAGAACGAGGGCGGGGCCACGAGGAGCAGATACACGATTCCGGCCCGTGCGAGGACACGTCGGACGGTCACGGCATCGACCGGTTCGAGGTCGACGCCGAGTCCGGCGTCGACCTCGACGGATCCCCGCACCAGGGTGGCGATCCGATCGGTGCGGACGACGGGCGCGAGGTGGACCATCGATTGTTGTTCCTTCCCGGCCTTGCCGATCGCCGCGGAGAACCTGACCTCGTGCAACCCGATCCGTCGGGCGAGGAGACCCGAGGTGACGGTCAGGGTCTGGATTCGATCCGGGCGCACCTCCACCTGGCGACGGGACAGCACGCCGGTGTCGATCGTCAGCGAACGGGCCCCACAATCGAGGGTGAAGTTGCCGAACTGCAGCAGGGCTCCCGTGACGGCGACGGCGGCGAGGACGACCGTCGTCACGATTCCGCCGAGAAGGATCATCGCTGCGGCCCGGGGGTCGACTTCGAGACCGACGATCACGGCCGACACGACCGCGGCGGTCATCACCACGACCAACGCCGGGGCGACGGAGGCGAGCTGGTAGGTCAGCAGGTCGCCGGGTCGGAGCACGTGAAGACGGGTGGCCGGCGGCGACGGTGGCGGCGGCAGGGACGAACCGGCCGTGGCCGGGTCGTCCGCGATGTCCGCGTCGGCGCGTCGCCGGCGGGCGTGACGGCGGAGGCGTTCGGTGAGGGCCTCGGCCGCGGAACGGCCGAGGTAGCGGATCTCGATGTCGCCGTCGGCCGACGCCTCCGCGACCTGGACGACGGCGAGACCGACGACGCGGGCCAACACGGGTTCGGCCACCGCAACCTGTTGGATGCGACCGAGTGGGATCGAGCGGGTCTGACGGTTCACGATTCCGCTGCGATACCAGACCGCTTCTGGGGTCACGGCATAGCCGGTCATGTACCAGCCGAGGGCGCCCCAGCCGACGCCGGCCGCGCCGACCACGAGGGCGATCTTGTCGAACCCGATTCCGCCTCCTCCCGCGACGAGGACGACGACAATGGGCCAGGCGTTGCCGGCCAGGAAGGTGGCGACCATGACCACGACGCTGAGCGGGTGGGGCCGCGACCAGTCGGTGTCGTCGCTCACCCGCCGAGCTCCTCCCGGAGCCGGTCCGCGGTGTCCTGATCGAGATGGGGGATGGTGAGGTTCGGTGCGGCCGTTCCTGCCGTGTGCACGACGATGGAGCTGAGACCGAGCCACCGATCGAGCGGACCGGTTCGGGTGGTCAGGGTCTGGACCCTCGAGCGGGGCACGATCTGGACGGTACGGACGATCACGCCGCTGCGCTGTTCGACCCACCGGTCGTCGAGTCCCCATCGCCAGTTGCGGTAGCGCAGACCGACGATCCACCAGTGGGCCGCGGTGAGGAGGAGCACCACCACACCGGCCGAGGCGACGAGCGCCACCGACGACGACACGACGATGCCGACGACCGCGGTCGTCGCGAGGAGGATGGCCGCTTCGACGACGACCACCGCCCGCCACAGGCGCAGGATCGACGCGGGAAGCGGCTCGGTCGCGATGGAGTCCGGCGGGCGTTCGTTCACACCGGCCAGTATCCGCCGTCAGAGGCCCGACCCGCGGTCATCGACCCGTCGGATACCAGAAGCCGCCGGCGGTGCCCGGACCGGTGTGGGCGGCGATGGACGGACCGACCCGGTAGCGGACCAGCTCGACATCGACATCGGCATCCCGCAGGCGCCGTTCGATCCCCTCGGTGAACGCCAACGTCGCGGGGTCGGCGAGGCACACACCGGCCCGGATCGGGCGGCCCTCGGCGAGAAAGGGCTCGACCATCAGATCACACAGCTCGTCGAGGGAATGGCCGGTGGCCAGGAGGTCGACGGCACCGCCGACACCGCCGAGCACCACGACCCCGTCGTGTTCTGTGGGGAGCACATCGTCCATTCGTCCTCCCCGCCAGGCGAACTCGAGGGCCTGGATGATGAAGGTGGTCCCGACGCTCGGCGCGACCTTCTCGGCTCGTTCCGCGGCGAGCAGACCGGAGCCGCCGACGGCGAGAACGGTCGCCGCCTCCCACACGCAACAGGTGACACCGAACGATGCCGTGCCGGTGTCGACGAGATGGACGGGGACGTCGACGAGGTCGGCCGCGATGCGGGCGGCGTTGAGCGTGCCGGAATGTCGCGCGCCGACATGGACCGACACGATCTCGTCGGCCCCGGCCTCGACCAGTCGCCGGTATTCGGCCGCGATGGTGCCGGGGCTCGGCTGCGATGTCGCGACCTCCGGCTGCGCACCATCGGCGAACCGCTCCCAGAACTCGTCGGCATCCAGGTCGACGCCTTCGCGATGGTCGTGACCGTCGACGGTCACGATCACCGGGATCACCGACACGTCGAACCGCTCGATCAGGCTCGGAGGGATCTGAGACGACGAGTCGGTCACGAGGCGGATCATGTCGCGGCGACCCGGCTCGCGGCGGCGGAGAGATCGTGCGTCTCACGGTTGAAGGCGTCGACGCGTTCGGCCTCGGCGGCAAAGCGCCGGGCAACGACCGCCGAGCTGACTATCGCGGCGATCGGAAGGGCTGCCGTCGGCACGACGCCGCCCGGGTTCCGCAACCGTTTTCGCCACCAGAAGGTGGTGAAACCGATCCAGGTGAGGCTCGCCGCCGACGTCGCCGTCCGGGTTCGCGATCGAGAGATCGGGAGCGATGCGGTGGCCAACGCCACGCCGATGTCGACGGGCAGGTAGAGCGGGAACGTTCCGGCGACCTGGCCGACCGACGTGGCGACGCCCTTGCCGCCGGGTCGCCCGACCGGGTGACAGTGTCCGACCACCGCCAGCGTCGAGGCGAGGTTGGCTCCGGTCGGACCGGCCATGCGATTGCCGACCCGGGCAGCCAACAGACCCTTGCCGACGTCGATGGCGACGACCGCGGCCCCCCATCTCCGACCGAGGACGTGGCCGGTGTTCATGGCCCCGGGGTTTCCGGTGCCTTCCGAACGCAGGTCACGGCCGGTCAGCCGCCCCGCGATGTCCGCTGACGGGAAGTTGCCGAGGGCGAGCCCGACGAGGCCGGCGGCGAGCAGCTTCGAGGACGGCGTCACGGTGCAGACCGTAGCCAGCGGGCACGATCGGGGGAGTCGGGGGTCACCGCGCGGGAACCGGACGAGCCGTCCGACAATTCCCCGGTCGCGGATTTCGTGCGGGGTCGCGACGCCGAAGCCCTATATTTGGGCGTCGATCGGTTCGCCGATCGGGCCCCGTTCGTCCAGTGGCCTAGGACGCTGGCCTTTCACGCCGGTAACACGGGTTCGAATCCCGTACGGGGTACCTGTCCGGTACCGGGGCCCGCTCGACCACGAGCGGGCCCTGCCGCGGCTCAGACGAGTCGCACCAGCGCCTCGTGGTCGATCGCCGCGACCGGTCGCCCGTCGACGGAGACACGAACGTCGACCCGGGCCCGTTCACCGCTGCGAGTGTCGAACCGATCCTTCAACCACGACTCGACCAACGCGGTCTCGCCCGGCGACGCGGTCCCGAGGTGACGGATCGCGCTACGGGTGTGCACCCACGCGCCATCGACGAGTTGGGTCGCGAAGACCCGGTTCGCGAGGGACGGCCACACGACCGGATGCACGATCCCACGTTCGCGATACAAGGAGAGATCTTCGCCGGTCCGCGCCGCGTATCCCGTCCAGCGCCCGTCGAGCACCACCACGAGCGGGTCGAGGCGTTCCCCCGCGGGATCGGGCGGCGTCGCGCCGACCGGCCCGACGGCGCACCGGGCGGCGACGCCGGCGCCGGCGCGAGCCTCGATGACCCACCCGTCGTCGGCTTCGAGCGGAACGACGTCGAGGGCCTCGTCGGCCAGGACCGCGGCCCTGAATCGCACCTCTGCGGATCCGGTGGCGATCCAGTCGACACCCCACGCGGCCGCCGCGGGCCGGGTCAGGTAGGCGTAGACCGTGGTGCCGGCGACCACCGCGCCGTCGTATCCCGCCGCTCGACCACCCGATTCGGTGTGCACGGGATTGTCGGCGTGCTCCGGCAGGTTCACCGCGCGAATCGACCAGGGTGTGAGGGGCGGGGGGATCGACGGAGGCATCTCCGAAGAACATAGACGCGCGGCGAATCGGCGACGGACCGGAACCGGGTTGTGATCCGGGGCAACCTGCCGTACCTTTTGACTCTCCACGCGGTGGGTTTTTCACGGCGCGTGGGTCTTCGTGCGGCTCGCCGGACGAGGGGTCCTGTAGATCAGTTTGGAGTGATCGCCACCCTGTCAAGGTGGAGGCCGCGGGTTCAAATCCCGTCAGGACCGCCACACGGCCATCCTCACGGATGGCCGTTCGTGGGGTCGGGTAGCTCAGTTGGCAGAGCGGCCGCCTGAAAAGCGGTAGGTCACCGGATCGACGCCGGTCCCGACCACCACCATCGGCGGCCCGGCCTCAGTTGCCGGGTCGTCGTCGTTTTGGTCAACCCACGGCGAGACCGGCGTGGAATCCCTCGCGGATCGCGCCTTCGATGTAGCCGACACCGGTGCAGTCCCCGATGACGACCGGATCGAAGCCCGCCCGGCGAAACCCGTCGGCGACGGTCTCGTCGGCGGTGAGCCCGGTCGCGATCACGACGGAGTCGACGTCCACCCGGGCCCCGCGGTCGTCCCCGGTGGTCCGGTAGCACACCGCGGTGTCGGTGATCTCGTCGACGGTCGCGCCGGTCACGAGGGTGGCGCCGTGATCCCGAAGGTCGGCGAGCACCCTCCACCGGCGCGGGTGGGCCATCTCGGCCGCCATCGTCGGGCCCGACTCGAACACGGTCACGGTGCGTCCTCGCTCGACGAGGAACTCGGCGAGCTCGATCCCGACCAGACCACCACCGATGATCGCCACCCGTCGACCGATCGGCATGTAGTGCCGGGTGAGGCGGGCCAGTCGCTCCGGGTCGGCCAACACCCCGAGACGCCGGCCGATGCCGGCGCCCGCTCGAACGAGTCGCGGGAGCTTCTTTCGCGCCTCCGAGACGTCACCGCTGCCGGTGAGCATGGCGCGGAGATGGTCGCCGTCGACGACGAAGCGACGATCGGCGCCGGGAACCGTGCACGGCGCCCGGGCCGCCCCCGTCGCCACGATCACCACATCGGGATCGAGCGCACGAACGACCGCGGGGACCGCCGGGGTCCCGGTCCGCACGTCGACTCCCTGCTCGGTGATCTGTCGGATCAGCCACCGCAACAGCGCGAGATTCGGTTCGTGGACCAGCGCCGCGAACCGCAACGCCCCACCGAGGTCGTCGGCCGCTTCGAACAGCGTGACCGAATGCCCCCGACGAGATGCCACCCGCGCGGCTTCCATGCCGGCGGGCCCCCCGCCGACGACCACGACTCGTCGGGGCGACGTGGCCCGTGATCGCTCCACCCCGGCGAGCTCCACCTCGTTCGTCAGCACCGGATTCACCGCACAGCGAACCGTTCGGTCGAAGAACGGCTGGGCGACGCAGACGTAGCAGTTGACACAGGGTCGGATGTCGGCTTCACGTCGCTCCACGATCTTCTTCGCCGTCTCAGGATCGGCCAACATCTGGCGACCCATCGCGATCAGGTCGGCCTTGCCGTAGGCGATCATGTCGTCACCCGTCTCCGGCCGGATCCGCCCGACGGCGATCACCGGCACGTCGATCAGGGTCTTCAGGCGCCCCGTCAGCGCCGAGTGCGTGGCCTCACGATGGGGCAACGTGCCCTCCGTGAACGCCGGACCCGACGTCATGTCGCCGTACGCGCTCAGGTGGATGGCATCGGCGCCGGCGGTGACCGCCAGCCGGGCCGTCACCGCGGTGTCCTCGAAGACGATGCCGTCGGGGGTGCGGTACTCGAGCGCGTCGAGACGACACCAGACCGGGAAGTCGCCGCCGGTACGACGCGTGACCTCCGCCAGCACGTCGCACAGCAGCCGGGACCGATTCTCGATGCTGCCGCCGTACTCGTCGTCGCGGCGGTTCCACTGTCGCGACAAGAAGCCGGAGAGCAGGTAGCCGTGGGCGGCATGGATCTCGACGCCGTCGAACCCGGCCTCGCGGGCCCGCACCGCAGCCGACGCGAAGTCGTCGATCACCGCCGCGATGTCGTCGGTCGTCATCGCCTTGAGCCGGGGCTCGCCACCGTTCGCCGCAGCCATGAGCCCGAGCTCCTCGGCGGTCAGGTCACCGACCATGTCGAAGGAGCCGTGCCACTCGGGAATCGAGGGAACGAGGACATCGCGGCCCTCCGCGATGTCGACACGGGACACCTTCCCGTGGTGGACGAGTTGCACGGCGATCTTGGCCCCGTGGGACTGCACGCGTGAGGTGAGCGCGGCCATCGCCGGAATGAACGAGTCGTCGGAGAGCCCCAGCTGGTGGACCGAGTTGGCGCCATGCGGGTAGGAGATGGCACAGACCTCGGTGATGATGAGACCGACGCCGCCACGAGCCCGTTCTTCGTAGTAGGCCACGATCGCGTCGTTGGCCATCCCGTCGGCATCGACGATCTCGACCCCCATAGGGGCCATCACGAGACGGTTACGCACCGTCATCGACCCGATCCGGACCGGCGAGACCAGATGGCGGTGGTCAGGGCTCGACATCGCCCGACCCTAACGAGGGTGGCCGATCAGGAGCGAACGACGCCGTCGGCGATCGCCGCGTCGCCCACCGCCTTCGCCACCGTCGGGGCGACCGAGTGATCGAAGACCGACGGGACGACGTGGGTGGGGCTGAGCTCGTCGTCGCTCACGCACGCGGCGATGGCCGACGCCGCCGCCACCTTCATGTGTTCGGTGACCGAATGGGCGTTGACATCGAGCGCGCCGCGGAAGATCCCCGGAAAGGCCAAGACGTTGTTGATCTGGTTGGGGAAATCGGAGCGACCCGTCGCCATCACCGCGGCGAGGCCGTCGACCGCCTCCGGACGGATCTCCGGGTCGGGATTGGCCATCGCGAAGATGATCGGGTCCTTGGCCATGTTGCGGACGTCGGCGGCATCGATGAGGTTCGGCGCGCTGACCCCCATGAACACGTCGGCGCCGACCATGACCTCACGAAGCGTGCCGGCTCGACGGTCCCGGTTGGTGTTCTCCGCGAACCACCGCTTGGCATCGTTGAGCCCGTCGCGGCCTTCGTGGATCGCCCCGAGCCGATCGGCGCCGATCACCTCGCCGACGCCGGCGTCGAGCAGGATCTTGCCGCAGGCCACACCGGCGGCTCCCATGCCCGAGATGATCACCGTGAGGTCGCCCAGGTTCTTGTCCACGAGCTTCAACGCGTTGTTCAACGCGGCGAGGGCGACGACCGCGGTGCCGTGCTGGTCGTCGTGGAAGACGGGGATGTCGAGCGCCTTCTTCAACCGCTCCTCGATCTCGAAACAGGCCGGCGCGGCGATGTCCTCGAGGTTGATGCCCCCGAACGTCGGCGCGAGCCGAATCACCGTCTCGATGATCTCCTCGGTGTCCTGGGTGTCGAGGCAGATCGGAAACGCGTCGACCCCACCGAACTCCTTGAACAGGAGCGCCTTGCCCTCCATCACCGGCATGGCCGCGGCAGGGCCGATGTTGCCGAGACCGAGCACGGCGCTGCCATCGCTGACGATCGCGACGGTGTTCTTCTTGATCGTGTAGCGGTGGGCGAGCGACTCGTCGTCGTGAATGCTCATGCAGACCCGGGCGACACCGGGGGTGTAGGCCATCGCCAGGTCATCGGCGTCACCGACGGAGCACAGCGGCAACACCTCGATCTTGCCGCCCTCGTGCAGCTTGTAGGTGCGATCCCACCACTCGAGGACGGCCACACCTTCCAGGGCGTCGACCGCCGCCGCGACCGCCTCGGCATGTTCCTCCGAACGGCAGTGCACGTCGATGGCGCGCACGACCGACGGACCCTTGGCCTCGAATCCGGGAATCGCCGCGATGTTGCCCCCCGCGGCCCCGATGGCCGCCGCGAACCGGCCCAGGGTGCCCGGCACGTTGTCGAGCGAGATCTTGAGGGTGATCGAATAGGCGGCGGTCGGAGCGTTCTGCACCTCCCGGACGCTATCGGTGACACCCCCGTTCTCCGAACCGGATGGCAGGGTCGGATCAGTCGCCGTAGTCGAAGCCGAGATCCATCGCCGTGGCCAGCGCGACGAAGGGAATCCCGACGTCCGCGGCCATCGCCTCACACGTCCCCCCGCGGTCGACCACCGCCAGCGCGAGGATCACTTCGGCCCCGAGGGCCCGGACGACCTCCGCGGCGTCGAGCAACGACGATCCGCGGGTCACGGTGTCCTCGGTGATGACGACCTTGTCGCCGGCGAGGAGGGCTCCGGCGAGTCGACCGGTCACCCCATGGCCCTTGGCCTCCTTGCGGATCGAGAACGACCGGAGATCGCGTCCACGGGTCGCCGCGACGGCGGCGATCCCGTACGCCACCGGATCGGCCCCCATCGTGAGCCCGCCGATCGCGGTGGTCTCGTCCGGCAGGATCGCCAGGGCGGCGTCGGCGACCGCGAGAATGCCGTCGGGACGACACACGGTCTGCTTCGAGTCGACGAACCACCGGCTCGTCCGCCCGGACTTCAAGGTGAACTCGCCCTCTCGAACCGAGTGGCGGAGCAGATGGGTGCGTAACGCGTCGGAGACCATGGGGCGACCCTAGTGGTCCGTCGCGACGCGGGTTCGTCTCGAAATCCCGACGCTCGGCCCGCGACTTTGGGTGTATGACACCTGACCGCATTGGTGATATGTCGTTGCCGACTCGGACCGGTATTGTGATCCCCGGCGGACGACTTCCACGACTCTCACAAGGATTCAATGATGGCAGCCCGCAGGGAAATGACCGATGAGCACAAGGCCGCGCTGGCCGAAGGACGCAGACAGGGCCGAGCGGTTCGCGGCTATCTCGAGGCGCTCGAGGCCCACCGTCCGAAACGAGGCCGGAAGCGCACACCGGAATCGATGCGGGCCCGCATGGCCGCCATCGAATCGTCCCTGGAATCGGCCGGCCCGATGAAGCGACTGCAGCTCGTTCAGGAGCGGCTCGATCTCGAAGCGGCGATCGAGGCCGCGGAGACGACCGTCGATCTCTCGGCCCTCGAAGACGACTTCGTCGCAGCGGCTGCCGCCTACGGCGCCCGCAAGGGGATCAGCTACGCGGCGTGGCGCGAGATCGGCGTGCCGGCCGCGATCCTCAAACGAGCCGGCATCGGCCGAGGCGCCTGAGCCTCAGACCCTCATCTCGGCGCCGGCCGCGGCCGCATCGGGGTGACGGGCGACCACGGCTTCGACCCTTCGCACGACCCGGGAGACCTGGTCGGTCGCGGTTCCGGTGAAGTCGGACGGGACGGCCAACAGCGCGTCGACAGCCGCACGATCCAGGGGGATCCGCTCGTCGTCCACCAACCGGTCGACGAGGCTCGGACCGTCGCCGCCCTCGCGTCGGTCGAGCGCGGCGGCGATCGCGTGCTGCTTCACCAGCTCGTGGGCCTCCTCGCGGCCGAGACCCCGGTCGACGCAGGCGGTCAGCATCCGGGTCGTCGCCAGGAACGGCAGATCACGCATGAGCTCCGCCTCGATGGCCGCCGGGAACACGCCGAGGTCGTCGAAGACGACGATCGCCGTCTGCAGCAGGCCGTCGGCGGCGAAGAAGGCGTCGGGAAGCATCACCCGGCGAACCACCGAACAGGTCACGTCACCTTCGTTCCACTGCCGGCCGGCGAGGCTCGCGGCCATCGTCAGATGACCGTCGAGCACGGTGCGCAGGGCGGCGATCCGTTCTGCGCTCCGCGCGTTCATCTTGTGTGGCATCGCCGATGAACCGACCTGGCCGGGTCGAAAGCCCTCGGTGGCCAGCTCCTGGCCGGCCATCAGGCGCAGGGTCGTGGCCGCGCTCGCCGTGGCCGACACCGCCTGGACCAACGCCGACACGACATCGAGGTCGAGCGAACGAGGGTAGATCTGCCCGACGGAGTCGAGGACCCTGGAGAAGCCGAGGTGGGCAGCGACCCGTTGCTCCAACGCGTCGACGCCGGCCGCGTCACCGAGGAGGTCCAACTGATCGAGCCGGGTACCGACCGGGCCCTTGATGCCCCGGAGCGGGTAACGATCGAGGAGGTTCTCGATCCGTTCCAGACCGATCATCAGCTCTTCGGCCACGTCCGCGAACCGTTTCCCGAGCGTCGTGGCCTGGGCGGCGACGTTGTGGGTGCGAGCGACCATCACCCGATCGGCATGGGTCGCCGCGAGTCCGCCCGCCCGGGCCAGCACGGCGACGAGTCGGTCACGTACGAGTCCGAGTGCGTCTCGGATCTGGAGCTGCTCGACGTTCTCCGTCACGTCGCGTGACGTCATCCCGCGATGGATGTGCTCGTGACCCGCTCGCGCGCAGAACTCGTCGATCCGAGCCTTCACATCGTGTCGGGTGATGGCTTCCCGCTCGGCGATTGATGCCAAATCGACCGAGTCGATCACCGCCTCATAGTCGTCGATGACCCCGTCGGGAACATCGACGCCGAGCTCCTTTTGGGCCCGCAACACCGCGACCCACAAGCGACGCTCCTGCACGACCTTGTGCTCCGGGGACCAAAGCGAGCTCATCTCGGCGCTCGCATAGCGAGCCGAGAGCACGTTGGGAATGGGATCCGTCACGATCGGGCCCTCTCACTGGCCGTTCGACTCATCAAGAATGGCCCATGAGTTGCCGACGGGATCGGAAGAACGCGAGGAGATCTGTTCATGAGCGCCGAGATTGCCGGCATCTGTCGGGACCACAGCTTCGAAACCGCAGAAGAGGTCTGCCGGCGATGCGGCGCCGAGTTCTGCGAGCTCTGCCTCGTCTTCCCGTTCGGCGCGTCGAAGCCGCTCTGCAAGGAATGCGCCATGGCGGTCGGTGGTGTGCGGTCACACGTCTCGCGACCCGCGATGGCCAAGAAGGACATACGACGCAAGGTGAAGGCGTTCGAAGCCCACCGTCGGGATCGTTCGCTCATCACGACGCAGGGCGACGCGGTCGAGGTCACCGATCCGATGCTGCACGATCCCCTGGCGCCGACCGAAGACGACCTCGAACGGGTTCCCGCGTCGGTCCCGGCGACGGACGGCGCGACCGAGGCCGCCGACGCACCGCCTGCCGCGGTCGCCGAGACGACTCCACCTGCTCCCGGAGAGGAGCCGGCCAGCGGAGTGGCGCCACCCATCGACTGGAGCCAACCGTTCGGTTGAACCGACGCCGTGGCGGTCACCGCGATGGGGTTCACGCCGCCCGGTCGAGGAACTGATCGCGGCCCGGGCCGACACCGACGAGACGGCTCGGTACTCCGATCTGGTCCTCGAGGAATCCGATGTAGTCGGCGGCCGGCGCGGGGAGGGCCACCGGATTCGTGATCGCGGAGATGTCGGTGCCCCACCCGGGAAGTTCCTCGTAGATCGGGACCGCCTTGTGCAGCACGCTCTGGTGATAGGGCAGCTGCTCGTGACGCACCCCATCGACGTCGTAGGCGACACAGACCTTGAGCGTGTCGAGCCCGTCGAGTATGTCGAGCTTCGTGAGCGCGATCTCCGACAGTGAGTTGACCCGGACCGCCTGACGCATCATCACGGCATCGAACCAGCCCGGACGCCGACGCCGACCCGTGTTGGTGCCGAACTCGTGGCCGACGGTCACGAGATGATCGCCGATCTCGTCGGAGAGCTCCGTCGGAAACGGCCCGGAGCCGACTCGGGTGACGTACGCCTTCGCGATGCCGATGATCCGGCCGATGTCACGGGGGCCGACCCCGGCCCCGGTGCAGGCCCCGCCGGCGACCGGGTTCGACGACGTCACGAACGGGTAGGTGCCGTGATCGAGGTCGAGAAATGTCGCTTGTGCGCCCTCCAGCAGAACCCCCTGGCCGGTGTCGAGCGCGCTGTGGACCAGCGCGATCGTGTCGGCGATGTGGGGCAGTATCCGCGGGGCGCACTCGTCGAGATACACCGCCGCGATCTCGTCGGCGTCGACCGGCAGGCGGTTGAAGACCTTCGTCAGGACCTGATTGGTGTAGCCGAGCACGACATCGAGCTTCTTGCGGAAGATCTTCGGATCCTGGAGATCCTGCACCCGCAGGCCGACTCGCATCGCCTTGTCCGCGTAGGCCGGGCCGATTCCCCGCTTGGTGGTCCCGAGCTTCCCGTCGCCGAGATGACGCTCGTGGAGCGAATCGAGCTGACCGTGATACGGCATGATCAGGTGCGCGTTGCCCGACACCTTCAGACTGGAGCAGTCCACCCCCTTCGATTCGAGCGTGTCCATCTCGTCGAGCAGCACGGTCGGGTCGACGACGACACCATTGCCGATGACCGGCGTGATGTGGTCGTAGAGGATCCCGCTGGGAACGAGCTGGAGGGCGAACGTCTCGTCGTCGACCACGAGCGTGTGTCCGGCGTTGTGGCCGCCCTGGTAGCGCACGACCATGTCCATCTCTTTGGCGACGAGGTCGGTGAACTTGCCCTTGCCTTCGTCACCCCATTGAGTACCGACGACAACGGTCGCGGGCACGGCGCTCTCCTCTCGAGGAATTGCGTTGCCGAACGAGGCTAGCCGTCGGGCCGCCGAAACGCCCACCGAGGACCGCACCCGCGTCGGAGGGCGAGACCGAAGGTCTCGCCCTCCATCCAGGGTGCGTAGATCGATGCCGGCGGTCGGCGCCGGCGCGGGTCAGCCGGTGAACTGGGGATTGCCGACCACGGGTTCGGGGTCGGGCATCTCCTGGACCTCGGGGAGAACCTGGGTCGGCACGGTCGTCGTGGCGGGGGCGAGCGTGGTGGTGGGCGGGGTCGTCGTGGGCGGGGTCGTGGTCGGCGGAATCGTCGATGCCGTCGGGGGATCCACGATCGTGGTCGGCGGGACGACCGTCGTCGTGGTCGGTGCCACGCTGGTCGTCGTCGGCGCGGCCGTCGTGGTGGTCGTCGGCGCGACCGTCGTGGTGGTCGGGGTCGCCTGGAGCGTCCAACCCACACAGATCGGCATCACCGAGTTCGGGTGTGGGTCGGCCGGGAGGTAGAGCGACGCGTGCTCGGCCTGGATCCGGACCGCGGGCCGATCGAGGGTGACGAGACCCAACGACCCGGCCCACTCGGCTTCGAGGACGCCGTCGAGCAGGTCGACCGTCGCGATCGGGGTCCGATCGATCACGACGTCGGCGGCGTCGAAGAAGGTCAGGAAGTACTGCTCTTGGGGTTGGACGTCGTCGGCCCGGTCGTCCCCGCCGTCGTAGGAGACGGTGTCGATCTCATAGACTCCCGCGGCGATGTCGACGGCGAGCGACTTGGTCGGCAGCTTGCCGGTGCCGGTTGCGGTCACGGAGTAGATCACTCCCCGGTGGCTGCCGTAGCCGACATCGGGCCAGGTCGCGTTGGTGTCACCGCCGCAGCCGACACTGGGGCCGCCGGAGACCTGCGCGGAAACAACCGACGGGGCGACCATGACGAGCAGGACCGCGATCGTGGAAATCCAGAGTCTCTTGAGTGAATGCATGAATCCGACCTCTTTCTCTACCTCGAGTTGGGGTCGGTTTCGCTCTGGCTCACCGTCGGACGAAGCGACCAATTGCGGTCCGACGGGTCGAGGCCTCCCCGTGGTCCAAGGCTACGATCGCCGAGGATCCGCCCACAATAGGCCGATCGACCCGGCTGCAGAGGTGACCTGGCGGCGGCGACCACGACGGGTGACGGCGGTCGGCGGGCGACCGGTCAGGGCAGCATCCCCCGGCGTGGCCAGGGGAGGACGCCCGCCGCCGAGGCGAGGACCGCGAGGACGACGACAACCGCGGCCGTGGGGCCGGCGGCCCCGGCGTCACGCGGGCACGACAGCGTCCCTTCCACGACCACCGAGCCGCCCATCGAACGAGACACGCGCAGCTCCGAGAACGGCGCGCCGACGGTGATGGGGAGCGTCCCGGAGCCCGTTCCGTCGATGGTCAGCACACCCGCGACCCGTCCGTCGACGAGCACGACGAAACGCTCGCTGCCGACGCCGTCGCGGCGGATCACGACGGCGGCACCGGATGCAGCGCAGTCGGGGACGACGGTCACCTCGACCTCGGCGCACGACTGCCGGTCGGCGCCGATGACCTGGCGGGGGCGTCCGGTCCCGGGCTCGGTGACGACGATGCGAGCGGGCGCGCCGGGGACGATCGGAAGACGAAGGTCACCGGTCGCGGTGCCGCGCACGAGGACGGTGCCGTCGAGCTCGACGGTGATCCCGAACGTGTCGGCCGACGGGCTGCTCCCCGCGAGGATGTCGATCGACGTGCAATCGCGCCGCACGATCTCCGGACCCTCGGCCGCCCCACCGGACGCCGATCCCGCACCGTCTCCCGATTCCGGCCTACCGTCGCCATCCGGGTCGGGCCCGGGTGAACAGATGTTCTCGACCGTCGTCCGCACGATGTCTTTGCCGGCGGCATCGACCACCCGGACCGGGATCGACTCGGCACCGTCGAGGGCGATCCTCACGACACGGTCGTCGCCGGCGGCCAGCTCGACCTCCGCGACCAACGCGACCCGCTCGTGAAGGACGGTCAACCGGGCCGGCCCGCCACCGAGGTTCCGCAGGTTGACCCGCACCTCCCCCGCGGCGCAGTCGAGCACCGTGACCGCGCTCGGCCGGGGCGGCTCGACACAGTCGAGCACGATGTCGGCCCGCGCGTACATCTCTCCGGTGGCGTCGTCGGAGACCCGCACCTCGGACCGTCCGTCGCCCAGGTCGCCGATGGCGAGGGTCGTCGATGTGACCGCACCGCCGCCGACGCGGATTCCCGTCTTGATCTCGGCGCGCGGGAGCGCGACATCGACGGTGGCCCCGATGTCCCCGGTGTTTCCGAGAACCACGATCACCTCCTCGGCGGCACAGTCGACGAAGGTCGCCACGCCGATGCGGGCGCGGGGCGAGACCCGCGGCGTCGCCTCCGGGCTCGCCGGCCCGGGCCGTTCGGGCACGGCGGTGGTGGTGGTCACGGCGGGGGCCGGTGCCGTGGTCGTCGGCGGGGGCCGGGTCGTCGTCGTCGGCGGGGGGACCTCCGGGTCGATGGTCGTGGGACAGCGGGTGTCGAGCGACTCGTCGAGGACGGTCCCGGCCGAGCCGGTCACGAGCACGTTCGTGGTCGACGAACGGATCTCCGCGACCAGGTCGATGTCGGCGCCGGGGGCCAACGTGCCCGAGAACGAGTCGGCGCCGACCACGGCGTCGTACTCGGCCGGCAGCTCGCCCTCGTTGGCGAGTCGCAGCCGAACCGTCGAGCTCGCGCAGTCGACCGTCGCCTCGGCCCGGAGCCCGTCACCGGGCGACTCCAGGAGGGTGAAGCCGGCACACACCGCGGTCACGCTGTTCGGGGCGCCCGGGGTGAGCGGCGCCGCGTGGCGCACCGTCACACCGTCGACGCCGGCGGTCGAGACGAAGGTTCCGAGGGAGTCGACGGATCGGGCCGACGCGACCCCATCGGCGAGATCGGTGGTGGGGCCGAGGGTCGTGTGATCCCAGATCTCCAGATTCCACTGCTCCTCGGGCTGGCGGTCGAGCTCGCGACCCGGGCCCTCGTCGAAGGACACCACCTGCACCGCCCACACCCCGGGGCCGAGGGGTTCGGGGAGCGGAATCGAGACGCGCTCCTGACCGGGACGGGCGACGACGAGCGCGTCGAGGGCGACGACCACATCACCGCCACACTCGGCGGTCGTCGTCGGAGCCGCCGACGAAGTGTCGATCAGCACACCAAACACAAGCGACACCACGCCGGACAGCAGTATCCACAGCCGTCCCGATCTCACGCTTCGCTCCTCGCTCCCGACGCGAAGTTAGCCGACACCCATCACCGAAACGACGATGACGGACGACCGAGACGACGGGAGGCCGAGGCTCAGCTCAACACCAGCTCGGGGTCGTCAGTCGGGCCCGCCACCGTGACGGTGACCGTGTCGCCCTCCTCGTATGCGCCTTCGAGGAGCTTGATGGCGAGCGGATCGCCGATGGAACGCTGGATGAGGCGTTTCAGCGGCCGCGCACCGAAGGCCGGTTCGTAGCCCTGGCTGGCCAACAGGCGTTTCGCCTCGTCGGTCACGACGAGCGTGAGGCGCCGCTTCGCGAGTCGTTCGGCCAGGCCGGCCAGCTGGATGTCGACGATCTCGACGAGGTCCTCTTCGGTGAGGGCCCGGAAGCGCACGATGTCGTCGATGCGGTTGATGAACTCCGGCCGGAAGAAGTCGCCGGGTTCGCCCACCAGGTTGGAGGTCATGATCAACACGACGTTGGAGAAGTCGACGGTACGACCCTGGCCGTCGGTGAGGCGACCGTCGTCGAGCAGCTGGAGCAGCACGTTGAACACGTCGGCGTGGGCCTTCTCGACCTCGTCGAGCAGCACCACCGCGTAGGGCCGGCGGCGCACGGTCTCGGTCAGCTGGCCGCCCTCGTCGTAGCCGACATAGCCGGGAGGGGCGCCGATGAGCCGGCTGACGCTGTGCTTCTCCATGTACTCCGACATGTCGATGCGGACCATCGCCCGCTCGTCGTCGAACAGGAAGTTGGCGAGCGATCGGGCCAGCTCGGTCTTGCCGACCCCAGTGGGGCCCAGGAACAAGAAGCTGCCGATCGGACGATGTGGGTCGCTCAGACCCGCCCGCGAACGACGGATGGCGTTGGCCACGACCCGGACCGCGTCGTCCTGGCCGACGACCCGCTCGTGGAGGTGATCCTCGAGGCGGACGAGCTTTTGCACCTCTCCCTCCATCAGTCGCGACACCGGTACCCCGGTCCAGCGGCTGACGACTTCGGCGATGTCCTCCTCGTCGACCTCCTCTTTGAGCATCGACGACTCGGCCTGGATCTTGTCGAGCTCCTCTCGCGCCAGCTCGAAGCGGCGCTCGAGATCGGGGATCCGCCCGTAACGCAGCTCGGCTGCCTTCTCGAGATCGGATTCGCGCTCGACCTCGCCCCGAACGAACTCGAGCTCTTCGTTCAGGTCGCGCAACGCGGCGATCGCGTCCTTCTCGGCCTGCCAGGTCGCGGTGAGGCCGGCGAGGGACTCGGTGAGATCGGCGAGCTCGCGGTCGAGATCGTCGAGGCGTTCGGCCGACGCGTCGTCGGTCTCCTTGGCGAGGGCGAGACGTTCGATCTCGAGCTGACGAATCCGCCGTTCGACGACGTCGATCTCCGTCGGCACGGAGTCGATCTCGATGCGCAGCGAGCTCGCGGCCTCGTCGATGAGATCGATCGCCTTGTCCGGAAGGAACCGGCCGGTCAGATAGCGATCACTCAACACCGCGGCGGCCACGAGCGCGGAATCCTTGATCCGAACACCGTGGTGGACCTCGTAGCGTTCCTTCAGGCCACGCAGGATGGCGATGGTCGCCTCCACCGACGGCGGCTCGACCATCACCTGCTGGAACCGCCGCTCGAGCGCCGCGTCCTTCTCGATGTACTTGCGGTACTCGTCGAGGGTGGTGGCCCCGATCATGCGCAGCAGCCCGCGGGCGAGCATCGGCTTCAACATGTTGCCGGCGTCCATCGATCCCTCCGCGGCGCCGGCGCCGACGATGGTGTGCATCTCGTCGAGGAAGGTGATGATCTCGCCGTCGGCGTCGCCGATCTCCTTCAGCACGGCCTGGAGCCGTTCCTCGAACTCGCCGCGGTACTTGGCCCCGGCGACCATGGACGACATGTCGAGGCTGATGAGGCGTTTGTTCTTGAGCGAGTCGGGCACGTCGCCCTCGACGATGCGGGAGGCGAGCCCCTCGACGATCGCCGTCTTGCCCACGCCGGGCTCCCCGATGAGAACCGGATTGTTCTTGGTGCGTCGGGACAGCACGCGGATCACCCGGCGGATCTCGTCGTCGCGACCGATGACCGGATCGAGCTCGCCCCGGCGGGCCGCCTCGGTGAGATCACGGCCGTACTTCTCGAGCGCCTCATATTCGTTCTCGGGCGTCGGGCTGGTGACCCGGTGGCTGCCCCGGACCTCGCGCAACGCGCCCAGGAGCGTCTCCCGGTCGACCCCGACCGAATCGGCGAGGGCCAACAGGAGGTGTTCGGTGGAGAGATACTCGTCTTGGAGGTCGTCGCGGATCTGGTCGGCCGCCTCGAGGACGCCGCGCAGCTCCTTGGAGAGCTGGGCGTCGGAGCCGTAGGCCTTCGGCAGGCCGGCGAGCTCGTCGACCGCCCGATTGCGGGCCGACACCACGTCGACGCCGACCTTGTGGAGCATCGGCAACACGATGCCCTCCTCCTGGCCGAGCAGCGCGACCAGCAGATGGGCCGGGACGACCTCGGGGTGCGACGCCTCTCGCGCGGCATCGGTCGCCGCCGAGAAGGCCTCGGTGGTCTTCAGAGTCCACCGATTCGGATCAAGCGCCATTGTGAAGACCTCCGGGTCAACGTCGAGTGTAGGTCAGAAAACCTGAGTGCAATACACTCAACTTTGGCGAGGGCGGGGATATTCCCCTCTCCCACACTATTTCCGGCCCTGAGTCCCACGCGGGTTTCGCGGCGACGGCCGACCGGGGGACCGCCCCCGGGGCGGGAGCGGGTCGACTCAGCGCGCCGCGTCGGCTCGCCGAACCGACAAGCTGACCGAGAAATCGCCGGCGCGGTCGGTGAACCAGTGCTCGACATCGAGCCCCGCGGCGGCGAGCTCGGCGGTGAACTCCTCGATCCGGAACTTCGCGGACACCTCGGTGCGCATGAACTCCCCGGCGTCGAAATCGACATCCAGACCCAGGGCATCGACCCGCACGCGCTGGTCCACCCGACTGCGGAGCCCGAGATCGACCCACTCCTGCGTGGCATCCCAGGTGGCGACGGCGTCGAAGCGGTCGAGCTCGAAGTCGGCATCGAGCTCGCGGTTGAGGACCGCCAGCACGTTCTTCGTGAACGCCGCGGTGACGCCTACCGGATCGTCGTAGGCCAGCTCGAGCCGGGCCGGGTCCTTCACGAGATCGGTCCCGAGCAGGAAGTGGTCGCCCGGCGCCATCCCCGCGGCGATGCGACGCAACAACTCGCCCCGCGGCCCGGGGGCGTAGTTCCCGATCGTGCCGCCCAAAAACACGACCAGCCGGCGGCCACCGGTCGGGATGCGATCCAGGTGTCGGTCGAAATCCCCGACCACACCGTGAACCAGAAGGCCGGGATACAACTCGGCGAGGGTCGTGGCCGTCGAACGGAGGAACTCCTCGCTGACGTCGAACGGGATGAACCGCTCGAGACGCCCGTGAGCGCGGGCGGCGTCGAGAAGCGCCCGCGTCTTGTCGCCGGTTCCCGCGCCGAGCTCGACGATCGTGTCGGCGTCGGCGGCCGCGACGATCGTCGCCGCGTTGGTCGACAGGATCTCCCGTTCGGCCTCCGTCGGGTAGTACTCCTCGAGCCGGGTGATCTGGTCGAACAGCTCACTGCCCCGCTCGTCGTAGAGCCACTTGGGTTGCAGCTCCTTGGGTTCGGAGGTGAGACCCGACAAGATGTCGGCTCGCAACGCCGCGGCGAGGTCCCCCGGTCCCAGGTGCACGTCGACGACGGGTTGCACGGTCGAAGTGGCCGGAGGGATCACACCGGGCTCCCGGCATCGGCGGCGAGGCGCAGTCCGCCGAACATCCAGCGGGACGAGGCCGGGAAGTAGTTGCGATAGGTCGAGCGCAGGTGACCATCCGGGGTGATGCACGCCCCGCCCCGCAGCACCTGCTGGTCGATCATGAACTTGCCATTGTACTCCCCGACGGCGCCTTCGGCGGGCCGGAACCCGGGATAAGGCGCGTAGGCGCTGCTCGTCCACTCCCGGACATCGCCGAACATCTGACGGAGCCCGGATCCGACCGCGGCGGCCGGGTGGAGGTTTCCCGTCGACAGGTCGTTGCCCTCGACGGGCCGTGACGCGGCGGCGGCCTCCCACTCGAACTCGGTCGGGAGCCTCGCCCCCGCCCAACGGGCGAAGGCCTCGGCCTCGTAGTAGCTCACGTGCGCCACCGGCTCACCCGGGTCGATCGGCCGCGTCCCGGTCAGCGTGTGCACGACCCATCCGTCGGTGGTGCGACGCCAGTACAACGGGGCCTCCCATCCGAGCGTCGACACCGTCCGCCATCCGTCGGACAACCAGATCCGCGGATCGGAATACGAACCGGCGGCCATGAACTCGAGCCACTCGCCGTTGGTGACGAGTCGATCCGCCAGCCGGTGCGGATGCAGGAGCACCTGATGGCACGGACCCTCGTTGTCGAAGAAGAAGTCGGTGGAGGACGCGCCGTCGAGGAAACGACCGTCGATCCGATGACCGATGGTGGAGATCCCGCCGCCATGATCGACCCAGCCCGGCGGCGGCACCGGCGACGTGTCCGGCGCGCCTCGTTCGTCGTACGCGGGAGCGAAGGGGTTGCGCGAGAGGACGTGCTTGATGTCCATCAGGAGCAACTCCTGATGTTGCTGCTCGTGTTGCAGGCCGAGCTCGACGACCCCCGGGAGGTGCCCGAGATCAGAAGCGAGGAGCCGGTGCATCGACTCGTCGACGCGGGCCCGGTACGCCGCGACGTCGGCGTTGTCCGGTCGGGTGATCAGCCCGCGCTCGGACCGCGGGTGACGTGCCCCGACGGCCTCGTAGTACGAGTTGAAGATGTAGGCGTAGGACGGTTCGACCGGCGTGTACCCGACCACGTGCGGTTGCAGGAGAAAGGTCTCGAGGAACCAGGTGACGAGGGTGCGGGGGCGGACATCGACGACGGTCATGGGGCTCTCCTGGAATCGACGCCGTCATTCGATCCGGTTCCCGGGCGTTCGTGATCCCCCGAACGCGGATATCACCCATGGCCGCCGCTGGAGACCGGCCCGATCAGCCCCGTTTGTACAGCGTCACGCTCTGGTGCAGAGGGACCAGGTCACGTCGGTACTGGCGGTGGACCTGATCGACGGCCGCCTGGCCCTCGGCCCGGGCCCGAGCGAGCTCATCCTCGAGCTCGGCGATCCGCTGCTCGAGATCGAGCACCCGCTTCACCCCGGCCAGGTTGAGCCCGTCGTTCGTGAGCTGTTGGATCCGCTGCAACAAGGCGATGTCGGCGTCGCTGTAGCGGCGACTGCCGCCACCGGTACGGGCCGGGTCGACCAGCCCCTTTCGTTCGTAGATCCGCAACGTCTGCGGGTGCACACCCGCCAACTCGGCCGCCACGGAGATGACATAGACCGCTCGATGAAACCGCTCGTCGCTCATGATCAGACTCCCAGATGTGCTCTCGGGGACTCGGGGGTCGCCTCGGCCAGCGCCTCGACAGCGGCCCGCTGCTTCTCACTGAGATTCTCCGGCACCGTGACCACGACGGTGGCCAGGATGTCACCGGCACCCGCCCGGCCCCGGAGTCGGAACGTCTTGCCGGTCGCGGTCCCCGGCGGGATGCGGATGGTGACCGGTGGGCCGTCGAGCGTCGGCACCTTCACCGCCGCGCCGAGGGCCGCCTCGGCGAAGGTGATCGGCACGTCGATGGTGAGGTCCTTTCCGTTCCGCCCGAACAGCGGATGATCGCCGACCTTGACCTTGACGAGGAGGTCGCCGGGCGGGCCGCCGAAACGACCGGGCGCGCCGCGACCCTTGAGCTTGATGGTCTGACCCGACTTGACGCCGGCGGGGATGCGGACCTTCACGTCGCGCGACCGGAACTCGGTGCCGGACCCCCCACAGGTCGGACACGGGTCGGTGATGACGGAGCCTCGGCCGCCGCACGCCGCGCACGGCCGACTGAAGGAGAACAGCCCCTGGTTCTCGTCCTGGACGCCCTTGCCGTTGCACACCGTGCAGGTCTTCGGTGGCGAGCCCGGCTTCGAACCCGATCCCGAGCACGTCGAACAGACCGCCTCGCTCGTGAGCGAGATCGTGGTCTCGATGCCCTTCACGGCGTCGTCGAAGTCGAGGGTCAGGTCGGCGAGGAGGTCCGCACCCCGCTCCGCCCGGGAGCGTTGCTGGGCGCCACGGCGACCCCGACCGAACAGGCCGCCGAGCAGGTCGCCGATGTCGTCGAATCCTCCGTCGAATCCGCCGGGACCGGGCGGCCGACCACCCCGGAACCCTCCGGGGATCGGGCCCATGCGCCGCACCTCGTCGTAGCGGGCCCGCTTCTCCTCGTCGCCGATGACGTCGTAGGCCGTGGAGACCTCCTTGAATCGCTCCTCGGCCTTGGTGTCACCGGGGTTGGCGTCGGGGTGCAGCTCACGCGCGAGCTTGCGGTAGGCCTTCTGGATGTCCTTGGCCGAAGCCGCTTCGTCGACGCCGAGAATCGCGTAGTAGTCCTTCTCGAACCAGTCTTTTTGTGGCTCCACCATGTGACACCTCCTCACCTACGTCTGTCGGGTTCAGCCCTTGACCTTGACCATCGCGGCCCGCAGGACCCGGCCGTTCCATGCATACCCGTTGCGAAGAACCTCGGCGACGATCGGTGTGTCCTGATCATCGTCACCGGGCTCGGTCATCGCCGCCTCGTGACGGTTCGGATCGAAGGCCTCGTTCTCGTCGGCGATCAGTTCGAGTCCGGCGTTCTCGAGCACACCCCGGAGCTGCAGGGCGATCGGTTCGACCCCGGCGACTCCTTGCTGGGCCGCCGCGTCGCAGGCGTCGAGCACCGGAAGCAGCGCCTCGGCGACGCGGGCCCCGGCGTGGGCCACGAACTCCGCGTTGCGCTTCTC
>JAJRXC010000037.1 GCA_024276495.1 Actinomycetes bacterium
CGCCGAGCGATCTTCCGATGGATCAACTGGTACAACACCACCCGGCTGCACTCCAGCCTCGACTTCAACAGCCCCATCGAGTGGGAACAGCAGTACCCTCAAGCCGCATAATCACCCGTCCGCCCAACGGGGAGATGCCCATTCATCAGGTGGTCCCTTTCTTCAGGATGGGTTTCGAAGTCCTCCTGACGATGCCGCACAGGCATCGCCCAGAGGGGGACCACCACCCCTCTACTTCAACAACCCCCGGGACAACCTCTGGAGATCACCCGATCCTTCGCGGTCCCCTGGGCGATGCGCCATGCCCCGTCACCGCCGTCAGGGTCGGGCTCGACGTCTTGGCCGGCGACCAGCGCCAACAATGCGACCAGCTGTCGCTGTTCGTCATCAAGATCGGCGTCGTCGACTACGGCCAGAACAGCGAGGGCGTCGTTGACCAGGCCCGACACCAACTCGTTACGGGCATCGGGATCGTTCCACGCGCACACCGGCTTCCCCGCGGTCGTGTAGTCATGGGCCGTCACGGTCACGTCTGCTGCTGCCGCGATGGCTTTGCGGACCCGGCGGATCATCGACACCAACTGGGTGACAGTGTCTTGCGTCGCGACCGCGTCATCGAGCAGTGTCGAGTCCAACGCCCGCCGGTTCCTGCCGGCCAACACCCCCGTGTCGGCCACAACCTCACGGACCGCGTCAAAGATCCGTTCGGGAGCATCCGAAGCACGGAGCCGGCGCCGCCAATACGTCAACACCGTGGGATGAATCCCCTCGTCGTCGAGCGCCAGACCAGCCGCGACCTTCCAACGCAGATCCGTTCGCAACGCCTGACACGCCTCACGATCCGACAAGCCCTCAAGGGACTGCAACACCAACACCGTCGCCACCACATCCGCCGGCTGAGATGGCCGGCCGCGCCCCGACCCGAACAAATCAGCGAACAACTCATCAGGAAACACCCGACCACGATGATCGCCAAGGAACCGATGAACCGACCCGGCCGGCACCAGATGGCCGACCATCGCGTCAGCATCCAACAATTCACGATCCGAAGTCGACTGGCCCTGCATGCCAACAGTCTTTTACATCCCGACGAGAAACGCGAGCCTTTCCACCGGATTATTCAGCAGTCTCCTAGAACAGGGCGAGGTCGGGCGGAGCGACGGACCCGACCCAGGCGAGATCGGCGTCGGCGAGCCGGTACTCGAACGTCACCATCTGGGCCCGGGTGACCGTGTCGGCCGGCGAGAAGGTCGTCGGCGACGTCCCGGTCGTGATGGCGTGTTCGGCCATCCAATCGACCGCGACCGCGAAGTAGTCGGTCGCCGCGACGTCGCTGAAACCGGAGATCGCGCCCGGCACGGGCTCGCCCGCGGTTCGCCACATGAACGTCGCGAGCTCGGCCCGGGTCACGACGTCATCAGGCGAGAACACCGTCGGGCTGGTACCGGTGGTCACCCCGACCGCGGCCGCCCAGGCCACCGCCGGTGCGTACCAGGCCTCGGGGTCGACATCGCCGAAGCCCGAGGCAGTGCCGAAGTCGGGTTGCCCCATGAACCGCCACAGGAACGTGACGGCCTGGGCCCGGGTCAGACCGAGGTCCGGAGCGAAGACGTTGCCGCCGATGCCCGTCGAGACTCCCGTGACCTTGGCCCAATCAGCGGCCTCGACCCAAAACCCGTCGCCGGCATCGGAGAACGGCTCGAAGGCAACGACCGGCTCGAGGCGAAGCTCGGGAAAGCGGGGATCGCGATCGAACGGACTGACGGTGACCCGTTCGATCATCTCACCGGACACGCGAAGCAGGTTGCGGACTCGGGAAACGGACCACCCGGGAGGCAGGTCCGCGCCGATGAGCGCGAACGCGGCGGCCACGTGCGGCGCGGAGAACGAGGTGCCCTGCTGGGCCGCGAACCCTGTCGCATCGAAACTGGGGAGAACCGTCGACACGACGGGGCTGCCAGGCGCCAGCAGGTCGAGGTCGGGGCTGGAGCTGCTGAACGCCGCGACCGTGCCGGTCGAGGTGCTCGCGCCGACCGAGATCACGTCGGGAAGACACGCCGGAAACGTGATCGAGTCGTCCCAGCCGTCGTTGCCGCTGGCCGCGACCACGGCGATGCCCGCGTCGGTCAACCGGCCGATGACGTCCTCCCACGCCGCGTCGGTGCACGATCCAGGCTCTCCACCAAGACTGAGATTGACCGCGGCGATGTCGTAGGTGCCGCGAAGGGCGTAGACCCGTTCGAGCGCGGCCAGCACGCCGGCCTCGGGGATGTAGGCGCTGTAGGGGTACTCCGGGTCGCCCTGGTCCGCGAGCCCCTCGATCACGGCGGTCACCCGCAACGCGATGATGTCGGCGCCCGGCGCGACACCGGTGTAGGTCGCGTCGTCGCCGCTGATGATGCCCGCCACCGCCGTGCCGTGGGTACAGCTGGCCGGAATCACGCCACACGGCTGCGCCGATGTGTCGCTGCGCGTGCCGTTCGCGCACAGCTCCACGACGCGCACGCCGGGTCGGGCGTCGAACGACGGCACCCCTTCGAGGAAACATCCCTGCTCGATCACCGATCCGGCGAGACCGGGGTGTGTGATGTCGACCCCGGAGTCGATCACCGCCACGGCCCGCCCGGCCCCGGTCGAACCACTCAGTTGCAACGCAGCGGCGCCCACGGTGACCGTGCTCTCAGCGAGAAGCAGGCGCAGATCGGTGCGGGCGGGTCGAACCGACACGATCCCGGCCGCCCGTCGCAACGAGCTCAGGCCCGACGACGTCACCTCGGCCGCCATCAGGTCGAGCTCCTCGAACACCGCGGTCGGCTCGACCCCGTCGTTGCCCAAGCCGAGGAGGCCGGCGACCACCGGCGCGTCGCCGGGAATCTCGAGGTCGACGAGCTCCACGATCACCGACGTGGTCGCCTCCGCCGCGGGTGCCACGTCGTCATCCGCAGCGGCGGGCCCGGCGAGAGTCAGGATCACGGCCGCGAGGCCGAGCGGGAGAACGAAACTGGGGCGCACACATCTTCCGAACGGAGGAAACGGGGGACATCGAGCCATCGGCAGCGCTGCAATCGATCTGACCCTGCGACGGGCCCGAGACGATGACACCGCTTGCCAGGAGAATTCCCCTAACTTTACCCTGTCCTCGTGCGGGCGGTCCGCCGATGGGAATCACAGATGATCCGTCAGCAACTCCGTCGCCTCTGCAGTGCCGTCCTCGTCGCGTCTCTGGTTCTCGGCGTGGTCGATGCCACCGCGGCCGCGGCCGGCGGCGACCCCGACGAGCCGACGATCACCTTCTTCGGCGGCGGGTTCGGGCACGGCATCGGCATGTCGCAGTACGGCGCCTACGGTCGCGCCGTCGCCGGTAAGTCCTACGAGGAGATCCTGGCCCACTACTACGCCGGGACGACGATCGACTCGGTCGACGGATACGGACCCTTCTCGGCCGACACTCCCGACGGCATCGACGTCTTGATCGACATCCGTTCCTCCGTCACCGTCTCACCGCCGATCGAGAACGGTTCTCCCCAGGCCGGCTGGGAGATCGCGATCGAGGCCGACGGGGTGCAGATCGCGACATCGACGACACCGGTCACCGCCACCTACTCCGGGGGCCACTGGTCCGCTCTCGCCGGCGGCGCGGACCTCTGCGACGACCGTTGCACCGGCGCGGTCCTGTCGGTGTCGGTCGTGCCGGGCCAAGGCGGCACCCATGTCGTGCTGGAGGAGTTCGAGAACGGACCGAACATCGGCAACCCGTCGGAGGGTCGGCAGGGGGCCTATGCACGGGGTCGGATCGTGCTGCAACCCGCCGCGCTCGGCGGCGGTTGCGGCACCGGCAACCAGTTCTGCGTCATCCACGGCGACCTCGACCTGCAGGACTATGTCCGCGGCATCGCCGAGATCCCCCGGTCGTGGCCGCTCGCCGCACAACGGGCCCAGGCGGTCGCGGCCCGCAGCTACGCGGTGTCGGCAGTGATCCGTCGAGCGGACAACGGTCTGGCGTTCGACCTCTACGACTCGACACAGGACCAGTACTACGCCGGCTACTTCGACGAATCGGCCTGCGGCAACTGGTGCGACGCCGTCGCCGACACCGACAACGAGGTCGTCGTCTACGACGGCGAGGTCGCGGAGACCTTCTACTCGGCGTCCAACGGTGGCTATTCGGCCGAGCCGCCCGACGTCTGGGCCAGCGGCACCACCCGGCCCTACCTGCGGGCCGAACCTGACGAGTTCGACGGCAACGACGCCAACCCGTACGCGGCCAAGGAGTACGTCTACACGCTGGCCGACGTCTCCCGCTGGCTGAATCAGTACATCGACCCGATCACCGGCGATCAACTCCACGTCGGCACCATTCGAAGCATCGAGATCGACGCGCCACCGTCGGGGCGGGTCACCTTCGCCAACATCTCGATCGTCGGTTCGGAGAAGTCCACGCAGGTCGAGAACTGGCTGGCCGGCGGATCCGTCACCGAGGGGCCCTACGGCTTCCGGTTCTACACGGCCATCCGGCAGGGGTGCCTCGCCGACAAGGCCGCCGGTGCCGACTGTGATCCGCTGCGCTCCACGAACTTCTCGGTGCAGTCGGTGATCTCGTTCGCCGACGTGCTCTACGACGACTACTTCTACCGGCCGGTCCAGTGGATGACCGTCGAGGGCATCACCACCGGCGTCTCGCCCGGCGTGTTCGGCTCGGACGATTCCAGCACGAGAGCCCAGGTCGCGACGTTCCTGTGGCGGTTCGCCGGCGAACCGGTGCCGGGTGGCCCGTCGGGCTTCGGCGACGTCGTCGAGGACAGCTACTACGAAGATGCCGTCTCCTGGATGAAGGAGAGAGGCATCACGACGGGGACGACCCCGACCGAGTTCTCTCCCGGCCAGACGGTGACCCGGGCCCAGGCGGCCACCTTCCTGTGGCGGTTCGCCGGGTCGCCGGCGACAACGGCCGAGATCTCGTTCACCGACGTCGACGACGACCGCTTCTACACCGAAGCGGTTCGCTGGATGGTCGAGTGGGGCATCACCACCGGGACGACCCCGACCACCTTCTCCCCCGACGATCCCCTGACCCGAGCCCAGATCGCCACCTTCTTGTGGCGACTCGCCGGCACGCCCGGCGCGTTCGCCGACGGCGCGACGCTGCCCGACGCCATGAGGACCTCATGAGTGCCGGGACCATGTCGGGCGCGCCATGACCGGCCGCGACCGGCCCGACGCGGCGACCGCCGAGCCGGCGCTCGGACGCCGTCGCATCCTGCAACTCGCGGCGATGGCGCCGGCGGTGTCGGTCCTGCCCAGCTTCGTGCGGGCCGCGGGCGCGACCACTGCGGCGGGACGACCGCTCGGCGCGGGCGCGGTGCTCGATGCCGACGGCATCGTCGGGTTCTCGCTCAGCTGGCGGGGCGGGGCCGACTCGGTCGCGGCGGTCGTCCGTCACCTCGTCGACGGGGTGTGGAGCGACGAGATCCCCGTGCGGGCCGATCGGGGCCACGGACCCGACGATCCCGACGGCCGGCTTCACGGCCCGCCGGTGCTCGTCCCTCGGGCCACGGCGCATCACGTCGCCACCCGGGACGGCGACGACCTCCGTGTCCACGAGCTCCCGGCCCGCCCCCGGACGCTTCGGGCCAACGCCGTCGCGACGACGCTCATCGAGCCGATCCCCGGGCTCGAGATCCTCGATCGGGCGAGCTGGACCGATGTCGGGCGACTCGACACGATCGATTGTCCGCTGCGGTCGTCGGTTCTCGGCCTCGGGTGCCGCTCCGACATCGGCCTGCGCCACGCCGTGGTCCACCACACGGTGAACGTCAACGACTACTCCGAGGCCGACGTCCCCGACATGCTCTACGGCATTCAGCGGTACCACATGCAGACTCGGGGTTGGGACGACATCGGGTACAACTTCGTGATCGACCAGTTCGGACGGGTCTGGCAGGCCCGGGAGGGCGACGTGTTCGAGCCGATCACGGCCGGCCACACCACCGGCCTCAACGCCGAGAGCGTCGGTGTCGCCGTTCTCGGGACCTTCTCGGCCGACGCGGTTCCCGATGTGGTCGTCGAATCGCTGGGGTTGCTGCTTGGCTGGAAACTCGGACTCCACGGGGTCGACCCGCTCGGCCGCACCCTCGTGCGATCGGCGGGCGGCGACTACGCCGACCACGGTGAGATGGTCGATCTGCGCAACATCTCCGGCCATCGCGACAACCAACAGACGTCGTGTCCGGGCGACCGGCTCTACGCCCGGGTGGAGGAGGTCCGAACGAGAGCGGCCGAGCTCGTGCCGGTCTTCGGCCACCTGCGGGCCACCTACACCCTCGACGACGTCCGGATCGAGGGGTGGGCCATCGACCGCTTCTCCCCCTCGGAGCCGATCGACATCGAGATCGTGGTCGACGACGCCGAGCCGGTCGTCGTGCGCGCCTCGTTGCCGGTCGATGATCTCGATCTCGACTATCCCGACGCCGGCGCAGGTCACGGCTTCGACAACACCATCGCGATCGATCTCGACACCGCGTCGATCGTCGTGCGGGTCACCGCGGGCGACGGCCGGACCGCCGACCTCATGGACCTGACCCTCTTCGCGACCTTCATCGACGTCGAGCCGACCCGCTTCTTCGCGCCGGGGGTCTACTTCCTTCGCGAGAACGACCTCACGACCGGCACCCTTCCCGGTCTGTTCGAGCCCATGGATCGGGTCACCCGGGGCCAGATGGCCACGTTCCTGCACCGGTTCATGGATCTTCCCCCGTCATCGACCGACAGCCCCTTCGAAGACCTCGCCCCCGACGCCTTCTATCTCGATGCCGTCGCGTGGCTGGCCGAGACCGGCATCACGACCGGCACCTCCCCCACCACGTTCTCCCCCGACGACTTCGTCACCCGCGGCCAGATGGCCACCTTCCTGTGGCGGGTCTGCGGTCGGATCTCCCCCTACGCACCGTCTCCGTTCGACGACGTCCCCCGCGGCGCCTACTTCGCGGAGGCGGTCGCGTGGCTGGCCGAGACCGGCATCACGACCGGCACCTCCCCCACCACGTTCTCCCCCGACGACTTCGTCACCCGCGGCGAGATGGCCGCGTTCCTCCACCGCCTCGCGACGACACCGGAGGCCTGGACGGCCACGGTCCCGCCATCGGTGGTCCAGCCCGCGTCGTCGGCCTGAGGCGACGGCCCGTCAGGGCGCGGCCGTTCCCGCCAGCTCGTAGGTCCACGCGGTCAGGTCGTCGACCGGATCGCCACACCACTCGAGCATTCGTCGGCGACCCTCGGCGTGCGTCGCCCGGACATCGTCGAGATCATCGAGCACCCGGTCGAGCTCGGCGAAGAACTCGGTCTCCTCGGTGAGCAGACAGGCCCGGGTGAGCCCCCATCGTTGCTCCAACTCGACCTGATACGGGTGACGGCCCGCCCAGGTGTTGAACCGGATCGAAGGTGTTCCGATCACTCCCGCCTCCGAACACACCGTCTGAGAGTCGCCCACGACCAGGTCCGCGGCCGCGAGGACGTGATGGAACCGGTGGGCCGGCGTCGGGATCCGCCGTTCGGCGAGGTCGGCCGGCAGCGTCGCCTCCGACGAGATGAGGACGGTGCCCGTCGCCGACAGTCGTTGCATCACGCGGTCGATCTGGGCCCGGGTCATGCCCGCCTCGCTGACATCGTGGCTCGCGGTGAAGGCGGTCAGCCGAAGAACATGAAAACGCTCGTCGGGCGCCAGACCGAGCTCGCCGCGAATCGAGGGATCGGGCGCGAAGCGGGACGGATGGAGGTAGAAGAGCTCCTTGTAGCCCCGGTAGCGCCGATGCTGCTTGCCATAGCTCTTCTCGGTCGCGCTCGGGCTGGCGATCAGGTTCGCGAACGGGCCGGCCACGTAGTAGAGGAATCCGGCGACATGGCCGTCGTCGGTGTCGTACATGACCGGCGTCCGGGTCAGACGGCCGGCATGCACGCCGGCCGGGGAACGGGTCAAGATCACGTCGGGGGCGAACGCGCGAACCGTACGCCACGCCCGCCAATCCCGGACCAGGAGCTCACGGGCCAACGAGAGCATCGTCGTGCCGGCGGTGGAGGCCGGCACGTGCGGACGATCCCGGGCCTCGATCAACTCGACGACCGAGTCCTTGCCGGGGCGCGACAACCACAGGGTCTGCTCACCGGCGGCGAGAAGCCGGTCCTCGACGGCACCGAGGGTCCAGACGTCGGCCGGGTGCACTGCGTCGATCAACACCTTCATCACGGGCGACGGTAGCGTCGCGGAATGCCCGCCGTGCTCCGCCGACTGCTCGATCAGCGGGCCACACCTCTGCCCGCGACCGTACGACGCTCGATTCTCGTCGTGGCCGGCGTCGCGATTCTCGCCGCGTCGGCGTGGGCGTGGCGCTCAAGCGGGCTCTCGGGGCGCGACATCGAATGGGTCCCCGTGGTGCTCGCGTTCGTCGTCGCGGCACCGGCGAGCCTGGCGCTGAAAGCCGCGGAGTTCCGGGTCGCGGCCCGAGTCGTCGGCCAACGGCCGAGCATACGTCGTAGCGTCGATGTCTCGGTGGTGTCCTCCGCCGCGAACCTGCTTCCCCTCCCCGGGTCGCTGCTGGTGACGGTGCGCTCGCTGTCCGAGGACGGCTCCAGCTACGGCCGGGCGCTCGCGGCGAGCGCGGTCCCCGGCCTGGCCTGGCTCGGCATCACCGGCCTCGTCGGCGGTGCCGCGATCGCGACCGAGGGCCCGTGGTGGCTCGGCGCAGCGACGGTCGCCGCCGGAATCGGCGCGCTCGTCTCGGCCGGTGTCCTCTTCTCGAACACCGCGCCGGCCGACGGGCGGGTCGGGCTCGCCGCGACGATCCTCGCGGTCGAGGCCGGATGGCTCGCGGTCAGCGCCGTCCGGCTCGGGCTGGCGGTCACCGCCCTCGGCGTCTCCGTCGCGCCAACCCAGGCGTTGGCGTTGTCGGTCGCGGGGGCCCTGACGGTCGCCATCGGGTTCTTTCCCGGCGGGCTCGGCATCCGCGAGGCCCTCATCGCCGGGCTGTCACCCCTCATCGGTCTCCCATTCGACACCGGCATCCTCATCGGGTCGCTGGACCGTGTCATCTGGCTGCTCTTCCTCGCCATCGCGGCCGGGCTGGTGCTCCGTCGCCCGTCGTGAACGACACGAGCCCGGCTCAGCCGGTCAGGCGGGCGACCAGCTCGCGCAACGGTGCACGGAAGTCTCGGGTCTCGGGAAGCCCGCAGAGACGAAGCGCGGCGTTGTCGAGCACCGAGTTGGCGGGACGGGGGGCCGGCCGGGGAGGTTGGAGGTCGGCGGTGGCACACGGCGCGACCCTCGAGGGATCCGCACCGGCCGCGATCGCGACTTCCCGGGCGAACTCGAACCAACTCACCGCTCCCTGGTTCGTCACGTGGAACACCCCGGGACGTCGACTGATCGCGAGGTCGCGCAGGACCGGCGCGAGATCCGAGGTGAAGGTCGGATGCCCGATCTGGTCGTCGACGAACGACAGCGTGTCGCGCTCATCGAGAAGCCGCAGGATGGTCTTCACCATGTTCGGCCCGTACTCACCGCACAGCCAGGCCGTTCGCACGATCGTGGCGCCCGTCCCTGCCTCGTGTTCGCCGGCGACCTTCGATCGTCCGTAGACCGATGTCGGGCAGGTCTGGTCCCATTCGTCGTACGCCCCGATCTTCGTCCCGTCGAAGACGTAGTCGGTGGAGATCGTGGCCAGGTGGGCGCCGACGGCTCGACAGCCTTCGGCGAGGTGCCGCACCGCCATCGCGTTGACGGCGAACGCGAGGTCGACCTTCGTCTCGCAATCGTCGACGGCGGTCATCGCCGCGCAGTTGATCACGATGTCGGGCGCGATCTCGTGGAAGGCGCCGAGCACGAGTGCCCGGTCGGTGATGTCGAGCTCGGGCAGATCGACCGGCACGACGTCGTGCGGCTCGAGCAACGGGAGGAGCTCGGACCCCAGCTGACCGTTGGCGCCGGTGACGAGGATCTTCATCGTGCCGCCCGGGTGTCGGCCTTGAGCGGCTCCCACCAGGCACGATTGTGGCGGTACCACTCGACGGTCTTCTCGAGCCCTTCGGCGAAGTCGTGGGCGGGGGCCCAGCCGATGGCTCGCAGCTTCGAGCAGTCGATCGAGTAGCGACGGTCGTGGCCGAGCCGGTCCTCGACATGGTCGATCGCCGACTCATCGCGCCCGCAGAGCTCGAGGAGCCGATCGGTGAGCTCACGATTGGTGATCTCGTTTCCTCCACCGATGTTGTAGATCTCGCCGGGCACGCCGTTGCGCAGGACCTCGTCGATCCCGGCGCAGTGATCCTCGACGTGAAGCCAGTCTCGGATGTTCAGCCCGTCGCCGTAGAGGGGGACGGATGCGCCGTCGAGCAGGTTCGTGGTGAACAGCGGGATGACTTTTTCGGGAAACTGGTAGGGGCCGTAGTTGTTGGAGGCGCGGGTGATGATGACCGGGAGGCCGTAGGTGGTGAAGTAGCTGCGCGCGATCAGGTCGGAGCCGGCTTTCGACGCCGAGTAGGGCGAGCGGGGGTCGAGGCAGTCGGTCTCGACCGAGGACCCGGTCTCCACCGAGCCGTACACCTCGTCGGTCGACACGTGGAGGAAGCGGTCGATCTCGAGTTGACGGGCGATGTCGCACATCACGTTGGTGCCATCGCAGTTCGTCCGAACGAAGGCGTCGGGACCGGAGATCGACCGGTCGACGTGGGACTCGGCGGCGAAGTGCACGACCTGTTGACATCCGGCCATCGCCGCGGCGACGGCCTCGCGGTCGGTGACGTCCCCGTGCACGAACGAGACCCGGTCGCCGAGCACATCGTCGATCGATGCCATGTTTCCGGCGTAGGTGAGCGCGTCGAAGATCACGACGGTGTCGTCGCTGGCCTCGACCACATGGCGGACGTAGTTGCTGCCGATGAATCCGGCCGCGCCGGTGACGAAGAGTTTCACGGGATGCTCCCTAGGTGGTTCGCAGCGAGTGGTGCGGGCGGCGGTCGGCCGGAAGGTCGGCCCGCAACGGGTTGGCCGAGTCGCGTGCCGACAGGATCGGATCGGTCAGACCCCAGTCGGCGCCGATCTCGGGGTCGTTCCACAAGACACCGAGCTCATCGGCGGGGTTGTAGTAGGCGTCGACCAGATAGGTGAGGGTGCAGTCGGTGATCGCCGCGAAGCCATGGGCGACTCCCGGGGGGATGTAGATCCCGTTGTGGCAGTGGGTGCCGTCGTCGCGGGCCCCGAGGTCGTAGATGAGCGTCGCCCGGTCGGTCGGCCCGCCCTCTCGGAGGTCGTGGAGCACGACCCGGACGGTGCCGAAGGGGGCGTACCAGTAGTCGGCCTGGTGGAGGTGGTAGTGGAGTCCGACGATGGCACCACCCTGGCGGTCTCCGCGGTTGCCCTGGATCATCTCTCGTTGACCGGGGAACCATGATCGACGGTAGGTCTCGATGAAGTAGCCGCGTTCGTCGGTGTGGATCTGCGGCTCGACGATGTACACGCCATCGATGACATCGGATGCCGTCACGGTTGCCATGGATTCTCCAGGTCTCGGGTTGGAATTCGAACGATCGGGACCTATTCGATCACGACGTGGCAGTGATCGCCGAGCATGACCCGGGTGGCGCGGGGACGCGCGTCGCCCTTCGTGATCTCGGTGTCGCGGCCCACGAGGGAGTCGGTGAGCCGGGGGATGTCGGTGACGGCGCTGCGCCGGAGCAGCACGGAGTTGTCGATCTCGCTGCGAATGATCCGACAGCCGATGGCGATCGAGCTGTACGGGCCGACATAGCTGTCTTCGATGATCGTCCCGGCGCCGATCACGGCCGGGCCCCGGATCGTCGAGTTCACGATCTTCACTCCGGCCTCGATGACCACCCGTCCGTCGACCATCGAGTCGGCGTCGATCTCGCCTTCGATCCGACGCTTGAGCGTGTCGAGGACGAGACGGTTGCACTCGAGCAGCGGATCCTTCTTTCCGGTGTCGATCCACCAACCCACCAACACCTCGTGGTTGACGCGGTGGCCGTTGGCCACGAGCCACTGGATCGCGTCGGTGATCTCGAGCTCACCGCGCGGCGACGGTTCGATCGACGCGACCGCGGTGTGGATCGTGGAGTCGAAGAGGTACACACCGACCAGGGCGAGATCCGATGGCGGCACCTTCGGCTTCTCGACGAGCTGGACGACCTCGCCGTCGGGTCCGATCTCCGCGACGCCGAAGGCGGTGGGATCGTCGACCGTGGCGAGCAGGATCTGGGCGGCCGGCGCCGCGTGGTCTTCGCCGAGCCGCGGTTCGGTCGCCGCGTGTCGGGCACCCTCGAACTGTTCGACGAACTCGGTGAGTCCCTGCTCGAGCATGTTGTCGCCGAGGTACATGACGAAGTCGTCGTCGCCGAGAAAGTCACGGGCGATGAGCACGCAGTGGGCGAGACCGAGCGGCTCGTCCTGGACGATCCAGGTCACCCGAACGCCGAACTGGGAGCCGTCACCGACGTGTTCGCGGATCTCGTCGCCGGTCGCGGGCGCGATGATGATCCCGATGTCGACGATTCCCGCCGCGGCCATGTCCTCGATTCCGTAGAAGAGGATGGGTTTGTTGGCGATCGGCACCAGCTGTTTCGCGCTGGTGTGGGTGATCGGGCGGAGTCGCGTGCCGGCGCCACCGCTGAGTATGAGACCCTTCACGGACCTCAAGGGTATCTGCGCCGCTTCGCGGTGTCGTTAGGCGAGATGACCTAGTCGATCGATGCGCTCTCGGCGTCGACCGACGCGCCGGGGAAACGGCCGGCTCGGGCGTGAAGGGAGTACTCGTATCTCAGCAGCGCCGCGGTGACCAGAGAGCCGGCGACGACCGCCGCGACGAGGGCCGACTCGACGCGGAGGAACGGCTCGTTGCCGAACGCCAGCGCGATCGGGAACGCGGTGACGCCGACGATGTAGCCCATGACGGCGAGCCGGGCGTGGTCGAGGGCGACGAGGCCGAGTGACAACGACAGCATGACCATGAGGCCTCCGCCGCTGGCCGAGAGCAACGCCATGTCGAGCGAGCCGATGTCGTCGCCGAACAGCGTTTCAACGAGCCAGGGCCCGATCATCGCCATCACGATGATCGACACCGAGGCGACCGCGATGACGGCGCTGACGAGCCGGAGTTGTATGTCGCGAAAGCCGCTGAGGTCGTTCTCGCCGGCTTGGCGGGCCAAGGTGGGCAAGAGCGCGGCCTTGACCGCTTGGAAGAAGAAGAGGGGGACCCGCGAGATGATCAGGCCGTTGAGGAACACGCCGGGGGCTTCTTGTCCGAGGTCGTCGGCCACGATCTCCAACGCGACCGGCCCGACGTTGAGCATGAACGCCTCACCGAGCGACGCGACGAGCAGCCAGCCGAGCGCCGAGTTCAGCTCGTGGAGCGGCGCGGGTGGTCCGGGCTTCACGAACGGGCGGAGCCGACCGATGCCGATGAACGTGGCGATGGCGAAGGCGACGGCGACCGAGACGGCGTAGGCGCCGACGACGGCGACGCCGAGCGCGGCGAGGAGGCCGGCCAGGGCGAGCCGGCTCAGGCCTTCGGCCGCGAAGTAGGCGCCGTAACGTCGGAACTCGTGGCGGCCCGACAGCACGCCGCGGACACATTCTGCGGCCATGAACGCGGCCAGGGCCATGACGAGGGCGGCGAGGAGGTCGAGGCGGTGGTCGAGCAGTCCGTCGAGGCCGAGCGGCCATGCGATGAGCACGCCCAGCACGACCACGGCGAGCTCGACGGATCCGACTCGGGCGGCCTGGCGCAGGACCGGCGCGCTGCCTTCACCCCTTCCGGCCCGGTGGGCGGTCGCCCGGGCGATCTCCTGTTCGAGTGGCTGGAACAGGCCGGGTCCGAGGATGTAGATGAGTCCCCAGAGCACGGCGAGGCCGCCGTAGGCCTCGTCTCCGAGGGCGCGGCGCGCGACGACGAGGAAGGCATACGTCGTGATGCCGTTGACCACGAGACCGGTGCCGATGGCCGTGGTGCCGTCGGGCAACGGGCTGCGGTCGCGCAGGATCGCGAGTCGTCGGCGGATGGGTCACTCCTTTTCGGCGCCCGTCGGGCTCGACGGGACCGAAGGAGCGTATCGGTGTGGGTCTCGTGAGCTACGAATGCGGCCACGAACAACGTGGCCGGTCTGCGAACGCAGCTACGACGACGTGAAGCTCGGCATGCAGAGGCCGTCGAGCTCGGTGATCTCGATTCGGTCCCGGTTCTCCCAGGTGACCTCGTTGTCGGGATCGACTCTCAGCTTGAACTCGCGAAAGCTCATCTCGAGGGCATCGAACGCGATGAGTCGTCCGCGCAGCGGGTCGCCGATGTCGAGCAGCAGCTTCAGGGCTTCGAGCGCCTGGATGCTGCCGACGATGCCGGGGAGCACACCGAGCACGCCGGCTTCGGCGCATGAGGGCGCGAACTCGGCCGGTGGGGCCTCGGGGAGCATGTCGCGGTAGGTGGGCCCGTGGCGTGGGTCGAAGACGGTGATCTGGCCTTCGAATCGGAAGATCGATCCGTGCACGACGGGGATCCCGAGCTTCACGCTGGCGTCGTTGAGCAGGTATCGGCTCGGGAAGTTGTCGGTACCGTCGATGACGACGTCGTAGCCGTCGATGATGTCGATGATGTTGTCGGCACCGAGACGGGTGTCGTAGGTGACCACGTCGACGTCGGGGTTGAGTCCGGTGAGCGTCTTTTTCGCCGAGTCGACCTTTCGTTCTCCGATCCGGTCGAGATTGTGCAGGATCTGACGTTGGAGGTTCGATTCGTCGACGACGTCCATGTCGATGATGCCGAGTGTGCCGACCCCGGCCGCGGCGAGGTAGAGGGCGGCGGGTGAGCCCAGTCCGCCGGCACCGAGGAGCAGCACTTTCGAGTCGAGGAGCGTGAGCTGTCCTTCCTCTCCGATCTCCGGGACGAGGAGGTGGCGCTGGTAGCGGTTGCGCTGGTCGGGGGTCAGGGTCTGGGGCCGTTTCCAGTCGCGCCCTTCGTCTTTCCACTTGTTGAAGCCGCCGTCCATGGAGACGGCGTTGGCGTAGCCGAGTTGTTGCAGGGTCTGGACGGCGAACGCGGAGCGCACGCCACCCGCGCACATGACGACGATCCTGGTGTCGCGGTCGGGGATGCGATTCTCGATGTTGGATTCGAGTTGACCGCGGGGGATGTGGATCGAGCCGGGGATGGCACCTTGTTCGTATTCATCGGGTTCGCGCACGTCGAGGAGCACGTAGCCCTCGGCGAGCAGTTGCTCACCGGCGGCCGTGTCGACTTCGTCGATCGCGGACTTTGCCTGTTGGAGGAGCTCACGGAAACTGGCCATGCGAGAAAGCCTACCCAACTAGTCAGGAATTGCCATCCCCGATCACGCCGGCGTCATCGGACATTCCCACGACATAGGGCAACGCGTCGGAGATCTGTTCGTGCATGACCGCGTCGGCGATGTCGTCGAACACGGTCGGTTGGGCGTTGATGATGATGATTCGGGCACCCGCCTCCTTCGCGATCCTCACCGTCTCGTTGATCGGGTAGACGGCCAACGACGTGCCGACGGCGAGAAAGACATCGCCTTCGCTCGCCGCCTGCTCCGACCGACGAAGGTCCTCGGGGTCGAGCGACTGGCCGAACGACACCGTCGCCGACTTGAGCACCCCGCTGCACCGGGGGCAGTCGGGATCTTCCTCTCCGGCTCGCACCCGGTCCAACACGATGTGCATCTCGGTCCGCCAGCCACAGGAGAGACACGCCGCCTTGCGGGTCGTGCCGTGCACCTCGACGACCTTCGCCGGGTCGCTTCCCGCCATCTGGTGCAACTCGTCGACATTTTGGGTGATGAGGGTGTGGAGCTTCCCGCGTCGTTCGAGGTGCACCAGGGCGCGGTGCCCGACGTTGGGCTCGACGTCGGCCCACAACGCGCCCTCGGCCCGCCGGGCCCAGTTGATCCGGCGCAGTTCGGGATCGCGCTTGTAGTAGCGGATGTCGGAGGCCCGCTCGGCCGCGGGGTCCTTGGTCCACACGCCCTCGGGGCCCCGGAAGTCGGGGATGCCGGAGTCGGTCGAGATGCCGGCGCCGGTCAACACGGTGACCTCGTCGGCGGCGTCGACCAGGTCCCGGGCGATCCGCGCGTGGTTGCTCGGCATGGCTTGGCACTGTAGGCCGCTCCGGAGGGCCGGGCCAGCGCCGATGACGCGCCGGTGACGCCCGCGCCGCAGGTTCGAGCGCGCACGATCGTTCGGAAACTAGGGTGCGTTCCAGCAAGGGAGGGTGGAGATGAAATCACGCAGGCAACGACTCCTGGGAGCGATGGTCGCCGCCACGGTGCTGGCCGTGTCGCTGTTGACATCGGCCGCCGGAGCCCAGGACCCGGCCCCCGCACCCGTCGACACCGATGGCGACGGTCAGCTCGACGATTTCGACGGTGACGGTCGACCCGACGACGCCGACGGCGATTGTGTGCCCGACGACAAGGACGGTCCCGACGGTGTGCCCGACGGGATTCCCGATGCGGGCACGGAGATCACCGATTGTGTGCCCGGCGAGGGTGGCAGTCTTCCCGAGCAGCTGTCGCTCACGCAGATCAACGTCATCCTCGGCGAGGTCTTCGCGGTGATTCCCGATGTCACCGAGCCCGGCGAGGTTCCCGACACGTTCCCGAACATCCCCCGCCTCGTCGACCCGGCGACCGGTGAGGATCTCGGCCCGGACTGGAGCGTGCTCGACGACCTGATCGGCGAGCCGGGGGTTCGTGATCTGCTCCAACTTCCCGATGACCAGATCAACCAGGCCCTGCTCGAGGCGGAAGACGTCAACAACGTGCAGTTCGACGATCCCCTCAATCCCGACGACATCATCTTGGTGGCGACCGACGAGGCCCGCGCCCACACCTTGCGCCAGATCAACGCCGCCCGCGGCGATCAGGGCCTTGTCGGCGGGTCCGGGGCGACGCTGCGTGGTCCGTGTCTCGGCATGGCGTGGTCGTTCGACAGTGATGGCCGGCCACTCGATGTCGCATGGGACTGGGACCAGGACGGGCCCACCATCGGATTCCGCGATGGCGAGATCCCCGAGGGTGAGCTCGCCGTGGAGGAGATCTTCAACTCCGACAACCCGTTCCAGGTCGATGTCGACGGTGCCGTGATCTACACGGGCGTCGCCGGAGGTGTTCAGGACGGAACCGGTCCGCTCGATCACGACTGGTTCATCAAGTTGAACTTCCTCGGCTTCGCGGGCACGAACATCGATGCGGGTGGCGATCCGAACGACTCGGGCGAGAACCGGAATCTCGGCGCGGTCAACCTCAACGAGGATCTCCCGGCGGCGGCGAAGATCAGCGGTCTCGTCGCGATCAATGGTCAGATGAGCGCACCCGAGTCGGGCACCGGCGTCAACGACGAGAACGATGACGTGATCGGCAACGGGATCCCCTTCTTTTGCATCGGGTCGGGTTTCGTCGACTTCCAGGGCGGCATTCCGCTGACCGCGCCCGGTGTCGCCCTGTTGTTCTTGTCGACCGTCGGGATGCTGTTCAACGCTCGACCCGCCCGCACCTTCGGAGGTGTCTGATGTCCACCTCGACGACCACCCGTCACCCGATCCGGGGATTTCTCTACGGGATCGTCTTCGGTCTCGGTCTCGCGTTCGTCGCGATCGGTCAGAAGTGGGCCGCGCTCGGAACGTGGCCACCGTTCATCCTCTTCGTCGTGGGAATCGTCGTCGGCACCGTCTGGTCGACGTTCGGCCCGGCCAAGGGGCCGAAGGGTCCGCCTCCGGCCGGCCCCGACGCCGGTCCCGATCCGGTGCACGATCCCCCGCCGGGCGACGCCGAGGAGGTACCCGGGCCGGATGCGGCGACCGGACCCGACGACACGCCGCCCGGGGACGCGGTTGACGATGGGATTGAAATACGCTGAAATGATCTGAACTTCCCCGGTCGCGAACGTCACACCGCGGAGTTCGGCATGTCCCTCAGTTCCACCCCCACCCCCGGCCCCACCTCGGCCGCGCCGGCGTCGGGCGGGATGCTCGATCAGATCTACATCACCTCGTGGGCCGACCCGGTGCTCGACCGCATCGGCCACGACCCCCGCTCGAGCTATGTCGAGCAGTTCTGGCTCGGCGTGCTCGGTCCCAGCACGATCTGGCTGCTCCGGCACTGTCGACACGAGCTCGACCGGGCACCGAACGGATTCGTTCTCGACCTGACCGAGACCGCCGGCGCCCTCGGTCTCGGCCACAAGGGAGGCCGCAACAGCCCTCTGGCCCGCAGCATCGCCCGGGCGTGTCGTTTCGGCGCGGCCCGGGCGGTGAGCTCGGGCCAACTCGAGGTGCGGCTTCGTCTCGCTCCGCTCAACCGGAATCAGCTCAGCCGCCTTCCGCCCCGTCTCCAGCACCGACACCAGGAGTTGCTCGATGCCGAGGAGCATCCCGACCATCCGTCGCTGCAGCGGCGGGCGCGACGCCTCGCCCTCGGGTTGATGGAGTGCGGTGATGGGGTCGACGACGCCGAGTTGCAGCTCGGTCAGTGGCGATTCCATCCGTCGGTGGCCGCCGACGCCGTCCGGTGGGCGTGGAGTCTCCAACACGATCCCGACGCTGCGTGACCACCACATCGGCCCGGCTCGGGTGATGCCCACACCGCGCCTACCAGTTCCTTTCCGCTTGGATCACCGCTCACATCGATGACGAGCGTGGTGCCGGCAACGTCGAGTACGCGCTGCTCGTCGCGCTCATCGCCGTCATGGCGATCGCGGCCGTGACCGCGCTCGGTCAGTCGGCATCGACCAAGTTCTCCGAGGTCGACTCGGCCATCAGCTGATCCTCGCAGCAGAACCGATCGGACGGCGGCCCTTCGGGGCCGCCGTCCGCCGATTTGACCCACCGGCGTCGTCGCGCACGACGATGGCCGATGGAGCCACTCGACCCACCGCGATTGCCCTTTCGGCCCATTTTTTCCCCGGATTCGATCAAGTCCTCAGTGAGGGCGCCAAACGTGCCGAAGGAATGAAATCGAGTCACCGCCGAACTGCGGTGAGTAACAGCAACAAGGGAGTCCCTCCAAAATGACCACCGCTTACAAGTTCCTTTCCGCTTGGATCACCGCTCACATCGATGACGAGCGTGGTGCCAGCCTCGTCGAGTACGCGCTGCTCGTCGCGCTCATCGCCGTCGTGGCGATCGCGGCCGTGACCGCGCTCGGTCAGTCGGCATCGACCAAGTTCTCCGAGGTCGACTCGGCCATCAGCTGATCCTCGCAGCAGAACCGATCGGACGGCGGCCCTTCGGGGCCGCCGTTCGGCGTTTTGACCCACCGGCGTCGTCGCGCTCGGCGCGGCGCCCTACTTCGGTGGAACGAAGCTCCGCAGCACCTCGACGAGGAGGCGGACGCCGAACCCGGTTCCGCCCTTGGTGATGTCGGCGTCGTCGGCGTCGCTCCAGGCCGGGCCGGCGATGTCGATGTGGGCCCAGGCGATTCCGTCGGCGACGAACTCCTCGAGGATGAGTCCGGCGGTGAGCGCCCCACCATGCGCGGTCCCGATGTTCTTCATGTCGGCGACCGTCGACTCGAACTGTTTGCGGTAGTCCTTCGGTAGCGGAAGTGGCCACACCCGCTCTCCCGACACGTCGGACGCGGCGCGGATCTGGTCGATCCAGGGGTCGTTGTTGCCCATCAGCCCGGCGATCTTGGGGCCCAACGCGACCATGCACGCTCCGGTCAGCGTCGCCAGGTCGATGATGGCGTCGGGTTTGGCCTCGCTCGCGAGCGAGAGGGCGTCGGCGAGGATCAGCCGGCCTTCGGCGTCGGTGTTCAGCACTTCGATGGTTTTGCCGTTGCGGATCTTCAACACGTCGCCGGGGCGGGTGGCATCACCACCCAACATGTTGTCGGTCATCGGCACGAACGCCCGCACGCGACAGGCGGGGGCGATGTGGGGAAGCACCGACATGGCGCCGATCACGGCGGCGCCGCCGCCCATGTCGCACTTCATGGTCATCATGCCCTGGCCGGTCTTAATCGACAGACCACCGGAGTCGAACACGATGCCCTTCCCGACGAGCGCGATCGTTCCCGACGCCTTTCCCTTCGGCCGGTAGGTCAGCTCCACGAGTCGGGGCGGCAGATCAGAGCCGCGGTTGACGCCGAGCAAGCCACCGAGCTTCCCCTTCTTGATCGCAGCGGCGTCCCAGACCTTCACGGTCAATCCGGCGCTTCGGCCGATGGCTGCGGCTCGCCGCGCGAACTCGGGAGCGGTGAGGGTGCCGCCCGGTTCGTTGACGAGGTCGCGGGCGAGGATCTGCCCGTCTGCCACCGCGTTTCCGAGATCGAGCGCGGCCTGGTTGCGAACGCCGCTTCCGCCCGCGACATCGACCCGAGTGAGCTTCACCGGCTCACCTTCGGTCTTGTAGCGCAGGAACTTGTAGCCGCCGAGGCGCACACCTTCGGCCAGCGCTTGGCGTGCCGCCGGGGCCGCCACTTCGGTGTCCGGGAGCAGCACGCCGATGCGGCGGTGCCGACCGAACGTACGAGCGATCGTCGCGCCGGCGCGCCGGATCGAGACACCGTCGACCTCGTCGGCGGGTCCGACGCCGACCAGGGCCTCGACGCGGCCGCCACTCGGCCACGTGTGGGTCTGGTCGACCTTGCCCTCGAATCCGGCGTTCTCGAGCTGGGCGGCGGAGACCCCGGGAAGGCCGGCGGCAACCTGCTCACCCGTGACGAGACGGATGGCCGCCTTCGCCGGCTTGGGAACGGTACGAACCGCGTGAAACGAGATGGCCATCGGAGCTCCTGGGTCGAATCGACTTCGGGCAGACTAATCGGGGTCTAGGGCCAGTCGATCAACGCGACCATCTGGGCGCGGGCGATGCGGCCTTCCGGGGTCGGGAAGATGGCGGAGACGTGTTGGCCCTTCGCGAGCACCCGAAGTGTCGCCCGCTCGCCGTTGGCCTTCGCCTTGGCGACGAACGTGCGACAGTCGGGCAGGAAGATCTCCTCGGACCCGACGAAGACGTGCATCGGCGCCAGCCCGGTCGTTGTCGCGAACACCGGTGAGATGAGGGCGTCGCGGGTGTCGCGCTCGCCGGCATACAGACGACCGGCCCGGATGGCGGCCTCGATCGTCAAGATGAGATCGGTGCGGGCCTGGGCCGCAGCGGCGGGGTCCGACATCGACACGTCGAGCCATGGGGAGATCAGCACCGCGGCATGGGGTTGGGGCCGTTCGGTGTCGCGGAGCACCGTCAGCAAGGTGGCGGAAAGCCCGCCCCCGGCAGAGTCGCCGCCCACGACGATGTTGTCGGCTCCGTACCGCTCGACCAGCACGTCGTAGGCGTCGACGGCCGCCGCGATGATCGCCACATGGTCGTGTTCGGGGGTTTTGGGATAGATCAGCATCCCCAGGTCGGCGCCACCTTCGTCGGCCAGCGCGAGGGTGGCCGTCCAGTGCAGGCGGGAAGGGCCGATGACATACCCGCCGCCGTGGAGGTACAGCAGCACGCGGGGTTGCCGACCCGATCTCGGTGTCAGCAGGTGAAGCGGCCCACCGGCCACGTCGATCTGCTCGTGCCGGCGCCGTCGCCGGGCCCGCCGGGGTGGCTCGACCTCGTCGAAGCGCCGAATCCCGCGCAGGGCCGGTTCGAGCGCGACCGGTTCGTCGAGGGCCTCGACGAACCGTTGGGTGATGCCCGCTCGCCGGAGTCCTCGGAAGAACCCGTTGAAGAGTCTGGCTCTCATGCTCAACATGTCGACCTCTCGCGGCGACGGTACCAAGTCGATGTCATCTCCCGACGTCGTCGGTTTCGCCGTCAGCCCCCGGCCACGGGTAGTTCCTGTTGCCGCTCGACGGTGTCGGCGAACAGATCACCGAGCGCGTCGACACGTCGGAGCACATCTTCGGTCTCGTAACCGAGCGGCTCTCCGTCGCCGCCGTCCGCCACCTCGTCCCAGCTGATCGGGGTCGACACCGTGGGTCGGTCCTTTCCCCTCATCGAGTACGGGGCGATCGTCGTCTTGTGCCGCGAGTTCTGGCTCCAGTCGATGAAGACCTTTCCTTTGCGGAGCTTCCGGTTCATGTTGGACAAGATCAGGTCGGGCCGCTTTTTCTCGAGCAGTTGGGCGACCGCCAGCGCGAAGTCGGAGGCGTGTTCGTGCTCGTGGGGGGTGTTGAGCGGAACGTAGAGCTGCATCCCCTTGCTTCCTGATGTCTTCGCGTAGGAGACCAGGCCGACGGTGTCGAGGATGTCCCTGATCTCGAGCGCGACCTGACAGCACTCGACGATCGTGGCCGGCGCGCCGGGATCGAGATCGAAGACGAGCATCGTCGGGGCGTCGACTTCCCCGCAGCGGGCCATCGGCGCGTGGATCTCGAGCGCGGCCAGGTTGGCGGTCCATGCCAGCGCGGCCACCGAATCGAGGCGGCAGTACTCGATCCCACCCCGACGGTCTCCGGGCCCGAGGCAGGTTCCCACCCAGCCGGGGCGGTGCGACGGGCATCGCTTCTCGAAAAACGAGTCGGCGGTCACTCCGTCGGGCCATCGGCGAAGGGTGACCCCACGATCGGCGATGTGGGGCAACATGGTCGGCGCGATCCGCGCGTAGTAGTCGATCACCTGGGCTTTCGTGAACCCCACGAGTGGGTACATGACCTTTTCGAGGTTGGTGACCGCGAGTCGGTGGCCGTCGATCTCGACATGGACGCGCTCGGGTTCGGCCACGAGCGTTGTCAGGCCGACTTCCGGGCCCGCTTCGATGCCTTCTTCGCCGACTTCTTCGCCTGCTTCTTCGCGGCTTTGCCCTCGGTCGTGCGTCGACCGGCGGCGGGGTGGCGGACTCGGGCTTTCTTCGCTTCTTTCACCGATGCTTCGAGCGCGGCCATCAAGTCGATGACCGTGTCCGATGACGGCGCCGGGGCGGGCACGAGATCGTCGCCGCTCTCCCCCGCCGCCTTGCGTTCGATCAGTTCGAGCACGGCTTCCCGGTACGTGTCGGTGTGACGGCTCGGCTCGAAGGTGGCGTCGAGCGTCGCGATCAGTTGCTCGGCCATGGCCAACTCCTTCTCGTCGATCTCGATGTCGGCAAGGAGGTCGAATCCACCGACCTGCGCCGGGTCGACGATCTCGTCGGCGTAGACCATCGTCGACAACAGGAGGCGACCGTCGACCGGACGCACCGCGGCGAGATACTGCTTGGAACGCATCACGAAGTGGCAGATGCCGACCTTGCCCGCCTCCTCCATCGCGGTGGCCAGCAGCTTGTAGGGCTTGGCCGTCTGCTCGTCGGGGACCAAGTGATACGCGTTGTCGTAGAAGATCGGGTCGATGTCGGCCAGGTCGACGAACTCGTCGATGTCGATCGTGCGCACCGCGGCCGGGTCGAGCGCGGCCATCTCGTCGTCGCTGACCATGACGTAGTCGCCGCTCGGCAGTTCGAAGCCCTTGACGATGCGTTCGTAGGGCACCTCCTCTCCGTCGGCAGCCGAAACCCGCTTCTGCTTGACGCGGGATCCCGTCGCCGAGTCGATCTGGTTGAAGCGGACGGTTTTGCGGGATACGGCGCTGAAGAGCTTCACCGGGATGCTGACCAGCCCGAAACTGATCGATCCGCTCCAGATGGCTCTCGGCATTCTTCCAGTGTGCGCACGGTCACCACCCCGGTGGCAAGGATCGCCGTCGGGCGCGGCGATGTCCGAGCCCATCGCGGCTGGTTCGGACCGGCTCAGCCCGCGAGCAGGATCCGGGCCACGAGGTCTTGCCCGAACGCGGTGAGGATCGCCAGGTACATGAAGCCGGTCGCGGCCATGACCGCCGAGTACTCCCGCTCCTTCAGCGCGGCCCGGGTCACGAACACGAGCGCGATGGTCGTCACCACGCACGCGACCCAGAACCACCCCAGCAACCCGTTGTACGTATCGTCGATCGTGCCGTTGAGCACCGACACCATTCCGGTCGGCCACAACATGAGGATCGTCTCGGGAACCCAGAGGATCCCGGTCCAGCGCACCAGCTCGTGAATCGGCGCCCGGGCCAGGCCGGTCTGCACGAGATACCAGTGACCGAGCAACATGGCGTCGGTCACCACCCCCAGGAAGAGCGCGCTCGTGAGGCCACGAGCGACCGACAACACCATCGGATCCCCGGCCGCGATCGAGCCGAACAGCACCGCGACCAGCCCGAGCAACGCGGTCGCGAGATCGAGAATCGGCGGAAACTCCGCCGCCCCCGGATCGAAGCGGGGCTCCTCGCGGTCGATGCCGGTCATCTCCGCCACCCGCCCGCTTCGTCGCTCGACGAGCTCGCGTTGCCCCGCGACTCCGGCTCGACGACGCACGATCGACGTCGCGAGGGTGGCCACGCCCGCGCCCATGAACGCCACGGTGGCGATCTCGCGGGTCCAGGTCGGTTCGGTCACGAACGCGGCGATCAGAGAACCGCCACCGAACAGCAGAAATGTCAGACGTTGGAGCCAGCCATAGCCGAGACCGACCTCGCGGCGACGGGTCGTCAACCACAAGAAGAGCCAACCCCCCGCGGCCCACTGGACCAAAACGGTGGCACCATCGACACGAATCACCGGCTCAAGGTATCGCTCAGACCGGCCCGGAACGTCTCGGCGGGCCGACGCCGCGCCACGCCGGGCTCAGGCGGTGACGACCGCGAGATGATGGTCGACACGGTTCAGCGGTTCCGGACCGTCGTCGGCCACCACGACGATGTCCTCGAGGCGCATCCCCCACCGCCCCGGAACGTAGATGCCGGGCTCGATCGAGAACGCGTTGCCGGCGACCAGCGGCGTCTCGTTGCCCTCGACGATGTACGGGTCCTCGTGGGCCTCGACACCGATGCCGTGCCCGGTGCGATGGATGAAGTAGCCGCCGAAACCGGCCGCGGCGATCTTCTCCCGGCCGGCCCGGTCGACGTCTTGGGCCGGCGTGCCGACGGTCGCCGCTCGCACCGACGCGGCCTGGGCCTCGTGCAACACCGCGTAGGCCTCGAGGAAGTCCCGTTCGGGATGCTCGCCGACCCACACACACCGGGTGATGTCGGAGCAGTACCCGACGCCGTCGGCGCCGATCATCGTCCCGCCGAAATCGCACAGGACGGCCTCCCCTTCCTCGATCACCCGGTCGCCCGCCTCGTGATGGGGCGACGCCGCGTTCTCGCCGGCCGCGACGATCGCGAAGTTCACGCGGTCGTGGCCCTCGTCGAGGATCTGACGGCCCAGATCGGTGGAGACCTCGGCCTCGGTCCGCCCGATCAGGGGAATCTCGCCGGATTGGAGCCGAGCCGCTATCCGGTCGACCGCCGCCCCAGCCTGGCGGAGCCGCTCGATCTCCGCCGCGTCCTTCACCGCTCGGATCGGACCGGTGATCGGACCGGCCCGACGAAAGGTCGTCGCGGGGCTTCGCTCGACCAGATCGACGAGGAACCCCGCCCACATCTGATCGCCGACCGCGGCCACCGCCGCCCCCTTCATCAACGAGACGATCATCGCGATCGGGTCCTGCGACTCCGACCACGGCCGGATCGAGAACACTTCGGGCCGTTCCACCACCCGCGGTGCCTCCAACGCCGGCACCACGAGGGTGGCCCGGTCGCCGCGGGGCACCACCAGCATCGTGACGCGCTCCAACGGCATCGCCTCATAGCCGGCGAAATAGGGCAGGTCGGCGCCGACCGACAACAACAACACATCGACCCCGTCGAGCTCCATGCGGGTCCGGACTCGATCGAGACGTTCGGCGAACATGTCGCGAAGCGTAGATCGTAGGCTGGCGGCCATGACCGATCGAGAGTGGGGATTTCGGACCAGAGCGTTGCACGCGGGTGGGCGCCCCGACCCCCACACCGGTGCCCGTGCGGTTCCGATCTTCCAGACGACCAGCTACGTCTTCGAGGACACCGACGACGCCGCAGACCTCTTCGCCCTCCAGAAGTACGGGATGATCTACAGCCGCATCGGCAACCCGACCACGTCGGCGTTCGAGGAGCGGATGGCCAGCCTCGAAGGCGGAATCGGCGCGGTGGCCACCGCGTCCGGTCACGCCGCGGAGTTCCTCGCGATCACCAACCTCGCCGGCGCCGGCGACCACATCGTCGCCAGCTCGAGCCTCTACGGCGGCTCCATCACCCAGTTCTCGGTCACCCTCGCGCG
>JAJRXC010000038.1 GCA_024276495.1 Actinomycetes bacterium
GAGGACGCCCGCCGTCGCCATCACCGAGAGCTGGAACCCGACGGAGCCGAGCAGATCTCCCGACACGAGCAGCAGGGCGGTAACAGCCACACCGAGCGCCATCCACGGGTCGACCGGCACACCGAGCGATGCGCCGACCAGCGGCACCGCGGTCATCACCGAGGCTCGGATCACTGAAGGCTCCCAGCGTGTGACGACGACGAACACGGCGAGGCCGGCCGCACCGAGGAGTGCGCGGAAACTCGGCCGGACCGACAGTGGAGCGGTGACGATCCACCAAGCAAGCATGAACACTGCAACGTTGGATCCCGATACTGCGACGTAGTGGGCGAGGCCGCAGCGTCGGAGGTTCTCGAGGTCGACGGCACCGAGACGCCGCGTGTCCCCGATGAGCAGTCCGATGATGAGCCCGTCGCTTGCCCGGTCGCTCCCGAACGTCGCCTGGACCCGACGACGGATCGCGTTCCCGACGATGAACGCCGGGTTTTGGCTCGGGCGCACCGAATCGAGCACATCGACCGAGAAGGTACCTGCGACGATCTCATCTCTGATCCTTCTGACACCGCTACGCAGCGATCCTTCGGCCGTCACGGTGGCTCCAACTTCGACTGACTCGTCGAGACCCTCAACGGCGAGGCGTGGTCCATTCCAGGGCTGCCCGTCGATGAGTCGAGGCTCTCCAACGGCGATCCCGTATCTGTTCGCGCTCGCATCCTCGACAACACGCAAGGTCAGGTCAACGCGGCCCACCGGGACACTCGCCGTCCTCGTTGTCGTCACTCGGATAGCCGCCGCACTCCCAGAAGCCGTGCCGAGAACGATGAACACGCCGGCGATCAGCATCGTGGTCCGTGCCCGACGGTGGAGAGCCACAGCGAGTACGACCCCGAGCAGAGCGACCCCGAGGGCGGTCGGCCCGACGAACACCCCGAGGGCGGTCGATGCCGCTGCGAGGAGCGCCCAGCGAGCCGGATCGTCCGGGAGGACCCGGCTAAGGGCGGCTGATGTCATCGCGCATGCCGGCGAGTTTCGCCTCCCCGATTCCGGGGACATCGAGCAGATCCTCGACGGTGGCGAACGGCCCATTCGCGTCGCGGTACGCGACGATCCTGGAAGCGAGCACCGGGCCAACACCAGGAAGGACCTCGAGGTCGGCGGCCGTCGCTGCGTTGATGTCGACACCGCCTGATCCCGATACGGGTCTATTCACCCCATCGCCGCCGATGTCGGGTACCACGATGTACTCGCCATCGCGGACCGGGGCAGCGAGGTTGACTCCAGACAGATCGGCGATGCGCGAGGCACCTCCGGCAGCTGCGACGACGTCGGCGATCCGTGCCTGTGATCCAACAGTCACGACGCCGGGCCTGATCACCGCTCCCGACACGTGAACGGTGATGGGCGGGTCCGCGACAGTGTCGGGATCGACAACCACCGGAGCAGCAGGAGGAACTGCCTGCGGCCCGAGGCCGAACCACAGGACGCCACCGAGCACGGCGACGACGGCAACGCCGATCGCGGTGGCCTGGAAGTTGGTCGATGCGCGGTTCATCGGTGCCCGCACCACCGCACACGACAGGTGTACCGCACCCCACGAGCGAATACAAGAGGACCGCACTGCGCCGGCGACCGACGCGGCCACCCCTAGAGGAAGAAGCGGATCACTCCCTCGAGTTGGGCGGACTGTTGCTCGTACCAGTTCATCAGCTCTTCACCGTAGAGGATCCCGATGGCAGCAAGGA
>JAJRXC010000039.1 GCA_024276495.1 Actinomycetes bacterium
CCGGTCCTGCTCGACGATGAGCTGGAGACGGTCGAGAGCAGCGACTTCGACGGCACGCTCGACGGCACGTTCACCGCCCACCCGAAACGACATCCGGGCACCGGCGAGCTCCACGCGGTCAACTACTCGTTCGCCTGGGATTTCGTGCGCTATGTGGTGGTCGGGGTCGACGGGCGGGTGCGTCGCCACGTCGACATCCCGCTCGGGCACAGCCCGATGGTGCACGACATGGCCATCACGGAGTCCGCGGCGTTGATCCTCGACTTCCCCTGCCACTTCGATCTCGACGCCGCCATGACCGGCGCGGGCCTGCCCTACCGCTGGCGCCCGGACGGACCGTCACGGGTCGGCGTGTTGCCCTTCGACGGCACCGCCGACGACATCCGGTGGTGCGAGGTCGACACCTGCTACGTCTTCCATCCTCTCAACGCGTTCGATCTCGGCGATGGCACGATCCAACTCGACGTCTGCCGGCACGACTCGGTGTTCAACACGGTGACGAACGGGCCCAACGAGGGGGCGCCCACCCTCGACCGCTGGATTCTCGACCCGTCGACGGGCACGACGAAGGAGACCCGTCTCGACGATCGCAATCAGGAGTTCCCCCGGGTCGACGAGCGTCGGGTCGGGCAAGCGGCCCGCTACGGCTACACCGTCGGCTTCGTCGGCGGCGAAGGGCCGGCGTTCAAACACGATCTCGAGACGGGCACCATCGAGACCCACCGCTTCGGCGACGGCCGCATCAGCCAGGAGATGGTGTTCGTGCCCCGCACGCCCGACGCCGAGGAGGACGACGGCTGGTGCCTCAGCTATGTCCACGACGACACGACCGACACCGCCGATGTCGTGATCCTCAACGCCCGGGACTTCACCGGTGATCCCCAGGCCGTCATCCATCTCCCGCAGCGGGTCCCGTTCGGCTTCCACGGCAACTGGGTCCCGTCGCACTGAGCGGGGCGTCTACGCCCCGGCCGACGTCCGGGCGATTCTCGATGCCGGCCTGATCGCCCATGTCGGCAGCCCCCCGATCCCCGCGGCCTACACCGCCACCCCCCGGGTTCTCTGACCGCGCGGGACCGTCCGACGGTCCGCGGATGTCACAGAACCCGGAAGGCGGCGCGGAGCTCGTCGACGAAGAGGGCGGGCTGCTCCCACGCCGCGAAGTGGCCGCCCTTGTCGAGCTCGTTCCAGTACACGATGTTCGCGTACCGCTGCTCGGCCCACCGACGCGAACAGCGGATGATCTCCTTCGGGTAGATGCTGCATCCGGTCGGCACCTCCACCGTGCCACTTCCGAAATCGGCGAAGCTCTCCCAGTAGAGACGGGCCGACGAGGCCCCCGTCGCGGTGAACCAGTAGATCGAGATGTTGTCGAGGATCTGGTCTTTCGACAAGGCGCTCTCGGGATGGCCGTCGTTGTCGGTCCACGCCCACATCTTCTCGGCGATCCAGGCGCATTGGCCGGCGGCGGAGTCGACGAGGGCGTAGCCGAGCGTCTGGGGCCGGGTCGACTGCTGCTTGGAGTAGCCCGAGTCCCACTTGTCGTAGTGGCCGAGCGCCTCGAGCGCGTCGACCTCCTGGGGTGTCGGTTCGGCCAGCGATTCGGGGGACGGGCCGGCCACGGGCATGTTGGTGTGGATCGCCCGCACGTTGCCCAGGTTCTGCATGCCGATGTAGGTGGTGACCGCACCGCCCCAGTCGCCTCCCTGGGCGACATAGCGGTCGTAGCCGAGACGGACCATCAGGGTGTTCCACGCCGTGGCGATCCACGCGACGCCCATCCCGGGCGTCGTCGGCTTGGCGCTCCACCCGTAGCCCGGGAGGGACGGAATCACGAGGTGGAACGCGTCCTCGGCGGCGCCGCCGTGCGCGGTCGGATTCGTGAGCGGTCCGATCACTCCCATGAACTCCGCGACCGATCCCGGCCACCCATGGGTGAGGATCATGGGCGTGGCGTCGGCGTGCGGCGAACGTATGTGCAAGAAGTGGATGTCGAGGCCGTCGATCTCGGTCACGAAGTTGCCGTGGGTGTTGAGAGCCGACTCGAACCGGCGCCAGTCGTAGCCGGTGGCCCAGTACTCGCACAGCTCCTGCGTGTAGGTCAGCGGGATGCCCTGGCTCCAGTCGTCGACCGGTTCGGCCTCGGGCCAACGGGTGCGGGCCAGTCGATCACGCAGATCGTCGAGGGCCGCGTCGGGGACGTCGATGGTCAGGGGACGGATCTCTTCGCTCATTCCCGCATGCTCGCCGCCGCCGAGGTTCGGAGCAAACCGTCGGGTGATCCACGACCATTAGTCTCGCCGGATGGACCTGCCGGTGATGCCTCCCCTGAAGCCGATGTTGGCCAAGGCGGTCGACGGGATCCCCGAGATCGGCGACCTGGCGTTCGAACCGAAATGGGACGGCTTCCGTTGCATCGTGTTTCGCGACGGGGACGAGCTCCATCTCGGTTCCCGCAACGAGAAGCGGCTCGACCGCTACTTCCCCGAACTGCTCGGCCCGTTGAAGGACTGTCTTCCGGATCGCTGCGTCGTCGACGGCGAGATCATCGTGACCATCGACGACCATCTCGGCTTCGACGCCCTCCAGCAGCGCATCCATCCCGCCGAGTCACGGGTCGCCCGTCTGGCCGAGGAGACACCGGCCGAGCTCGTGGTGTTCGACGTGCTGGCGGTGAACGACGCCGACCTCACCGTCGAGCCGTTCCGCGACCGGCGACGGATCCTCGAGACGATCGGCGCCGCGTTCGTCGCGCCGGTCCGTCTCGCCCCGTCCACCCTCGATCGGGACGTCGCCCACGACTGGTACGTCCGCTTCGAGGGAGCCGGACTCGACGGCCTGATCGCGAAACCCCGCGACGGCACCTACCAGCCCAACAAACGGACGCAGTACAAGGTCAAGCACACCCGCACCGCCGATGTCGTCGTCGCCGGCTACCGGCTCCACAAGGACGGCGACGGGGTCGGCTCGATGCTCGTCGGTCTCCACGACGAGCAGGGGCAGCTGCAACACATGGGGGTCGCGTCGAGCTTCAGGGCGAGCCTGCGGGCCGAGCTCGTCGAGACCCTCGCCCCCCACGTCGTCGAGGACCCGGCGGAGCATCCGTGGTCGGCGTGGACCAACCCCGAGGCCCATGAGGGCGGGCTGATGCCGGGTGCCCCCAACCGTTGGAGCCAGGGGCGCGACGCAGCGACGTGGGTCCCGATGACCTGTGACCTGGTCGCCGAAGTGAAGTACGAGGCGATCCTCAACGGCCGCTTCCGGGGGACGACCCGATTCGTCCGCTGGCGTGCGGATCGCGACCCCTCGTCGTGCGACTACTCCCAGCTCGAAGTCGCAACCCCGGTCGGGATCAGCGAAGTCCTCGCCGCGAAGGGCTGATCACCCGGCCGAGTCCACCGCCGGCGCACCCTCTCGCCCTGCACGACTGTCACCGACGATCCACGGGCTGACACACTGGCGACATGACCGACGCTGCATCCGCCTCCCCCGCCACCGCCGACATCTGCGACGACCACGCCGCCGACGTCGCGGTGTTCGACAATGTCTTTCGTTCGCTGGGTGGCCGAGCCACAATGGCCGGCGCCGCCGTAACACTCAGGCTCTTCGAGGACAACTCCCTCGTGCGCGACACCCTGGGCGAGGACGGCACCGGCAAGGTGCTGGTGGTCGACGGCGGTGGGTCACGGCGCCGCGCCGTGGTCGGTGATCAGCTCGCGGCCATCGCGGCGGCCAACGGCTGGTCCGGCATCCTCGTCTACGGCGCGGTGCGCGACGCGGCGACCCTCGCGACGATCGACCTCGCGATCCACGCCCTCGGCACCGATCCTCGTCGGACCGACAAGCACGGCCTCGGCGATCGGGATGTCGAGGTCGCCTTCGCAGGGGCCACCGTCCGACCCGGCGACTGGGTCTGCGCCGACGCCGACGGCGTGCTCGTGGCCGACCGTCCGCTCGACTAACCCGCCGGGCCGGGCTCGATCGTTCCCTCGATGACCGCCTCGTCGATGAGCGCCTCGGCGTAGTCCCAGATCCCGTCGAGACCGTCGACCATCCGTCCGTTGATCGCCTTCACCTCGTCGGCGGTGACCCCGCGGCGGGTCCAGCTCCGTCCGCCGATCGCGAGGTTGAGCAGGAACGGCTGGAGTCGATCGCAGGCGTAGGCGAACTTCGCCTCGGCGGTCTCGCGGGCCTCGTATTCCTCCCAGGCAGCTCTGAGCTCGGTCGCCTCGGGCTCCGGGAGCAGGCCGAAGATCCGATCGGCTGCCTCGACCTCCTCCGCCTCCTTTCTCGTGCGGGCCTCGTAGTCGTAGATGTCGACATCGCCAGCGTCGATCTCCACGATGTCGTGCACGAGCAGGATCTTCATGACCTGCGCGAGGTCGATGTCTCCCTTCGCGTGGGGCGCCATGACGATCGCGATCATGGCGAGGTGCCACGAGTGCTCCGCCGAGTTCTCCTTGCGGGATCCGTCGACCAGCAGGGTCTGACGCAACACGTTCTTCAACCGATCGATCTCGTAGATGAACTCGATGCGACGGCCGAGATCCTCGTCGATGGCCGCGGCCGCGGCGATCGCTTTGGCCTGATCCATGTCAGCTACCTTCCGATGTCAACCGTCGTAGTTCCAGAACAGTTCGTGGGCCCGCGCCGCGACCCGCTCGGCGCCGAGATCGGCGCAGCGTTCGTCGAACCCGGCCCCGGGGCCCTTCCACACCATGTCGTCGACCGACTCGCTGACCGGCGCGTCGAGGTCCACGGTCGCGATCCGTCGGAACAACAACGCGTCGTCGAAGTTCTCCCGCAAGGTCGTCGCGAGCTTCGCCGCGCCGCGAACGTCGACGCCGTCCCAATCGGCGACGTCGGCCGGCACCGCTTCGATGTGGCCGTACCGTGAGAGGATCTTGGCCGCGGACTTCGCCCCCCAACCGGGGAGCCCGGGGAATCCATCGGCGGTGTCGCCGACGACGCCGAGATAGTCGGGGATCGATTCGGGCGGCACACCGAACTTCGCGATGACCCCGGCCCGGTCATAGATGATTCCCCGTCGACGATCGAGCTGCACGACTCGGCCGTCGTCGGTGACACATTGCGACAGGTCCTTGTCGGGGGTGCAGATGATGACCTGCTCGACCCGGGGATCGGCTGCGGCCATCGCCGCGCCGGCGGCCATCCCGTCGTCGGCTTCGTGGACGACTTGTGGCCACACCACGAACCCGGCCAGCTCGAGCAGCTCTTCGACCTCGGGAAACTGGGCGAGCAGATCGGGTTCGACCCCGCTGCCATCCTTGTAGCCCTCGTAGAGCTCGTTGCGGAACGACTCGATGACTTGATCCGTCGCGATCCCGATGTGGGTGGCACCGTCGGCGACCAAATCGAGAATCGTGTTGAGCATTCCCCGTTGGGCGCCATGACGGAGATCCCGGTTCGACGGGGCGTAGTGGAACCGGAACAGCTCGTAGGTGCCGTCGACGAGATGGACCTTCATCGGTGGAGCCTCGCACAATCGCTGCAGCCACGCGGCATGATGCGAGCGATGCTGCTGCCCCCGACCGAGCTTCCCGTCGAGGATGTGATCGACGACGTCCGATCCGCGCTCGCGGTCGCCGGCCACGCCGTGCTGCAGGCGGAGCCGGGGGCCGGCAAGACGACGGTCGTCCCGCTTCGACTGCTCGACGAATCGTGGTTGGGCGACGACAAGATCGTGCTGCTCGAGCCCCGCCGGGTCGCCGCCCGCGCCGCGGCGCGCCGGATGGCATCGATGCTCGGCGAGCAACCCGGCGAGACAGTGGGCTGGGTGACCCGCGACGACCGCCGGGTCGGTCCGACCACCCGTGTCGAAGTCGTCACCGAAGGTGTGTTGACCGCCCGCCTCGTGAACGATCCCGCGCTCGACGGAACCGGCCTCGTCGTCTTCGACGAGTTCCATGAACGCTCCCTTCCCGGCGACACCGGGCTCGCCCTCGCCTTGCACTCTCGGCTGCACCACGGGCTGCGGGCCCGAATTCTCGTGATGTCGGCCACGATCGACGGTGAGGCGGTCGCCACGCTGCTCGGCGGCGACGGTGAGGACGCCCCCGTCGTCACGTCGGCCGGACGGACGTTTCCCATCGAGGTCAAGTGGCGTCCCCGCAAACGACGCGACCCGCTCGTTCCGGCCGTCGTCCGCGCGGTCGGCGAGGCCCTCCGTGGTCACGACGACGTCCTGGTCTTTCTCCCCGGCGTCGGGGAGATCCGGGCGACGCAGCGGGGCCTCGAGACCGCGCTCGGTCCCGGCGGCCCGGCCGTGCTTCCCCTGCACGGATCGCTTCCCTCGGCCGAGCAGGACGCCGCCCTCATCCGGCGGGCCGGGCGCCGCGTCGTGCTGGCCACCGATCTCGCCGAGACGAGCCTGACGGTGGAGGGCATCGGATCGGTCGTCGATTCGGGGCTGGTCCGGGTTCCCCGTCACGACTCCCGCACCGGCATGACCGCATTGCACACCGTCGACACGTCACGGGCCTCGGCCGAGCAACGCGCCGGCCGGGCCGGTCGTACCGGGCCGGGGGTCGCGATTCGGCTCTGGTCGAAGCTCGAGCACGGGGCCCGGGCGCCGTTCCTCCCTCCGTCGATCGTCGAGGTCGAGTTGTCGGATCTCGTCCTCGATCTGGCCCGGCGTGGCATCACCGATCCGGCCGAGGTGCCGTTCCTCGACCAGCCCCCGGCTCGGAGTTGGTCCGACGGCGTCGCGTTGTTGCGCCGACTCGGCGCCCTCGACGACGACGGCCATCCGACCGAACGTGGTCTGTCGATGGCGGGTGTGCCCGCCCATCCCCGCCTCGCCCGGATGATCGTCGACTCCCGCCATCCGTGGCTGAGCTGTCTGCTCGCCGCCCTCCTCGAGGATCGCGACGTGTTGCGGGGCCGGCCGGCGGAGCAACCGGTCGACATCGGAGTACGACTCGGTCTCGTTCTCGATCGTGATCGACACCACCCCGCGGCCGATGGGTGGACGATTCGTCGCGCCCGCGACCGCGCCCACGACCTCGCCCGACGGCGCGGCATCACCGAGACCGACGTCGACCCCGCCGACATGGGCGCGGTCCTGGCCCTGGGGTTCCCCGAGCGGGTCGGTCGGGCCAAGGCCGGGGTCCGGGGCCGATTCGACCTGGTCGACGGCCGGGCGGCGAAGCTCACCCGGTCCGATCCGCTGGCCGGCGCCCGCGGACTCGTTGCGGTCGATCTGGGGGGACGACCGAAGGATCCGACCATCAACCGGGCGGCCCGACTCGAAGCAACGATCGATCATCTCGTCTACGCCACTGCGGACCTCGAGTCGACGGCGGCCGAGATCCGCGAGCGCTGGGGAGTCGAGCCGACCGACGGGGGTCGCCACGACGGCATGGGCTCACGCAACGTGCTGCTGTCACTCGGCGGCGGCACGTATCTGGAGGTGATCGGGCCCGACCGCGAGCAACCCGACCCGCCCGGCCCTCGGCCGTTCGGGATCGACGGGCTCGACCAGCCGACTCTCGTCACCTGGGCCGCCGGTGTCCCCCTCCTCGACACCTGGATCTCGTGGGCCCGGGCCCGCGGCGTCGACCCAGGCGATCCGTTCGAGATGCAACGGACGACGCCATCCGGCGAGGTGCTGCGATGGCGGCTCACCCTGCCCCCGGCCGACGGCGACGGCCTGCTTCCGTTCCTCATCGAATGGCCCGGGGTGACCCCGGCGGCCACCGCGGCCGGGGGATGTTCTCTCGTCGAGTTGACGCTTCGTCATCCGGATCCGGCCGTCGCCAGCCGGGTGCGTGAGCTCGCCGTGCCCGTCGACGTCGAGCGGGGCGACCGCACCTTGGCCGCCACGATCCTCACACCGCTCGGGATCGTCTCGCTCGGTTCGCGTCCCTGACCTCGGGCTACTCCTGAACGAGCTCGATGAGCGTCCCGAGGCTGCCTTTGGGGTGGATGAACGCGACCGTCGTGCCCCGTGACCCCGGTCGGGGCTCTGTGTCGATCGGCGTGGCCCCGGCGGCGACCATCCGGGCCAACGCCGCCGCGCAGTCGTCGACCCGGTAGCCGACATGGTGCAGACCTTCGCCCCGCCGTTCGAGATGGCGGGCGATCGGCGAGTCGTCGCGGGTGGCCGCGGTGAGTTGGATGTAGCTGTCGGCGACCTTGATCAACGCTTCTTCGACACCATCGGACTCGACGATCTCGCGATGATGAACGACGGCTCCAAACGCCTCGGCGTAGTAGGCGATCGCGGCCTCGAGGTCTTCGACGGCGATGGCGATGTGGTCGATCTCGGTGAGAAGCACGGGAGGAGCGTAGATCGTCACGAGTCGGGCCGACCACCGGGCGCGGTCGACTGTGGAATACTCGCGAGGTGGAACTGACACCGGAAGATCTCGAACGGGCAGAGTTCGACAGCACCGAATCCGGATTCGATCCCGACACGGTGCGGGAGTTGCTGCGCAAGGCCGCCGACCGGATTCGTACGCTCGAGCGCGAGGGCGTCAAGAACGTCTCGGAGTCGGTGAGCGCGTTGCTCGACCAGGCCGTGAAGTCGGGGGAAGAGCTCGTCACGGCCGCGACCAACGACGCCGACGCGGTGCGCGACGCGGCCGATGCCGATGCGAAACGGATCACGAGCGACGCCGCGGCCGTCGCGGCCAAGACGATCGCCGAGGGAGAGAAGGCCGCCGCCGCGAAGGTCGAGGAGGCCGAGGAGAAGGTCGATGAGATCATTCGCTCGGCCGAGAAGGCTGCCCGTGAGCGTTCCGCCCAGGTCATCAACGAGGCCCAGCAGCGACTCGATCGTCTTCTCGCCGCCGAGCGCGACGTCCACGACCGTCTGGAGGCCGCGTTGAACGACATCCAGGCGTCGGTCTCCCGGGTCGGGGTGAGTCAGGCGGCCGAGCTCGCGCTCACGGTGGAGGATCCGATCTCCGATCTCCCCTGGGCCGATGAAGCCGACGACGACCCGGCCGTCACCGACCGCAAATCAGCCTGATCGTCGGCCCGACCCCTCACTCCCCCCTCTCTGCCTGCTTTTCTGACGACTTGATCGCGCCAGACGCGATCAAGTCGTCAGAAAAGCAGGGTGGGGGGGGTGGCATCAGACGCGTGTCGGAGGTGACAAAAAGAAATCCTGAGATGGGGCTTGTCATCTGGATGTCAATATCGTAATGTAACCGCAACACGAGATCAGGACTGGATAGCAACCCATCCTCCCCCCGGATCTCGTGGAATCGAGGCGTCGTCTCGGATCTGCCGGTCTATCCATACCGCCCGCGCCCGGCAGGCACGAGACGGCGCCTCGATCAGTTTTCGCCGCCGGTCACGACTCGACCGGGGTGCCGGCGTCGAGGACCTGACGACCCTCAAGGGCTCGACCGAGGGTGAGCTCGTCGGCGTATTCGAGATCTCCCCCGACCGGGAGGCCGCTGGCGATGCGGGTCACCCGCACTCCCATCGGCTTCAGGTACTTGACGAGCAGGGCCGCGGTCGCCTCGCCCTCGAGGTTCGGATTGGTCGCCACGATGACCTCCTCGATGTCCTCCTCGGCGACACGGGTCATCAACTCCTTCACCCGGAGCTGCTCCACCCCGACGCCGTCGATCGGGCTGAACGCCCCCTGCAACACGTGGTAGCGGCCACGAAACTCCTGGGTGCGTTCGACCGCGACGATGTCCTGGCTGTCCTCGACGACGCAGAGGAGACGTTCCTCCCGACGCGGGTCACGACAGACCGCGCACTCCTCGCCCCCCTCGGAGAGATTGAAACATCGCGTGCAAAACGACACCCGTTCCTTCGCTTCGACAATCGCCCGAGACAGTCGCAGCGCATCCTCGGCCGGCGCCTTGAGGAGGTGGAACGCCACCCGCTGGGCCGACTTCGGACCGATGCCGGGAAGCCGTCCGAGCTGATCGATCAGTTCCTGGACCGACGACGAATAGCTCACTGATCTCCGCCGCCGAGCAGCCCGCCCAGATCGACACCACCGAGATCGAGACCACCCATCGACGCCTGTTGCCCGGCCTGGAGTTGGGCCGACGCGTCGCGCAACGCGGCGAGCAGCAGATCTTCGAGCAGTGCCGGATCGTCGGGATCGATCGCCTTGGGATCGATGGTGACCGAATGGAAGTCGAAGTGTCCGTCGCCCTCGACCTTCACGAGCCCTCCCCCCGACGCGCCTTCGACGATCTGCGACGCGGCGGCCTGCGCCTGCGCCATCATCTGCTGGGCCGACTCGAGGAGACCTCCGAGATCCGGCATCGCGGATCCGAGCGGGTTGTCGGCGGGGGTATCGGTCATTCCGGGGGCTCCTCGGGGGTGTGGACCTCTGCGCCGGGAAACGCTTCGGTCAGTCGTTCGATGATCTGTTCGGTGCGGGCAGGGGCGTCGACGAGGTCGTCGAGATCGATGTGCTCGGGTGGGAGCTCGTCCCGGGAGGGGTCGTCGGGCGGGGTCGGCTCGACGGGAGGCGCAACCCCCGCTGCCGGCGGCGGCGAACCCCCGAACTCGGCAACGAGCGCCTGCCACAGGCGCGCGAGGTCTTCGGTCGAACGCGAACCGCTCGCGGGACCGAGAAGTTCGTTGGCCCGGGCGACGACAACGTCCTTGTCGATGGAGAGATGGGTGGCGGCGAGACCCACCACCTCGCGGGGCGACTCGGGACGCAGTGAGGCGAGGTCGGCCCCCGGCGAGGCGACCGGCTCCTCGGACTCTCGATCTCCGGCCGAGGTCGGCGCGACGATCGGGGGAGGCGGCGGTGACGGAGGGATCGCCGCATCGGGTTCGGTCACCGACTCGATCGGCGGGGCCGGACGACCGATCTTGTCGGCGAGCGCGGCGCGGGCCGCGGCAGCAGGACCCGTCGCACGAGACACCGCGGGCTCTTCGGGGGCCGGGGCCGCGATCGTCGGCGGTGCGGGCAGCGGATCGGACCCGGCCGGAACCGCGGCCTGGGTGGCCGGCTTCGATGGGGACGGTGCCGGAGAGACCTCGGGCTCGACGGCGGCCGCGCCCACCGCCGGATTCGCATGTTCGCTCGACACCGAGACGCCGGCCATCCCGGCCTCGAGTTGGTCGAGGCGCTCGACGAGCGCGTCGATGGAGCGATCGGCGTCGGGCCGGCAGAGCCGGACCAGCGCGACCTCGAGGTCGACACGAGGATCCGGGGCTTGGCGCATCCCGACGAGCGCGGTCCCGAGGACGTCGAGGGCACGGGTCATCATCGCGGGGGTCATGCGCGCGGCGATGTCGTCGGCGCGGACCTGCTCGGACGGCGTCATTCGCGGCGGCGCCGATCCCATCGAGGTGAGGAAGGCGTCGCGCAGCCCGGCGAGGACCGCTTCGCCGATCGTGCGCGGGTCCCTGCCCCGGCCGAGGGCGTCGCCCACCGCGGCAAGGGCGATCGCGGCGTCGCGGTCGGCCAACGAGGAGAGCAGCAGGTCGGTGGACTCGTCGATCTCGACGACACCACCCGCGGCGACCACCCGGTCGAGGGCGCTGAGGGTGTCGCGAACCGACCCACCTCCGATCGAGACGACATGGTCGACGGCGGCGGCGTCGACGTCGAGGCCGGCATCGTCGATGACCCAGCGGACGTGGGCAGCCATCTCCTCGGCGCCGAGAAGACCGAGCTCGAACACCTGACAGCGGCTGCGGATCGTCTCGACGACCTTGTGGGGCTCGGTGGTGGCAAGCACCCAGATGACGTGATCGGGCGGCTCCTCGAGGGTCTTCAAAAGCGCGTTCTCCGCACCCCGGGTGAGCATGTGGACCTCGTCGAGGATGTACACCTTCATGTTCCCCGGAGTCCCGAGATTGACCTTGGCGAGCAGGTCGCGCATGTCATCGACACCGTTGTTCGACGCCGCATCGAGCTCATGGAGGTCGAACGAACGTCCTTCTTCGATCGACACGCAACTCTCACACGTACCGCAGGGTTCGGAATCGGCACCGAGGTCGGTGCAGTTGAGCGCCTTCGCGAGAACCCGGGCGGAAGTGGTCTTGCCAGTCCCCCGGGGTCCGTGGAACAGGTAGGCATGGCCGACCTCGTTCTTCGCGACCGCGTTCTTGAGCGCGCCGACGATGTGGGGCTGACCCCGGATCTCGGAGAACTTCTGGGGGCGGTAGCGGCGGTAGAGCGACTGGTAGGCCATTCCTCACCGATGCTACTTCCACCGCTCCGCGGCGCGAGCCGTCGAGTCGGATGACCACGACGAACGCCCGTTCCCGGGAGTGGCGGCCAGGTGATCTGCGGCACACGGGAGGGTCCGCTGAGAGCTGCTGCCTTCCGGCCCTGACTCGGTTCACGGGCTCCTGTTGCACAGGACCCGACCGCCACACCCCGGAACGGGCGTTGCAGGAAATACGGTACCCTTCGGAGCCGGAACCTGCACCGCGGGTTCCGCCGGGAGGGTTGCCAGAGCGGCCGAATGGGCACGCTTGGAAAGCGTGTGAGGTGCAAGCCTCCGTGGGTTCAAATCCCACACCCTCCGCCATCGAACCGCCGCCTGCCGGCAAGCGCCGGCGGGCGGCGGTTGCGGTTCCTCTTGTCGCGAGCAGTCGATGGGGGTTTGGAGTGCTGCCTCCAGCTCGACGGCGGCGAGGAGACGGGGAACATCTCTCGATCCCGCGCCCGACTCAGACGCTTCGCGTTGCGGCCGCGGCGAGACCGTCGAGGATGAGGTCGAGGCCGAACTCGAACTCAGCGCCGAAGTCGTAACCGGGTCGCAGCACGTGCTCGACGGTCAGTTCCATGAGGTACGGATACTCGCCTTCGGGAAACGGTTCGATGATCGTCTCGGCAAGATCGGCCAGCTCCTGGCCGGCGGGCGCCGGCAGGTTGGCTTCCTGGAGTGCGAATCCGTAGACGTAGCTGTCGATGACGGCGTAGGCGTGGGCCGTCATGGCCACCGAGAAGCCACCTCGGCGCAGGCAGCCGAGTACGGCATCGTGATGACGGAGCGTCTCCGGGCCCGGCGCGGTCCGGGATTCCATCAGGGGGACGGCCCACCGGTGGCGGGCGAGAACGTCGCGGGCCGAGAGGCAACGTCGCCGCATCGCGCGTGTCCAGTCGGTGCTCGCGTCGGGCATCTCGATCTCGCCGAAGACGAGGTCGACCATGCCGTCGAGAATGGCGTCCTTGTTTGGCACGTGGGTGTAGATCGTCATCGGCTTCACGTCGAGTTCCGCGGCCAGCTTGCGGATCGTGAAGGCTTCGATGCCGATCCTGTCGGCCAGGGCGACCGCGCCGACGAGCACCTTGTCGCGGGTGAGTCTCGTCGGGGGTGACTTCGTCATGGACTCTGAGGCTCCCATCTCGAGAGTTCCGAACCTTCCGGTTGTCAACCGTACTAAGTACCGCTATGGTTCGCACTTACCCGTACATAGTACGGACCCGGGGTGACGCTGCCCCTTCGCCCAGGAGATCAACATGCCCCGAACCGCTGAACGACCCGAAGAATCGGCTGCACGAACTCACGGTGGGCAAATGAAGGCGATCGTCCAGCACGAGTACGGCACGGCCGACGTTCTCGCTCTCGACACCATCGACCGACCGCGGATCGATGCCGACGAAGTGCTGATCGAGGTCCACGCGGCCGGCGTCGACCGGGGCACCTGGCATCTCATGACCGGCCTGCCCTATCTCGTCCGCCTCGCCGGGTTCGGTGTCGTTCGACCGAAGAATCCAGTTCTCGGTCTCGATGTCGCCGGTCGAGTGGTGGCCGTCGGGACCGATGTCACGCGATTCGAACCCGGCGACGAAGTGTTCGGAATCGCAAAAGGCTCCTACGCCGAGTACACGGCCGCCGACCAGAACAAGCTCGCGAGGAAGCCGGCCGGGGCGAGCTTCGAACAGGTGGCCGTCGCCGCGGTGTCCGGAATCACCGCCTTGCAGGCACTGACCGACGTCGGCCACGTCGAGGCCGGTCAGCGAGTGCTGATCGTCGGAGCGTCCGGGGGTGTCGGGACTTTCGCCGTCCAGTTGGCGAAGTCCCTCGGGTCCGTCGTGACCGGCGTGTGCGGGCCGACCATGGTCGACACCGTGCGCTCCATCGGCGCCGACCACGTGCTCGACTACACGACCGAAGACTTCGTGGACGACGACCGCCGCTACGACCTCATCCTCGACATCGGCGGGCGGAACCGTGTGTCAAGACTGCGAAGTGTGCTGACCCCGAAGGGCACGCTCGTGATCGTCGGCGGTGAGGGTGGCAACAAATTGACCGGAGGCGTCGGCCGCCAAGTCCGGGCGATGCTGCTCTCGCCGTTCATCGGGCAGCGGCTCACGACGTTCATCAGTTCAGAGCACCACGAGAGCATCGAGCGCGTGGCCGGGTTCATCGAGTCCGGCGCGATCGTGCCCACGATCGGTCGCCGTTTCGCTCTCACCGACGTCCCGGCGGCCATGCGCCACCTCGAGATGTCGGAATCGAGCGGGAAATCCGTGGTCGTCGTGCGCGATGCCCGCGATGACCGCACCATGTCGGGCGACTGAGCGCTCGCCCGTCGTTCAGGCGTCCCGGGCGTCGCCGACCTCGACGACGAAGTCGAGGAAACCGGAACCCCACACCTCGAGCATCGTCCGTGTCTCCGAATCGGTCAGCACACCGTCGACGACCTTCCGCCAGATGCTGCCGATGCCGAGCGTTTCCGGGTGGAGCACCCCGCCCGCCCCCCGCACCGGAACCGGAAGGTGGTCACGGACTCCGGCCATCTCGTGACCGCCGAGACCGGCCGCCACGATGCCGACCGGTTTGCCGGTGATGGGCCCCGCGAGAAACGGGCGTGACAACCAGTCGACCGCGTTCTTCGTGACCGCCGGCATCGAGCCGTTGTATTCCGGCGTGAAGATGATCAGGGCGTCCGCCGTCGCGACCGCGTGCTTGAGCGCGCCCACCGATTCCGGATCGCCGGCCGCTTCGATGTCCTCGTTGAACAGCGGGACGTCGGCCAGCACGGCTTCGGTGAGGTCGGCCCGATCAGCGAGAAGCTCTCGGGTCGCCTCGAACACCGCCCGGTTGAACGAAGCCGAGCGAAGGCTCCCCACGATCACCGCCACGCGCACACGGCTCGACATGATCTCGGTGAGCTCCTCTTGTTCGACCAGGACGGCGGGGTCACCTCGGCGGAGGCGACCCCCGAGGTGAACACCGTGGACGGTACCGTGACCCCATGACTCGGGAGCGCCGGCTGGCCTACGCGGCAATCATCGTGGTGCTGGCAACCGCCATCGATCAGGCGACAAAGCAGTGGGCGCTGCGCAATCTCCGGGACGGCCGGACGATCGACATCCTCCCGAGTCTCGAGTTCGACCTCGCGTTCAACAGCGGATTCTCCTTCAGCACTGCGAGCGGTCGCGGCAACCTCGTCGGCTCACTGGTGATCCTGGTGTCCCTGTTCGTCCTCTGGCAGATCTGGCAGGAGACCCGGCCCACCCGATCGGCGCTCTACGCCGTCATTCTCGGTGGCGCGCTCGGCAACCTGGTCGATCGTGTGCTGCGGGCCGAAGAAGGGATCCTCTCGGGCGAAGTCGTCGATTTCATCGATGTCAGTTGGTATGCCGTGTTCAACATGGCCGACATGTTCGTCGTCACCGGAGTCGTCTTGTTCGTCGTCCACGAGATCTGGCTGCACCGACGAGAAGGGCTCGACACCGACACCGACGAGGCCGAGCCCGCCGACGCCGAGTCCGCCGGGCTCACTGGCTGAACATCGGCCCGGTCCCGGATCCACCGCGGGAACCTTCCACTGTCGCCGGGCGTTCAGTGTTCGATGGCTTTCACAACGAAGACCGACACGCCGGCCGCGCGGGTGGCGACACTCACCCATCGCCGAGGCTCGCGGTGGATGCACTGGATCAACTTCCCGCTACTGGTCATCATGATCTACAGCGGCCTGCGCATCTATCGAGCCGAGCAGGTCTACGCGTTCGGCCTGTTCGGCTGGGAGTGGTTCAAGTTCTTCCCGGCCGGTTTCAACGACACGCTCGAGCTCAACCGTCGCCTGGCCCGAGGGCTGGCGTTTCATCTGAACTTCGCGTGGTTGTTCACGCTCAACGGGGCGGCCTACGCCATCTATCTCTGGCGCACGGGCGAGTGGCGCGGCCTGGTTCCGAGTCGCCGACACCTCGGGGACGTCGTCCTCGTCGTCCTCCACGATCTGCATCTTCGCAAGGAGGCGCCGCCGGCCCGGGGCACGTACAACGAGGCCCAACGGTTGACCTACTCACTCGTCATCGGGTTGGGGGCGCTGGCCATCCTCTCGGGATTCGCGATCTTCAAGCCGACCCAGCTGGGCTGGTTGACGTGGGCGCTCGGCGGCTACACCTCCGCCCGGGTGATCCATTTCACGGTGACGGTCCTGTTCAGCCTTTTCTTCGTCGTCCACGTGCTCCAGGTGATCCGGGCCGGGCCCCGCAAGTTCATGGGCATGATCAACGGCTACGAGCTCGCCCCCAAACCCGCCGGCGGCACCGCGGAGGCCGGCGATGGCTGAGGACGAAGAGCTGAGCGAGGACGACTATCGGCGGCGCAGCCGACGATCGCTGCTGGTCGGTGGGCTCGCGAGCTTCGCCGGCTATCGCGGGTGGCGCTGGATCCAGGATCAGCCCGCCGACGGCAACATCCCCCAGGTTCTGCGCGACGGCCACGAGCTCAACGAGGCGATCTGGTCGGCCCTGTTCGACGAGGACCGGCAGGCCCGGACGTTCTCGCGGGAGTCGGCCTCGATCCTGCGGGTCAACGGCCGCCACGGAATCCGCGAGGAGATCGACCTCGACGCCTGGCAACTCGAGGTCTACGGACCGACCGGCGAACGGCTGGGCACCGACCGACTCGACGACATCGCCGCGTTGCCCCGGCACGAGATGACGATCGAACACAAATGCATCGAAGGGTGGGCGCAGATCACGAACTGGGGCGGGGCCCGGTTCCGCGACTTCATGGCGCGCTACGCCGACCGGCTTCCCGACGACATCTCCGACGTCTACCTCGAGACCCCCGACGGCCAGTACTTCGTGAGCGTCGACATCGAGACGATGCGTCACGACCAGACGCTGCTCGCCTACGAGAACCTGGGCGAGCCGATCGACCAGCTCCACGGCGCCCCCCTCCGCCTGGCGACGCCGCTCAAGTACGGGATCAAGCAGATCAAACGCATCGGCCGGATCCACTTCCTCACGGAGAAGGGTGGCGACTACTGGGGTCAGCGGGGCTACGACTGGTACGCCGGGCTGTAGCTCAGCCCACGTGGAGCGCGCGCAGCGCCTCGAGGAACAGAGCCGGGTCGGGCCGGAACCGATAGTTGTCGGTCTCGTGGGCGAACCGCACGATCCCGTCGGCGTCGAGCACGATCGCGGTCGGGAGGACCGTCTCGACCTCGGGGGCGATCCCGATCGGGGCTCCACCGGGGTGCCGGATGCCGAGAACACCGGCGGCCGCGTTGCCCTCGTCGACGAGAAACGTCATCGGCGCGTCGAAGCGGGCCGCCATCTTCACCGACTCGCTCGCCGGTTGGGGGCTGACGAGGACGACGCGCGCACCGAGTGCCTCGATGTCGCGGTAGCCCTCCGAGAGCTCCTTCACCTGCACGTTGCACAACGGGCACCAGGTGCCCCGGTAGAAGAGCAAGACGGTGGGAGCGCCGAGCCATGCCGTCGACACGACGGTCGCCCCGTCGAGGTCGGTGAACGACAACTCGGGTTACCGGGATCCGAGCGCCAGCGCCGCACTCTTGGTGCGGCCGTTCCTCGAGTACCAGACGGCGTAGGCGACGAGCAGTACGAGAGCGAGGAGCGCGACGACGAACGCACCGACACCATCGGCAGCTGCCCAGACGACCCCGGCGAGCGAGACCGCGAGGGCCGGCGCGGCGTTGAGCCGACGGCTGCGTTTCATCGAGATCATGGCGAACAACAGGAACTGGCCGGTCGCCGCGAGCACCACCCCCCACCAGCCGGCCACCGCACCGATGACGACGAACGCGATGTCGGCGAGCATCAACGGGATGATGAACACCCGCTTGAGCTTCGCCTGCCAGTCGTTTTCCAAGCCCGCCATGGTGGCCTCCCTCAGCCGTCGGCCGGGAAGCCCGGCCCGATCCGATCCGACGCCCCGGGGAACCCGTCGATGCGTTCGATCATGCCCGAGGCGTCCCGCGTCGTCACACCGGACCCGCCGCGACGGCGTGTCGCATGGTGGCCTCGGTCATGCGATCGGCGGGGAAACACCCGATGCGTCATCGCCAGGGGACGGGCTGATCGTGTTCGCCGACGACGTCGCCTTCGTCTCCCGACGGATCGAACCGAAGCTGCGGCGCGACACCGCATACGTGTCGGCCGCCGACTTCGGCATGGCGCAACTCTGGCCCCGCAGCAGGGCCGTGACACCCCGGGCCACCGCTACGCTCGCCGTGTGATCCCCGCCAAGTATCCGACCGACGACGCGCTGATGGGCACCGCGATCGAAGAGGCACGGTCGGCAACGGACCATGGCGACGTACCGGTCGCGGCGCTGGTGGTGGTCGACGGTCACATCGTGGCTCGCCGTCACAACGAGCGAGAAGCTGCCAACGATCCCACCGCTCACGCGGAGGTGCTCGCCCTGCGTGATGCCGCCGAGGCCACCGGATCGTGGCGGCTCGACGGGGCGACGGTCGTCGTCACCTTGGAGCCCTGCCCGATGTGCGCCGGCGCACTCCAACAGGCGCGGGTGGCACGGGTGGTGTTCGGGGCGACCGACATGAAAGCCGGCGCCTGCGGGTCGCTCTACAACCTCGGCTGCGACCCCCGCCTCAACCACGAGTTCGCTGTCACCCAGGGAGTGCGGGCCGAGGAATGTGCGGCCCTCCTCACCGACTTCTTCGCCGATCGACGGCAGAGCTCGTCGCCGTGACCCCGGCGACTACCGTCGGGCGATGACCGACCGCACCCCCGACCTTCCGCCCGATGTCCGCGCCGACGAGGCCGAGATCCTCTGGACCGACGGAGGGCGGCCGTTCGTACGCACACCCGACGAGCGGTTCGCCGACCTACCCGACTTCCCGTGGGCCCCGAACCACGCCGAGGTCGACGGGATGCGCATGCACTATGTCGAAGCCGGCGACCCCGACGGTGAGGTCGTCTTGTGTCTGCACGGACAACCCACCTGGAGCTATCTCTACCGCAAGATGATTCCCGTCCTGGCCGACGCCGGTCTGCGGGTCATCGCACCGGACCACATCGGCCTCGGCCGCTCCGACAAACCGGTGCAACTCGGCGACTTCTCGTTCCTCCAGCACGTCGCCTGGATGGAGGAGTTCCTCGACGTCATGGGGCTTCGCTCCATCACCCCGATCGTGCAGGACTGGGGGTCGCTCATCGGGCTGCGCTGTGTGGGCAACGACCCCGACCGGTTCGCCCGGGTCGTCGTCGCCAACGGCAACCTTCCGGCCATCCCGGAAGGCGTGGAGCCCGTTGCGTTCCCGACGTCGCTCGAACCGGTCGACCTGCCCTTCCCGTTCGTGGTCGGTGACGACGACGGGCCCGGCGGGATGGCCGCATTCGAGAGATGGGTGCACTACGCGATGGTCGGCACCGGATTCATGCCGTCGGTGATGATGGCCCGCTCGGCCACCGTGACCGAGGCCGAGGCCGCGGCGTACGACGCCCCGTATCCGAGCCGGATCCACATGGCCGCGATCCGGACGTTCCCGTCGCTGATCAACACCATCGGTCATGCCCCGACCAATGAGGCCGCCCGGGCCGCGCTCGACGCGTTTCCCCGACCCGTGCTCGGAATGTTCGGGCTGAAGGACGCGATCTTCGGCGGCCCCGACACCCGCGACGCCACCCGTGTCCGAATCGCCGGGGCTGCCGGTCAGCCCCATCACGACTATCCCGACGCCGGGCATTTCATCCGGGAGGACGAGGGGCCCGATCTCGCCCGCCGCATCGCCGACTGGATCGGGGCGACGCCGCCGGGCTGAGCCGAACGGCACAAACTCGCCATCGCCATCTCATGTCGACGCGAAAACCACCGACACTGAAACATGGCCTCGACGCAGCTCGGTCTCACGGCGGCGGAACTCGCTTCCCTCGCCGCGGCCTGCGGTGAAGACGTCGATGAACTCGGCGGTGAGCTCGCTCGACGGCCCTGGGCGATCCACGATCTGTTGTCCGATCCCGAACTCGTGGAATCGGTCCTCGAATCGGAGTCGATCGCGGACGTGCCGTCGCCATTCGTGCTCTTCGCGGTGCTCACCCGCCTGGCCGCCGACGATCTGCTGACCAGTTCCTACGTCAACGACTGGATCGGCCCTCACTCCCGACTTCCCGTGTTCGACATCGAACCGGTCCAGGAGTTCGTGGCCGCGCCCGGAAGAGTGCTGTTCGTCGCCCGCCTTCTCGCCTCGATGGTCGACCCCTCCGCGGCACCCGTGCCGGCGAGCGGGTGCGATCCCTGGGATCTCGTCGACTGGCTCGACGCGGTGGGCGACGAGGAACGGGTCCAGGTGCTGCGGCGGGTCGGCGATCTGGCGCTCTACATCGCCGGCGTGCACGCTGATGCGATCGGCAACGGCGTGCTGTCCCAGGACAAGGCGGAACGGGTCGGCGTCGCGCTCGGCATGAGTGCCGATGAGATCCTCGAGCTCAGCGACCCGGGATCACCGACGCCCGGGCTCGATGCCCTCGAGCTCGTCGGGGCCCGCTCCTACCAGGTCGCCCGGCGCGACACGGCGTCGGTGCCGCCGATCGTCAGCGACATCGCCGAACGCATCCACACGGCCCGACGGTTTCTCAACCACCTCGCCGACGCCTACCTCACCCCGATCGAACCCGAGTGGCCGTTCGCGGCCTGAGCGGAGTTCGTGTGGCGGTCGACGACAGCCACCGGGAGCTCACCTCCTGACGAGGTCGGATAGGGCGACGCGCACGCTCGTGGCCGGGCGGCCCGGGCCGGTCTACGATCGACAAACACCCTCGCCGCCCCCCAGGTTTGCCCGTCATGAGGTCAATGATCGCACCGTTGCTCGTCGCCGAGGGTTGGAGCGCTGCGAACCATCTCGACCCGCTGACCGTCGCCGTCGGCGTGCTGTCATCGGTGTCGAACGGCGACGATCCGTACATGGAAAGCGCCGCGGTTCGGTTCCCCGGACCGGCCCATCCCATGATGGTGATGCGAATGGGAGTCGACGCGGCGCCGGGCAGCACGCTCGGACAGATCTTCTTTCTGACCGAGGACGACCCGAATTGGAGCGAGGACAAGTCGGTCACGTTCCCGATCACGATCGACGGTGAGACCCGTGACTACGAGGTCGACTTGTCGACGGCGCCAGGTTGGGACGCGATCATCACCCGAGTTCGGATCGATCCTGGGGCGGTGGCCGACGCCACCATCGAGATCGATTCGATCGGATTCCGGTAGCGGCACGACGCGTCGCACCGCCGAGCAACTCTGCCCGTCGCTCTCTAATCCGATCGCAGCAATCGAGTGTCGTGATCAACGCCACGGCGCTACCCTCATTGCCGGAAGGTTGCCAGAGCGGACGAATGGGGCGGCCTCGAAAGCCGTTGTGGCGCTTCGCGTCACCATGGGTTCGAATCCCATACCTTCCGCCACGTTGTCGGATCGACAACATGACCGGACACCCCGGGCCGTAAGAACGGTCCGGGGTGCCGGCTCTCGGGGCCGGTGCGTGACCGGCTGATGCCCACCTTCCTCAACGACCACGGTCGAGCTCTACCCCGACGAGTTCCACGACACCCTCTGTCGTCTCGATCCCATGAACAACGAACGCGCGCACAAGGGCACTGCTCCCGATGAACATTCGTGCGCTCGCGATTCCCTCGACCGCTTCCGGAAGCTCATCGAAGCCAGACGCGAACCGTTCGACGACTGCTGGGAGGTCGATGACGAGGAAGTCGGTTGCCGACGGCTCACCGGTCTGTCCCCGCACCGAGCCGAGTTGGGCGTCGAGTTCTTCGAAGAAGGCTTCGGTGACCCTGACCTCTCGGCGCGAGATCACGAGGGATCGACGTTGAGTAGCCCTCGCTCTTCGAGGATGCGCTTGCTTTTCGCCTGGACACGGGACCGGAACACGGGATCGAGCCCATCCAGGGACCGCAGCTCATTCTCGCGAACGACGCGAGCGCGGTCGTTCGGGCTCATCGCCTCCATCTCGGAGGCCGGAATCACCCGTTCAGCAGACACACCCGGACAATACCAGGAGGAAGTGACACCCAAGACGGAGCTGATTCGAACCCGATCAGATGCGCGACACGGGCGGGCGACATGGCTCGACGTCGCGAGTTCGTCCGGCGTCACGCTGGCGGGCAGCCCGCAAGGTCGACCAGTCCCGCTAGTAGCTCAGGCGATGGTTCTGGGGTGAGCGTAAGTTTTCCGAGATCGCAGTCGCTGCTCCGACGCGTCTCAGCCGATGAACCGAGGAGCCCTCGCCCGCACGACTGCAGCGAGGTCGCCCCGGGAATCGATGATGCCACGCTCGACCGCGTCGAGAAGCGATGCAGCCGTCCGCGCCGCGGCTTCCTGTGCACGCGTAGGATCGTGTCGCCATCGGCGGGCTTCACGGGCGATGCTGGACGAGTCGACCGCCGAAAGCGTCACGGTCCCACCAATCGACATGGCCGCGTCGGAGACAAGTGCGTTCCACAAGACGGTGGGCACGGTGTCGTAGAGCGGCGCGAGCCGAATCGAACCGTGTGGCTCGTGGAGAAAAGCCAGGTTCTTGCCGTGAGCGTCGGCGTTCCCGATGATCGCCGTGAACGCTGCGATGGAGGCCAGCTTGTCGAGTTCGGTGGGCACGTCGCGGGCGTGAAGGTCGATCAGATCGGCCACTTGTTCGAACTCGGGCCCACCGCCCCCCTGTCGGAGCTCATACTTCGTCGACGGTGGTAGCCCGAGGGCTTGGCACATGTCCTCTTGGTGGACCCTCGCAACGTGGCCGTTCTCGCCGGGAATCCTGTCGAAACGCGACACGATGAGGCACTCGACACCAGCGACGGTCGTGAGCCGCGTCGCGATGTCGGTGAGCCCCGTGTGGCGGGCGAGAGCGAGCGCGGCCGCTTCAGCGGCGACGACGCCGGTGTGAACGCGATGATCGAGCTTAAGGATGTGCGTCGAGGGAGCGCCCGCGACTGGTCGGCCCCAGCGGCCTCCGCCGAGGTCGACGAGAAGCATCTTGTCCTGCAGCCCGGCCAACGAGAGCTCCGAGTCGTCGTGAATGCCGAGGGGTCTTTCAGGTAGAGCGGTCACCTCGGCTACAAGGTCGTCGTCAGACAGCGCGATGACACGACTACCTACGGTCGGAGGCGGCTCGTCGTCGGCCATGACAACCAACGCCCCGGCAACGTCGCGGCCATAGCGCGCCAGAAGACCGAACGTGTCCGACACGATGACCTCGGCTCGGGCTGCGAGCTCGGAACGATGAGGAGCCTCGGGCAGCACACCGTCGAAGAAGGAGGTCGCGTCGACACGCTTGGGCTGCACGGGCAACGAGCACGAGAGCAACGGGACGTTTCGGTCGTAGCGATCGAGTACGGCCGGGAGATACCGCAGATCGACGCCTCGTTGCGCGCGGTCGGTCAGTTCGGCGATCGGTTGAGCGTGCATCCAGACGACGAGCCGGTCCGGACGGTCAGACCTCACGGGCGCTCCCGTTGGGACGATCGCCCTCCGACTCCGCATCAGACGCACCGTCCCACTCGATGGTCAGCCGTGCGCCGAGCCGCCGGAGAATCCGCAGTTGATGCTCGAGCAGCGACACCGTTCGACCCGACTCGATCTTCGAGACGTACGCGTCTTCTATTCCGGCGAGCAGCCCGACCTCCTGCTGCGTGAGGCCGGCTTCGGCGCGTACCTGTGCGATGGCACGACCGAGGTCTGCACCGCGGCGAACCTGAAACTTCTGCACGACGGCTCCCGGATAGACACTATTGTCCACCGTATCTCGTTTCTTGCTATCGGACAATACCGTCTACTTTGCCCGGTCGGTGACCGTTGACCAATATCGGCTAGATCCCCGCCCGTCCAGGCAGCACTGGCGAGCCGGCCCGCCGAACCGTCACCGGGGCCCGAAGGGGTTCGAACGTTGTCGCATCAGGACCGCCACGTTGTGAGACCCGCAACAGGACCGGGTGTCCCGGGCCGTGATGACGGTCCCGGTGCGCCATTCGAGTTTCATGCGACAGGCCTCCAGAGGACACCAATGTGGTATGCGAGTACTCATACTCCAGTTGCCATCGAAGTATGACCTCGAAGAAGCAGCGCCTCACTGTGACAGTTGATCCGGAGCTGATCCAGGCAGGCCAACGCGCAGTGAGAGCCGGAGACGCCGATTCCGTCAGCGGCTGGGTCAGCGAGGCCCTCGAAGAAAAAGTCCGACGGGACCACAAGCTCTCCCTTCTCGCCGCCGCGATCAAGGACTTCGAGAGGGAGTTCGGTGAGATCACCGCCGATGAGATCGCATCCCAGCAGCGCGCCGATCGAGCAGGCGCCACCGTTGTTCGTGGCAAGCGACAATCCGCGACCCGAACAGAGAGAACCGCGTGAGCCTCGTACTCGACAGCGGAGCACGGATTTCTCTCGAGCGAAACGAGCGTGCGATGTGGATCCGCCTCAAGGCCGCCCAGGTGGCCGGGAACCTCCCACGTACCCATGGCGGAGTACTCGCGCAGGTGTGGCGGGGCGGCCCCCGCCAGGCCCGACTGTCCCAGGCGCTCGCAGCAATCGAGGTCCACGCCCCGGACGAGGACCTGGGTCGAGCTACCGGGCAGCTCCTCGCTGTGTCGGGGCTTTCCGATGTGATCGGTGCTGCGGTCGTGCTGCTCGCTGAGGACAGCGACGAGATCGTGACCGTCGACCTCCGAGACCTCGAACAGCTCGCCGCTGCATCCCATCGACACGTGGAACTCATCCACCCCTGACCCCCACCTGCTCCGTTCGACCACCCCAAAGGCGCTCGAGCCACACAAGAACGGGCGCCCTCGGGATTGCACGTCGTGTCGGAACCGCCACGTTGTCTGCCCACCGGTGTCAAGTCTTCGACGAATCGCCTTCCATGATCGCGGTGACCGCCTTGCGTCCAATCCCGGATACCTCAGCGAGCTGCCGCAGCGACGCTCCGGCACGGTGGGCGACCCTGGGTTGGTCGCCGCAGATAGAAGGTGGGCCACGGAATGGCTGACTACCGCTCGTTGCCCCGTTTGCGCCGAAGCCGTCCGGTCATGAGGCGCCGCACGTTCACCAGGGCGATCCCGCCGAGCACCGGCACGATCGCGAAACTCCCGAGCACCATGAGCCCGAAGCCGATGTTCGCTCCGTGCACCGCCGCCGTGGCAATGCGGTACCCGAAACCGAGGTACGCGGCGACCGCCGCGCAGGGGGCGAGCACTCCGAGCCACTCTCGACGGATGCGACCAGCGCTGAGGCTGTCGAGGAGCACCGCCAACCCGCCGAGAACGGCGACGAGCGACACGAGTCCGATCGCGAGTGTCTGCGACCCGGAGAGATTCGGGGGCCGAACCGCGTAGTCTGCGTACTGACGTCGATCAGCGGGTATCTCGTCGGGGATCGAACCCGCGACCCACCAGGTCAACGGAGTGACCGCGACCACGCCGACGCCGACCACGATCCTTTCGAGCGCACCCGGTTTCGCCACGACTCCCCGATCTCCGACCCGCCTGCGTTGCACATGTTGTCATCCCGGATGGCTGACATCGATCGAGCCGGAAGACGGGGTCGTGGCCTGGGAGGTCGCTGTGACCGCCTGCCGGCTCGAAGTCGAAAACCATGCCGGGTCGGCGCCCGTGGACGACCATGATGTCGTCGTGGTCACCAAGAGCCGGCTCCGGGTTGCCGTCGACGCAGCGTTCGCCGAAACCGGAGATGGGCTGGCCCAGTGGCCCGACCCCCATCTGGACCGATCACCGCGCAACGAGGAGTACTCGCGGCTGACCAACCCCGGGAAATGGCGGATCATCGGCGCCCGCGCCGACGCCTGGCTCATCGCGATCGCCGATCTCGGTCTGGCCGAGGTCGAACGAGGCGCCCCAGTCCGGTGGCGGCGGGAGCCGGGACCGATGATCACCGGCACCGACCTCATCGTGCCGTTCGCGAAGGGTGCGCTCACACTGGTTGTCGCTCGCAGCCAACTCGCCACCATCGCCGACGCGGGAATCCTGCTGGGCGTCGGTGATCCGGTCGGCTGCGTGACGTGGGTACCCGGCTGCGGATGCGACGCCTGCGACAGCGGTTCACAAAACGAGCTCGATGAGCTCGATGCCCACATCCTCGGTGTCGTGTCGGGCGCGTTCCGTCGGCTGTCCGCCGGCAACCGGGAGATCACCGTGATCGGCGAAGGCGGATGGAGTGCTTCCAACCTGTCCGGCCGAGACGAGGTCGACACGATCCTCGACGATCCGAAGGGTTGGGACGAGATCAGTGGCGCCTCGTGGCTGAATCGGCCCTAAGATCCCACGGGCCGACCCGGACCAACGCATGTCAGCGTTCGTGGCGCGCCTTGAGCTTCTCGAGCTCCCGAGCCATCGAGTCGAGGCCGTCGGCCAGTCGGCGTCGCTTTGACCGGGAAAGCGGGCCAGGGTGTACAGCACATCGGCTCCGCCGGCGTTGGGGATGACCCGCACCGGGAGCGGCGGGCCGTAGGGGGCATCCAGGGGGCCATGTAGACGTCGATGCGGCCGGAATCGACATCGGCGTCGATCCGCATCCGGGCCTTGCCGCCGATTCGTGGCACGGTCACCTCCACCTCACCCTCGCCGATCGGTGTGGCGGCGCCCGAGAAGAACTCGGTCGCCCATTCGGGCTGCATGGCCGGGTCGGCGAGGTCCGACACGACCTCGGCGAACCGTTTCCGTCACAAGGGTTGTCATGACTTCGACCAGGCGCTGCTCGCCGCCCTGGGCGACCGGCTGAGCGTGAACCTCACCTCGGCACAGCCGCTGCTGTTCGCCGAGCTACCACTGAAGGGCGCCCGCCAATCCGAGCTGGCTCGCGCCCTCGGAGTCAGCCGGCAGGCGATCAACGAACTGGTCGGAGCACTCCAGAGACTGGGCCTCGTCGAGGTCGTCCCGGATCCGGAGAGCGGCAGATCCAAGCTGATTCGCCCCACCGAACGAGGTCGCGACAGCATCCGTGTCGCAAGGAACGTGTTCGCCGAACTGGAAACGGAACTACGCCACCGGATCGGCAGCCGCACCGTCGATCAACTCCGCAACGGCCTCGATGCCGAGTGGGGAACCCCACGCCAGCCGTAGCCGGCGACCCTCGCTGCCCGTACGGGCGCACCCGGGTAGGCCCGTCAGGAGCCGGTCTCGGCGCGGGTCATGATCTCCCACAGGTGCGGGTCGGGGCCTCCGACGAAGTAGACGCCACGTCCCCCCGACGGCGGTTGATCTCGCCGTCGTCCGCGGAGAGCGGTCCACTCCCGAACGACGCGGCCGACGTCGTGATCCGGGCGAGGATCCCGTCGAACTCGTCTTCACCGACGAGGAAGGCGTAGTGCTCGCTCGACACGTCGGCGTGTGTCTCGAAGTCGAGGGTGAGCGAGTCGTTGACCCTGACAGCTGCGAAGTGGCCTTTGTGCTCCGGCTCGAGGTCGAAGATCCGGCCGAAGAACGCGGCGCCGGCGCGATTGTCGTTCGATGGGACGATGACGTGGTCGAGGATGATCATTGCCCGCAGCCTCCGAGGCAAGATTTGACAACAGCAGTCTTGCAGAATTATCGCACAGGCGCGACGTCGGTGACCGAGAGCCGTCCGGAGATGTCGGCGCAGCGCGCACACACCGACGCCGGCACCAGCCCGAGCCGCATCATCCAGGCGAACGCGACGCACCCGAGACAGATGCCGACGAAGGCCTCGAGCGACGCGGCGATCAGCACGAGGGCGACGAGCGCCGTTGCGATGCCGGTCGCCCCGAATCCGAAGTGGGCGATCGCGGCTCCCACCGACAGCGTCGCGCCGATGCCCTGGGCGAACCGCTTCGGCGGGCCCGGTACGAGTCGGGGTCGCACGGCCAGGCGCGGGGTGACGACTCGGGTGACGAACTGGCCCAGTGGGCTCAGCGTCGGGCCGGTCGTCACCCGGGCGACGAAGCCGAACGCGAGTGGGGCGATGACCCAGGGTTGTCGGGCGGCGACGATCACGAGGGACATGGCCACCACACCGCCGGCCACCAACCGGGCCGACACCTCGTTGACGGGGTCCGGGAACTCGAAGAGCGTCGATCTTGACATGACGAGATATTATCCCGATAATTCCGATCAGACTACTCGGCTTTATATGTCATCCGCCGCCAGAACCAAGACGGGGATCTCCCGCTCCGTGCTCGCCACGTGGGCGGACATGCCCGGAAGGGTCACGGCGAGACGCTCGAGCAGCGCCATTCATTCGTTGCAGCCGACGGACCCCGGTCGCAACAATGGCTCAGCGAGCGAGCAACGCCTCGAGATCAGTGAGGTCCCGTATCTCATGATCGGCTTCGCCCCGAAACCCGGGGTCGGCCCCGTCACGATTGACGTAGACCGACGTGGCGCCGACACGGTTGGCCCCCACGACGTCGTCCCAGTCGTCACCCACGTGGACGAGACAGCCGGGTTCCACGCCGAGGCCGGCGGCGACCATCTCGAACGCCCGCGGGTCGGGCTTTTCGAATCCGTGGTCGGGCCCGAGGACGACGACATCGAACACGCCGGGAAGGCCACATCGTTCCGGGTAAGTGTTGCCGTTGCTCAACAAGCCGATCCGGTGGGTCCGCTTCACGCGAACAAGCACGTCGCGGACCTCGGGAAAGAGACGGATCTGATCGAACCGGACGTCGAGGAAGATCTCGAGCAGCTCATCGGCGGCGGCATCGGCTCGTGCATGGCCCGCCTGATCGAGCACCAATCGGAAGGACTGCCGCCGCACCTCCTCGAGACGATGAGGACGTCCCCGGAATCCCTCGACGACCTCCGCGCGGGCGTCGATCAACGCGGCGACGTCGAGCGAGCCGGCCGCGACGTCGCCTCGCTCGACCATCACCGCGATCGTCGCCTCCAGAGCCCGCTCCTGGACCCCCCGGAAATCCCAGAGCGTCTGATCGGCATCGAAGCTGAGCGCGCTCAACATCGGGCGAGCGACTCCCGGCTCACAGCGACATGGAGACCGGCGTGACCGGCGTATTCGATCACCGTCTCGAACGACGCCGTCTGGGTCAGCGTCGCCCAGCCGACGATGCGCATCGGGTGTGAGGGGAGCGAGGGGAAGGTGTTGTTGTCCGGCGCCCACTCGTCGATCGCGGCGGCCAGCACCGACCAGCGGCCGACGGGATCATCCCAGTCGCCACCCAGCACGTCCCGGCGCACACACTCGGCGGTACCGAACGTGTCGAGCACGATTCCCGGCGGCGTGCCCGACGGGCCGGGAAGGAACCCCTCGGCGACCGCTCCCGCGACCTCGCCATCGCCGTCCCGGTCGCCGTAGCCGAGCCCACCGGGCCCCACGACCAGGTTGGCCGCGGCCTCGGCGTGGCCTCGCGCTTCCTCCAAGGTCGACGACGCCGCCCACGCGTCGACCTCCGCGGCGATCTGCTCCAACCGATCGACCGCGATGCCCCCGGGTGCGCCCCACGGCTCCTGCGTGGTGGCCGAATCGTCGCCACCTCCGCACGCCGACGCGAGCAGCGCGAGGACCAGCACGACATGTCGCATCCTCCGAGTATGGCCGACGGCGTCACGATGTCGGACCCGACGGCGGCCCGTGATCCGTCAGTCGTCGTCAGCGAAGTTCGCCATGTCGAGGCCGGCGCGAGACGACCGGCCCCGACCCGACAGCACCACCGCGCGAACCGTCGGATCCTCGGCGATCGAGCGGGCTGCGTCTCCCAAGGCCTCCATCAACTCACCGTTGAGCGCATCCTGGCGATCAGGGCGGGCCGGCCGCACATGGGCGATGTTGTCGTCGATCGTCAGCTCGAGCACGGGGCGATCCTACGGTTTCCGGCCCGGTCGCCGGGTCGTCAACGCTCGCCGCTCCTGACCAGGTTCGGGTCGATCTCCCGCATGACGCCCTCCTGAGCCACCGACGCGAGATGCACGCCACTGCGGTCGTAGACCGCGCCGAGCGCAAACCCACGGGCGCCGGCCGCGCTCGGGCTGTGTTGGTGGTACAGCAGCCAGTCGTCGACCCGGACCGGTCGATGGAACCAGACCGCGTGGTCGAGGCTGGCCAGCATCACGCCCGGCGACCCCGCGCGACGGTGCGGGCGGTGCATGTTGTCGACGAAGGCGATGTCGGAGGCGTAGGTCAGCAGCTGGGCGTGGACATCGGGATCATCGGGCACATCGCCGTTGGCCCGCAGCCACACCGGGTTGGGTTCCGTGCTCGGCTCCGAGGAGAACATGCCGTGGGGCAGCGCCGAACGGATGTCGATCGCCCGCTCCTGCAGCATCCAGTCGCGTCGCTCCTCGGGGATGTCGTCGATGACCGCCCGCGCCCGCTCCTCCCAGGTCGGCAGCTCCTCAGGCCCGGGCACATCGGGCATCTGCGCCTGATGATCGAAGCCCGCCTCGACCCGATGGAACGAGATCGAGGTGTTGAAGATCGCCTTGCCGTCCTGGAGGGCGACGACTCGGCGCGTGGTGAACGAGGCGCCGTCGCGGATGCGGTCGACGGTGTAGACCACCGGGACCGACGGGTTGCCGCCCCGCAGGAAGTAGCCGTGCAACGAGTGGACCGGGTATCCGTCGACGGTGCGCTGGGCGGCCGCCAACGCCTGGGCGGCGACTTGGCCACCGAACAACCGGGCCCAGTCGGATGCCTCGTTCGATCCCCGGAAGATGTCGGCATCGATCCGTTCGAGGTCGAGTACATCGAGCAGTTGGTCGAGCGCGGTCCCCATCGCGGGCACGGTATCGCCGTGGGGCCCGGCCCGAACCGAAACCCCGCCCCATGGCCGTCACCGCGGGCGTAGAGTCCCGAGATGCCCAGTTCCGAGACGTTGCTCCTGTTCTCCGGCGCCGCCCTGACCGCCCTGGGCACGACGTTCGTCGTGCTGGGCCTCGTCACCGACGGTCTCTACGCGCTGGCCGCGGGATGGATCGGCGGACGGCTGCGCCGATCCCCGACCCTGACGCACCGCTCGGAGACCGCGGCCGGAGTCACCTATCTCGGACTCGGCCTCACGACCGCCTTGTCCGGCAACCCCCGCTGACCCATGAGCCGTACACCCCTGACCAGCAGCCAGGCCACCGCCATCGGGCCCTACAGCCACGGCATCGACACCGGGTCGCTGATCCTGTGCTCCGGACAGACCCCTCTCGACCCCGCCACCGGCGAGCTTCGACGCGGCGGCGTCGGCGCCCAGACCCACCAGTGTCTCGACAACCTCTTCGCGGTGCTCGACGACGCCGGACTCGGCCCCGACGATGTCGTGAAGGTCAACGTGTATCTCACCGATATGGCCGATTTCGCCGCGATGAACGAAGCCTACGCCAGCCGGTTCGAGCCGCCGTTTCCGGCCCGGACCACCATCGCCGTTGCCGGGTTGCCCCTCGATGCCACCATCGAGATCGAGCTCGTCGCTCGACGTCGCTGACCTCGCGCGACACCTCCCGATGCCGCGCCCCCGCTCATCGGGCCCTCGTCGGTTCGACCAGGGGCCGCCGGAGAGAGTCGACGATCAGGAAGGCAACCGCCACTCCGGCCGCGTAGTGGACGAAGTCGTCCCACCGAAAGCCCCGCCCGAGGAATAGCGCGGCCACCTCGTTGCCTCGCAGGCGGACCAGCCAGTCGGGCTGCCACAGCTGCGACAACTCCACCGCGACCGAGAAGCCCAGGCCGGTGGCACAGAGCCGGAACGACGACCACACCGGCCGGACCAGGGCGAGCGCGAGCACGACAGCGGTGGACCACAACACGTCGCCGGTGTGTTCGATGACGAACCCGGGCAGGGAGTGCACCCGACGCGACGCCAGGCCGGCGACGAGCACCGCACCGAGCACCGCCGCGCACCGGCGGCCGGGGATCACGTCTGCGACCCGTCCCGGCCGGGGGCCCGGGCCCGCGAACCGGCCATCGGAAACGTCGGACACGATCTCAGCCCCTGAACCCGGGATGGTCGAAGCACGCGACGACCCGATCGATCCGATCCCGGTCACCGCCGGCCACCACTGTCCCCTCGTCGATGGCCGCGTCGATCGAGAGACGGCCGGAACAGACCGTCGCCCACGTCTCGAGGCCGAGCGCGAGCTCCAACTCCGCGCCGTCGCCGCGGGTCGGGACCGCGACGTGGTTGCGAACGTGAAGGCCGGCGGTGGCGCCATCGGAGAATCGCCACCGCAGCTCGTCGTCGACGCCGGTGGCCGCGGCCGGGTCGAGCAGCACCCGCAGGGCGTGGACCGTGATCGCCGGGTCGGCCCCGAGCACGGCCGCCCGGCCGAAGACGTGCACCCGCATCCGGTCGAGGTCGAGGGTCCCTTCGATCTCGAGGGCCCGGGTCAGGCACCAGTTGCGGATGTTGGCTGCGGAGGAACGTCGACCGATCTCCCGGAGCGCCTCGGCCAGCAGGGAACGATCGTCGTCGCTGGAGAGGTTCTCGCCCTCGGCGTCGGTGCGACGGACCAGCCACGACCCCATCTCGACCGCCCACCGCAGGTCGTTGTCGTCGATCGCGTCGCGCACCGCGGCCCGCACCGTCTCGGCGCCACCGAAACCCTCGACCAGCCGACCGGCCCGGTCGCCGGGCGGCAACGGGAAGAGGTCGGCTTCGTCGCCGTCGAACCAGCCGACGAGGCCGGCGTGGATCTGTCGCACGTGATGCTCCGCAACACCGTAGAGCTGACGGGTCAACCGACCGGTGTCGTACATCGCGGGAAGCTGAACGAACTCGCCGAGCTCCGCGCTTCGCAGATCCTTGTTGATGCCCCGCACGGTCTGGTCCCACATGAACTGGATCGAGTCACGATCGAGGGTGACCTCGCGGATGATGTCGGCCCGCCCGCTGAACGGTGGACCATGGGTGCAGACCATGTGCTCGGGTTCGAGCCCGAGGATGTGATCGAGCCCCTCCAGCACGATCCGGGGATCTCGATACGGTTCCCCGCGGATGGCGAAGACGTTGAACAGCGCCGGCCACGCGAGGTTGTGCACACAGGTCTCCAGTTCGGGAAACCAGATCGTCAGCGAGTCGTCGGCGTCGGACGGGGCCGGGGTCATCTCCACCCGCAACCCGGCCAGCTCGACGGTCGTCGCCGTGTCGAGCGTGTGCGTCGGCACGACGAAACCGAAGTCGTGGGGGGCGTGGTCGTCTCGGCGGAAGCTCTGCCCGAGGCCGACGTTGATCAAACCGTCGGGCCCCTCCTTCGGAAGGAACAGGCCGAACTGGTGCACCGCACCGCGAGTGGCCGATGCGCTGAGCTCGACACCGGTGCGTTGCCGATTCGCGACGATTCGGGAATGACCCCACACCGGCACCGACTCGCCGGCCCCGGCAACCGCGGTGGTCCCTCCGACATAGTGCGAATGGGTGTAGATCACCGCCACGATGGGCGCGTCGGTCGCCGCGCCGATCGCGTCGATCGACCAGGCCATCTCCTGGATCGACTCGCCCGTGTCGATCGCGATCAGCCCCTCGGGGCCTTCGACGAACACCTGGTTGGAGAGCCCGTTGCCGACGACGCACCACACCCCGTCGCGTACCCGGTGCACGGCTCGTTCGAACCGGGCCGTGTGCTCGACCGTGTCGCGGTGACCGAGTTGGCCGGCGGCGGCGGTCACGACGACCGAGGGGTCGTCGGAGAAGCTGGCCGGGATCCGGTTCATGGCGGCCCCTTCTCAGCGGTGATGGGCGAGCTCGAGACCGGGCCGCGGCCAGTCGATCGCGACGAGCACGCCGGTACCGGACAGCGTGCAGTAGGCGAGCGGCTCGGCACCGGCGAAACAGATGTTGGTGACGAGCAGGTCGGGCAGGGGAAGATGGTCGAACTGCTCACCGTCGGGGGAGATCGAGGTGATGCCACCGTTGCCGAGGGTGCCGACACACACCCAGCCGTCGCCGTCGACGGCCAGGGAGTCGAACAGGGTCTGACCGGCGGCACCGTGGAGGAGCTCACCACCGCCCGCGCCGATCGGGTTCGAGGCCTCGACCTCACCGGGCGCCGTCACGTTCCACGCCCACACCCGGCCGGTGTGGGTCTCCGCCGCGTACAGACGGGATCCGTCGGGTGAGAGACCGATGCCGTTCGGCGCGTCGAGAGGATGCACGACTTCGACGCACGAGGATCCATCGGCGCTCGCGTAGTGGAGCCCGGTACGGTCGCTCGTTCGGTCGAGCCGCACACCGTGGTCGGTGAACCAGAACCCGCCGTGCCCGTCGAAGACGAGATCGTTGGGCGCGCGCAGGGGACCGCTGCTGCTCTCGGTGTACAGCGTCTCGAACACGCCGGTGTCGGAGTCGACCCGCTGGATCGACCCTCCGGTCCACTCCGGCGGCACCGGACCGGGGATGGTCATCCCCATGACCTCGTCGAAGCGGAAGCAACCCCCGTTGTTGGTGATGTACACCGCCCCGTCGGGGCCGATCGCGGCACCGTTGGGGCCGCCACCGAGATCGGCGACGACTGCCACCGTGCCGTCGGGGTTCACCCGGCTCAACGTTCCCCGGGCGATCTCGACGAGCAGCACGCTCCCGTCGTCGAGGGCGATCGGGCCCTCGGGAAACTGCAGGCCGGTTGCGATGGTTCGGATCTCCGTCATGGAGCGCACCCTAAGTCGTGCCCAGCCCTAGCGTGTAGTGGTGATTCTCGACGAACTCGAAGAAGTGCTCCGATCGCGGCGGACCGCGAGCCCGGAGGAGTCCTACACGGCCCGACTGCTCGCCGATCCGGAGCTTATCCAACGCAAGATCATGGAGGAGGCGTTCGAGGTCTGCCTCGAGTTGGCCCGTGACCCCAACGACCCCACCCTCTCCGCGCAGGAAGCCGCCGACCTCCTCTATCACCTCCTCGTCGGCCTGGTCTCGGCCGACGTGGCGCTTCGCGACGTGCTCGCGGTGTTGGAAGCACGTCGATCATGAGTGCCCGGGTGGCAGTCCCTTCCAAGGGTCGACTCCGAGATTCGGTCTTCGACCTGCTTCGCCATGCCGGCTACAACCTCCGCGGCCTGGGCTCGGAGAACGCGGCGGTCGTGGTCGAGGACATCGAGTTCATCGAGATGCGGCCCCGCGATGCCGCGGCCTGGCTCCGGGCCGGTCGGCTCGACGCCGCGTTCATCTCCACCGACACGGCCCTCGAGAACGAGATCGAGGACTGGCCCGCGATCACCCTCGGCTTCTCCCGATCCGATCTCGTGCTGGCCTGCCGCACCGATGCGCCCCACACCGGCGCGAAGGACCTGGCCGGCAAGACCGTGGCAACCCATCTTCCGAACTGGACCCGGCGCTGGTTCGACGAGAAGAACGTGAGCATCGACGTCGTCGCGATGGGAGGCTCGCTCGAAGGAATCTGCGCCCGTGGCCTCGCCGATGCCATCGTCGACTTGCGTGAGACCGGCAACAGCCTCGCCCGAAACTCACTCCACGCGATCGAGCAGGGTCCCGCCTGTGAGGCAATCTTCGCCCGCCGACCGCTCGAGACCAATCGTGAGGTGGACGACCTGCTCCTGCGGATGGAAGCGGCGCGCACCGCCACCACTCGGCAGTACCTGGTGCTGCACATCTCACCGGACAAGGTCACCGACCTCGGCACGATCTTCCCCGGCCTCGAGGCCCCGACCATCGTGCCCCTCTCGGGTCGCACCGATCTCGTCGCGGTACATCTCGTCGTCCGGCGCGAGAACCTCTGGGCCCGGCTCGGCGATCTCCGGGCGCTCGGCGCAACCGGAATCGTCGCCCTGCCGACCGACGCGATCCTCGAGTAGCGGGACCTCAGGACAACGTCGGCGCTCGACGCCCGGGAGCCGGTACTGATAGAACTTCTCCCGGCGGATTGCCACGCCGAACCTTCGCTCCGGTTTCCACGCGACCGGCGTCGGAAGGCAAAGGGAGTCTCGAGTTCTCGGCAGGAGTTCGACTCAACCGATCATGTGTCCGCGCCGCGGCACGCGTGGGGTGCCAACCGGTGCGTCAGGGACACGGGAAAGCGATCGAGATGACCCGGCAGAAGTCGTTCAAGCTCCGGATTCGTGAGCGGATGAAGAAAACCGACGAGCGCTACTCGGTGGCCCGGGCAGCCCTCCTCGCACGAGCGAACCGGTCACACCGACGGGCCTGGGCCTCCGACCCGGAGACGAGCGACGGCGCGGTGCGCCGCGCCACCGGCCGAGCCTGGGACGATTGGTGTGACCTCATCGACGCATGGCCCGGCCACGACCGCGGCCACACCGCGATCGCCGCGCATCTGCGCGCCGAGCACGGCCTCAGCGGTTGGTGGTCACAGACCGTCGCCGGCGGGTACGAGCGAATCACCGGGCGACGGTTGCCCTACGAACGCCCCGACGGAACGTTCACCGCCGGCAAGTCCCGTACCGTCGCCGTCGACGAGGACGAACTTCGCCGACTGCTCGTCGACGAGGCCCACCACGCCGATCTGTTCCCTGGTCACACCACCACTCGGGCGTCGCGGCCCGGATCACGGGCGATCCGCATCCGGATCGGGCCCGGTACGGCCGTGATCTCGCTCACGACGAAGTCAGCCGGCCGCGTGAAGGTCGCCATCGAACACACCGGGCTCCCGACCTTCGCCGCGGTCGAGGAGTGGCGGTTCTACTGGAGCGAGTGGCTCGAAGCGGTCGATAACAGCCGGGTTTGAGCCGCGCCCCGGCTCGCGCGGGCGCCGGCCTATTCGACCGCGGCGGCGAGGCCGGCGAGCGTCGCTTCCATGCCGGCCCGGTTGTGGGCAGTCCGATCGGCGACTCCGGAGATCTCCGCGGCCGCTTCGATCGCGGCGGCGGGCCGCAGATCGACCCACGACTCGGTGACGCGGCAACCGGTGTCGGTCGCCTCGATGTCGTAGCTCCATTTGGCGAAGACGAAATCACCGAAGAGCGCATCGAACGCGAACCGCTCGCCGGGATCACATGCGGTGATCCTTCCCTGCGTCGTCCACTCCTTGTCGCCGTTGCGGTTGTGGCCGGTGAACATCACCCCGACCGCCGGGCCGGTCGCGCCGTCGTCCCACTCGCAGGTGTGACATTCGGGCGACCACTCACCCATGCGGGTGACGTCGGAGATGGCCGCGAACACGGCGGCCGGCGCGGCGGCGATGTCGCGGGAGACTTCCACGGTTGCGTTCATCGCCGCACGGTAGTGCGAATCGGCGTCGGGTCGAGATGTCGGCGGATGCGGCGCGGCTCTACGCTCGCGCCATGCCGGGGCTCTCCATCCGCGAACTGCACGACTTTCTCGACGAACCGGGGCATCTGCTCCGGCTCGGCACGGTCGACCCCGAAGGCCTGCCCCGGGTGGTGCCGATCTGGTTCCTTTTCGACGACGGGAAGCTGTGGTTCACGCCGCGAGCCAAGTCGGCGTGGCTGAACGATCTACGGGCAAGCCCTGCGGTGTGTTGCACGATCGACGAGACGACCGGCGCGATGCGCAAGCTGGTGGCCCGGGGTCGGGCCGTTCTCGAACACGACCTCGGCGACGACGACCTCTGGCGCGACCGCTACCGCACGATCGCCTGTCGGTACACCCCACCCGAGTTCGCCGACGCGTACCTGCGCGACACCATCGACGAGCCCCGAGCGCTCTACTCGTTGACGCTCGCCGACGCGGCGGTCGCGACCTGGCGGATGCCGGTGCGCCCGGGCGAGAACCCGCTCGCCGTCTGGGCGTCGCACTACTACCACCGCTGAGCCATCACCGCGGATCGCGTCGGTCGAGACACGACGACCAGCATCGGATGATCGCGTCGATCGCGGCTTCGGCGTCGGCCTCCGTCGCCGACGTGTCGGACACGCTGATGCGCATCGCGACACGACCCTTCCAGGTCGTCCCTCCAACCCAGCAGGTGCCGTCTCGTTGCACTTCCGCGATCACCTCGGTCGTGGTCTCGTCATCGCCGAACGTGACGAGGACCTGGTTGAGCACGACCGGCGCGAGGATGACGGCGCCGGACGAGTCGAGGCGGTCGGCCATGGTCGCGGCGAGTCGGCATGATCCCGCGATCATCTCCGCGATGCCGGCCCGCCCCTTTGTGGCGATCACCGCCCAGGTCTCGATCGCCCGGGCCCGTTGCGACATCTGCAGACCGAGGTGCATCGACGCCCGCCCGGCGTCGTCGGGTAGATAGGCCGCGTCGATGGCCATCGCCCGGCGGAGATCCTCGCCTCGGGCACAGATCGCGATCGCCGAGTCGTAGGCGACGTTGAGCTCCACCCGGACCCGGCCGCACTCGTCGGTCGGCACCCACACGGTGTCGGCCCGTCCGAGCCCCGCGGCCCGAAGCGCCTTCTGGACGGCGACGTGGATCTCCTCCGAGGCGACGACGTGCAGCGGCGGCGCGCCGACGAGGCCGTCGGCATCGACGTCCCAGCCGGCTCGGGCCAGCAGCGCATCACGTGCCGCGAGCACACAGGTGAGGTTCGCCACGGCCGCGCCACCACAGAAGCCGCCGAGCGACAACGGGGGCAGGCCGAGCAGTTCGACGATCCAGCGAGACGTGATGTCGTCGATTCGGGCGGCAACGGGCGACATCACCGGCAACGCGATGTTCTGGTCCCAGGTCGACACGAGGATCGACGCGGCCAGGGCCTCCGGTTCGGTTCCGCCCGTCACGAACCCGAAGTACCGCCCGGCCGTGTTTCGCACCGTTGCCGGTGAGCCGATCCGATCCAGCTGGTCGAGCACTCGCGCCGGCTCGGTGGGTCGGTCGGGAAGGACGGTGGTGAACTCGTCGAGCGCGGCGATCGCGGCCTCGTCGGGAAACACCGGCCCGGGCGTTCGCAGGTAGGCCCGAGCCCGGGCGGCCGCGTCGGCCACGAGCGCAGACTTCGTCGTCGGGTCATGGCTCATCGTTCGACGACTCCTTGTCCAGGCTCATGACCATCACGAGGGCCGCGTCGTCGGGGCCCCACTCGGTTTGCGACTCGTAGAGGGGGTCGAACCCGACCGAGCGATAGAACCGGCGGGTCGACTCGTAGTCCTCGTCGAACGTGGACGGTCCACGGGTCTTCACGTGCAGCCAGCGGGCGCCGGCGTGCCGGGCGTGGTCGATCGCCGCGGTGACCAGGCGCCGACCGATGCCGAGACGGTGGAGATCGCGGCGCACCGCCATCACGTCGATCTCCATCGAGCCCGGGTCGTGGGCGCGAAGGCCGACGAAGCCGGCGATCTGCCGATTCCCGTCGACCACCGCGAACGCGGGGGCCGACCGCAGCCCGTCGAGGTATGCCGCGTTGGTTTCGGGCCGGCCGAACCACTCGGGCAAGCCGGCGAGAACCCGCGCACACCCGGCGATGTCATCGGGCTGCAGCGGCCGCAGGGTGAAGGTCATGCGGGCAGCATCGCAGACCCCGATGCTCGGCGCCCCGCAGTTCCATCGGCTGCTACGTTCGCCGACATGGCCGCCACCCCTGCCGCCAAGAAGCGCGGGACCTCCAAGAGCTCGGAGGCCGTGCGCACCCGACTGCTCGACGCGGCGATGACCGAATTCGCCGAACACGGCTTCGAAGGTGCGTCGACCCGGGCGATCGCTCGACGGGCCGGTGCCGACCAGCCCCAGATCAACTACCACTTCGACTCGAAAGAGGCGCTCTGATATGCGGTGATGGATCGCCTGATGACGGAGGTCGACTCGTTCGTCTCACCGCTGCGGCCCGGACCGAAGGAGTCGGTCGAGGATCTCCGGAGGGGGCTCGTGCGCTTTGCCGCCGCCCGGCCCGAGCTCAACCGGATCATGATCAAGGAGGCCTCGGCACCGAGCGACCGTCTCTCATGGCTGGTCGACACCCACATCCGGCGCCGCTACGAGGCCTTCACCGCGGTTTGGCTCCGGATGCGGGACGCGGGTCACGGCCGGGCCGTCCCGGTCGAGCTCGTCTACCATCTCGCCATCGGCGCCGCGTCACTGCTCCATGCGAACGCACCCGAGGTCGACGCGCTCACCGGAGTCCGCGCCTCCGACCCGGAGACGGTCGAGGCCCACGCCGACGCGATGATCGAGATGTTCGTCGGTGGTTGAGTCAGCGCCCGTCGGGCCGGTCCATCGCGGCGACGATCCGGTCGGGAACGGACCGGTCCACGGCGACCACCAGCCCCCCGTCGGTGAGTGATGGACGGTACCGGCGACCGTTGAGCGTGAGGGCCCGGCCACCGACCTCTTCGACGAGCAACGCGCCGGCGGCATGGTCCCAGGGTCGAACCCGGCCGTAGACGCTGAAGTCGATTCGGCCTTCGATCAACGCCGGATAGTCGACGGCGGCACTCTGCGTCGATTCGATCAGGGTGGCCGGGGCGACCGCCGATCTGAGCGCCGTCGCGGTTCGCTCGTCCATGAACCGGTCGAGGACCTGGCCCCGGGTTGTACGGCCTCGCCGGGTGGCAGCCAGGGGCCGACCGTCACGTCGGACCCCTGCACCGCGCGCGACCGTGTAGATCGCCTGGTCCCGGCGCGACCAGATCCACGCGAGTCGTGTCTCTCGCTCGACGACCAACGCGATCATCGTTCCGAAGTCGAGCGTTCCGGCCGCGTAGTTGCCGGTCCCGTCGATCGGATCGACCAACCACACCGGATGTGGGCGTTCCAGCACGTCGAGGAGCCGGGGGTGTTCCTTGGCCTCTTCTTCACCGACGACGACCGCCATGGGGTGAGGTGACCGCAGGCCGGTTCGCAAGCGGCGCTCCGCTTCGAGATCGACCGACGTCACGGGTTCGTCCTGGTCGGCCAGGAGCGCGACGCCGGCCTGGGCCGGTGTTATGAGGTCGTCGGCGACCTCCCGGATCAGGGCGGCCACCCCGTTCTGGAGGTTCTCCGAGTCGTCGATCACGTGAGGGTGGCGAGCGCGCTGACGAGCGTGTCGCGGGTGTCGTCGGGCAGTCGCCCGACGATCGATTCCGCTATGTCGTCGACGATCCCCGAGGCGTCGGCGACGAGCTCCTCACCCGCTGCGGTCAGCAGCGCCAAGGTGAGCCGGGCGTCACGAGGCGAGCGCTGGGATTCCACATACCCCAACTTCTGGAGGGGGATCAGGGCCCGGGTCACTCCCGATGCCGAGAGATGGACCCGCTCGGCGAGGTCGACCCGGCTGGCCCGGCCCTGCGGCGAATCCGCGATCGCTCGCAGAAGTCGGTACTCGGCGAAGCTGATTCCCTTGAGCGAACCGAGCCCGCTTTCGAGTCGGTTCAGAAGGCGAGCCCAGCTGTCGGCGATCGACAAGACGAGGTCCTGATCAGCGCTGGTGTCGAGTTCCATCCCGTGACGCTACCCCATTTACCTGCGCACTCATGGATAGTTCATGTATCTCTGGGGACGTCTTCGAGATTCCGAGAAAGAATCCTGCCGGCATCGCTCACTTCCGGCCCGAATCCGCCGAATTCAGTGGGGATGCCTCAGAAGCAATCCCCCGCGACGCGACCGATGAGTCGCCGCTCGATGCTCACGGCCGGCGCAGTGGCGTCGGCCGGGATCTGGGTCGCGCCCACCATTCTCTCGCTCGACCCCGCGTCGGCCGCCATCGGCAGCTGCCCCGCCCCGCCTCGCCGCGTCGACTTCTCCCGCTTCGCCGGCGCGAACCTGCCATCCACGTTTCTCTCCGACGACGGCACCGTCACCATCAACTTCTCACAGGTCAACCCGGACGGGGTGCAGGACCCGAACTGGGACGGGGTCGTCTTCAACGGCACCCTCAACGGCCTCGACAACCCGGTCATCAACGGGATGGAGGACGCCGTGTTCGGCGACTATGTCGAGTTCCGGTTCGACTTCTCCATCCCGGTCTGCCCGAGCTTCTACCTCGTCGACGTCGACCGCGGCGGGTGGGAGGACACGGTGCGGGTCACCGGACGAGACAGCGGTGGCAACCGCATCGACCCCGCGAACATGATCCTCGGCGGCACCCAGGTGCAGGTCGACTCCCGCACGGTCCGGGGAACGACATCGACGACCTCCCCGAACGGCAACGTCCAGGTGCAGTTCGGCGACTACATCACCCGCCTGGAGGTTCGTCACTCCGACGTGACCAACCTCGCCAACTTCCAGTGGATCGGCGTCCACGACTTCCACTGGTGCTGAGTGGGATCAGCGACTGATCCCACCTCCGACCAGAGCGGCGAGCAACTCGACATCGGATCCCGACTCGCGCAGGTCGAGCTGCATCCGGGCGATCCACGCCGCCGACGGGGCCGCGCCGACCATGACGACGACGGTGGGTACGAACCCGGCGACGTACACCAGTGGATTCGCGCTGGCGACGAACCCGATGAAGCCCACCAGCGCCGCGAGCTCACCGAGACCGACCCGGACCAGCACCCACCGCTGGGCCGACTCGCTCGCCGACTTCGCCGTCGTCCCCGACACCGATGGAGCGAGCCGGACCGCGAGCAGCTGACCACCGAACGCCACGACGACCACGACCGCCGCCGCAACCCGGCCATCGAGACTTCCCGTGCGCGCGTCGGAGAGATGAAGGACGAGGACCGGAACCCACAGGATCGTCATCACCGCGGCCAGCGTGACCCACAGCTGGCGCAAGAGGAGCAGTCCGTTCGCGGACTTCAACATCGTTCGGGCCCCCTTGGTGGGGATCATCATGAACAAGAGCCCACCCGCTGCCCGCCGCCAACCTGGATCCCGGACCGCGCTCACGCGAGAACGACCCCCGCGGCGGACAGCTCGGCGAGCGCGGCCTCGGTGGTGTCGGGCGCCACGCCCGCACAGTGCTCGAGCAACACCGTCGTCGGGAAGCCGGCCGCCACGGCGTCGAGCGCGGTGGCCCGCACACAATGATCGGTCGCCAACCCCACCACCTCGACCGCCGCGACCCCACGACGCCGCAACCACTCGGCGAGCCGCACCGTCTCATCGCCAGACGCGCCCCCGTCGAAGCCGGTGTAGCTCGCGGAACGGCGGCCCTTCAGGAACACCTCGTCGACCAGGATCGCGAGATCCGGATGGAACTCGGCGCCGGGGGTGTCGGCGACGCAGTGCACCGGCCACGTCTCGACGAAGTCGGGACCGACCGCGGGATCGGCGAAATGAGGACCCGGGTCGACGTGCCAGTCCTTCGTGGCGACGACGACGTCGTAGCGCCCGCCGGCCCGGTCGGTGCCGGCCAGCGCGGTGATCGAACGGGCGACCGCCGAACCGCCCTCGACCGCCAACGAGCCGCCTTCGCAGAAGTCGTTTTGCACATCGACGACGATCAGGGCTGTGGTCATGCGGAGCTTCCTCCCTCGTGATTCGCAACCGCCGCGGACAATGGTTCCTCCACGCCCTCCCAGACCGTGGGGATCGCCGGCGTGGTCGCGGGCCAGGGGGTCCGGTCCTCGGGACGGAGGTGACTCCGACGCTCGAAACAGCGGGCCCTCGCCTCGCCCGGATCGGTGAGATCGGCGACCGTCTCCCCATCGAGTACCAGGGGGACCTGAGGGGAGATCGAGTCGTCGGGGAGCTCGACCGGAAGCACCGACAGCACCTCGGCTTCGTAGCGGCCGTCGAGGTCGACCCGACGATGGACGTCCTTGCGGCCGCCGATCGTGTTCTTCCCCGGCGACAACTTGCCGACGGCACGAAGCGGCGCATCCGGACCGTCGACGTCGGCGACGGCCACGAGCTTGTAGACCATCTGGGCCGTCGGATGACCGGACCCGGTGACCAGGCTCGTCCCGACCAGATACGCGTCGATCGGTGCGCCGGCCGCTTCGAGCGCCGCGACGCGGAACTCGTCGAGGTCGCTCGACACGACGATTCGACAATCGGTCGCGCCGAGGCTGTCGAGAAGCGTTCGGGCCGCGCGACTCGCTTCCAGCAGCTCACCGGAATCGATTCGCACGCCACCGATGTCGGGCCCGACGACGTCGACGGCGCGCCGGATGCCCTCCAACACGTCGAAGGTGTCGACCAGATAGGTGCTCTTGACGCCGAGCGCGTCGCGCTGGGCCGCGAACGCCTCTTTCTCGGATCCGTGGGCCAACACGAACGCATGGGCCGTGGTGCCTCCGGTGGGGATGCCGTGACGGCGCCCGGCCTCGAGATTCGAGGTCGTGTCGAATCCGCCCACATGCGAGGCTCTGGCCGCCGCGACCGCCGACTCCGGGTCGGTACGGCGCGACCCGCCCTCGATCAGCAGTCGACCACCGGCCGCGTCGGCCATTCGGGCCGCCGCGGATGCGACCGCGCAGTCGTGGTTGAGGACGGACAACAAGACGGTTTCCAAGACGACGCATTCCGCGAAGGAACCGGTGACGGTGAGCACCGGACTGTACGGAAAGAAGAGCTCGCCTTCCGCGTAGCCCGTGATGTCGCCCCCGAAACGAAACGTCCGAAGCCAGTCCGTCATCGGGCCTTCGACGACGACGCCGTTGTCGACGAGATGGGCGACCGTCGAATCGTCGAAACGAAACCGCTCGACCACTTCGAGCACCCGATCGATCCCCGCGACCACGCCGTAGGCCCGGCCGACCGGAAGCCGGCGGGCGAACACCTCGAAGACGGACCGTCGATCGGCGGCTCCCGACTGCAACGCAGACGCGACCATCGTCAACTCGTAGTGGTCCGTGAACAGGGCGCTCGTTGGCCGTTCCATCCGGGTCGACGCTATCGGCCGGTCGATCCGGCGGGCGGGTTCCGGCTCGACTCGTTTGTCGGACACCGACCGTAGGCTCGCGGCCATGTCCGCGCCGAGCCCGTTCCAGATCATGCACTCCATGTCGGCCGACCGATCGGGCATCGACGGGAAGTCGATCAACAAGGCGACCCGGCGACGGGTCCTCGCCTTCGCCCGGCCCTACCGGACCCACATCACCTTGTTCCTTGCGACCATCGTCGTCTCGACGTTCCTCGGCCTGCTCCCCCCGCTGCTCATCCGCAAGGTGTTCGACGTCGCCATCGCCGACGGCAACGGCAGCTACCTCAACGTGTTGTTCCTCGTCATGGTCCTCGCCGCGGTCGGCGAGGCCGTTCTCTCACTCGTGGAGCGCTGGTTGTCGTCTCGGATCGGCGAGGGCCTCATCTTCGACCTCCGGGTCAAGCTGTTCGACCACGTGCAACGCATGCCGCTCGCGTTCTTCACCCGAACCCAGACCGGCACGCTGATCAGCCGGCTCAACAACGACGTCATCGGTGCGCAACGGGCATTCACCGGCACGCTCGGCACCGTCGTCGGCAACATCATCACCCTCGGCGGCACCCTCATCGCGATGTTGCTGCTCGAGTGGCGGCTGACGTTGTTGGCCATCGTCATCCTCCCGGTGTTCGTCATGCCGGCCCGCCGGGTCGGGGCCAACCTCCAAGACATCGCCCGCGAGGGGATGAACGTCAACGCCTCCATGAACAACACGATGACGGAGCGCTTCAACGTGGCCGGCGCGCTGCTCGTGAAGCTCTTCGGTCGTCACGACGCCGAGGCCGCCGACTTCTCCGAACGGGCCGGCCGGGTTCGCGACATCGGTGTCCGCTCCGCGATGTACAGCCGGGTGTTCCTCGTGGCGTTGACCCTCGTGGGCGCCATCGGCACGGCGATCGTCTACTGGCTCGGCGGTCATCTCGTCATCGACGACGACATCACCCCCGGCACCCTCGTCGCGCTCGGCCTCTACACGGTGCGGATCTACCTCCCGCTGACCAGCCTCTCCAACGCCCGGGTCGACATCATGACGGCCTTCGTCTCCTTCGAGCGCGTGTTCGAGGTGCTCGACGCACCCAACGCCATCACCGACACACCGGACGCGGTCGAGCTCACCGAACCCCACGGCGCGGTGCGGTTCGATCATGTGCGCTTCCGCTATCCCGATCCGCCGACCGGCACTCCGGACTCGCTCGGCGGCGACGAGAGCACCGCATCGGTCGACGACGTCCTTCGCGACATCGACCTGACGATCGAGCCCGGACACATGGTCGCGATCGTCGGCCCGTCGGGGGCCGGCAAGACCACCCTCACCTCCCTCGTCCCCCGGCTCTACGACGTGACCGAGGGCGCGATCCTCATCGACGGCCACGACGTCCGGGGTCTGACGCAGAACTCGCTCCGCCGGGCGATCGGCGTCGTCAGCCAGGATCCGCATCTGTTCCACGACACGGTGATCGCGAACCTGCGCTATGGCCGCCCCGAGGCGACCGACGAGGAGATCGAGTCGGCGTGCCGGGCCGCCCGGATCCACCACGTGATCGAAGCGTTGCCCGAGGGCTACACGACGATCGTCGGGGAGCGGGGCTACCGCCTGTCGGGCGGCGAGAAGCAACGCCTCGCGATCGCCCGGATGCTGCTCAAGAACCCCGCCATCGTCGTGCTCGACGAGGCCACCAGCCATCTCGACTCCGAGAACGAGGCGCAGGTCCAAGAAGCGCTGGCGCACGCGCTCGAAGGCCGGACGTCGTTGGTGATCGCCCACCGGTTGTCGACGATCACCGACGCCGACGTGATCGTCGTCATCGACGACGGGCGGGTGGTCGAGACCGGCACCCACGACGAGCTGCGCCACTCCGGCGGTCTCTACGAGGAGCTCTACGAGACCCTGGTCCGCGCCGAACACACCTGACCTCTCACCCCCAATCCCGATCGCCGGGGCCGGTCCGCGTAGCGTGGTCCTGTGCGTAGCGCGAACGAGACCTCGCCCGTCGATCAACAGACTGTCCTGATCCGGGTCAGTGGTCCGGATCATCCCGGTGTGACCGCCGGTCTCATGGCGGTGCTGACCGAGGCCGGCGCCGATGTCCACGACATCGAACAGATCGTGATCCGGGGTCGACTCACGCTGGGCATCGCGGTCGAGGTCCCCGAGGGTCGGGATCTGTTGAAAGAGGTGCTGTTGTTCGGTTGGGACCAGGGCATGGAGGTCGATTTCGACCTCGTCTCGTCGACCCCGACCGTCTCGTCACGCGGCCAGGTCGTCACCTTGCTCGGCCCGCGCCTGACCCCCGCCGAGATCGGTGTGGCGACCACCGCGATCGCGGAAGCCGGCGCCAACATCGACCGGATCATTCGCCTCTCCCGCTACCCGGTCATGTCCTACGAGCTGCTGGTGCGCGACGGCGATGAGCAGAAGTTGCGGGCCGGTCTCCTGCGGGCCGCGGCGGCCAATCCCGGGCTCGACATCGCCATCCAACGCGAGGGGCTCGGCCGCCGCGCCAAGCGGCTCGTGGTCCTCGATGTCGACTCCACGCTCATCCAGGACGAGGTCATCGAGCTGCTCGCGGCCGAAGCCGGCTGTCTCCCCGAAGTGCGGCGTCTGACCCATGATGCGATGGCGGGATCCATCGAGTTCGAATCGTCGCTGCGAACCCGGGTCCGGCTGCTTCGGGGGCTCGACGAAGCCGCGATCGAACGGGCCTGGACGAAGCTCCGCTACACCCCCGGCGCCCGGACGTTCGTCCGCACGCTGCGGCGGCTCGGCTACACGGTGGCGATCGTGTCGGGAGGGTTCACCGTGTTCACCGATCGGCTCCGCGACGACCTCGGGGTCCGTCACGCCCACGCCAACGAACTCGAGATCGTCGACGGCTCCGTGACCGGGGAGATCGTCGGTGGTGTGGTCGACCGGGAACGCAAGGCCACGTTGTTGACCGAGATCGCCGCGCAGGAGGGGGTGCCGCTCTCCCAGACGGTGGCGGTCGGCGACGGCGCCAACGATCTCGACATGTTGACCGCCGCCGGGCTCGGAATCGCGTTCAACGCCAAACCGATCGTCGAGGAGGCAGCCGATGCGTCGCTGACGGTTCCGTACCTCGACGCGATCCTGTTCGTCCTCGGCATCCGTCGAGAAGATGTCGAGGCGGCCGACCGCGAGGGCGACGACGTCTCGACCTGACCGGTCCGGCCGGCCCCACCGTCGGCGCCGGGCACTACGGTGCGAGCCGTGAACGACCAGACGCTCACCGTCAGCGAGCTCGGCACGCTCGTGCGTGCCGCGCTCGAGCAGGCGATGCCCCACGGCGTCTGGGTCGAAGGCGAGATCAGGGGGCTCACCCGCTCACGAAACGGCCACGTCTACTTCGACCTGATCGAACCGACCGACCCGCCCGGCGCCACCCCGGCCGCGACCGTGCCGGTCGTGTTGTTCCGGGAGAGCCGCGACCGCGTCAACCGGCTGCTGAAACGCCACGGCGACCCCATCCGCATGAACGACGGAGTCCGCATCCGCATCCAGGGCATGGTCGACTTCTACCCGCCCCAAGGGCGCATCCAGCTGCGGATGTCGGCCATCGACCCGACCTACACGCTCGGCCGGTTGGCCGCCGAACGCGACGCGGTGATGGCCATGCTCGCCGAGACCGGCCTGCTTCGGGCCAACGCCGATCAGCGGCTCCCGCCGGTTCCGCTGAGAGTCGGCGTGGTCACTTCGATCGGGAGCGCGGCCCACGCCGACATCACCACCGTGTTCGATCGGTCCGGACTGGCCTTCACCCTGGTCGAGGTCGACACCGCGGTCCAAGGAACCGGCGCCGAACGAGGTGTCGCCGCCGCGCTGCGGGCGGCGACCGAGGCGGGGGTCGATGTCGTGATAGTGGCCCGCGGCGGCGGGTCGAAGACCGACCTGGCAACGTTCGACCACGAGATCGTGGCGCGGGCGATCGCCACGGCCACGACGCCGGTCATCACCGGGATCGGCCACGACATCGATCGCAGCGTCGCCGACGAGGTCGCCCACACGGCGACGACCACGCCGACCGCCGCGGCCCAAACGGTCGTCGACCGGGTCAACGCGTGGCTCGGCCGACTGGCCGAACACGAGCACGCGGTGATCACCGGGGGCCGCCGCGCCATCGCGAGGGCCGAACATCGGGTGGCCCTCGTTCGCCGGGGGATCGTCGGCGCCGCGCTCTCGGCGGTCGACCGCGCCGATCGCCGCGTCGGTCACGACACCGCCCGCTTGGCCCGTTCGGCCCGCCGGGCCGACGCCCGTTCCCGCGCCCAGCTCGATCTGGCCGTCGCCCGCATCGACGTCGCCTGCCGCCATGCGCTGCGGCGGGCGAGCGATCGCATCGAGGTGGTGGAGGCGAAGGTGCGCGCGCTCGACCCCGCGGTGGCTCTCGCCCGAGGCTGGTCCATCACCCGCACCGACGACGGCCGCCTCGTGCGCTCGCTCACGGATCTTCGCATCGGCGCGGCCATCACCACCCGAATCGCCGACGGCACCGCCACCAGTACGATCACCGGCATCGAGGCAAACGAGGAGCAGCCACCATGAGCGACGCAGAGATCGGCTACGCCGACGCGATGGCCGAGCTCGAATCGATTCTCGACGACCTCGAGGACGACGATCTCGATGTCGACGTGTTGGCATCACGGGTCGAGCGGGCCTCGACCCTCATCACCTTGTGCCGGGACCGCATCGGCGCCGCCCGGGTACAGGTCGAGAAGGTCGTGGCATCGCTCGACACCGACCGACCCGACTCGCCGACCCCCGGCGACGGGGACGGGGACGCCGGGTTGGACCCGGACGACGAATGACCGACGCGCCGCGCCAGCTCACCGAGGTCGCACGGCGGGTCGAGGCTGCGCTGCACGACGTGTTCGCCTCGGAGCGCGCGACCTGGCGTGAGCTCGACCCGGTCCTCGATGTGCCCCTTCGCGACCTCGAGGAGTTCGTGGCCGGCGGCGGGAAACGGATTCGTCCCGGCTACTGCCATTGGGGGTGGGTGACCGGGGGCGGCGATCCCGACGGTGACGGTGCCCTGATGGGCGGCTGCGCGCTCGAGCTTCTCCACGCGTTCGCGCTCGTCCACGACGACGTGATGGACGGCTCCCCGACGCGGCGCGGCTCGGCCACCGTGTGGGCCCGCTTCATCGAACGGCACCACACCGGCGGGTGGCAGGGCGAGGACCGGCGCTTCGGGGAAGCGGCCGCGATTCTCGTCGGCGACATCGCGATGGTCATGGCCGACCGCTGCATCGGCGACGCGACGCCGGAGGTTCGCCGCGTCTGGGACGCCCTGCGCACCGAGCTCAACATGGGGCAGTACCTCGATGTTCTCGGCACCGCGAAGAGCTTCGTGACCGCCGAGGGGGCCCGCACCATCATGCGCAACAAGACCGCCGGCTACACGATCGTTCGGCCCCTGCAACTCGGCGCGGCGTTGGCGGGCCGGGTCGATCTCGCCGACGCGCTGGCCGCCCACGGCATGCCGTTGGGGATCGCCTTTCAGCTCCGCGACGACATGCTCGGCGCCTTCGGCGACCCGGACCAGACCGGCAAACCGGTCGGCGACGACCTGCGGGAGGGAAAGCCCACGCTGCTGCTCGCCCGGGCCCGCGAATCGGCAACACCCGCGCAGCGAGCCGTGCTGGAAACGGTCGGGAGCGAGATGACCCCGGAGAACGTCGCCGCGATCCAGCAGGTGATGATCGACACGGGGGCGGTGGCGGCGTCGGCGCGCGAGTCCGAGCGACTGCTCGACGAGGCGGTCGAGGCGATCGCCGCGCTTCCCGACCTCCACGGCAGCCGCGCCGCGTTGCGGGCCCTGGCCGAGTTCGTGGTCGAACGCGACATCTGACGCCATCACCGTCGGCGACGCCCCGTAACCTGACCCGGTGCCCGATCCGATCTCCGAGGCTGCCCGGCGACGTACCTTCGCCATCATCTCTCACCCCGACGCGGGCAAGACCACGCTCACCGAGAAGTTCCTGCTCTACGGCGGTGCGCTGACGACCGGGGCCGGGTCGGTGAAGGCCAAGGGCGACCGCCGTTCCGCCACGTCCGACTGGATGGAGCTCGAACAGCAGCGGGGCATCTCGATCACGTCGACGGTTCTCCAGTTCCCCTACCGCGACCGGGTGCTGAACCTGCTCGACACACCCGGTCACCGCGATTTCTCCGAGGACACGTATCGCGTCCTGGCCGCCACCGACGCCGCGATCATGGTGCTCGACGGCTCGAAGGGCATCGAGGCGCAGACCCGCAAGCTGTTCGAGGTGTGTCGCGATCGGGAGATCCCGATCGTGACGTTCATCAACAAGTGGGATCGGCCCAGCCTCGACCCGTTGGCGCTGCTCGACGAGATCGAGGACCAGCTCGTGCTCGAGCCGGTACCGATCTCGTGGCCGGTCGGCGACGGTGAGCGATTCCGGGGGGTGATCGATCGTCACAACAACGAGTTCGTGCGGTTCACCCGCACCGCGCGCGGCGCGACCGAAGCGCCCGAGGAGATCGTCGACCCGGGCCGGGCCGCCGACGAAGAGGGCGACCTCTGGATCGAGGCGCAAGAGGGCGTGGAGCTGCTCGACACGGTCGGTCGCGAGTTCGATCAGGCCCGTTTCGAGGCCGGCGAGCTCTCGCCGGTGTTCTTCGGCTCCGCGTTGACCAACTTCGGTGTCCGCCTGATCCTCGACGCGATGGTGGACCTCGTGCCATCGCCGCGTCCCCGTGCCGACCGCGCCGGCGCGGCCCGACCGCTCGACGCGCCGTTCTCCGGTCTCGTCTTCAAGGTGCAGGCCAACACCGACCGGTTCCACCGCGATCGGGTGGCCTTCATGCGGGTCTGCTCGGGCAAGTTCGAGCGGGGAATGGTGGTGACCCACGGCCCGACCGGCAAGCCGTTCGCCACGAAGTACGCCCAGTCGGTGAGCGGCCGAGACCGGGAAACCGTCGAGGAGGCGTGGCCCGGCGACGTCGTCGGGCTCGTGAACGCCAACGAGTTCCGGGTCGGCGACGCGGTGTGGGTCGACGAGCCGGTGGTCTGGCCGGAGATGCCGGCGTTCGCGCCGGCCCACTTCCGGGTGGCTCGCACGACCGACACGTCACGAACCAAGCAGTTCCGCAGCGGGATCAACCAGCTCGACGAGGAAGGGGTCGTGCAGGTGCTGCGCGAACCCGACGTGGGCGACCAGGCGCCGATTCTCGCCGCGGTCGGGCCGCTCCAGTTCGAGGTGGCCCAGCATCGGCTGGAGAACGAGTTCGGCGCACCGGTCGAGCTCAACGTGTGCACCTGGACCACCGCGCGGGGCACCGATGCCGAGTCGGCCGAGAAGCTCCGGGGCATGAGCGGCGTCACCGTGGCGGCCCGGTCCGATGGGGAACTGCTGGCCCTCTTCGAGAGCCCCTACTGGCTGCAACGGCTCGAGGTCGACCAGCCCGAACTGCGGCTCGACAAGATGATCGCGGAGGGAACATGAGGTCGATGCTCGCCCGTCTTGGTGCGACTGCCGTCGTGCTGTGCACTGTGGTCGTGCTCATCGCCGCTGATCCGGCGATGGCGACCGGGGACGAGACGATTCCGCCGGATCCCCAGAGTGGTGGAATCGTCGTGGTCGTCGGCTTCATCCTCGTCGGGAGCGCGGCTGTCTTGGTCGCCGCCCGACTCGCACGAAAGAGCAGGGAAGAATGAGCATGCCCAACCGGACCGGCTTCCTCGTCGTCGCCACCCTCGTGGCGTCGGCGATCCTCTCCGCCGCCCCGGCTGGCGCGTGCAGCGTCGACGACATCGACGACGAGACCGCCTTTGAGATCGCCGACGCCGTGTTCCTGGCGAGTGTCGATGCGATCTACCCGGCCCGAAGTGGGGGCAGCGCCAATCCCGAGGTGGTGATCCTGCGGGTGTCCGACGTGTACAAGGGCAACGTGGACGAGCTGCAGGGGGTCGTCACACCGGCCGAGAGCTCGAGCTGCGGCGTCGACTTCGTCCCCGGCGAGGTGTATGTCGTGTTCGCCGGCGGGTTCGACCTGCTCGATTCCGATCCCGGTTTCTACGAGGTCAACCTCGCCAACGGCACCCGCTCGCTGCGCGAAGGCGACCTCATGGTCGACGCAACCTCCCGCCTGCCCGACGCCGCGGGCCCACCGAGCATCGAGGCGATCAACGACCAACTGGGCACGACCCGTGATTCGCTGGTGCCCGAAACCGTGATCCTGGTCGGCGTGCTCACCTTCGTCCTCGGCATCGCCAGTGCCTTCTCGTGGCGCGACCGCCGCCGAAAGGCGGCAACCGCGGAAAGCCCGAGATGAAGGATCTCGCCGGCCGCACCGCGGTCGTGACCGGGGCGGCGAGCGGCATCGGCCTGGCGCTGAGCGAACGTTTCGTCGCGGCCGGCATGTCGGTGGTGATGGCCGACATCGAAGAGGAGGTGCTCGCCCGGGAGGCGATGCGACTCGAATCCGACGGCGCCGCCGTCCTCGGGGTGTTGACCGACGTTCGCGATCCGGCCGCGGTCGAAGCCCTGCGGGATCAGGCCCTGTCGGTCCACGGGTCGGTGCACGTGCTGTGCAACAACGCGGGAGTCGGCCCGGCCGGGCCCATGGCGGAGACGACCGCCGCCGACTGGCGATGGACCGTCGACGTCAACATCCTCGGCGTGGCCCACGGCGTCATCGCGTTCACACAACTCTTCCTCGACCAGCGCGAGGGGCACATCGTCAACACCGCCAGTGAGGCCGGACTCGTCACCAACCCGGCTCTCGGCATGTACTGCGCGACGAAGCACGCCGTCGTCGGCATGACCGAGGCGTTGTGGCGCGAAGTTCATCCCCAGGGCGTCGGCGTGAGCGTGCTGTGCCCAAATCTGGTCGACACGAAGATCTTCGAGAGCGAACGCAATCGGACCGACGGCGTGGAGATGTCGCCCGGCGCGGCGGCGACGATGGCCCCACTGCGGGAGATCATCGGGGTCATGGGAATCCCGGCGGCGTCGGTGGCCGAGCGGGTGCACGATGCCATCGTCGGTGACCGGTTCTGGGTTCTCACCCACGACATGACCCTGCCCGCCGCGGGTTGCCGATTCGAGGATCTCTCCGCAGGCCGCAACCCATCCGATCCGTACGCCGGCGGCGTCGACCGACCCACGAACTGAGCGTCATCGGTCAGCAATGGTGGACGGCGGCCGATGAGGGCTCTATACACTTACGCCGTAAACGTCCTCGCGCCCGGAGCCACCCATGCCTGATGTCCCCCGCCCCCCTGTCAAGGACTGGGCGACCGACTTCGACCACACCCATCCGGACTACGCGGCCAACGCACCCGCGATCCTCGCCGAGCTCCGCGAGACATGCCCGGTCGCCCACACCGACCGGTTCGGCGGCGCCTGGCTGCCGACCCGCCACGACGACGTCGCCCGTATCGCCAAGGACCACGAGCACTTCAGTTCCCAGGGGATCATCATCACCGATTGGCGCCCGGAGGAGCCGGCGCCGATGGGCTACGCCCCACCGATCACCTCCGACCCTCCGTTTCACGCGATCGCCCGACGGTTCCTGCTCGAGTTCTTCTCGCCCAAGGCGATCGACGGGTGGGAGGAGACCGCCCGCACCACCTGCCGCGAGCTCATCGCGCAGATCAAGGAGTCCGGCGAGGAAGTCGTCGACGTCGCGACGGCCTACGCCCAGCACATCCCGGTGCGGGTGATCGCCGACATGCTCGATCTGCCCCGCGAGGACGGCGACAAGTTCCGGGTCTTCATCCACCGGATCCTCGAGGAGCCGGGCCAGAACACCGTCGACGACTGGGGCGAAACCCTCGACTTCTACCTGCAGGAGAAGATCGCCGAACGTCGCGAGAACCTGGGCGACGACTTGATGAGCTATCTCATCAAGGCCGACATCGAAGGCATGGCCCTGCTCGACGAACACGTCCGCGGCACGATCGCGCTGCTGATCATCGCCGGCATCGACACCACCTGGTCGGCCCTCGGTTCGAGCCTGTGGCATCTCGCCCAGAACCCCGACCATCGGCGGCGCTGGACCGAGGACCCGGCCGTGCAACCGTTCGCGATCGAGGAGTTCTTGCGCTTCTACGCACCGGTGACAATGGCCCGGCTCGTCGCGAAGGACGTCGAGATCGGCGGCTGTCCCATGCACGTCGGCGACTGGACGCTGCTGTCGTTCCCCGCCGCGAATCGCGATCCCGACGCGTTCGAACGAGCCGACGAGTTCATCATCGACCGCCAACGCAATCGTCATTCGGCCTTCGGGCTCGGCATCCACCGTTGCATCGGTTCGAACCTGGCCCGGATGGAGCTGCGGGTCGCGCTCGAGGAGTGGATGGCGGCGTTCCCCGATTTCGAGCTCGCCGACCCCGACGCGGTGACCTGGTCCACCGGTCAGGTTCGCGGGCCTCGCCGCATGCCGTTCCGCCTCCCTCACTGACCCCCATCGAATAGAGTTCCCACCGTGAAGATCAAGTACGACCGCGACGCCTGCCAAGGCCACAACCGCTGCTACATGCTCGCCCCCGAGCTGTTCGACACCGACGACGAGGGATACGCCATCCTTCTCGTCGACGGTGAGATCCCGTCCGAACTCGAGGAAAAGGCCCGCCTCGCGGCCGACAATTGCCCCGAGTTCGCGATCGAGGTCATCGACGACTGATCGCGTACGCTCCCGGGCGTGCGTATCCACAAGTTCACCACCACAGAGGCGTTTGTCGCGATCGATCTCGCCGACGCCGAAGCGTCGTCGGGTCCCGTCCGCTGGGCTCGCAAGGTGCTCCAGGGCGGCGCGAAGGACCTGGCCCGGTCCCAGACCTACACGTTCGCCGCGCTCGGCATGAAGCGGGGCGGGGCCTCCGCGGGGATCAGCGCCGACAGCTCCGAGCGCGACAGCGCCCTCGCCGCGTTCGTGGCCGAGGTCGCTGCGATGGTGGCCGACGGCACGTATCTCCCCGATGCCGCGAAGGGTGTCACCGAGTCCGATCTCTCACCGCTTCGTGACGCCGACGAGCGAGACACGGCCCGGCTGGCCGGCGCAGCGCCGACGTTCGTCGATCGCTGTGAAGGGCTGAGCGCGGCGGTGGTCGCCCATCACACCGCCGCCGGACTCGACGGGAGGTCGGTGGCCATCGAGGGGTTCGGCGTCAACGGCGCGTCGCTGGCCGCCGCCGCCATCGATCGCGGCGCGACGGTCGCCGCGATCTCGACCACGGCCGGCACCGTTCGTTCGGCCGCCGGGTTCGAAGCCGACGCCTTGCACGACGCCTGGTCCGCCACGGGCCCCGCCATGGTCGAGAGTCTCGGCGAGGTCACCGACCCATCGGAGATCTTCGGTTCGGGAGCCGATGTGTTCTTCGTCGGTTCGAAGATGGGTGTCGTCAACCATGAGGTGGCGAACCGGATGGAGGACGCCTCGGTCGTCGTCGCGTCCGGGAGACTTCCGCTGACGGCCCGGGCTCTGGCCGTGCTGCGCCGGGCCGGCGTCGCGGCGCCCGCCGACTTCATCTCCCTCGCCGGGTCGACGCTGGCGCTGTGGGGCGATGCCAACCGCAGCGAGGCCGAGATCCTGGCCGGGATCAACGAGGACATCGGTGACATGACGGCCGAGTTCCGGGCGCACGACGACGGCCCGTTCCTGGCCGCGTGTTTCGAGGCCGAGTCGTTCCTTCGGAGCTGGCAGGAGCGGCTGCCCTTCGGTCGACCCCTCGCTCCCTGAGATCGATCCGTGACGCTGCCCCGCCTCGACCGCTCGTTCCCGCTCGCGGCGGAGACGATCGACTACTTCGCCGAACACGGGCACTGCTGCGTACGAGGGCTGGCCGATGCCGCGGAGTGCGCCGCGTACCTCCCGGAGATCCAGGCCGGCGTCGATCGTTGGCATCCGACCCCGGCGCCCCTGGCCGACCGCGACACCTACGGGAAGGCCTTTCTTCAGGCCGTGGCGCTGCGCAAGATCCGCGAGTCGATCGCCGGCTTCACCGACGCGCCCCGGTTCGCGGAGGTCGCGGCCCGACTTCTCGGCGTCGACGGGGTCCGGCTCTACCACGACCAGGCCCTCTTCAAGGAGGCCGGTGGCGGCCGTACCCCTTGGCACCAGGACCAGGCCTACTGGCCGCTCGACACGCCCGACACGATCACGATGTGGATGCCGCTGCTCGACGTCCATCCCGATGTCGGGTCGATGATCTTCGTCGACGGATCGCACCGTGACGGCGACGTCGAGGCCGGCGAGATCTCCAATGCGAGCGACGACGCCATCACCGCGTCGATCACCGAGCGAGACCGCGCCCTCACGACCCATGGTCCGCTGCGGGCCGGCGACGCGACGTTTCATCGCGGCTGGACAAGCCATTCGGCCGGCCCCAACCCGACCGATCGGGTTCGACCCGTGATGACGATCATCTGGTTCGCCGACGGCGCCCGGGTGACCGAACCAACCGGCCCACAGCAACGTTTCGACCTCGAGGCCTGGCTCGGAGGCCGCAACCCGGGCGAGATCGCCGACAGCTCCGAGAATCCGCTGCTATGGCCCGTGGGGTGAACACGCGTCGCGGCGATGGCCCCTAGGCCGGGCCGGGGAAGTGGAAGCTGCTGTCGTTGTCCCAGGCCGCGGTCAGGGCGGGGTCGGCGGCCGATGTCGGGTTGGTCGGAATCTCGAGGCCGTCGTAGGACGACAGCTCGGCCCGGCCGACGACCATCCAGTGGACCTCGTCGGGGCCGTCGGCGAGACGGATCGTGCGCTGGCTCGTGTACATGCCGGCCAGCGGCGTCCACTGGGAGACGCCGGTCGCCCCGTGCATCTGGATCGCCTGGTCGATGATCTTGCAGACCCGCTCCGGAACCATCGCCTTGATCGCGCTGATCCACACTCGGGCCTCCGCGTTGCCCAGCGTGTCCATCGCCTTCGCGGCTCGCAGCACCATCATGCGCATCGCTTCGATCTCGGCCCGGGCCCGGGCGATGATCTCGAGGTTGCCGCCGAGCCGGGCGATCGGTCGACCGAACGCCTCACGGGTCATCCCTCGACGAACCATCATGTCGAGGGCCTTCTCGGCCGCCCCGATCCCCCGCATGCAGTGGTGGATACGGCCGGGTCCGAGCCGCAACTGGCTGATCTCGAATCCCCGACCCTCGCCCCACAACATGTTGGACGCCGGCACCCGTACGTCGGTGAGGCGAAGATGCATGTGGCCGTGCGGCGCGTCGTCCTGGCCGAACACATGCATCGGACCGAGAATCTCGAGACCCGGTGTGTCCATGGGAACGAGGATCTGCGACTGGCGTCGATGCGGCGGACCGTCGGGGTTCGTCTGACACATCAGGATCATGATCTTGCAGCGGGGGTCGCCGGCCCCGGAGATGTAGTACTTCTCGCCGTTGATCACGTACTCGTCGCCGTCACGCACCGCCTGGGTTCGCACGTTCTTGGCATCGGAGCTCGGCACACCGGGTTCGGTCATGCCGAAACACGACCGGATCTCGCCGTTGAGCAGCGGTTCGAGCCACTGCTTCTTTTGCTCGGGAGTGCCGACGCGCTCGATCACCTCCATGTTGCCCGTGTCGGGCGCCGAGCAGTTGAGCGATTCCGAGCCGAGCGGATACTTGCCGAGCTCGACGGCGAGATAGGCGTAGTCGAGGTTGGAGAGGCCCTGGCCGGTGTCGGGCAGGAAGAAGTTCCACAGACCCGCGGCCTTGGCCTTGTCCTTGGCTCCTTCGAGCAGTTCGAGCTGACGATCGGTGTAGCTCCACCGGTCGGCCCGCCCTTCGCCGGCCCGGAAGAACTCGACCTGCATGGGTTCGACGACGGTCTCGAGGAACTCGACGACCTGGTTGAAAAACGGGCGGCTCGCCTCCGACATGCGGAGGTCGAAGTCGTCCATCGAGTTGACCTTCAGTGCGCGTGAGTCCATGGCCCGATCCTGTCACCAACCAGTGGCAACGACCATTTCGGGCCGGTGCCGAACCCGCTACTTGCCGGAGCCGATGATCGAGCCCGTCATCTTCTCCGGGCCGTCGAAGACGAAGCCGTAGCAGATGACCTCACGGTCGCCGTCGTCCCAACTGTCGTTGGTCGGGGTGATCGCGGCGAGCCCGTAGATCGACGTCGCGTAGGGCTCCCCGATCGCGTCCTCGAAGCGGTTGAAGCATCCTTCGGTCATCGTCTCGGCCGAGGGCAGCACCGCCTCGGTCACGTTGTACACCGCGAACACCTCATTGTCGTGGGGCTCCGCACAGTCCTTCATCGGCACGTCGCTGATCAACTCGTCGGTGATCGTGTCGAAACACTGGCCGACTTCGAGCTCGAAGACGTTGCCCTGGCTGCACGCGGCCGCGAACAAGCCCATCGCGACGACGATCAGGACGCTTCGGGTGAACTTCATGGGGGATCTTCCTGCAGTCGGAGGGCGGCGGCGAGCCGTCGACATCGCTCCGTCGCGACGCCCCTCCGAACAAGATTCGGCCATGGGCCTGCAGAATTGATGGATCCCCGCCGGTCACCCCGATCCGCGGCGCTACGCTCGACCCCCACGGGGCTGTAGCTCAGTTGGCTAGAGCACCTGCTTTGCAAGCAGGGGGTCGGGGGTTCGATTCCCCCCAGCTCCACCACATATCCCCAGGTCAGAGGGCCTGATCTTCTTTCGGTAACCTCAGATCCCGCCCGCCGTGCCCCCAACGTGCCCCAAGCGATTCGGTCCAGTACCATCTACGGGGTGGGCAAACGCAGACCTTTCGGCAAGATTCGGCGTCTGCCGTCGGGGAGGTATCAGGCCTCGTACCTGAACGGCGACACCGGTCGGCGGGTCACCGCGCCGCGAACGTTCACCGCCAAAGCCGACGCGAACGCATGGCTGGCGACTGTGCAGGCCGATCTCGCGCGAGGTGATCGTCTGGATGAGATCGGCGCCCGGACGCATCTCGCGACATACGCGACCAACTGGCTGGCGGGCAAGGCCGGCCTTCGACTCCGCACCGTCGAGTTATACCAATACCTGCTTCGCTGCCACATCCTCCCAGTGCTGGGCGAGCGACCAGTCGGTTCGATCACTGCACCCGAGGTTCGGGCGTGGCACGCCGCGCTGGTCCGTACCGACCTGTCCCAGTCGACGGTCGCCAAGGCCTACCGGCTGCTCCGTCAGATCATGGAAGCCGCCGTGGACGACCGCCTCCGCCGCCAGAATCCCTGTCGGATCAAGGGCGCTGCGGTCGAGCGCGGTCCCGAGCGCAAGATCCCGTCGCTCGAGCAAGTACAGGCGCTTGCCGATGCGATCGCACCAACGTACCGTGCCATGGTCCTGCTCGCCGCCTATGGCGGTCTTCGTCGTGGCGAGTGCCTCGGTCTCGCCCGCCGCCACGTCGATCTCGCCGCTACCCCACCAACGGTCACCGTCGAGCGCGCGCTTGTCTACACCCAGGCCGGCGACATGGTCCTCCAGCAACCCAAGACCGACGCCGGCTACCGCACGCTCGCCGTGCCGCCCACGCTGGCCACCCGTCTCGCCGAGCACCTCGCCGACTTCGTCGGGCCCGGCGACGATGACCTGCTGTTCGTCGATCCGCCGACGGGAACGAGCCCGACCAAGGATCGCTTCCGGTGGGAGTGGAATCTCGCCCGCCGCACGGCCGGCGCCGACTGCACGTTCCACGACCTCCGCCACGTAGCTGGAACCCTCAACGCGATCGCCGGAGCAACGACCCGAGAGGCCATGGCTCGACTCGGCCATGCGTCCCCGGTCGCCGCGCTTCGCTACCAACACGCCGTCGAACAACGCGATGCCGAGATCGCCCTCGCGTTGGAGCGCCTACTGCCGGACGACAATGCGACCACAGCATTGGAGACAGACTGAGGAGTGACGATCGGGTTCGGAGTTCGCGAAAGCCCATATCGGCGGGTGTCGATTCGTGTCAGAAAGTGCCGTTGACCTGGTGTTATGCCTGGTCAGCGTGTTGGGCTGTCCCTGTGGATAACACCCTGTTTCAGACCGTCCGTTAGAAGATCCGTTAGAAGTCGTGCCTAGAAAGCCCTTTTGTTTGTTGCAAACAAGTCGATAGTCTGAACAAGTACCTCAGAAGCGTTCCGGACCCTTCCGGACTTGCCTCGATCGGCGACTTGTTCATGGCACGCAAACCCGTCTCTCAAGCAACACGACGTCTGTTCGCCGCGACCGTAGAGTCGCTCGCCTCGCTCGCGCCACCGGATTGGCAGGTCGAGGTTGCTGGGCGCTCTGACGACGGCGGCGTCATCCGGGTGATCTCATCCGACGACGTCTCAGGCGAGCTGACCGTGCTTGTCCGCAGAGATCTCACACCCCGCGATGTCGTCGCCCTTCCCGAGCCGGAGGTCGACACGATCATCGCCGGCGAATGGCTGAGCCCCCGCAGTCGCGAACTTCTCGAAGACATCGGATACGGCTACGTCGACCAGACCGGCAACGTCAGCGCCGTAGTGAAACGGCCCGGGATTGTCTTCCGCACTGAAGGAGCACAGCGAGACCCGTCGCCCCCATCCGCGCCACGGCTGAACATTCGCGGCCCGCGGGCCTGGGCTCTGCTGCGCACGCTCGCCGAAGTCCAACCCCCCTACGGCGTGAGCGACCTCGCCAACGCCATCGACGCTGATGCTGGCTACGTCTCCCGGCTACTCAGTGCGCTGACCGATGAGCTGCTGATCAGCCGAGTGCCTCGTGGACCGGTCGAACATGTCGAATGGGAATCGCTGCTCGGCCAGATCACCGCCGACTACTCGTTGCTCGATTCCAACGAGACGACCAACTGGATCGCATCCGCCGGGCCCGAACAGTTCCTCGACGACCTCGCAGGGGGCAAGTCGAAGAGCTGGGCCGTCACCGGTTCGTTCGCTGCCTCGCCTTTGGTGTCGGTCGCAGCCCCCGAGATCGCTGTCGTCTACGCCGACGACCCTGAACGGATCGCCACGGCAACGCGCCTGCGGCCAGTCCGAAATGGAGGAAACGTTGTCATAGCCCTGCCTTACGATCAGATTGTGTTCGAACGCGCGTGGACCAAAGACAACGCCATCTACGTCTCCCCCGCGCAAGCCGCAATCGACTGCCTCACCGGCCCCGGGCGAATGCCCGCCGAAGGTGACGCCCTCCTCGACTGGATGCGCCGCAAAGCGCCGCGCTGGCAAGCAACCTCCCTCACAGCGCAGCCGGCCCTGCCATGACCGACAACGGCGGTCCCCGGATCGAGTATGTGGAAGCCCGGCGGGTGCTCCTCGATGCGCTCACCGCCCTACAGCCCCACATCGACGCGGTTGTGCTGATCGGCGCCCAGGCGGTGTACCTGCGCACCGAGGGCAGGCTGCCGACGTACCAGCCCTTCACCACCGACGCTGACCTCGTCATCAACCCTGACCAACTTGCCGACAGTCCCCTCCTCGGTGACGCCATGACCGCGGCCGGATTCGAGCTCCCCGGCGAGCCCGGAATCTGGCAGCAACGATTCGAACGCCCCGGCTTCGATGGCGACGTCACCGTGCCCGTCGATCTCATCGTCCCCGCCCAACTCGTACCCAAGGCCGGGCGACGTGGCGCTCGACTCCCCCGCGGCCACGGCAAAACGGCGGCCCGCAAGAGCGACGGTGTCGAAGGCGCCGTTGTCGACTTCGACCCATTCGAGATCACATCGCTCGAAGACGGTGACGACCGCCGAATCGTCGTCAACGTCGCCGGCCCCGCTGCGCTACTGGTCGCCAAGACCCACAAGCTCGGAGAACGACTCAAGACTCCCGAACGTCTCATCGCCAAGGATGCCGGCGACGTCTACCGCCTCTTCGACGCAACGGCAGTCACCGACATGGCCCAGACGACGAAGCTGCTACTCGACGATGACCGCTCCGCAGAAACGACTCGACGAGCGCTCGACTACGTGCGCGAGCTGTTCGCCACACCGCGAAGCCCAGGAATCGAACTCGCCACCCAGGCCCTCGCCGGTGTCGTCGACGAGACCGCGGTCTCAACTGTGATGACCGGCTACACCCGCGATCTGATGGAAGAAATCAGCGGGTAGCGGCAGCCGGGCGGCTGGGCTCAGTCGACAGAACAGGCTGTGTTTCAGTGCAGGTGAAACAGGCCCGATTGTGAAACAGCGATCAGCTGCCTCGATGACCCGGCGGTCGTCGAACGCCTCGTCCGGTTGGCAGGCTCGACTCGGGTGATGCCGGGCGCTCTACGAGTTCCGCTCGCGGTACGTAGCGATCTCCTGAAGCGCACGCCTCTTTGCTGCATCGATGCGATGAGCGCGTCCAGGATCACGCCGAGCCTTGTCTCGGAGCTTGCTGAAGCTCTTGGTGCTCGGCATCAGGTCAGTCTCTTCTCTCGCAAGGTCATCGTCGATCGGTGTGTTCTTGTCGCGGTCCCATGCCGGGTGAAACCTCGGGCCCATCGCACCGGTCGCTCATGCGGCAGATCGGCTCGCCACGGTTCGCGAGATCCAGGCCAAGTGGTTGTCCACGGGCTTGATGTCGAGCGGCTCCATGTTGGCCGTCTCGAGGGCGCCGTTGATGGTTGAGATGGTGGAGCGTTGTGCTCGGAGACGTTCGTAAACGGAAGTCAAGCGCATGCTGTGTGGCAGCGAGTCGACAAGTTGAGCGTCTTGCACACGAGCCCACAGCGAGTGCTCTCGGGCCCGCTCGATGAGATGGTCGCTACGGAAGCGGTGACATGGCATTCGGCAGCCCTGGAGTTCCGCCGCGGCGGCCGGGACAGCGAGAAGGCGCTCGACCTCCGTCGCTGCCAAGGAGCGGCCGAGCTGACTGAAGTACATCCGCGAACGCCGTCCCCCTCCTTGCGATGCGTCGTCGTCAGCACGCTTCGACGTGCGACGTGCCCTGGAGCGATCAAAGGTCTCACCTGTCGCTAGTCCGGCATCTGCTGCATCGATGCCCAACGCCCTCATGATGGGGGTGACAGCGCCGGCGTGACCGGCGATGACCTTGAATCCGAGCGCCGCAGCATGCTGGTAGATACCGGTGATGGCCTCGAGTTTGGACGGACCGACTCGGATCGGGGTGACCGGGGAGAGCTGGACGTAAACAGCAGAGATGAAGTGCGGAAGCTCATTGAGCAGCCGCGCGACCTGATCAAGGCCCCTCGTGTGCCCGCCAACGAACGCGACTAGCGGACGGGGCTCGATGTCGTTCATCGCGCCCGCCTCGGAGAGAGTGACCTCGTATGCCGAACGAAGATCCTCGCTCGCATGGTCGGGCATCCAGCCCGGGATGAGGTAAGCGTCGGCCCCAAGGCTCGCCTGCGCTCGCAGACTGCCGGCCACGAGCTCACGGCACTGGACCTTGTCGGCAGTGCTCACGACACCCTTCGGCGCCCAGCTCGCCCCGATGAGCTTCTTGATATCGGCAGTCGCGGCATAGCGGTAGCGCCATCCTGACGTGTCCACGAGAAGCCTGGTCTGGTTGAGCTTCAGTGTGTCGAGCAGTTCAGGTCGACTCTCTGCCCAAGCACCATCGACGATTGCCCACGGGAGCACGAGGGAATCCTGCGTGAACAGGTCAGCGGGCCCGATGCAGCGATCGACGGCTTTGTAGTTATCCTCGCCAATCCGTGGGATGAAACCGTGTCCGAATTCGAGATCCACTCTATTGCTCCTGACGTCTACACGACGTATACTACGACATACGCGCGACGTAATGCTACACAAAAGGACGACAATCGCAAATGACGACCCTCACTGCTCTCCTTGACCATCTTTATGAGGGAGACGTTGTCGATACCGCAGACTTGGCGCGGGTCAGTGAAACGAACCCGCGCAGCGTCGCCCGTTGGCGGTCCCAGGAGTCCGCTCCTCGTCGCGAGGCGGAGGAACGGCTGCTGGAGTTGCGTGCCGTGGTCGAGTTAGCCCGAAGCGTCATGCGTGATGACGCCGCCAGATTCTGGATGCGTTCCCCAAATCGCGATCTCGGCTACGAGAAGCCGCTCGATTTGATCGCGGCTGGCCAATATCAACGCGTGATTGATCTCTTGTTGGCACTGGCCGAGGGCGTTACTGCGTGAAATGGCCAGTTTCGATCCGATTTCAGTAACCCGCGCGGAAGCGGCGACGCTCGACGCGACCGGATACCGCAACCAAGCTCCCAGCTTCGACCCGCGCAGCGGTGAAGGCGCCCGCCGATTCGGTGGAAGGTTCAACCCGCCCAGAAGCTTCCCCGTTCTGTATCTGTGCACGACCCGATCATGTGCGATCGCTGAGCTGACCCGCCAAGCAGACCGGCAGAGCATCGACGTCGAGCAGCTCTTGCCCCGCGAGCTATGGAAGGTGCAAGCGGAACTGACCGACGTCATCGACCTGACCGACCACGCGACGCTCGCCGCTCTAGGAATTACAGCGGCAGAAATCGTGCGCGACGACCACCGGCTCACCCGACAGATCGGAGAGGCCGTCTACGAGCAGCGACTCCAGGCGATCCTCACGCCGTCGGCTACTGGCGTCGACAATGTGCTCGCAATCTTCCCTGAGAATCTCGCCGGATCAGTTCTCGAAACCGAACTCATCGAAGTGTGGGCAACGAGCCAGGACCTGGATAGCTGACCGGGACCGGCCGTCCAGATCCACGGGGCGCGCTCAGCCCCAGAAGATGCCGCTGCGGTCGTTCTTCACGTACTCGATGAGTTCTTCGAGATGTGGAGTGGGTTGGACGAGGTCGTGCTCGTGGAACTTGAGGTTGCGGTCTCGCCAGTACAGCGACCACTGCTTGCGGACCTTTGTGTAGCGGAACCGGCAGATCGGGAAGCGGGTCCACTCGGTGCCGAAGCCTTCACGCCATGGCGGTCGGCATTCGAGCACGGTGATGGCACGGTCGGCGACGTCGATCTCGTAGCGGATCTGTTCGCGCACCTCAGGGGCCATGTCGGCGTTGCGTCCGTCGATCCACTTCCTGACGCGAGCGAGATCAAGGTCGGGGATCATGGTCGGTCCTCCGCAGGGGGCGTGGGGCCGCAGCATTTCTTGTACTTGCGGCCAGAGCCACACCAACAGGCGTCGTTGCGCGACGGCGGCCAACGCAGCGCGCGGCCGGTGAGGGCGATCTCGGCGGCAAGGCGAGACCGGCCTTCGCCCGACCCGGCGTTTTCACCCTCCGTTTCGTCGAGTTCGTTGACGCTGAGCGGCGAGACCGTCAACGCCTGACCGGGCGTGAGCTTCGACATCCACTTCAGGCGAGCCTCAATCCGCTGGCTGTACTCGGCATGATCAGCGGGCAGCTCATCCAACAGGTCCGGCCACCGTTCCATCGCCAGCCGCCATTCGTCCGCCGGGAACCAGGCAAGCGACAGCACCATCTTCGCCGGAGCCTCGACCGCTCGAGACTTGGCCGCCGTCACTGCGGATGATGGAGGAAGGTCGGGATCGAACCCGCAGTGAGCGCAGCGCTGCTTCGGCTCATCGAGCCGTGACGGCTTGCCTAACGAGCGCGACCGGTATGGCGGGCGCACCCAGTCGCGTTGGAACACCTCCACCCGCGCGATCATCTCGGCGTCGTGGGCTGCGCCGACACGGTCCCAGCAGTCCCGGGTCATGTCGAGGAGCTGGCCGATCACCTGGTCGGGGTCGCCGGTTTTGAGAGCGACTTGGATGCCGTCGAGCAGCCAGCGCAGCGCCTTCTGGTCGTCGACTCGGCTGTAGGCCCAGCCGGCCGAGTTATAGAGCCAAACCTCATCGGGATCCCGCCGGCGCAGCTCGGCGAACAGTGCGTCTGCCTCGGCACGAAGCCCGGCCTCGACAAGACACTCGGCGATGTCGGCCTCGGGGTCGGGGGTCGACCGGTAGCCGGCATCGATGGCCTCCCGCTTGGCTTGGATCGCCTCGTCGTAGCGGTCGAGCCGGCGCAGCACCTGATGGATCTCGTCGAGCACCTCATGGTCGACGACCTGATGGTGCGCACACGGGTGGTCGAGCAGTTCCCGGTAGCCGTCGAGCTCGGCTTCGCCACCGCGGGCCTCGCGTGCGGCGTCCACCCGGTCCCACAGCTCGCGAATCTGTTCGCTCGACTGTTCGTAGGTGATCCGTGGCGCCACGACCGTGTTCTACCGGACCTGGCGGAGATGCTTGGTCACCGACATCTGATCGAACGCATCGGCGTCGAAGCCGGCGCCGGCCCACTCCCGCAGATGCTCATGCTCATCGTGACAAGGATCGGCGAGCACCTCACGCAACTCCTCGTAGCCACCGACGCCGCCGCAGTCCTCCGGCGGGCATGCCCGTTCGCCACCCGTGCATATCGGGTAGCGGGCGTCGGGAGACGGTTCCTCGACAGCTTCGACCACCACGTCGTGTTGCCAGTTGTCGCCAAAGTCGTAGGCCCACCGCACCTGCGACCCCACCCGCGGCAACAGCTGTTTGACAGTGATGCGCCGCTCATCGATCACGTCGTCATCGTCTTCGTCCAGCACACCGAAACGCAGGTCGGCGATCTCGAACATGTGCAGGTGGTAGCCCTCCCACCCCATCGCGGCTTCGAGCATCCGGTTGAACTTCGGGAGCTTCGTCTCCGACGGCACCACAAACCGCCGCCAAACCGTCGGTTCCACGTACAGAAGCTCGATCCGCAGCGTGTGAACGCTCGGACCTCCGAAGTAGGGACGGGGTGCGATGGAAGCGGGGCCGGGGTCAGCCATCAGAAGCTGGACCTACGACGGGAGTCGTTGCGCAGCTGCCGCTCACGAGACGCGGGCGACGAGCTTGAGATCTGCGTCGAGAGCGTCGGCGATTCGCTGCAGGACTGTTGTCGTTGGGCTGGTCGAGCCGCGCTCGATGCGACTGATGTCAGCCTGGTCCATGCCGCATCGCTCGGCGAGCTGCGATTGTGTCAAGCCGTGGCGTTCGCGGAGATCGACGACCTGCCTTGCGATCCGGTAGGCGTGCTCGAACACCTGGGCGTGTTCCTTCGATGCGGGATCGAGCTTTGCTCGGCGCTTCCCGGCGATCTCCGCATAGCTCTTTTTCATCACCATTCCTCCTTGAAGAGTATGGGGCACTCCCCATACTCCTACGCTGCAAGCGCCTGTAGCCGCTCAACAGCACTGTCCCAAGGGTGTGAGCTCGCGTCGGGCGGATCGAAGTCGATCTCCTCATCGGCCCGCGGGTCGTACCAGAGCCCGACGCCAAGTTCGTAGTCAGCGAATGCAACCGTTCCAGTCTCCGTGTGACTCACACGCAAGTACTGCTCGTCTGGCAGCAGCCGGGCGAGCTCCGATAGCAGCAGCAGCGCCTTCGATGAGTCCAGAGCAACGACCGGATCGGAGACTTCGACTACCCCGACGAAGTCATCGCCGAGATCACCGCGGTGGACCTTCCGCCTTGTCCGACTCACGGCGGTAGCGCGGCAACCCAGGATCCCGGCAATCACGGCAAGGACCTCCCGGTCAGGCGTGTACTCGGCCAGGCCCGCGAGGTCGGCGACGAAGTCAGCAAGAGACAGCGGGTCAGGGCCGGACCCGCTGACCGTCGCAGCATCTCGGACCGATGTCGCGCCGACGCCACCTAGATCGTGCATGAGGATCACGCGCCATTGGTCGCGCAGGCGCGTTACATCCGCATCTTCGAGTTCCCACGCGATGTCATAGGCCTGGTGCACGGACGCAAGCAGCACCGCCTCGGCACAATGGACATCGAGGATTTCGATCGCTGCCAGCTGTTCTGCCTCACTCATCGTCGCCAGGTAGCCCGGACCGGCGGCGTCACCCCAGAAGAACCTCCAGAGCTCAACCTGGGCATCGACGACGAATGGACGGTCGATGAGATCGAGCTGGGCCAGCTTCCAGCACAGGTGATTGAACACAATGTAGCTCGGCACGATCACGCTCGATCCGACGAGACGAGTGAACGAGTCGTCGGTCAAGCCTGACACGAAGCGCTTGACGAAGCTCCGGAACTGCCGTCGCGCTCGTGTCCGCGCGCTTATCCGTCGGCGCTCCAGCTCAGCCTCCTCGGCTTCCGCTGTCTCCTCGTCTTCGGCGTCAATCGTGTTGGCGAGATCCTCCAGGGAATCGCCGCCAATCTCGGCCTCGATCTCACCCACCCCTCCTTCGCCTCTCCGCCGGCGGACTTCGGAACGGAAGCGATCAGCGATCGACCCGAGGAGGATTCCGAGCCCAGTGGGGTCCGCGTGTCCGCGTTGGTCCCACGCCCGATACTGCGCCAGCTTCGGGTGGGACTGAATGGCGTCCCAGTCGAGGTCGTCGTAGCTGAGCGTGACAGAGCTCGCTTCATCCGTGGGCTGGGGCACCTTTCGCTTCAGCATCCGCCACAGGCTCTGGCCGTCGACAATGAGAACTTCGTCGAGTTGGACGAGTAGTTGCTCGAGTTCTTCGTCATCGAGATCGAAGTCGCCTGCCCGCTTCAACAGATCGGTTCGACCCTGCCCGGACGACAGAGCGATCAGCGTGTTGAGGTGGTAGGGGTACGCGGGTGCGGTTCGTCGGTCGGCGTCGAAGACGAAGGTGACGGAGGCGACGCGGCTGAGCTCGGCAGAAGCGGACTCACCGAGGATCGCCGTGAACGGTGTCAAGGCGTGTTGAGGAGCGTCGAGATGCCACTCAACGTCATCGACTGTCGACTCTCCGACGATGAGGCCGGGAGGGGTTCCGATCTCGCCCTGGAAAGCCCCGGCGAGCCGGGGGGAGACCCAGGACAGTTCCCGGACGAGCGGCTCGTAGTCATCGTCGTCGGGTTCGTCGTCATCCTCAGCAAGCGACAAGCCAAGCGATGAAACGTCCACGGGATGGGCACTGATGACAAGGTCGGAGACCAGATGGTCGAAGGCGCCCGGGGATCCTTCGAGAAGGTTCGCGATCTCGATGTTCCCCGTCAGGCCATCCTGGAGCAATGCGGGTGTCGAGACGTTCGGAGAGCCCTGCAGACAGACGTCCGACGAACTCAAGCGAGCGACGAGGAACTTGGCATGGAGGAACGTGCCGCGCTCGTGCGCCTGAACGGTTCGAACCTCGACCTGACTCGGAGCAGCCAACAGGATCTCGGACAATCGCACCGGATCGACAGAAGTAATCCGCTCTTGCAGGAGGACCTGCACGGACTCCGGATGTGTCCTACCGATGAGCTCGGATAGCGCCCTACATCGATGGTCGTAGAACGGAGCGTGAACTACGAGCTCGCGCACCGGACGGCCATCGATGGCGTCGATGAACTGGTCAAGCAGCGGTAACTCCAGGTTGTGGCGGACGGTGGAAGTCGGCTCGTCGACGGCGCCGTAGATCCATGGTGCGTCCTGCCATGCCTGTTGGAGGCGGGGCTTCACGATCTCATCCACAAGTCGGCGAGCTGTCACCTGCTCCAGGAATTCCTTCGCCGCAACGAAGGCATGAAGATGCTGGGAGTCCTCCGCCGACCAGTGATAGGTGGTGAAGCACTCCCCCTGCGACGCATAGCCACCCATGCCGAGGTTCCCCGACCCGACCGCAAGCAGTCCTCGGTCCTCGGCCAGCAGGAGGATGAGCTTGGCGTGAGCGGCGCCGCCCAACCGCAATGGTGCGAGAACGTAGGAGCGGTTGACATGACGCAGCGAGCTGTTGTTCTCAGCTACGAGTCGACGCTGGACCTGGCGACCGTCGGCGAAGATCAGGCGATTCTTCGCTCGATCGATCTGACGCCACAGGTCTCGTTCGAAGAAGGCGAGGTCGGCGCCATACGTGACGATGATGACGCTGTCCCACTCCTCGTCGAACAGCGTCGGCACCCGGACTCTGGGTGACGTCACGCGCCCTCCCCAGCGGCGGGCGAGTCGAACGCCCCGGACACTGGCAGGTCTCCGTCGGCCCGCAGCAGATCGCCTTCCTCGGTCAGGCCGTGGTCCTCGACGTACAGGTAGCCGCACCAGCCGAGCTCGTAGACGAAGGTGGCGAGCGCATTGAACCGGGAGTCGTTCATGCCGACTTGGGCGTCCTTCGGGAAGAAGCGGAGCCTCCCGGCCTCCCGTCGGAACCGGAACGTGTCGCCCGTGGTCGGGAGCTTGGCGGTGGCGACACGTTCGTGCTGGGCGATGACATAGTCGAGCGTCAACCAGCGGGCGACCTCCCTGATCGTTTCGCCGGCGTCGACCCTCGTGCGAAGCGCGTCAATGAATCTCTGCATGCCGAGTCGATCTCGTCCTCCCTCGATCACAGGGAACCAGTCGGCTGGTTCGACGAGGGCCAGCTCGGGCGGCCAGAGGCGTGCAGCAACGAACGTTGCGAGCGTGAGCGCCGCGGCGAGAACGCCGGGGCCATGGTCGGTCACCTGTCGCCCGTAGCCGAGCCACTCGATGATCCGGTCCTCTGTGAGGTCACGGTCGAGTTCCCAGCGATCATCGAGCTGACTGGTGACGCCGCCCACGGACATGACCCACTCGAGCAGTTCCCGGTACGGAGAGTCGGGGGTGAGTCCGCCCGGTGGCAGGTCGACGCCAACCGATTCGACGAAGGCGTCGAAGTCGACTGCGTCGATTGACGCGAGCAGCTCAGCCATCGGCACCGGGTAGATGTCTCCGTCGCGAGCAAGCCCCCAGTACGACAGCCGCCGCCACATCTCGTTGACCGACGCGTTGAAGTACTCGCGCGCCTGATAGAGGCGCCACTTCCGCGCCGTGCGGCCGAGGGGTGCCGGTGGGACGAAAGCGGCGCCGGACGCGCCCTCCTCCGCAGCGTGGTCGGCGCCGTAGTAGACGAGACGTCGGAATGATGGCGCATCGACCGCGTCAGCCTCGGTCTGAGCAGCCAACTCACAGAACATGCGCAGCGTCTGTCGGCGTCCCTCGGCCTCGGCTGGGTTGCCGTGATGGAGGAAGGCGTCGACGAGGAGTGGACGGTCGAGCGCTGACTCGTCACGGAGGCGGCAGAAGCAGGCCAACCCGCCGTATTGGGCTGCGACCTCGTGAGGCACCTCCTCATCATGGCGGTCGATCCAGTCGCGGTAGTACTCCGTATCGGCGATCACGGCTCGAAACGCTTCGGCAACGACCTGGCCCTCGGGTGTGACGGCGTCGACGGGCAGCCCGAGCCGCGGGTCGGCAAGGGCGACCAGGCCAACGGTCTGCATGACGGTCGAGTAATAGAGCCCGTAGCCGCCCATCGCGGACTCCATGTAATCGAACTGCGGGTCGAACCCGTTCGGCTCGTCCGCGACCAGGCCGGCGATTCGTCGTGTACCGATCGGGGTGCCGTAGTGGTCAGGGTTCTCGCACAGGCTGCATGCGACCGAGTAGATGCACTCGAGGGGTCGGTACCACTCCCTCAGCGCAGTCTTCGTGCGGGGGAGGTCACGACTCCAGAACTCGCTGAGCACGAATGCGTAGAACGACCAGTATCGGGGATGGATCGTCAACACGTTGATGCCAGGCGAAAGCCGAGGAAGGATTCGATCCGTTACGACTGAGCCGAGGCCAAGGTGATCCTGTCCGCCACCGGGCCGGTACATCTTCTCTGTCCAATACGGGACGCCGTCGAGCAGCTCAGAGGTCGGCATCGCGTACCCGCTGACGTGGCCACATCTCGCGACCCGACTGAAAGTGGCCGGACGACCGCATCTATTGCTCGCCTCCCGAGTCGGCCGTCTGAAGCTCCTTGAGGGTCTGGCCGTCCGCGGTCTTCCATTCGACACGCCCATTCGATGTGCGTCCGAGCATCACCATCGCAGCGGTCGACGGTGACGCGAACACGTAGTCCTCCGTAAGCCGGAGATGCTTCCCGGCCTCGACAAACAGGCCCTTCTCCAGCAATGCCGCCCGGAGCTGGGTGCCATAGCCATGGATCGAGGGAACTTCGGCGGCTCGGGCCAGCGAACCCGCGTAGACCACGAATCCATCGGCGGTCTCTGTGCCCTCGGCCTTCGTGTCCTTGCCGCTGAGATGTAGGCGGACCGAGCTGGAGGGTTGCTCCTCAGCCTTCTGGAACACCTGGACACCGAGTACCGGGTAGATCAGGAGCATCTCCGCGAGGAACGCTTCGGCCTCGGCAATATCGGGTTCGGAGAGCGGTGGGAGCGAGCCGACGTTGCCGTTATCGAGCTCGGCCCGGTTCGCCGCCTTGGCCAGCCCGATGAGGCGAACCTCCAGGTAGCGGATATGGGCCTTGTTGAGGTTCGCGTCCTTGCTGGTGAAGACGATCGCCCGGTTCCAGAAGTCCTTGTTATTGTTGTGGTTGTCGAGCCGGCCGGGCAGGTCGTCGGTCTCGCCGATGTAGACGCGGCTCGGCGGAAGGCCCGACTCGGTCGGTCCGACCAGGAGATAGACACCGGGCCCGTCGAGGTCCGGACGGGCCCGCAGGTCGCGGTACCGGGTGCGGGGCGCCATGAGCGCCTTGCCAGTCCAGTTGCTCTTCTCGACGACCCACACTCCGTCGGCCTCGCCGTCGGCGAGGAAGATGCGGATGGAGGTGCCGAGGGCCTTGGGTGCTTCCATCAGCGTTCGCTTCCGTGCACGGCACCGAGCCACACGCCGCGACCGATCGCAGCGAGGTTGGTCTTCTGGGATTCGTAGCCCGGCATGAGGTGGCTGACGATGGCCCAGAACTCCGGCGTGTGGTTGGCCTCACGGAGGTGGGCGAGTTCGTGGACCAGGACGTAATCGACGAGGCTTGGTGGAAGCTGGAGGGTGGCCCAGTGGATGTTGACGCGCTGCTCGCCGCTGGCCGGTCGCGCTGAACCCCACCGGTAGCCGAGGTCGCGGACGTCGACCGTCACCGGGTCGATGCCCATGCGAGAAGCCCACGGCCGGACACGGCGGCGGAGCCAGTGAGTCCCGGCCTGCGTGTACCAGTCCCTCATCAGCGAAGCGCCACGGCTGCGGACTGCCGGCGGGGCGAGGAAGCGCCCGCGATCGAGCCGCACCGCGTTGACCGCATCGTCGATCAGCAGGCGGTGGCTTCGGCCGAGGTAGGCGAAGCCTTCCCCGTCGACGAACTGCTTCACGATCGGCGGACCAACAAGGGCGTCCTTCTCAGCGAGCTTGCGGTAGATCCACGAGCGCTTCGAGGCGACGAACTCCTCGGCTCGCGCGACGGTCGCCGACCGGGGGGCCTTCAGTACCAGGCTGGCGTCTCGCTCAACAACGATCTCTAGTGTGACTCGTTCTGTCGGCGGGGTGATCGACAGCACCAGGTCACCGACACGCATCGTGTCCAGGTCGTGGAGTTCCGTCGTGGTCATGTGAGCCGCCTGTGGTTCGCCTTGGCCAGCGCCACCAGCTCGACGGCCAGCTCGTCGAGGTCGTCGTACACGAACAGGTTGCTGTCGTCGAGGCCGCGCTTGATGCTCTTGCGCAGTTCGTCCTGCTTGGTGGTGTTCTCCCAGAACCCGACGACGCCGATCTGTTGGCGGATGCTGCCGACCAGATTGCGGGTCACACCTACGAGCCGCTCTTCGACGTCGGGATCGGAGCTGGCGACCTTGTCGGCCATCAGTCCGTGGAACGGCAACTCGGTGGTGGGATCGAGGCCGGTGTCATCGGGGTCGGCGCGGCCGGCGTTGATCTCGGCGATCACGCCTTCGAGATCGAGGGCGATCTGGTCCCAGCGATCCTCGAGGCGGTCCAGAATCTCGTCGACTCGTTCGGAGAGCCGCCCGTAGTAGGCGGGGTCTTCGTCGATGCGTTGGCGGATGTGATGGCGGACGGCGTGTTCCATCTCCGACGCCTTGGCCCTGTCAGACGACAGGCCCCGGACGTGCTCGCTGAAGCGCGGGTCGGTGATCCGCACCGGTGCGATCTTCTGGGTGAGGTCGAGGACAGTGATGTGCTTGTCGATCAGCGCCCGGACCTTCTCCTTGTACTTATGCGGATCGAAGTCGCCATCGACGGTGTCTCGGTAACGGCGCCGGGTCTGGATCTGAATCTCACCGAACAGGTTCACCGGAGCGACGAAAGGCAGCGCTTCTGGACGGGGCAACACGATGTCGAAGGTGGTGAGGAACGTGCCGAGCGCGACGTCGAACTCGGCCCGGAGCCGTTCATCCTCCAGGAGCTGCACGCACGCTTCGATGCCGTCGATCGTCGGCTCGGGCTCGACGCCGCGCTGCACGAAGATCTGCCGCACCCGCTCACACTGGGGTGACAACTTCTCAATCTCGGCCGTCAGTGGACGCAGCGCCCCGTCGACATCAGGATCGATCTCGCCTTGGGCGTTGGTGTAGGCGGCAAGAGCCTGGGTGAGCTGTGAAGAGACTCCGTAGTAGTCGACGACGAGCCCATAGGACTTCTTCGGGGCGGTGCGGTTGACCCGCGCGATGGCCTGGAGCAGCTCAGCTTCCTGGATGAGCCGGTCGAGGTAGAGCACCTGGGCGTGCGGGGCGTCGAAGCCGGTGAGCAGCATCGACTTCACGATCAGGATCGCCAGCGGGTCGGTCTTCTCGCTGACGGGGCCGAGGGGCCGCTTGAACAGGTTGATCCGGGCTTGCTGGCGGAGCTTGTCGGTCCAGAAGTGGTAGGTCGGAGGATCATTGTGGTCGCCGGAGATGACCGGCGCGAAGTCGAGCGCCTCGATCTGATCACGGCGCGGAGCGGCGGCCTGGACCAGCTCGTCGTCGAAGTGACCAGCAGCGACGCCGGCGTCGATCTCGGCGACGAGCTCGTCCCGTGCCGTGTTGAGGGCGTCGAAGTAGCGGATACAGGCTTCGCGACTGGTGGCGACGATCATCCCTTTGAAGCCGTCGGGCATCACGGTGCTCACGTACTGACGCAGGATGTCGCGAGCCTTGGCAGCGATCATCTCGGGGGCTTCGAGCACCTGGGCGGTGGTGGCGTACTTCTTCTGCAGCAGCTCGCGCTGTTCGTCGGTGAGCTCAGCGAACCACCGGAAGAAAATGTCGTCCATCTTCGACGCGCCGGCCACCGCACCGTCGGTGGTGCGGCCCTCGTAGAAGATCGGGACCGTCGACCCGTCGGCTTCGGACTCGGCGAGCGTGTACTGGTCGAGGTAGCCGCCGAAGATCTCCAGGGTCTTCTTGCGCTTGCCCATGATGATCGGCGTGCCGGTGAACCCGATCCGTGCCGCATTGGGCAGCGCAGCCATCAGGTTGGCGTGCAGTGCCGAACCGTGAGACCGGTGCGCCTCGTCGACCATCACCAATATCGAATCCGACTCGTTGAGCGTCCCAAATGACTCGTCGCCACGCAGTCCGTCGCCCTCGCCACCTGTGGTGTCGCGGTACTTCTGGATCATTGCCATCACGACACCCGGGCCGGATTGGCTGAGCAGCTCCTTCACCTCGTTGGAGGTGCGGGCCACCTTCACGGTCTCGCCGGTCAACGCAGCAGTGTCACCGAGCGCGTTCTGCAAATGGGTCCGATCCGTTACGAGCACGATCTTGAATCGGCGAAGGTCGGGGTCGCTGCGCATCGCCCTGATCAAGAACACCATCGTGAGACTCTTGCCCGACCCTTGGGTATGCCAGACGATCCCACCCCGCCGGTCGACGTGTCCGTCCATCGCTTTGGTGTCGCCCGTCAGCATTCGACGCACGGCCTTCCGGACACCCCGGTACTGCTGATAGCGACAGACCAGCTTGATCGTGGGGCCTGCGTCGAGCTCCATGAACAGCGTGAAGTGTCGAACAATGTCGAGCAGCCGTTCCGGCGCCAACATTCCCGCTGTGAGGATCTCCTGCTGCGTGACCTGCCCGACCGGCTTCCCAAGTGACTCCGCCATCTCGGCGACCGTCGCCGGATATGGGTCCTTCCACGCCACGTAGTGCTCCGGCAGCGCCGAGAACGTCCCCGCTTCGGCCCGCTCGCCTGTGGTAGCGATCGTGAACTGATTCGTCCAGAACAACTGCTCCGATCCCTCGTCGACGGCGCCGCCTCGCTGGTTCGCGTAGCGGCGGAGCTGGTCGATGGCGTCGGCGATGCCGCTCTCCTTGCCCGGCGGCTTCGCCTCAATCACCACCAGCGGAATGCCGTTGACGAACAGCGTCACATCCGGCCGGATGTCCTTCGCCTGCCCCGGCGTCGCCACCCGAAACTGCGACACCGCCAAGAAGTCATTAGCTGTCCAGTTCTGCCAGTCGATGTAGTCGATCGTCTGATCCCGACCACCGTCCCAACCGTCCAGCCCAGGAACTGTCACGCCGCCCAGCAACACCGCTGTCGAGAGTTGGTTGGCCTCAAGAAGCTTTACACCAGCCGGCATCGACCGCAGCTCCGCAACCGCCGCGTTGATCCGCGGCTCGTCGAGCCAGGTCGTTCGGTCGGGGCCCAGGTTGATCTCGTACAGCGCCAACCGGAGGCGCTGCTCGAGCAGGACGTCCCGCTCCGACGCCCGATCGCAGTTGTCGGTCGGCTGCTGCCCACCCCAGACCAGCGTCTCCCAGCCCAACGAGGCGAACTGCCTCAGCAACGGCTGCTCAACGTACTCCCACTCCGGGCCCGAACTCACGGCACGACCGTTCGAACGTGACCGGAGAGGAGATCAGCTGCGAGGCCCGATCGGACTCTGCGAAGCTTCGCTAGCACGTCGGCGTGCCTCGCGATGGCGGACTCAGCAGCATCAAGACGCTGAACCGCCACTCGCTGGCCGTCAAGCGTGGGCAACACGAACATCAAACGCTCGATGATTCCCTTGTTCAAGTTCGGCTGACCCGACCCCTGAACCGAATTGAGTAGGCGCGCCGCTCCGGTGCGGAGAGCCCAATAGAGCCACCGGGGGTCAGCCTTCCGGCGATCAGCCTCGATGGCGAGCACTGCTTGGTTGGTGGTTGCCTTGACGCCGAGCCAGCCGACCTTCCCAGCGGTCGCCCCGTACATTGCCACAAGAGGCGTCCCGGGCTGCACGTAGAGCATTCCGCAGTCCCGTACCGCGGATGGCGACAGCGTCTCAGCTGTTGAAACGATGGTCGAGCCAGCCACCTCACCAGACTTCACCCACGGGATCCCTCCGCCGTAGTAGTGGTCAATAGACCTCGACGGAGTCCTCCCTGACCGGGAGGAACTAAATGATCCAAGTGAGTCGCCCGCTATTCTGCCGACCGGATCGCCGAGGGGGACTGACTGGGCGACACCGTCCAGCACCAGTTCGAGTTTGGCGATGACGCGTGCGGTGGCTTGGATGGTTTCGTCGATATAGTCGAGGATCTCTGCGATCCGCCGCTGCTCCTCCATCGGCGGCATGCGCAGTCGGATCCGGCGGAGTTGGCCAAGATTTATGCGATCCCGCGTAACGCCTTGAGCAAGCCGGCGCACCTGTACGACAGCATCCTCCGAGTTGAGCGCTTCCTTCAGGAACAGGCCGTCGACTGAGTTCTTGGGCCGCACTCGAAAGCAATCGGCCTTGACGATTCCCGCTTCGTGGTGGGCCGGATACTGGCAAGCTCGCCCTGGCCTGTGGTTATCGTCGCCGAGCGAGGCGACCAAGACATCACCTGCGACCACCGCGTGCCGCTGCAGCACCGTGGCATAATCATCTGCGATATAGGCATCGTCACCGTCGAGATAGGTTCCATCTCCGAGGTTTGCGAGCCTGACGACTCGCACGCCCGGATCTTCAACATAGTGCTCACTTTTAAGCGCTGAGCCGAACGGTCCATCGACGGTCGACTCGGCAAGCTCAGCAAGAAAACACTCGCGCCACTCACTCATAGCCAAGCTCCCGGAGGTGCTTCTCGAGGCGGGTCACGGCGTCGTCTCGGGCGGCTTCGAGTTGGCGGAGCGTGGTGCCGTACTTGTTGGCGAGGTTGTCGTACCAGGTGATGGTCTGGCGTTCGACAGTGGCGTTGTGGTCCTCGAGGTGTCGGTCGATACGGCGGCGCAGTTCGGTGATGACGGGGCGAGTTCAAGGGGTGACGGCTGCAGTTGAGGCTTGAGGTTCCACCGGTCGGAGCGTGATGGCGTGCATGATGCCCGCTGTCTACACACAGCCCCTGACCGGTGGAGAGTCCAGCATGCCAGCCCAGCCGTTGACCGC
>JAJRXC010000040.1 GCA_024276495.1 Actinomycetes bacterium
CAGGAGCAGCCACATGACGTGGGCCCTCACCGACGAACAGATCGCCCTCCAGGCCGAGGCCCGGGCCCTGGCCACCGAGGTGATCGCGCCCCGCGCGGCCGACGTCGACCGGACCGAGGAGTATCCGTGGGACAACGTCGCCGCCCTGCGCGACGCGGGCTTCACCGGCATGACCGTCCCGACGGAGCTGGGGGGCCCGGGTCGCTCGCTGCTCGACGCGGTGCTCGTCGTCGAGGAGATGGCGAAGGTCTGCGGGGTCACCGGCCGGATCGCGGTGGAATGCAACATGGGTGCCATCTCGGCCGTCCTCGCCTACGGCACCGACGGCCAGCGCGCCCTCGCGGCCGAACTCGTCCTGCGCGGCGACAAGCCCGCCATCTGCATCACCGAACCGGGCGCGGGAAGCGCGGCCTCGGAGATGACCACGAGAGCCGATCGCCGCGGCGACACCTACGTGCTCAACGGCACGAAGCACTGGATCACCGGGGGAGGGGTCTCCGAGCTCCACCTGATCTTCGCCCGGGTGTTCGACGAGTCGGGCGCCGAAGAGGGCATCGGCGGCTTCCTCGCGATCCGGGGCGAGACACCGGGACTGCGATTCGGGACCCGGGAGCCGACCATGGGGCTGCGGGGCATTCCCGAGATGGAGGTGATCTTCGAGGACATGGAGGTCGCCGCCGACATGGTCGTGTCGCCGCCGTCCGGGTTCCGGCGGGGTTTCGCCGATCTCATGAACGCCTACAACGCGCAACGGGTCGGCGCCGGCACCGTGGCCCTCGGCCTGGCGGCCGGGGCGACCGAGCTGGCGATCGACTTCGCGAAGACCCGTGCGCAGTTCGGCCGGCCCATCGCCGAGTTCCAGGGACTGCAGTGGATGCTCGCCGACATGTCGGTGAAGGTCGAGGCTGCCCGCAGCCTGACCTATCGCGCCGCGATGTCGCACGGGCCGAACGCCAGCCCGTTTCCCGACCCGGCCCTCGCCGCCCAGGCCAAGCTCTTCACCGCCGAGGCATCGATCGAGGTGGTCAGCGACGCGCTCCAGACGTTCGGCGCGGCCGGCTACTCGCGGCACAACCCGCTCGAACGGATGTACCGGGACGTCCGGATGTTCACCATCGGTGGCGGCACGGCCCAGATCCTGCGGACCGTCGTGGCTGCCCGGGTTCTCGACATGAAGCTGCCCCAGACCCGTGACGGGTTCACCCGACTGGCCGAGCGCGACTCGTGACCGCGCCCCTCACCGACATCACCGTCGTCGCGCTGGAGCAAGCCGTCGCCGCACCCTTCGCCACCCGTCAGCTCGCCGATCTCGGCGCGACGGTCCTCAAGGTCGAGCGGCCGGGCGAGGGCGATTTCGCCCGCGACTACGACACCGCGATGGGGGGGACCTCGGCGTTCTTCGTGTGGGCCAACCGCGGCAAGCAGAGCATCGAGTTGGACCTGAAGAACCCGACGGACCGGGCCACGTTCGACCGGCTCGTCGCCGGCGCCGACGTGTTCGTGCAGAACCTGTCGCCGTCGGCGGCCGAGCGGGCCGGGGTGCTCGCCGACCAGCTCCGGGCGACGACGCCGGGTCTGATCGCCTGCGACATCTCCGGCTACGGCCTCGGCGGTCCCCGCACCGACGACAAGGCCTACGACCTGGCGGTGCAGGCCGAAGCCGGTGCGATCGCGTTGACCGGGACCGCCGATCAGGCCTGCAAGGTCGGGTTCTCGATCGCCGACATCTCCTCGGCCATGTACGCCTTCTCCTCGATCCTCGCCGCCCTGTACCGCCGCCGGTCGACCGGGGAGGGCGCGTCGATCGAGGTGTCGATGCTGGAGAGCCTCGCCGAGTGGACGGCCGCACCCACCTACGCGGCGGTCGGTCGGGGCGTCGTGCCGCCACGGGCCGGCCATCGCCACACGATGATCGCGCCCTACGGGATGTACGCGATGAGCGATGGCGAGCTCGTGATGATCGGGGTGCAGAGCAACCGCGACTGGGAATCGTTCGCGACCCACGTCCTGCTCGAGCCGGACCTGGCGACCGATCCCCGGTTCGTCGACAACGCCGACCGCATCGCCCACATCGACGAGCTCGAAGCCCTGATCAACGAGCGGTTCGGATCGGTTCCTCCCGCGGAGTTGCTCGATCGTCTCCGGCGGGGTCGGGTCACCCACAGCTTCGTGCGTGACCCGCTCGCCTTGTGGCAACACGAGCAGTTGCGGGCCCGCGACCGGTTCATGACCGTCGCCACGCCGACCGGGGAGGCCGAGGTCTACCGGTCCCCGTTCAACATCAGCGACGTCGACGAACCGGCGGCGTCGGTGCCGGCGCTGGGCAGCCACGACGCCGCCCTGGTGGAGCGGCTCGTGCGGCGCGGGACCGATCGATGAGGCGACACCACACCGATGGTCCGATCGCCTGGACGGAGGCCGGCTCGGGTGATCCGGTCGTCTTTCTCCACCCGATCGTCGCGACCCGGTCGTTTTGGGATCCCCAGCTCGACGACCTCGCCGACACCTGGCGCTGTCTCGCGTGGGACGCCCCCGGCTACGGGTCGTCCGCGCCGGCGCCCTCGGCGGGCTTCGTCGACGTGGCCGACGCGTTGCACGCCATTCTCGACACGGTCGGCCTCGCCCGGGTCGATCTCGTCGGCTTGTCGCTCGGGGCCATGCACGCGATGCACTTCGCTCGGCGGCACCCGACCCGGGTGCGGCGCCTGGTCCTGGCCGACACGAGCCCGGCGTTCGGTGTCGACCCCGACGTCTGGTTGGCCGACTGGCTCGCGCCGCTCGATCGGGGTGACACGCCGGCGACGATCGCCCGCGGCGTCATCGAGTCGGTCATCGCCCAACCCTTGCCCGGCGCGACGATGACGGCGCTGATCGAATCGATGAGTCGGATCTCCGCCGAGGCGTTCCGGGCCGCGTCGCACACCCTGGTGTCCCACGATCTGCGCGATCGACTCGACGAGATCCCCCACGAGACCCTCGTGATCGTCGGCGCCGACGACGCCGAGACGCCGCTCGAGTACGCCGAACAGCTCGTTGCCGGATTGCCGGCGGCCCGGCTCCGGATCATCGACGGCGCCGGTCACCTCAGCTCGCGAGAGGCGCCGGAGGCCTTCAACGACGCGGTTCGGGGCTTTCTGCGGCGGTAGTGGCCGTCGCGTCGGGTGATTCGCCGGCGTTGCGGGTGACCACCCGGAGCAGCCGGGCCAACTCGTTCTTCTCGGCGCGGGTGAGCCCGGCCGCCATCTCGGCCTCGTAGTCGTTGAACGCCGGGAAGAGGTCGGTGATCAAGGCGAGACCGGCCGGGGTGAGCGCGACGGTGACCCGGCGCCGGTCGGACTCGACCCGTTCCCGGGCGACGAGTCCCTGGCGTTCAAGGGTCGACACCATGCCGGTGAGGGTGCCCTTGGCGGTGTCGCACTCGGCCGCGAGGCGGGCCGTCTCCATCTCGCCCCACACCCACAACACCCACAGGATCGTGAACCCACCCCATGAGAGGCTGTGTTCGGCCAGCACCTCTCGTTCGGCCCGGCGGCGCACCGCCGTGGCCGCCCGGTAGATGTTCGAGATCGCGTGGAGCGAGTCGAAGTCGAGCGGTTGGTCGCCCAGCCGGGCGCGGATGTCGCGCTCGGCGTCGAGGAGACGATCGTCTTCGGGTGAGGTGGGCACGCGGTCTTCCCTCGTTGCGGTGGGTCAACGATACGACGTCGACGGGTCGGCGCCCCGGTTGTCGATCGGGATCATTCGGTACCGAACTATCGGAGGGCTGGGCTAGATTCTCGCCATGACCGAGTACCGACGTGTCCTGCTCGACGGCTATCCCGCGCTCACCCGGCGTGACGGCGACGAGCTCGTGGCGGGTGACGGTCGTCGGGTCGCGATCGACGATGCCGTGCATCTCGCACCGGTCGAGCCCACCAAGATCATCTGCATCCATCTCAACTATCGCAGTCGCGTCGAGGAGTTCATGACGAAGCTCCCGGCAGCGCCGACCTACTTCCACAAGCCGATCACCGCCCTCACCGGCCACCGCAGCGATGTCGTGCGCCCCGCCGGCTGCCAGTGGCTCAACTACGAGGGCGAGATCGCGATCGTGATCGGCACGACCTGCCGAAATGTCGCCCCCGACGAGGCCGCCCGCTACATCGCCGGATACTCGGTGGCCAACGACTACGGCCTCCACGACTTTCGCGACACCGACGCCGGATCGATGTTGCGGGTGAAGGGAAGCGACACGTTGTGTCCGGTCGGCCCCGCCCTGGTGACCGACTGGGACTTCCGGGGCAAGCGCATCACCACCACCGTCAACGGCGAGGTGAAGCAGGACGCCTCCACCGACGAGATGGAGTGGGACATGCACTACATCGTCGCCGACATCGCCCGCACCATCACCCTGGTGCCCGGCGACATCTTGTTGTCCGGCACCCCGGCCAACTCCCGCACGGTGGTTCCCGGCGATGTGGTCACCGTCGAGGTCGAGGGCCTCGGGGCGCTCACCAACACGATCGTCACCGGGCCCACACCGGTTCGTGCCGATGTGGGTGCCCAGCCGAGTGATTCCGAGGAGGTGCGCTCGACCGCCCAGGGCGGCGACTGGGAGCTCCGCGGGATCCGTGCGCCGCGCGGTCCCGGCGCGCAGCACTACGAGTCGACCGTCGAAGAAGAGTGACGGCGATGACGCACACGGAGATCGGCGGGGTGGCGGTTCCCACCGGTCACCTCATCGGCGGATCGTGGGTCGGATCGCCCACCACCTTCGAGACCCGGTCGCCGCTCGACTGGAACGGCTCGCCGCTCGCCGAGATCGCCCGGGGCGACGCCGCGAGCGCCGAGGCCGCGGTGTCGGCCGCGGTCGACGGGTTCGCCGCGTGGTCCGAGCTCCCGGCGGCGGAGCGGGCCGCGGTGTTGCGCCGCCTGGCCGACCTGATCGAGACCCGCGCCGGCGACATCGCCCGGATCGAGACCCTCGACATGGGGTTTCTCGAGGAGTCGATGAAGCAGCGCCTCGTCGCGCGGGGGGCCACGAACTTCCGTCTCTACGCCGACCTGATCGAGCGCCACGAGGATCGCCGGTGGGACGCCAAGCAGATGCACAACACGGTGCAGCGCATGCCGGCGGGGCCCGCAGTGGTCATCACCCCGTGGAACGCGCCGTTCATGTTGAGCACCTGGAAGCTGGCCCCGGCTCTCGCGGCCGGCAACAGCGTGATCCACAAGCCGGCGGAGTGGTCGCCGTTGTCGGCGGCCCTGCTGGCCGAGCTGACCCTCGACGCCGGCTTCCCGGCCGGCGCCTACAACCTGGTGCAGGGGATCGGCGAGGAGGTGGGCGCGGCGCTGGTGGCGGATCCGAGGGTTCGTCGCATCACCTTCACGGGATCACCGGCGACGGCGCGCCACATCGGTCGGGCCGCAGCCGACAACATCGTGCCGTTCACCGCCGAGCTCGGCGGCAAGGGGCCCTTCGTCGTGTTCGCCGACGCCGACCTCGATGCCGCGGCACACAGGGCCGCCTGGCAGTTCGACGACTCCGGCCAGGTGTGCCTCGCCGGCACCCGGTTGTTGGTCGACGAATCGATCCGCGACGTGTTCCTCGAACGGTTCCATCACCACGCCGACCGACTCGTGCTGGGTGATCCCCGTGACCCGACCACCGACATCGCCCCGATGGCCCATCCCGATCATCGTGACCGGGTCCACGGGTTCGTCGAGCGGGCCCGGGTCGCCGGCGACGTCATCGTGCGCGGGGGCCGGCCCGTCGATGGCAGCCTGCACTACGAGCCGACCCTGATCGAGCCGGTGTCGAACGACAGCGAGGTCGTGCAACACGAGATCTTCGGACCCGTGCTCACGTTTCAGACCTTCGCGTCGGAGCCCGAGGCGATCGAGCTGGCCAACAGCACCGCGTATGGCCTGTCGGCCCAGGTGTGGACCGGGTCGCGGGAGCGGGCCGAGCGGGTCGGTGCCGAGATCCGGGCGGGGCTCGTGTGGGTCAACACGTTCCTGGTCCGTGATCTCACCGCGCCGTTCGGCGGTTGTGGCATCTCCGGGATCGGTCGGGAGGGGGGCGACTACGCCCTCGACTTCCACAGCGACCTCAAGACGCTGATGATCCTCGACGACTCGACCGGGTAGGACCTCCGGCACCCGGCAGTCGTGCCCGGTGGACGCGCTCAGGTGGTGGTGAGGGGCAGCCCGGCCTGGGTCCACGCCAGGATGCCGCCGTCGATGTCGGCGACGTCGGTGAATCCGAGGTCGATCATGATCTGGCGGGCCTGGCTGCTCCGGTTTCCGGACCGGCAGTAGAGGAGGTAGGGCCGGTCCCGGTCGAGCTCGGCCAGTCGGTCGGTGAAGTCGGCGCCGTAGAAGTCGATCATGATGGCGCCGTCGAGGTGGCCTTCGGCGAACTCCTCCGGGGTGCGGACGTCGAGCACGACGAGGCCCTCCGGCGGGTTCTCGTGGATCTCGGCCGCGGTGTTCGGGGAGACCACCCGGACGCCGGTGGTCGCCGATTGGTCTCCTCCGCACGCGGCGGCGACGAGGGCGATGACGAGGAGGAGAGCCGGGAGACGATGTCGAAGCATCCACGTACCGTAGCAGATAAGTACGTATATCCGTAGATACGGCATCCCGGTAGTTCCTTGCAACGGACAACATGGTTGCTACTGTCCTTTGTACGGATGACCAGTGCCGGGAGGCGTCTCATGTCCGCTCAGCCCCTGGACCGCGAGAGCCCGATGCCGCTGTGGGCCCAGTTGGAGGCCGAGCTGCGGCGTCGCGTCGACTCCGGTGAGTTCGATGAAGGGTACTTTCCCACCGACCTCGAGCTGACCGAGGCCTACGACGTCAGTCGCCACACCGTGCGCGAAGCCGTGCGTCAGCTCAACCGGACCGGGATCCTCAAACGGGAGCGTGGTCGTGGCACGGTCGTCAACCGATCCGAGTTCGAGCAGTCGCTTGGCACGCTGTACAGCTTGTTCCAGTCGGTCGAGTCGGCCGGGGTCGAGCAGACCAGCGAGGTCCTGCGCCTGGAGCTGGTGAGCGATTCGGCCGCGGCCGCGCAACTCGAGCTGCCCGACGAGGCCGAACTGGTGCTCCTTGAGCGGCTCCGGCTCGCCGCCGGTGCCCCGCTCGCGATCGACCGTGCGTGGCTGCCCGCAGCCGTCGCGTCCCCGCTGCTCGAGATCGACTGGACCCGCACCGCCCTCTACGCGGAGCTCGCCGCCGCGGGTGCCCCGGTCCCCAACCAGGGCTGGGAGCGTCTCACCCCGATCGTGCCGGCGCCCGCCGACCGCGCCCGGCTGGGCCTTCGTGACACCGATGCCGCGTTCTTCTTGGAGCGGCTCGGTTCGCGCGACGGCGTCGCGATCGAATGGCGCACGACGATCATCCGGGGCGACCGGTACCGCTTCGTGACCGATTGGTCGACCGGCGAGACCTCTCGGCTGCGTCCCACCGCGGCGTAGTCCGGCGGGCGGTGGCCCCGTCCGCGGGAGCCCTTGACCGGCAGACCGAAAGACCGTACATTTAGCCCGCGCGTGGATGTCCGCCCGACCGGGGCGGCGTCACCGACAGAGGGGGAGCGCTCGTGGCAACCACCGAACACCACAAGGTCGTCATCGTCGGAGGGGGATCGGCCGGAATCTCGGTCGCCTCCCGGCTCAAGAAGAAGGTCGACGACATCGCGGTGATCGACCCGTCCGACAAGCACTACTACCAGCCCCTGTGGACCCTCGTCGGGGGAGGCTGCGCGACGCGCGAGACGAGCGAACGCACCGAGGCATCGGTGATGCCGAAGGGCGTGACGTGGATCAAGGACGCGGCGGCCGCCTTCGACCCCGAGAACAACACGGTCGAGACGGCCGGCGGCAAGACCGTGGGCTACGACGTCCTCGTCGTCTGTCCCGGCATCCAACTCGACTGGGACAAGATCCCGGGCGTGACCGACACGCTGGGCAAGAACGGCGTGTCGTCGAACTACTCCTACGACCTCGCCCCGAAGACCTGGGAGTTCCTCCAGAACACGAAGTCGGGTACCGCGGTGTTCACCATGCCGAGTGGACCGATCAAGTGCGCCGGCGCGCCCCAGAAGATCGCCTATCTCGCCTGCGACCACTGGCGAAAGCAGGGCGTGCTCGACGACATCGACGTCCACCTCGTGCTGCCGACCCCGGGCATCTTCGGTGTGCCGGTGTTCGCGAAGGAGCTCGACAAGGTCGTTGCCGACTACGGCATCAACGTGCACTACAAGGCCGAGTTGGCGTCGGTCGACCCCGACGGCAAGCAGGCGACGTTCACGCCGATGGACGACGACGGCGAGAGCTTCACCCTGCCCTACGACATGATGCACGTCGTCCCCCACCAGTCGGCCCCCGACTGGATCAAGTCCAGCCCGCTGGCCACCGATGCCCCCACCGGCTACGTCGATGTCGACAAGCACACCCACCAACATGTCCGCTACCCGAACGTGTTCTCCCTCGGCGACGCCGGGTCCACCCCCAACTCCAAGACCGGGGCGGCGATCCGCAAACAGGCCCCGGTGGTGGCCGCCAACGTGTTGACCCAACTCGCCGGCAAGGACCCGACCGAGAGATACGGCGGCTACGCCTCCTGCCCTCTCACCACGTCGAGCTCCAAGATGCTGCTCGCCGAGTTCGACTACACGATGGAACCGGCGCCCTCCATTCCGCTGATCAACACGCTGAAGCCCCGGCGGGACATGTGGTACCTGAAGAAGTACGGGCTTCCCTTCCTCTACTGGAACCTGATGCTGAAAGGCCGGGCCTGATCGATGATCTTCGAACAGCACTATCTCGAATGCCTCTCGCAGGCGTCGTACCTCATCGGTGACGAGACGACCGGGAAGGCCGTCGTCATCGATCCGCGCCGCGACATCGCGCCCTATCTCGAATCGGCAGCCGAGCACGGGTTGACCATCGAGATGGTGATCGAGACCCACTTCCACGCCGACTTCCTGTCGGGCCACCTCGAACTGGCCGCGGCCACCGGGGCGGCGATCGGCTACGGATCCGTCGCCGAACCCGAGTTCGAATCACTGGCCCTCGACGACGGCGAGCGCATCATGCTCGGAGATGTCATCCTCGAAATCCGCCACACCCCGGGCCACACGCCGGAGTCGATCAGCGTCGTCGTCTTCGAGCACGCCGACGATGACGTCCCCCACGCCGTGCTCACCGGCGACTCCCTCTTCATCGGAGACGTCGGCCGACCGGACCTGCTCTCGTCGAAGGGCGTCAGTGCCGAGGAGCTGGGTGGACAGTTGTACGACTCGCTCCACGACAAACTCCTCACGCTGCCCGACGAGACCCGCGTGTATCCCGGCCACGGTGCGGGTTCGGCCTGCGGCAAGAACCTGTCGACCGACACCTGGTCGACGATCGGTGACCAGCGACGCAACAACTACGCGTTGGCCTCCATGTCGAAAGACGAGTTCGTCGCCGCGGTCACCGAGGGTCAGACCGCGCCACCTGCGTACTTCGCCTTCGATGCAGGGCTGAACCGGGAGATCCGTCCGCTGCTCGACGAGTCGGCGAGCCCACCCCGCCTCGACCTGGCCGCCACGATCTCGGCCCAGCGGGGCGGCGCGGTCGTGCTCGACACCCGGGACCCGAATGAGTTCGCGGCCGGTCACCTCATCGGATCGATCAACATCGGAATGGCGGGTCGGTACGCCGAGTTCGCCGGGGGCGTGCTCCAACCCGGCGGCCCGATCGTGCTCGTCACCGATCCCGACATGGCCCGTGAGGCGAAGAACCGGCTCGGCCGGATCGGCTTCGACAACGTGGTCGGATACCTGGCCGACCCGGTTGCGACGTTTCTCGAGAACCCGGCCGAGGTTCGTCAGAGCTCCCGGGTCGACGTCGAGGGCCTCCTGACGGCGATGCGCGACCGGGCGGACCTCCAGCTCGTCGATGTGCGCCAGCCCGGAGAAACCGCCGGCGGGGTCATCGACGGCGCCTTCCTCGTGCCGCTGACGCAGCTCAACGAGCAGCTCACCCGGCTCGATGCGTCCAAGCCGACCATCGTGTACTGCGCCGGTGGTTTCCGCTCCTCCATCGCCGCCAGCCGAATGGCGCTGGCCGGGTTCGTCGACGTCGCCGACCTGCTCGGTGGCTACGGCGCCTGGGAATCGGCTCGAGCCGTCGCGAACACATGACCCGCCTCGGATTCCTCCTCGACAGCGACTCCTGCATCGGCTGCCACGCGTGCACGGTCGCCTGCAAGAGCGAGCACGACGTGCCACTCGGCGTCAATCGCACCTGGGTGAAGTACATCGAAACCGGGACCTTCCCCGACGTGGCCCGCAAGTTCAACGTCATGCGCTGCAACCAGTGCGAAGACGCACCCTGCATGGCGATCTGTCCCACCAACGCCTTGTTCCGGGCCGACAACGGCGTCGTCGACTTCCAGGACGACAACTGCATCGGCTGCAAGTCGTGCATGAACGCGTGCCCCTACGACGCGCTCTACATCAACCCGGAGACGAACACCGCGCACAAGTGCAACATGTGCAACCACCGCATCGAGGTGGGGCTGGAACCGTCTTGTCAGATCGTGTGTCCGACCGAGGCCATCAAGATCGGTGACCTCGACGACCCGACGAGCGAGATCAGCCGGATCATCGCCCGCGACGATGTCGCGGTTCGGTCCCCGGAGCAGAACACGAAGCCGAAGGTCTTCTATCGTGGCGCCGACCAGGCATCGCTCGACCCCACCCGCACCGCGATCGCCAACGACGGGATGATCTGGGCCGAGACCACACCCTCTCACCCGACCGTCACGGTGACGCTGGGCGCGAAGCCGAGCGACATGGACGGCGTGGTCGCCCGCACCGCGTACACCACCTCTCACCCGATGTCGTGGAAGGAGAAGGTGTCGGGCTATCTCGTCACCAAGGCGATCGCGGCCGGCACCATGCTCGTCGCCTCGTTGCTCGTGCTCATGGGGCACAGCGACGTCGACGCCGCGGTCGGTGTGGTCCCGCCGATGATCGCCGGCGCGTTCCTCGGTCTCACCGGGGTGCTGCTGGTCTCCGATCTCAAACAGCCGGGCCGCTTCCATTACCTCATCACCCGGGGGAGCTGGGAGTCATGGCTGGTCAAGGGGGCATACATCCTCATGGCGTTCGCCGCGGTCACGGGCCTCTGGTGGGTCGGCGGTCTCGTCGGATCGCCGGGGCTGCTGAAGATCCTGGCGGTCCCGGCGGTGCTCGGCGCGGCCGGCACGGCCGGCTACACCGCGTACCTGTTCGGTCAGTGCGAGGGCCGCGACCTCTGGCAGACCCCGCTGTTGCTGCCGACCCTGTTGGCGCAGGCCGTGACCGCCGGCGGTGCCGTGTTCGCGGTCATGGATGTCTTCATGGACGTGCCCGAGCCGACCGCGATCACATGGGTGCTGTTGGGCGGCGTGGTGGCCACCGCGGCGTTGATCGCGATGGAGATCACCTCGCGGGGGAGTCGACATGTCGAGCTCGCCGTGCACGAGATGACCCGGGGCCGGTACGGCCGTCAGTTCTGGATCGGCGGTGTCGGCCTCGGCATCGTCGCACCCGCGGTCCTTGCCATCATCAGCTTGGCGGCTGATGTCAGCTCGCCGGCCCTCCTCGCCGTCGCCGGCGTGTGTGCGGTGGTCGGCATGTTCGCCTACGAAGACTCGTTCGTCCGGGCCGGCCAGTCCGTGCCTCTCTCCTAGGACCCACCCACTCATGACCGATCTCCACAAGTACCCACCCCACGACCAGTGGCACGACTGGCGTGAGCTCGACGCCAAGGCCTGGCCCGACAAGGTCGACCGCAACTACACGATCGTCCCCACCACCTGCTTCAACTGTGAGGCCGGTTGTGGCCTCGTCGCCTACTTCGACAAGGAGACCGACGAGATCACCAAGATCGAGGGCAACCCGGAGCATCCGGGGAGCCGTGGTCGAAACTGCGCCAAGGGCCCCGCGACGCTCAACCAGGTCTACGACCCCGAGCGGGTCCTGTTCCCGATGAAGCGGATCGGCGAGCGCGGGGGTGGGCAATGGGAGCGCATCAGCTGGGACCAGGCCCTCGACGAGATCGGGGCGCGTCTGCGCACCGCCTTCGAGGAGAAGCGCCACAACGAAATCATGTACCACGTCGGTCGGCCGGGCGAGGACGGCTACACCGACCGGGTCCTGAAGGCGTGGGGGGTCGACGGCCACAACTCCCACACCAACATCTGCTCCTCCAACGCCCGCATCGGCTACCAGTCGTGGATGGGCCACGACCGGCCCTCGTCGGATTTCGCCAATGCCAAGGTGATCTTCTTGATCTCGGCGCACCTCGAGGCCGGCCACTACTTCAACCCCCACGCCCAACGGATCATGGAGGCACAGGAGGCCGGGGCCAAGATCATCTGTGTCGACCCGCGGCTGTCGAACACGGGGGCCAAGGCCGACTACTGGTTGCCGACCTGGCCCGGCACCGAGCCGTTCCTGCTGCTGGCGATCGCCCGTTTGCTGATCGAGTCCGAGGCGTGTAACGAGTCGTTCGTGCGCCGCTGGACCAACTGGGAGACGTATCTGCGCGAGAAGCATCCCGACCGGCCGGTGCAGTGGGATCAGGTCCGCCCGGCGATGCTCGACGAGTACGCCGAGTACACCCCGGAGGCGGCCGAGCAGAAGACGGGCGTCGACGCCGCGACGATCCGCGAGATCGCCGAGCTCATCGGTGAGCATCCGACGAAGTTCGCGTCGCACAACTGGCGGGCGGCCGGGGCGGGCAACATGGGCGGCTGGCAGGTCGCCCGCTGCCTGTTCTTCCTCAACGTGCTCACCGGTTCGGTCGCGACCAAGGGTGGCACCGCCGGCAACGGCATGAACAAGTTCAAGCCGGCCGCGCCGATCGGGGCGCCGGGCATCACCAGCTGGAACGAGCTGGAGTGGCCCAAGGAGTTCCCGCTCGCCTACCACGAGATGTCGATCCTTTTGCCCCACTTCCTCAACGAGGGGCGGGGGAAGCTCGACACATACTTCTCGAGGGTCTACAACCCGATCTGGACGAACCCCGACGGGTTCACCTGGATGGAGGCGCTGAAGGACCCCGAAAAGGTGGGCTGCCACGTCGCCCTCACCCCCACCTGGTCGGAGACCTCCTGGTTCGCCGACTACGTGCTCCCGATGGGTGTGTCGACCGAGCGCCACGACGTGCACTCCTATGAGACCCACGCGGGTCGGTGGATCGGCTTTCGCCAGTCGGTGTTTCGCCGTTACGCCGAGATCAAGGATCAGCAGGCCGGTGGCACCGGCGACCTCGGACCCGATGCCCGCAGCTACGACTACAACCCGGGTGAGGTGTGGGAGGAGAACGAGTTCTGGATCGACCTGTCGTGGCGGATCGATCCCGACGGCAGCCTCGGCATCCGCAAGTGGTTCGAGTCCGAGACGCACCCGGGCAAGCCGGTGACGATCGACGAGTACTACGGTCAGATGTTCGGCGAGAACGTGCCGGGGTTGGCCGAGGCCGCGGCGGAAGCCGGCCAGACCCCGCTCGAGTACATGCGGGACCGGTCTGCCTTCGGCGTGCCGACCGACCCGTACGAGCCCTACGAACGCCCCGTCGACGAGGCCACGCTGGCCGGTTGTGAGGTCGACGCCGACGGCGTCTATCGCAAACCGGGCACCGCGGGCACCTGGACTGGTGATCTCGACGACCTCGGCGACGTGGCGCTGCAGCCGTTGGGCGACGGCTCGCCGGCGGTCGACATCGACGGTGAGGCCAAGGAGGGGTTCCCGACCCCGTCGAAGAAGCTCGAGCTCTTCTCGACGACGCTGGCCGAGTGGGGTTGGCCCGAATACGCCACGCCGAAGTGGATCCCGTCCCACGTGCACTGGGAGGACCTCGACCTCGCGGGGAACGAGCGCATCCTGCTGCCCACGTTCCGCATCCCGACGCTGATCCACACCCGTTCGGCCAACTCGAAGTGGCTCAACGAGATCAGCCATCGTCACCCGCTGTGGATCCATCCCGAGGACGCCGAGAAGCTCGGCATCGAGGAGAGCGGCCTGGTCCGGGTGTCGACCCGGATCGGTCATTTCGTGATCAGCGCTTGGCGCACCGAGGGCATCCGCCCGGGGGTGGTCGCGGCATCGCACCACATGGGTCGCTGGCGTCTGGAGGAGGACAAGGCCCGGAGCTGGGGTGCGGGCAAGGCCGACATCAGCAACGACGGCACCGTCTGGAAGCTTCGCCGCGAGCACGGCAACGAGCCCTACGAGTCCGACGATCCCGACACGGGGCGCATCTGGTGGAAGGACACCGGGGTGCACCAGAACGCCACGTTCTGTGTGCAGCCCGATCCCATCTCGGGCATGCAGTGCTGGCATCAGCGGGTCCGGGTCGGTCCGGCCGAGGAGGGTGACGAGTACGGCGATGTCGTGGTCGACACCGCGAAGTCCCGCGAGGCGTATCTCGACTGGCTGACGAAGACCCGACCGGCCGGCACCAACGACACCGGTCTGCGGCGTCCGCTCTGGTACGCCCGGCCACTCAAGCCGGCGGCCACCGCCTACAAGCTGTCCGACTGAACCACGTGCACCGGTGGCGGTACGTGTGAAAAACACCGGCTGTACTGTGTGAAAAACACCGGCTTCGGAGCTCGGCATCCGGGCAGACACTGTCCGATCGGATCTCGACGCCTGCGTTTCAGGGCTTCTTCTCGATGAAGCGCGGGCGTTGCGGCCCAAGCGTCACCAAACCGTGACCGCTCATCCACGCGTGTTCGCCGCCGAGTCCGGGCTCACGGCGTGGGCTGCAAACGCCTCGATCGAACGAATCGTCCGGGATCCGATGCTGAGAGGCGCGTTGCTCGAGAACTTCGTCCTCACCGAGCTTGCCGCTCGCGCGGCCTGGTCACCGGAGCCAACCGAGATGCTGCACTGGCGTGATTCCCGGGCCCGCCGCGAAGTCGACCTCGTCCTGCGACGCCGCGATGGGGCCCTCCTGGCGATCGAGGTGACGTCGGCCGCGACCGTCGACGCGGACGACGCCCGCGGCATCAACACACTCGCCGAACGGTCTGCCGACGACTTCGCCGCCGGGATCGTGATCCACACGGGCCGGTTCACGACCCAACTCGACGAGCGGGTATGGGCCGTGCCGGTCAGCTCGTTGTGGTGACCATCGGGCCGTCCACATCGGAGACTGCCTCACCGGGTCTGGATGCTTCCTCTCACCCCCAGGGGCTCGTCTCTCGAGTCCCTGTCCTCGACCACCAGGTCGGAGCCGGTCGTCCCGGGGAGGTTGACCCGTGGGAGGTTGACATCCCCGCTAAATGTACGTATATTCGGTCATATGTCCTCCCTGGCCAAGTTCCTCCCGATCCTGACGTGGGCCCCGCAATACGATCGCACGAACCTGCGCAGTGATCTGGCCGCCGGCCTCACGGTGGGCGCCATGCTGGTACCCCAGGCGATGGCCTATGCGCTCCTCGCCGGCCTTCCGCCCGAGGTCGGCCTCTACGCCGCCACCGTTCCTGTGATCATCTACGCCCTGCTCGGCACATCGCGACAACTCGCGGTCGGCCCGGTCGCCATCGTCTCCCTGCTGACCGCCGCCGCGCTGGCCCCCCTGGTCGAGGAGGGAACCGCCGGCTATGTCAGCGCTGCGGCCCTGCTGGCCCTCATGGTCGGCATCGTCCACCTCGTCCTCGGGATCGGCCGGCTGGGCTATCTCGTCAACTTCTTGTCCCACTCGGTGCTCGTCGGCTTCACCGCGGCCGCGGCGATCATCATCGGCTTCTCCCAGGCGAAGCACATCCTCGGCATCTCGGTCGAACGCAAAGAGCAGTTCTACGAAACCGTCCTCGAGGTCGTCGACAACCTCTCCGGCACCAACGGGGCAACCCTCGCGATCGGTGGTGTCGCCCTGATCGCGCTGTTCGTGTTGAAACGTCTCTTTCCGCTCGTCCCCGCGGCGCTCGTCGTGGTCGTCGGCTCGATCCTCGCGGTCGAGGCCTTCGATCTCCGGGCCCGAGGAGTGAAGGTCGTCGGCGACATCCCCGACACGCTCCCCGCGTTCGGGCTGCCGGACTTCAGCGGCTCCCTCGTCGGGAACCTCCTCGGCACCGCCTTCGTCATCACCCTCGTCGGCTTCATGGAGTCGATCGCCGTGGCCAAGGTCTACGCCCGGCGCCATCGCTACGACGTGGAGCCCAACTCGGAGCTGATCGGCCTCGGTGCGGCCAACGTCGCGTCGGGCCTCTTCGGTGGCTACCCCGTCACCGGAGGGTTCTCCCGCACCGCGGTGAACGACACCGCCGGTGCCCGCACGCCACTCGCCTCGCTCATCACGGCCGGCATCGTGTTGGCGACCATCGCGTTCCTCACCCCGCTGCTGTCGTCGCTGCCGAACGCGGCGCTCGGCGCCATCATCATCATGGCCGTGATCGGACTCATCGACGTGGCCGAGATGCGCCACATCGCGGCCGTGAAGCGCTCGGACATGATCGGCCTCGGCGTGGCGTTCGTCGCGACGCTCGTCTTTGGCATCGAGCTCGGCATCGTCGTGGCGGTGGTCGCCTCGATGCTGGTCGTCTTCGCCCGGATGTCGATGCCCCACACCGCCCTTCTCGGCCATGTCGAGGGAACGACGAGCTATCGCAACGTCGAACGGTTCCCCGAGGCGCACACGATCGACGGCATCTCGGTCGTTCGGGTTGATGCGGCGCTCTCTTTCGTCAACGCTGTCAAGATCAAGAAGCTCCTCATCGCCCATGCCGACGCCCTCGATGCGGCGCCGCGAGCGTTGATCCTCGACGCGTCGGGGATCAACGACATCGACGCGACCGGCACCGAGATGTTGCGCGAGGTCCTGCCCGAGTTCGAACGCCGGGGCGTTCACCTGCACCTGACCGACGTGAAGGGGCCCGTACGCGACGTCCTGCGCCGGGCCGGCATCTGGGACGACCTCGGCGAACGTGTGCACACATCGACGCACGACGCGGTGCAGGCCATCACCGCGCCCCGGGTCGAGCCGGTCGATCAGCGCCGGCTGGGGATCGACGAACACGAGTCGGCGTCGGCCGCCGACGACACCCGGGTCCGCCTCCATGGATAGCCCCGTCTGGGCCCGTCTCGTGGCCGCCCACGAAGACGCCCGGCGAGTGCCGTCGGGCGGTCTCCCCGAACACCTTCCCGTGGCGGCCGTGCTCGCATGCTCCGACGCCCGGGTCCCGCCGTCGGTGATCTTCGATCAGCCGGCCGGTTCCCTCTTCGTCGTGAGGATCGCGGGGAACACGGCCACTCCCGCCGCCCTCGCCAGCCTCGACTACGCGGTCGCCCAACTCGGTGTCGAGCTGATCGTCGTCCTCGGACACAGCGAGTGCGGGGCGGTCCAGGCCGCGGCGACCGGCACGTGTGGCGGCCATCTCGCGCCGATCGTGGCGCCGATCTGTGAGATCTCCCGAGCCAATCCCGACGCGCCCCCGGCGCGGCTGGTCGCCCTCAACGTCACACAGGCCGTCCGAGATCTCGTCGAGCACGACGGACCGACCGGCATCGCGGCGCGATCCGGGGCGCTCGAGGTGCGCGGGGCCGTTCACGACCTCCGCACTGCCACACTCGTCGATCTGACCTCATCAACCATCCAACCCAGAATCCCCGTGGAGACACCATGACCACCATTCCCGCTGCCGACACCATCGACGCCGCCGAGCTGCGCGTGCTGTTGAAGGAGGATCCTCCGGTTCGCATCCTCGATGTGAGGTCGGGGGGCGAGTTCGAGACTGTTCACATCCCGGGCTCCTTCAACGTCCCCCTCGACACGCTGGGGGAACACGCCCGAGATCTGGCCGATGTCGAGCATCCCGTCGTGCTGGTGTGCCAGTCCGGCGGCCGGGCCACGCAGGCCCACCAGAAGCTGGCCGCCGAGGGAAAGCAGACACTGCACATCCTGGAGGGCGGCATGGCCGCCTGGCAGGAGGCGGGCGGCGACGTCGTCCACGGTGCCACGCAACGTTGGGCGTTGGATCGCCAGGTCCGTCTCGTGGCCGGATCGATGGTGCTGGCCGGCGTGCTGGCCAGTGTCGTCTTCCCGTGGGCCAAGTGGATCTCGGCCGGCGTGGCGTCCGGTCTCGTCTTCTCGGCGGTCACCAACACGTGCGCGATGGGCAACATGTTGGCGCGGCTTCCCTACAACCGCACCGACAACTGCAACATCGCCGCCGTCCTCGAAGAGCTCAATCGAGAGGCGGCCTGAGATGGCGCACAGAGATCATCCGGTTACCGACTACGCCGCGGCGGTCGGCGCCGATGGCCAACTCGTCGACGTCCGTGAACCGGACGAGGTGGCGGCCGGGACCCTGCCGGGTGCGGTGAACATCCCACTCGGGGATCTCGAGGCCCGTCTCGGCGAACTGGATCGGACCCGTCCGGTCGTCCTCTTGTGCCGAAGTGGCGGCCGCAGCACGATGGCGGCGGAGATGCTCACCGGCGTGGGATTCGACGATGTCGTCAATCTCGAGGGCGGCATGCTCGGTTTCGCCGACGAGGGTTGACAGTGATACCCCCCGGGGTATAATGTACGGACATACGGATATTCACCTGCCCCGCTCGGTGAAAGGACCCCGACCATGAAGTTCACCCAGTACTACCTCGATTGCCTCTCGCAGGCCTCCTACCTGATCGGCGACGAGACCACCGGCCGCGCCGTCGTGGTCGATCCCCGCCGCGACATCGACGAGTACGTCCGCGACGCCGAGGCGGAAGGGCTGACGATCGATCTCGTCATCGAGACCCACTTCCATGCCGACTTCCTGTCCGGCCACCTCGAGCTCGCTGCCGTGACCGGAGCGGAGATCGCCTTCTCGTCGGTCGCCGAGACCGAGTTCGTGTCCCGCCCGCTCGCCGATGGTGAACGCATCAGCCTCGGCGAGGTGGAGCTGCAGATCCTCCACACCCCCGGCCACACACCGGAATCGATCAGCATCGTCGTCTGGGAACATGCCGACGACGCGACGCCCTACGGTGTCCTCACCGGCGACACGTTGTTCATCGGCGACGTCGGCCGACCCGACCTTCTCTCGGCCGTCGGATTCTCCCGCGACGAGCTCGCCGAGAAGCTCTACGACAGCCTTCACACCAAGCTCCTGCCCCTGCCCGACGACACCAGGGTCTACCCGGCCCACGGCGCCGGATCGGCCTGTGGCAAGAACCTCTCGACCGACACCTGGTCGACGATGGGTGAGCAACGCGCCAGCAACTACGCCCTGCTGGCCCCCGACAAGCAGACCTTCATCGATCTCGTCACCGAGGGTCAACCACCGGCGCCCGACTACTTCCTCTACGACGCGGTCCTCAACCGCAAGGACCGGCCGCTTCTCGACGAGTCCGCTCGGCCTCCGGCGCTCGATCTCGAGACGATGGACCGACTGGTCGCCGACGGCGCCATGATCGTCGATGGTCGTGACCCCGAGGAGTTCGCCCGAGGCCACCTCCAGGGCTCGATCAACGTCGGCCTCAACGGCCGCTACGCCGAGTTCGCGGGATCGGTCGTCCCGAGCGACGTCGACATCGTGCTCGTCGTCGACCCCGACTTCGAGCTCGAGGCCAAGAACCGGCTCGCCCGCATCGGCTTCGACCGCGTCGTCGGATTCCTCGCCGATCCGCTGCAGGTGATGGCCGACAACCCCGACCGCGTGCGACAGGCCTCCCGGCTCACCGCCGCCGAGTTCGAAGCCCGCCGGGCCGACATCGAAGCCCTGCAGGTCGTCGACGTTCGCAACCCCGGCGAGCTCAAGCTGGGCACGATCGGCGACGCCACCCCCATCCCGGTCGGCCAGCTTCCCTCCCGACTCGACGAGCTCGACCCGACCGCGCCCACGGTGGTCTTCTGCGCCGGTGGCTACCGGTCGTCGGTCGCCGCGAGCGTGCTTCGTCAAGCCGGTTTCGGTGACGTGTCCGATGTGCTCGGCGGCTACGGCGCCTGGCTGGAGCTCGTGCCGGCCGCCGGCTGAGATCACGCCGCCGGTCGGGCCGCGGTGGTGCCGGCCGGCGACAAAACCCATCTCCCCGCGACCCTTCCCCGAGGGGTACCCCCCCGGGGAATCCCAATGGATGACAGGACTTTCGGCCCTTTTCCGGCCGCAGTCGACGTTGCGAACATCACCCCGTGCTCGCTGTGTTGGGTCTGCCAAATGTCGTGTCGGCGGCGATCGTTGCTGCGGTCGTCGCCGTCGTTTTTCGTGCTCGGGTGTTCGGAGCCAATGACCGAACCCGAACCTCCTGGATCGATGCCTGGCTGAAGGCGAGCGTCACCTTCGTCTTCGTCGTGTTCTTCACGGTCTTCGTTCCGTCCTACGTGATGCAGACCGAGACCGTCGCCGGCTTCGACCGCAACGCCCAGGACCTGATCGGGCTGAGCCTCTTCGGCGTTGCCTTCCTCGCGACCCTGTGGGGTCTGCGCTACGCATACCGAACCAAGCGCGTCTGATGCCCGGCGCCCCCGCTCTGGCCTACTTCGACGAGAACATCCCGTGTCTCGCCGCCTGCCCGGTCCACACCAACGCCGGCATGTACGTCGCCGCGATCGCCGACGGCGACGACGAGCTGGCCTATCTCACCGCACGGATGCCGAACCCCTTCGCGTCGGTCTGCGGACGGGTGTGCGCGGCGCCGTGTGAGGACGCCTGCCGGAGAGGTCAGATCGACCAGCCGATCGCGATCCGGGCGCTCAAGCGCTATGTCACCGAACAGTTCGGGCCCGAGACCGGGTCCGACGCCGATGGCATCTGGGCCAAGGTCGCCGCCCCGCCGACGGTCGAGCTCCCGCAGAGCATCGGCATCGTCGGTGGCGGTCCGGCGGGGATGGCCTGCGCCCACGACCTTCGCCGCTGGGGCTACCGGGTGACCGTCTACGAAGCCACGGAGAAGCTGGGCGGGGCGATGTGGCTAGGGATCCCCGAGTACCGACTCGACCGTGAGGTCCTGGCCCGCGACATCGCGGCCATCGTCGATCTCGGCATCGACGTCGAGTACAACACGTCGCTCGGAACCGACGTCACCCTCACCGAGCTGCGGAATCGCCACGACGCCGTCTTCCTCGGCATCGGGGCGACACTCGGCCGGGGCCTCGACATCGAAGGCGCCGACGCCGACGGCGTCTTCAAGGCGATCGAGTTCCTCATCAACATGAACCGCGGATTCGAAGTCGAGATCGGCGAGAAGGTGCTCGTCGTCGGTGGCGGCGACGTCGCGATGGACGCGGCCCGCACCGCCCTTCGTGCCGCCGACTACGACGCCGGTCGCGAGCTGGTCGGCACGGGCACCGGAAGCTTCGAAGCGGACGATCAACGTTCGGCGATGACCGAAGCCCTCGACGTGGCCCGCTCCGCGGCCCGCCTCGGTGCCCGCAAGATCACCGTCATGTCCCTGGAATCACGCGAAGAGATGCCGGCGCACGACATCGAGATCGAGGAGGCCGAACACGAGGGGGTCAGCTTCGTGCCTCGCCGGGGGCCGGCTCGGGTCGTCGTCGAGAACGGCCGGGTGGCCGGCCTGGAGACCGTCGGTGTCACCCGGGTCTTCGACGACGACGGCCGCTTCAGCCCGGTCTTCGACAACGACGATGTCACGGTGCTCGAGGCGGACACCGTGATCCTCGCCATCGGCCAGGCCATCGATCTCGACGCGCTCGGATCCGACGGTCCCGAGGTCGGCCCTCGCCGGACGATCCAGGTCGACGACGCGACGGGTTCGACCTCACTCGCCGACGTCTGGTCCGGCGGCGACGCCGCCAAGGGACCGCGCACCCTCATCGATGCCATCGCCGACGGCCGCCGAGCCGCAGCCGACATCCACACGTCCTTCGGCGGGGAGCTCGAATCGGCGCGACCCGGCCGCATGGTCCCGCTTCGTCAGTTCCACCGCCTCGACGACGAGTACGACCGGGAGTCACGGGTGCCGGTCCCCATGCTCGAGACCGGGCGGCGAATCGGACTCGCCGAGGTCGAGACCGGATTCACCCCCGATCAGGCCCGCTGCGAAGCGAGCCGGTGCCTGCGCTGCTTCGCCAACATCCTTCTCGACGTCGACCGCTGCGTGCTGTGCGCCCTGTGCGCCGACGTGTGCCCGGTCGACGTCATCTCGCTGGTTCCCACCGAAGAGGTCGACCCCGCTCGGCCCGGGGGCACCGCGCTGCTGCTCGACGAAACCGCCTGCATCCGGTGCGGGCTGTGCATCGAACGTTGTCCTCCAGACGCCTTGTCGATGGGGATGTGGACAGGAATCGGGGTTCCCACATGGACGTGACCGACACGAGACCCGGCATGATCGCCCGGCTCCGCCGCAGCCCGGTCGGCCGATCGATCTTTCGCTCGCCGGCCCGGCTGACGCCGCGGGACCGAGCCGCAGGTCACTGGTCGAACTTCTTCCTCCACATCTACCCGGTGAAGATGCGACGGCGAGAGATCGCCTTTCGCTACTCGTGGTACCTCGGGGTGTTCTCCACGGTGCTGCTCGGGTCGCTCGTGGTCTCGGGCATCTACCTGATGTTCTTCTACGTCCCGTCGCCCAACCAGGCGTACACCGACATCCAGACACTCCAGACGGAGATCACGTTCGGCCAGTACATCCGCAACGTGCACCGCTGGTCCGCCCACCTGATGGTGCTCGCGGTCGCCTTTCACATGGCCCGGGTGTTCTACCGCGGCGCCTACAAACCACCCCGCCAGTTCAACTGGGTGATCGGCGTCGTGTTGTTGTTGCTGACCCTGTTGATGTCGTTCACCGGGTATCTCCTCCCCTGGGACCAGCTCGCCTTCTGGGCCGTCACCGTCGGTACGGAGATGGCCGGGTACGTCCCCTTCATCGGAGACTCGGTGCGGGAGATGCTCCTCGGCGGCCCCGTGGTCGGGGCGTCGACGCTGCTGCGGTTCTACGTCCTGCACGTCGCGGTCCTGCCCAGCCTGATCGTCCTGGTGCTCATGGTGCACCTCTGGCGCTGGCGCAAGGACGCGATGTTGGACCAGAACACGATGTCGGACCAGAACGTGATGTCGGACCAGGACAGGAGTGAGCGATGACGGATCCCGAAACACCGGTCGCGGTGAATCGACCGGCGACCTCACCCGACGGGCGCAGGGTGCTCGGCATGGTCCCGGGCAAACCGGTGGCCGGCGACCGCAAGGAACCCGACGAGCAGGACCTCGTGATGGTCTGGCCCCACCTGCTCGTGCGCCACGCCGTCGCCGCCATGTCGATGCTGTTGCTCGTCCTCGTCGTGTCGGTCTTCTTCGACGCCCCGCTCCGGTCGGTCGCCAACCCGACGCTGACCCCGAACCCCGAGAAGGCCCCCTGGTACTTCGCGGCACTCCAGGAGTTGCTGTCGCACTTCCATCCGCTCGTGGCCGGAGTCCTCATTCCCACCGGGATCATCGTCGGGCTCGTGGCCCTGCCCTACATCGACAACGGATCCGAGCAGCGGGTGCGGTATCGCAAGGTCGCAGTCGCGATGTTCACCCTCTTCCTCGTCGCCTGGATCGTCTTGACCATCATCGGCTTCGCCTTCCGAGGCCCCAACTGGGACTGGGTGTGGCCCTGGACCGATTGGCACGGAGAACTGTGAGCAGAACCATGAGCACAGAAGTGAATCGTCGCTCGTTCCTTCGCCGGGCCTGGATGGCGGGCATCGCCCTCATCGCCGGTGCGGGCGCGTGGACGACCTGGGACCTTCTCCAGCCACTGATCCCGGTCGGTTTCGGCGGCAAGGTCCGCACGGTGCCGCCCGACGCCGTGCTCGGAACCGGCGCGGTCGAGGTTCGGGCGGCGAAGTCGTTTCTGGTCCGCATCGACGACGAGATCGTCGCTTTGTCGGAGAAGTGCCCCCATCTCGGTTGTCGGGTGCCGTTCTGCGAGTCCTCGGGCCAGTTCGAGTGTCCGTGTCACGGCTCGGTGTTCAACCGGGCCGGTGACCGGCTCGCCGGTCCGACGCCACGCGGGCTCGACCATCACCCCGTGGAGGTCGGGGACGACGGTCTGCTCTACATCGACACGGGAACCAAGATCGACGGCGCACCGCCGGGCACCGTGACGATCGACGAACCCGCCACCGGGCCGTCGTGTGCAGGGGAGGCCGGCGAATGATGCCCTACGGGTACTCCACCGACCCCGAGCTCGACCGCTCGACCAACCGGGTGATGTGGGCCGGCGTCGTGTTGCTGATCGCGATGGCTGCGGCCTTTCCGCTCTACCTGCTCTACGAGCCGGCCTCGCGCGAAGACGCACGGGCCGCGCAGCTCGCGTCGCTGGTCACCGAAGGCGAGTCGATCTGGAGCTTCAGCTGTGCGTCGTGTCACGGCGAGACCGGCGCCGGAAACTCCGCGCCGGCCCTCAACTCCCAGCAGTTCCTCCAGTCCGCCTCGGACGAGCAGATCCAACTGCTCGTGTCGGTCGGGGTTCCCGGCACCGCGATGAGCGCCTTCTCGCAGGACTTCGCCGGCCCGATGACATCCGAGCAGATCAAAGCCGTCACGACCTTCCTGCGGTCGTGGGAGGACGACGCCCCCGACGTTCCGAACTGGCGCGACCCGTGAGCCGGAACCGAACCGGGGTCCACGCCCGGAAGGACCTCCGACCCTTCTTCGCCCGTCGTCGGTCGATCGACAATGTCCGCGCCGCCCGGCCTGAATCCATGACTGGAGAGCTGTGACCACCACCGAAGAGACCGAGCGGCCTCCTCAGCTGCTGGATTTCAGCCAGGAACGGATCCGGGTTCTCCATTTCACGTGGATCGCCTTCTTCATGACGTTCTACGTCTGGTTCAACCTCGCGCCCCTCTCGACGACGATGCGGGCCGACCTCGACTGGATGACCAAGGAGCACATCAAGATCCTCCTGATCAGCAATGTCGCCCTGACGATCCCGGCCCGGATCATCGTCGGTGCGCTGATCGACCGGTTCGGGTCCCGGGTCGTGTTCAGCGGCTTGATGGTGCTCATGTCGATCCCGGCGATCACGTTCGCCTTCGCCGACACGTTCACCCAACAGATCATCTCGCGCCTCGCGCTCGGCAGCGTCGGTGCCGGGTTCGTGATCGGGATCAAGATGGTGGCCCAGTGGTTCCCCCCGAAGTACGTCGGCCGGGCCGAGGGCTTCTACGCCGGCTGGGGCAACTTCGGCTCGGCGTTCGCGGCGATGACGTTGCCCTGGTTCGCCCTGACGGTGCTCGGTCGCTGGTTGGACCTGGGCGAAGGAGCCTGGCGATGGGCCATGGCGATCAACGGGCTGGTGCTCGCGATCTACGGCGTCATGTACTACTTCTTGGTCCGCGACGTGCCCGACGGGCGCACCTTGACCAAGACCAAGAAGACCGACCCCATGATGTGCACGTCCTACTGGGATCTGGTCCAGTACCTCGTCTGGTCGATCCCGCTGGTCGGCGCGCTCGGCGTGCTCGCCTGGCGGGTGAGCAACGTCAAGGTCGACGGCGAGGCCATCCTCGGCGACAACGGCCTCTACGCCATCTACGGCGTGTTGATCGTCGTCTACCTCGGTCACGTGGGCAAGACCCTCTCGGTGAACCTCCCGTACCTGAGAGCCGGTGTGCCCGAGGAGGAGAAGTACCACTTCGGCAGTGTGGTCGCGCTGAACAGCACCTACTTCGCGAACTTCGGAGCCGAGCTGGCCGTGGTCTCCATGTTGCCCGCGTTCTTCGAGAACACCTTCGAGCCGTTGCGGCGGGCGGGTGGCGGCCCGCTCGTCACCGCCACGGTGGCCGGGCTCGTGGCCTCGTCGTTCGCCTTCGTCAACCTCGTGGCCCGGCCGCTGGGCGGCTACCTGTCGGATCGGCTGGCCAACCGCAAGCGCACGATGCTGGCCTACATCCTCGGGATCGTCGTCGGGTTCTTCTTGATGGGGTTCATCGCCGATTGGGCTCCGGGTGTCGATGACGACGGCCTTCGCAACATCGTGCCGATGTTCGGCGGGCTCGCCTGGCTCATCGTCGCGGTGGTCATCACCGTCTTCGCCTCGGTCTTCGTCCAGGGCGCGGAGGGAGCGACGTTCGCGATCATCCCGATGGTCAACAAACGCATGACCGGGCAGATCGCCGGGATGGCCGGGGCCTACGGCAACGTCGGCGCCGTCATCTATCTGGTCGTGTTCTCCCTGGTCGACGCCCGCACGTTCTTCTTCATCCTCTCCGCCGGCGCCGCGGTCAGCTTCCTGATCACCCTGCTTCTTCTCCAGGAACCCGACGGCGCCTTCTCCGCGAGCTTCGAAGACGACGACGAAGACGAAGCCGATGTCCCCGCGGCCGGAGCCGTTCCGACCCCCACCTAGGCCGAGGTCACTCGTGCCGCGATTGCCAAGAGGAAAACGCCATGGCTGACATCTACGAATGGGATGTCGAGGATGAGGAGTTCTGGGAACGCGAGGGGAAGAAGGTCGCGACCCGGAACCTCTGGATCTCGATCCCCAGCCTCCTGGTCGGGTTCGCGGTCTGGCTCTACTGGAGCATCATCACCGTCCAGATGCTCAATCTGGGCTTCCCGTTCGAGCAGTCCGAGCTGTTCACGATCACCGCCATCGCCGGACTCACCGGCGCGACGCTGCGAATCCCGAGCAGCTTCTTCATCCGAATCGCCGGTGGTCGCAACACCATCTTCTTCACCACCGCGTTGTTGATGATCCCCGCGGCCGGCACCGGGTTCGCCCTGCTCGACCAGGACACCCCGCTGTGGGTGTTCCAACTCCTCGCCTTCCTCTCGGGCCTCGGTGGCGGCAACTTCGCCTCGTCGATGTCGAACATCAGCTTCTTCTTCCCGAAGCGCATGCAGGGCCTCAGCCTCGGCCTCAACGCCGGCCTCGGGAACGCCGGTGTCACCACGATGCAGGTGCTCATCCCGCTGGTGATGACCAACGCCATCTTCGGTGGCGGTTCGATGGTGCTCGAGAAGGACTCCGGAACCCTGATCGGCAAGATCAGCGCCGGCACCGAGACCTGGATCCACAAC
>JAJRXC010000041.1 GCA_024276495.1 Actinomycetes bacterium
ATCGATCGGGTGCTCGAGTTCACCCTCGAGTATGTGGCCGACCGTCATTCGTTCGGACGGCCGCTGGCGTCCTATCAGGCGCTCAAACATCGTTTCGCCGACATGAAGATGTGGCTGGAGGCCTCCCACGGGATCGCCACCGCGCTCGCCCGGGCCGTGCAGCGCGAGGCCGCCTCGGACGACCTCGCGATCGAGAAGGCCGACGAGCTGACCCATGCGGCGAAGTCCTACATCGGGCCCCGCGCGACCGACATCATCCAGGACTGTGTCCAGATGCACGGCGGCATCGGGGTCACCTGGGAACACGATCTCCACCTGTACCTCCGCCGAGCCACGCTCAACCGCGAGATGTACGGCACACCGGCCGAGCATCGAGAACGAATCGCGACACTGGTGGGGATGTGACGACCGTGAACGAGACCGTCGAGGAGTTTCGTCTCCGAGCCCGAACGTGGCTGGCCGAAAGCATGCCCCGTCTCGATGATCGTGTCGCTCCCGCGACCCGAGCCGAACTTCTCGACCACGACCGCGAACTCCAGAGAACCCTCTGGGATGGCGGTTTCGCGGGCATCTGCTTCCCCGCCGACCATGGCGGGTTGGGACTCGACCCGGAGTACCAACAGGCGTTCACGCAGGAGTCCCTCCCTTACGACATGCCGTTCACGTTCAATGTGCCGACCCTCGGGATCCTCGCCGCGACACTCGTCGACTTCGGAACCAAGGAACAAAAGCAACGACACCTCCCGGCGATCCTGCGCGGCGAGGAGTTGTGGGTGCAGTTCTTGTCCGAGCCGACCGGTGGATCGGATCTCGCCGGGTCATTGACCCGGGCCGATCGCGACGGCGACGTCTGGATCATGAACGGTTCGAAGATCTGGAGCACCGCCGCGTACGAGAGCGACTACGCGATGTGTCTCGCTCGAACCAACTGGGATGTCCCCAAACACCGAGGTCTCACGATGTTCATCGTGAAGATCCATCAGCCCGGGATCCAGATCGATCAGATCCGCCAGGTCGACGGATCGATGGAGTTCTGCCAGGAGTTCTTCGACGATCTCACGATCCCCGCCGAGAACGTGATCGGCGACGTCGACGACGGCTGGTCGGTTGCGTCGCGGCTGCTGCTCCACGAACGCGCCGCGGTCGGCGGAGGTTCGCCGTACACGAGTGGACGCACGCTCGGAGGCGCAACCCGAGGCCGCGACCCGCTCATGGTGCGACTCGCCCGCCGGGCGGGGCGAGTCGACGACCCGATCGCCCGCCAACTCGTGGCGGACGCCCATGTCGATCAGCTCGTGGCGGCCGCCCTCGTCAGCCGGGTGACCGAGGGTTCCCGATCGGGCAGCCTCGCTCCGGCGGCGGGGGCGATCCTGAAACTGTTCAACGCGGTGACGGGTGTGCGCCGCACCGAGATCATGTTGGAGCTGGCCGGGAGCGATGCCATCGATTGGGCCGAGGACGACGAGGAGGGAAACTCCATCGCCAACACGTTCCTCTCCCGCCAGGGCTACTGCCTCGGCGGCGGGAGCAACGAGATCCAACGCAACATCATCAGCGAGCGGGTACTCGGCATGCCCCGGGAGTGGGCCGCCGACCGAGATGTGCCGTTCCGGGACGTGCGCGGCAACTCGATGCCGACGACGCGCTGAGATCGCACAGTCGCATGTCAGCGGCCGGTGAACTCGGGGGGCCTCTTCTCCACGAAGGCCTTCATCCCCTCCTTGAAGTCGTCGCTGCGAATCGAGAGCTCGATGCCGTGCGCCTCCTCCGCCATCGCGTCGGGCAGGTCGACGACGAGATTTCGATGAAGGAGATGCTTCATCGTTCCCAGCGCGAACGTCGGCCCGGTCGCCAGCTCGGCGGCCATCTCCGCGGCGCGGCTCCCGGCCTCGTCGTCGGCGACGACCTCGGAGATCAGGCCCCAGTCGAATGCGGTCGCCGAGTCGATCGCCGCGCCGGTGTAGAGGAGCCGTTTCGCCCGGGTCAACCCCACGAAGCGGGGAAGAAGCCACGACCCGCCGCTGTCGACGTTGAATCCCCGTCGAACGAACGGCTCGGCGAAGGTGGCGCTCTCCGCGGCGACGGTGACGTCACACGAGAGGGCGACGTGGAGCCCGAGCCCCGATGTGCGACCCGTGAGCTCCGCGACGACCGGAAGTCGGCAGTTCCACAACATCTCGACGAGCCGATGAGGGCCGGTTCTCAGAGTCCGGACCATGTGCCCGACAGCGGGCCGTTCGCCACCCCGCCCACCGGCCCCACCGCTGATGTCGGCACCCGTGCAGAAGTGGGTGCCTTCGCTGCGCAGGAGCACGGCGCGAACCGCGCCGGGATCGGCCGCGAGGTCGGCGAGCACCGAGATCAACTCGAGGACCGTCGGCCCATCGAGCGCATTGCCGACGTGTGGCCGGTTGATGGTGAGGGTGAGAATCCCGTCGCGGGTGTCGGCGAGGAGCGCGTCCGTCGGTTCGGCCACACGGCCTCCTTCGATCATCGAGGGCACGATCGACGATAGTGGGCGACGAGGCCGGAGAACCAAGAGGGCCCGGGGACAGAAGAGGGCCGGAAACATGGACGAACAGCATCGGAGATGGGTCGAGGAGGTCCTCGATGGCCGCATCGTGGCCGAGTCGAGGGGCCTGATCGGTGGTTCACGCGACCTCTGGTACGTCGATGTCGAACGCCGAACGGGGCCCGTCGCCGCGGTCCTGCGAGTGGAGACCGGCGCCGGGGTGTTCGCCGGAACCGACATGTCGTTGGCCCGCGAAGCCGTGGTCTACCGCGCCCTTCAGGCGACCGCGGTTCCCGTGTCGGCACTTCTCGGGATGTCCGCCGACGGCTCGGCCATCCTCCTCGATCGCCTGCCCGGCACGTCGAGGACCCGTGGGCTTCCCGCGGACCAGGCCGAATCGGTTCTCGAGTCGCTGATGGACGCCATCGGGACGCTGCACTCCCTCGACGTCGATGCTCTGGAGCTCCCCGGCTTCGTTCGACCGGTCGACCCCGGTGACCATGCCCGTGCCGATCTTCGCCGCTGGAGGTCGCTGGCCGACCGCCGCCTGCCCGCCCTCGATCCGATGCTCGTCTTTGCGTTCGAGTGGCTCGATCGGAACCCACCCGCCGAGGTCGCACGGACGGTGCTGCTCCAGGGCGACACCGGTCCGGGCAATTTCCTGGCCGAAGACGGCGCGATCACCGGAATCGCCGACTCGGGGCTCCCGGCCGATCCGGCACGACGTGACGCGCGTTACCGGGAGGCCGGCGGGCCGGTTGTCGATGAGCGTTCGGTCGGCTACTGCGCCGTGTCCGTCCAACTGCGGTGCGCGCTCACCACCGCGATGACGCTCGCCCGCGGCGGCGGTGCTCTCGGCTACATCGCCTATCGGGCCCCGCACCACCGTTTCCTGCTCCAGCTCGGATGTTGCCTCGCCGCCGTCATGGATGTCGCCTTCGATCCGATCGATCCGCCCGAGGGTGATTCGTCGATCGACACCTCTCTTCACGACCACGCGATCGAGGGGCTCGTCGCAGATGTGATCCCCTCGCTCACGGACCCCACGGTGAAGCTCCGAACCCGCGCCTCCCTGCTCACCCTGGAACATCTGCGGGCCCGCGACCGACTCTCGGACGAAGTTCGCCGACTCGAGAGCGAAGACCGCCGAGCCACGATCGGCCGTGAAGTCGACGACCGTGAGCTCGTGGACCTCGCCACCCGCGCCGGCGCGGTCGGCGATCCCTCCGTGTTGGGTCTGCTCGTTCGTCGCGCCCAGCGGGATCTTGCCTCGTGGGCGACTCCGGCGGTCGGAGAATCCCTGGCTCCCCGACCTGTGCCCCGCGATTTCTGACAGTCATGTCATCTTTGGCTATGGTGGGACCGGCATCACTACAAGTTCGCCTCACAAGGAGCCACCATGGCGTCTCGCACCTTCAGCTTCGAGATCTTCGACGCCGACAACCACATGTACGAAACGGTCGACGCACTGACGAAGTTCATCCCCGACGAATACGAGGGGGTCATCAAGTACGTCGAGGTGAACGGCCGCACCAAGATCGCGGTGAACAACGTCATCAGCGACTACATCCCCAATCCGACGTTCAACGTCGTCGCCGCCCCGGGCGCCCAGGAAGAGGAGTTCCGGGCCCGTCAGGAAGGCCGCGACCTCGGCGGCAAGGGCGGTCGGATGCCCCCGATCAGATCCATTCCCGCCTACTTCGCCCCGGAGCCCCGACTCGAGCTCATGACCGAACTCGGTCTCGACCGTTCGATCATGTGGCCCACCCTGGCCAGCGTGGTCGAGGAGCGGCTGCCGAACGATCCGCTGGCGATCCACGCCATCATCCACGCCCTCAACGAATGGATGTACGAGACCTGGACGTTCAACTATGCCGATCGGATCTACGCTACCCCGGTCATCACCCTCCCGGTCGTGGAGAAAGCCATCGAGGAACTCGAATGGGTGCTCGAACGGGGAGCCAAGATCATTCTGATCCGTCCCGCTCCGGTTCCGGGTTTCGCGGGTCCGCGATCGTTCGCGCTGCCGGAGTTCGACCCGTTCTGGGAGCGGGTACAGCAGTCGGGGGTGCTCGTCGGGATGCACGCCTCCGACAGCGGCTACCAGAAGTATCTCAACCACTGGGAGGGCGGCGGTAACCGGGAGTTCCGGCCCTTCGAGACCTTCTCCACGTTCTCCATGATCATCAGCGGTGAACACCGCCCGATCTTCGACACCATCGCGTCGATCATCGGCCACGGTCTCGCCAGTCGATTCCCCGACATCCGCTTCGCCCCGGTGGAGAACGGCAGCGGATGGGTCCGGCCCCTCCTGTCGCGGCTCGAACGCATGTACTCGGGGCAGCCCCAGCTCTTCATGGAGGACCCGGTCGCCGCTCTCAAGCGCAGCATCGTGGTGCATCCCTTCCACGAAGAGGACCCGATGGGTCTGATCGATCTCGTGGGCGTCGACAACGTCATCTTCGGATCCGACTACCCCCACCCCGAAGGAATGGCCGATCCGGTGAGCTTCGTCGATCAGCTCGAGGGGTTGCCCGAAGAGGACATCGCCAAGGTGATGGGTGGCAACATCGCCCGCCTGATCGGGGTCGACGCCGGTTGAGCGACAACGAGCCGACCGGCTTCTGGTCGGTCGCCGCAGCCGAGCCACAACGAATCGCCGTCGTCGCCGGCAATGGTGACCGGACGACCTTCGGCGAACTTCTCACCGCCAGCCGTTCCGTCGGCCGCGGTCTACACGAGCTCGGGCTTCGCCGCGGTGACGCGGTCGCGATGGTCCTGCCGAACGTTCCCGCGATCTTCACCGTCTACCTCGCCGCCATGGAGTCGGGCCTCTACCTGACCCCGGTCAACTCTCATCTCGCCGCACCCGAAGTCGCCCACGTCATAGCCGACTGCCAGGCGAGTGCGGTCGTCGTCCACCGCGACCTCGTCGAGACCTGTCGGCCCGGAGTCGAGCAGGCCGGCGTCCGGCCCGAGTGCCGTTTCGCGGAACCCGAGGCGCCGGGGTTCCGCCCGCTGGCCGAACTGGCCGGCGACCGCGCCGACCCGCCACGAGGAGCCGGAACGGGGACACTCATGCTCTACACCTCGGGCACCACCGGCAAGCCCAAGGGGGTCCGCCGACCCCTCCCGGTCGACGACGCCGACACCACGCTGGGCGCGGCCGCGCGGGTCTACTGCCCGGGCTTCGGGATGCCGATCGGCCCGAGGGCCCACCTCGTGTGCGGTCCGCTGTACCACGCGGGCCCGTCGGCCTCGGCGTTCGCCGCCCTCCATGCGGGCAACACGATCGTCTTGATGGACTCCTGGACGCCCACCGGATTCCTCGAGCTCGTCGAGCGTCATCATGTGGCGAGCACCCAGATGGTGCCGACGATGTTCCACCGTCTGCTCGCCCTTCCCGAGGAGGAACGGAACCGCTACGACGTCTCCAGCATCACCGGTGTGATGCACACCGGCGCGCCGTGCCCGGTCCATGTCAAGGCGGCGTTCATGGAGTGGTTCGGGCCGGTCGTCTACGAGACCTACGGCGGCACCGAGTCGGTCGCCACGATCGCGACTCCCTGGCGATGGCTGCAGCACCCCGGGACGGTCGGTCGACCCATCCACGGGGTGACCGTGCACATCTTCGATGAGGTCGGCCGCGAACTCCCCGCCGGCGAGGCGGGGGAGATCTGGATCGAGTCGGCCCAGGCCCGCAGCACCGAGTACTTCAACGACGCCGACAAGACGGCCAGGATGCGCCGTGACGACATGGTGACGCTGGGCGACGTCGGCTACCTCGACGACAACGGTCTTCTCTTCCTTCAGGATCGGGTCGTCGACATGATCATCTCCGGCGGGGTGAACATCTATCCCGCGGAGATCGAGAGCGTGCTGTTGGCTTGTCCGCTGGTGGGCGATGCGGCGGTGATCGGGATTCCGGACGAGGAATGGGGCGAGCAGGTCCTGGCCATCGTCGAACCCGCCGACGGCATCGCCGCCGGCGACGAGACCGCGGCCGGGCTCCGCAGCTTCTGCGAAGAACGCCTTGCCCGATTCAAGCTTCCGCGGCGCATCGAGTTCGTCGACACGCTGCCCCGCCTCCCCAACGGGAAGATCCAGAAACGCACGCTGCGGGCCCCGTACTGGGAGGGGCACGACCGTGCCATCTAGCCGAGTCACGCCGAAGGAGCCGACATGGCCGACATGAAGGAAGAGTTCGAGCGGGAAACCGCCTATGAGATCACCGACGAGGACATCGAACGCTCGATGCTCCTCAACGGCTTGGTGGCGCCATCGGGGGCCCGCGAGTACTACAGCGTGCTTCCCCCCGACGGCATCCGGAAACTCGCCCGCGGGTACGGCGACGACAATCCGCTGTTCGTCGATCCCGAGTACGGCGAGACCACCCGCTGGGGGAGCCAGATCGCCCCGCCGATGATCTCGATCGCCATGAACTCACCGCTGTACGGCGACCGCCTGCCCGAGGACGTCCGCAGGGCAACGCGCGGGCTCTTCGCCGGCATCCACCTCTTCGTGTCGGGCCAGTCGATGGAGTGGTTCCGTCCGGTCCTCCCCGGCGATCAGCTCTTCAGCTTCGGCGGGATCGAGTCGACCCAGGAGAAGAAGTCGGAGTTCGCCGGGCGGTCCGTCATGCGGGTCTCGAGGACCGTGCAGATGAATCAGCGAGCCGAGGTCGTGGCGATCCAGCGGGTGATCCTGATCCACTCGGCGAGGAAGCGGGCCCGGGACAAGGGCAAGTATCTCGACATCGAACCGGCCACCTACACCGACGAGGAGATCGCGGCCCATGACGCGATCTACGCAGCCGAGAAACCCAGGGGTGCCGAACCCCGCTGGTTCGAGGACGTCTCCGTGGGCGACGCACTCCCCCGGATGGCCAAGGGGCCCCTGACCCTCACGGAGATCATCTGCTTTCACGCCGGCGGCTACGGCTTCGCGCCCTACAACATCTCCTCGTCGAGGATCGGGTACAAGAACCGCCAACGGATCCCGAAGTTCTACATCAAGAACGAGGCGGGTATCCCCGACGTCAGCCAGCGCGTCCATTGGGAGAGCGACTGGGCCAAGGCCATCGGCAATCCGATGGCCTACGACTACGGGGTGATGCGCGAGTGCTGGTTGACCCACTACCTCACCGACTGGATCGGTGACGACGGCTGGATCGTTCGCCAGCACGACGAGATGCGAAAGCTCAACTATCTGGGCGACGCGCACATCATCACCGGTGAGATCACCGGCAAACGGATCGAGAACGACCAATGCCTGGTCGACATCGAGTTCCGGGCCACCAACCAGCGAGATGTCGTCACCGCGCCGGCCAGTGCCACCGTGGCCCTTCCCTCACGCGAGCGTGGCCCGGTCCGACTTCCCGACCCGCCGGCCGACATGGCGACGAGAGCGATCGAGATGATGGCCCGCCATCACGAGATCCTGCGGGAGCGGAGAGCCGCGGGAACGTGACCGACGCATGGGTGTTCGATGTCGACGGTTGCCTGATCGATTCCATCACCGGGTCGTCGCTTCGCCCGCTCGCTCGCGAGGTGATCGAGTCGCTGCGATCGCGCGACATCGCGGTCGTGCTCTGGAGTGCGGGCGGTGCGGACTACTCCGAGCAGCGGGCCCGCCAGTTCGAGATCGACCACCTGTTCGCCGAATTCCACGGGAAGAAGGAGCGCGACGGCAATGGCCGGTGGAGAATCGATCATCTCTCGACCGTGCACCGCCCCCGCGTGTTCGTCGATGACAGGCCCGAGGAGCTCCCCGATCATGTCGAGGTGATCGGGGTCAGTCCCTACCTCGGCGAGAGCAGGCACGACCGCGGCCTGTCAGGCGTGCTCGAGCTCGCAACCGCTCGATGACTCAGGCGAGCCCCAGGAAGTTGTTGTCCCACGAGACGATGCGCTCGTCGGGCACGATCTCGATCATGGATCCCGCCGCCGCGTAGACCTCACGGGTTGCGTCCGGCATCGCTTTCGTCGTGGTGCGAAATGCCGCGTACTTGTCGCGGATCTGTGAGCCGAAGCGAGCAGCCAGCTCCTCGTCGGGTTCGATGATGTTTGCCACCCCGGTCAGGTGCACGGCCTGCAGCTCGGCCCAGCGCTCACCAGCCTCGACGAGAAACGAGCAACGGCTGTCGTTGGCCACCCGCTTGACCTTCTTGCCCCGCGTCGAGAGGTAGATGCGCCTATCCAACGTGGCGAACCAGATCGGCAACGCGATCGGGACTCCGTCTCGGCGCAGGGTCGTGAAGATGCCGGTGTGAGCCGACTCGACGAAGGCCCACGCCTCGTCGGCGGTCATCCGCACGCCCCGGCGTTTCGGCGCATCTGTCATGGGTTCGACTCTCCTTCGTCGTCTCGTCGCTGCGTCCCGACCCTCAGTTGGTCGAACGGCACTCCCCGATCGACCTGGGGCTCCTTGGGCAGGCCCAGCGCCCGCTCCCCGATCACGTTGCGCTGGATCTCGTCGGTTCCCCCGCCCATTCCCGCGCCGAAACTCGCGAGGGCGACCAGGTGGTAGGCGCCGGCGGCGGGCGCGTCCTCGTCGGCGAGCATTCCGTCGGCGCCGAGCAACGTGAAGGCAAGATCCCGCGATGCCTTGGCGATGTCGGACATCGCGAGCTTGCCGGTCGACGACTCCGGCCCGGGGCGATTCCCGGCCGCGGCGGAGGCCCTGGCCCGCAGCCCGCTGTAGCGGTTGATGTCGGTACTCGTGCGGAATGACGCGAGCTGCTGTCGAACGATCGGATCGCGGCTTCGGCCCGCCGCCTCCGCGAGCTGCCGGAACGACCGGTTGTCGATGACGAACCCGCTGATCGCGCGGCGTCGCGAACGGGCGGCGCGGTCGAGGACCTCGCCGACAGTTCGGTCGAGCATGCCCCCCAGCCGGCCGGGCACACCGCTGACGAGACCGCGGGCTCCGCTCGACGCCACCCCGGCCCGTTCGACGGCCAGCGTGGTCTGCGTGACCGACCAGCCGTCGCCCAACCCTCCGATGAGCCGATCGGCCGGGATCCGGGCGTCGGTCAGGAACACTTCGCAGAACTCCGCCTCCCCGTTCATCTGTACCAGCGGACGGGTCTCGACCCCGGGCTGATCCATGTCGATCACAAAATAGGAGATGCCCTCGTGTTTGGGAACCGAGGAGTCGGTCCGCGCCAGGAGCAGCCCCCGATCGGCGATGTGGGCCGACGAGTTCCAGACCTTCTGCCCGTTGACGATCCATTCGTCGCCGTCTCGCACCGCCCTGGTCTGGAGACCGGCGAGATCGGATCCGGCGCCGGGCTCGCTGAAGAGCTGACACCATCCTTCGGCTCCGGACGCGAGCGGCGGCACCAGAGCCCGTTGCTGTTCATGCGTGCCATGCGCCACCAGCGTCGGCCCGCCGAGATTCTGTCCGACACCGGCCGGGGGGCCGACGACCCCTGCCGCGGCCAGCGCCGCACCCACTTCGCGGGCCCGTCCCGCCGACCAGCTGCGCCCTCCGAGGCCCTCGGGCCACGTCGGGAACGCGAACCCCGCGGCCGCGAGCCGGTCCCACCATGCACGAAGGGTGAGATCGAGGGTCCAGTTCGTGTCGACGAACGCCTCGACTTCGGCAGTGGGACTCTCGACATCGGCCATGGAATCGAACCTACTGCCAAGACATCCGGGAACTCGAACGGGCCGAGGACGGACCCTCGCCGGGTCCGCCGGTGCCGTGACGACGACACCGCGTCGTCTATGGCCGGCCCGCCACCGACCCGGCGACCGACGCAGCCAGCGCGCTCAGCCGTCGCCGCAGACGGGCCAGGGACGGGTCGTCATACTTGAATCCGACCGGAGACAGCAGGAGCAGGTCGACCAGCGTCACGACATCGACGTCCGCGACCGCGTGGGTGGTCAGGTGGCCCGTGACTGCCTTGCGAACCCGACGATTCACGGCGTCGGCCACCGGTTTGGCATGGCCGGCCTTCGCCTCGACCAGGTCCGCGCCGTGCTCGGTCGCCCACAGGCGTTGGGAGAGATCGCCGTACCACCGCTGGAGGAATCCATCGATCTGCGCGGCGAGTTCGGCTTCCGCCGTCAGCGCCACGAGAGCCTTGTCCGCCGCGTCGTCGAGGACCCATTCGAGCATCGCCCGGAAGATTTCCTCCTTGTTCCCGTAGTGCTGGTACAGGGACGGACGAGACATCCCGGCAGCCGATGCGATGTCGACCATCGAGGTGCGGGCGAATCCGTAGGCCGAGAACTTCTCGAGGGCGGCGGCGAGTATCGCCACCTTCTTGTCCGAGTCGGCCGGTTCGGTCACGTCGACATCATGACGGACCACGACGACATCGACAAGCTGACAGTCCATGCTTAGAGTGTCAGAACGTCACAGACCAAGAGGAACCACGATGACCCGACTCGGCTACCAGATCCCGAACTTCACCTATCCCGGCGTGGGGCCCGACCAGATCTTCGACAACCTCGTCACCCAGGCGAAGACGGCGGAGGAGAGCGGATTCGACCGAATCTTCCTGATGGACCACTTCTACCAACTGCCGGGGATCGGTGATCCCGACGACTACATGCTCGAGTGCTACACGACGCTCGCCGCGCTCGCGCAGCACACCGAGACTGTTCGCCTCTCGTCGCTCGTCACCGGCAACACATATCGGTTTCCGGCGATCCTGGCCAAGACGATCACCGCCCTCGACCATGTCTCCCACGGTCGGGCCACCCTCGGGATCGGGTCGGGATGGTTCGAGCTCGAACACGACGCCTTCGGGATTCCCTTCAACTCCTTCACCGAACGGTTCGAGAAGCTCGAAGAGGCGCTCAACATCATCCTGCCGATGTTGCGAGGCGAACGACCGACACTCGACGGCGCCCACTACCGCGTCTCCGAAGCCATCAACTCACCTGCGCCCATCTCCGACATTCCTGTGATGATCGGCGGCTCCGGAGAGAAGAAGACGCTGCGCATGGTCGCCCAGTACGCCGACGAGTCCAACCTCACCTGCACCATCGACGAGATCCCCCGCAAGCTCGATGCGCTCGCCGCCCACTGCGAGCGGCTCGGCCGCGACCGCGCCGAGATCACGGTCACGAAGCTCGTGATGATGGTGATCGGTCGGACCCACGACGATGCGATGGCCGCCGCGAACGAGTTCATCGAGACCCACAACTGGCCGGCCGAGGTCGTCGACTTGATGGTCCCGAGGCTGACGCTCGGTGATCCCGACGAGATCGGCGAGGAGATCCGTGATCTCGTCGACGCCGGCATCGACGGCGTCACCCTCAACCTCGTCGCCAACGCCCACGACCCGGAGATGATCGCCCTCGCCGCGCAGACAGCCGACGCCGCCCTCGGCTGAGCCTCGCCCCGCTCTCGAAGCTCATCTAGCCTGGCGGGGATGTCAGCGGCGATCGAGGTCACCGGGCTCACGAAGCGCTACCACGACCTGGCGGTGGTCGAGGATCTCGATCTGGTCGTCCGGCGAGGCGAGGTCGTCGGGATCCTCGGGCCCAACGGCGCGGGAAAGACGACCGCCGTCGAATGCATGCAGGGCCTGCGGCGAGCCGACGCCGGCACGATTCGAGTCTGCGGACTCGACCCGATGGTCGACCGCGGTGAGCTCTCGGGCCTGATCGGCAGCCAGCTCCAGGACTCGGCCATGCCGGACCGGTAGCGAGTGGAGGAGGCGTTGAGGTTCTACGCCGGGCCGGGCGCCGACCCGCTCGAGATGGTCCTCGACACCTGGGGCCTCACCGCCCATCGACGAACCGCGTACGGCGCCCTCTCCGGTGGACAACAACAGCGATTGTTCATCGCGCTCGCCCTTCTCAACCGGCCCGAAGTCGTCTTCCTCGACGAACTGACGCAGGGCCTCGACCCTTCCGCCCGGCGCGTCGTGTGGAAGCTGATCGAGCAGCTCCGGCGCGCCGGCACGACGATTCTCCTCGTCACCCACTTCCTCGACGAGGCCGAGGTGCTGTGTGACCGGGTGGCGGTCATGAACGCCGGCCGGATCGTCGCCGACGGATCGCCCCGAGAGCTCCGGGCTCGATTCGGCGGCCGGTCCCGGATCCGATTCACGCCGGCCACTCCGGTCGACGCACCGCGGGTCCGGAGTCTTCCCGGATGTGTCGGCGTCGACGAGGTCGACGGTCGTGTCACGGTGACCGGCAACCACGAGACCGTCGCCCACACCTGTGCCCTTCTCGTCGAGCTCGGTGCCGTACCCGCGGATCTCGAGATCGAGCAACCCTCTCTGGAGGACGCCCTGTTGCCGCTGATCGGCGACGAGGGCACACGATGAACAGCGGCAGCAGACCCGGCTCGTTCACGATGCTCGGTCGCATGGCCCGGACCGAGCTCCGCCTCGCGAGCCGCGAGCCACTCGTGTTGTCGTTCGTCTTCGCCTTCCCGGTCGTGCTCGTATTGATTCTGGGCGGCGTGTTCGGCGAAGGGGACACCGCGTTCGAAGGGGCGATCCCGTCGGACTACTACGCCGCGGCGTACGTGGCGGTCGCCACCGGCGCCATCGGTCTGATCATGCTGCCCACCCAGATCGCGTCCTACCGGGAACGAGGGGTGCTGCGCCGGTTTCGCGCCGCCGGGGTGGCCGGTTGGATGTTCCCGACCGCGATCTCGATCGTCAGCCTCGTGATGACGGCCGTCGCCGCGGTGCTCGTCGTCGCCACCGCCGCGGTCAGCTATGGAGTGCCCGGGGTGGAATTCCCGGCGAAGACCGTGCTCTACGGCGGTCTCGGCGCGGTGGCGTTCGTGAGCTTCGGCACCCTCCTGGGCTGGCTCATGCCGAGCGCACGCTCGGCCCAGGGGATCGGCCTGACCCTGTTCATCCCGAGCTTCCTGCTCGGGGGCGGAGGCCCGCCACCGGAGGTCCTCAGCTCGACGATGGCGACCGTCGCCCGCTGGCTGCCGCTCACCCACGTGCTTCGCGCCCTTCAGGAGCCCTGGCTCGACATCGGCGACGGCGACGACCACGCCATCGTCCTGGTCGGCCTGTTCGTGGTGTGCACGAGCGGTTGGGTGTTCCTGAGCCGCCGCTCGGTCGACGCCTGACGTCAGCGCGTCGCGCGGGCGAACACGGGTTGGTCAGCCCCGAGGCCGGTCACGCGGAGGCCTCGGAAGACGGCCCGACGAAGGTGCTGACCGGACGTGTCGATGCGCTTCACCGACTTCACATGGGTGCTGATCGTCTCTCGTCGATGGGGCTCGAATCCGGCCCGCTCGAGCAGGGCGTCCTGCCCGCGACCGGTGAGGACGCTGAGGTGGTGCGGTGGGCAGATCATGGCCCATCGCCTGACCCCCTTCACCCGTCGTCGGATGCATCCGGGATTCGGTGTGGCGAGCGCGAGCAGGCCGCCCGGGGAGAGCTCGGCCCCCAGCATCTCGATCATGGCGACCGGGTCGGCCACGCGTTCGATCACCGAGCAAGTCGTCACGACGTCGTCGGTGCCCTCGTGATCGGAGATGTCGCCGACCATCAAGTCGACGCCCAACACGTCGGATGCGAATCCCGCCGCCGCGTCGGAGATCTCGATGCCCGAGGCCGCGAGGCCGAACTCGTCTCGACCGAGCTTCACGAAATAGCCGTTGCCGGCGCCCACATCGAGCAACGTCGAACCACGCCCGGCCATCTCGACGATGTCGTCGAGGATTTGCCCATCACTCGCCACGGCACCAATTGGCGTCGCCGGCGAAATGAACCGAACGGCCCCCCTCGACCCGGCTCGGGTCATCCGCCGCTCGCCTTCGGCTCCCGGGGCAGTCCGAGCACCCGCTCACCGACGATGTTCTTGTTGACCTCGGTCGTTCCTCCGGCGATGGTGAGAGACCGACTGGCGAGGAGACGGTCCTCCCATCCGGTACTCGATGCCGCGAGCCCCAGGATGTCGACGGCGGTCTCGGCGACCCGCTGTTCCATGGAGGACCAGGCGAGCTTCACGACGCTCGCCTCCGCGCCGGGCATCCGTCCGTGCATGGCGGCCGAGATCGTCCGCTCGGCCAGCAGGCGCAGGAGCTCGGTGTCGATGTAGCAGGCCGCCAGGCGTTGCCGGTTGACCGGGTCGACCCGCCGCTCCGAACCGGCATCGGCCAGCAGCCGATCGAAGTTCTCCCGCAACATGAGCGCGAGCTTGGCGACGCCGGCCCGCTCGAACCCGAGGGTGCGGGTGGCGACGTGCCAACCGGCCCCGATCTCGCCGAGCACCGCACTCGCCGGGACCTCGACATCGGTGAAGAAGACCTCGGCGAACTCGAGGGAGCCGCCGATCGTCGTGATCGGCCGCGTCTCGACCCCGGGCGTGTGCATGTCGACCAGCAGGCATGTCATGCCCTCGTGTTTCGGAGCTTCCGGATCGGTCCGCACATAGAGCTGGCACCAGTCGGCCCGATGCCCCAGCGAGTTCCACGTCTTCTGTCCATTGACGAGGAAACGATCACCGTCACGTTCGGCCCGACACCGCAGGGACGCGAGGTCGGACCCGGCCCCGGGCTCGGACATGCCCTGGCTCCAGATCTCGTCGCCTCGCAGCATCGGCCGGAGGAACCGCGCCTTCTGCTCCTCGGTGCCGAGCGTCATGATCGCGGGGGCGATGTTGGCGACGCCGATGGCGTTGATCGGTCCGGGAGCGCCCGCACGGGCCATCTCCTGGTTGTAGACGAGCTGTTCGAGAACCGACGCGTCACGTCCGCCGAACTCCGCCGGCCAGTCGATCGCCGCGTACCCGGCCTCGTAGAGGGTCGCGTTCCAGGCGCGACGGCGGTCGAACGTGGTGTCGTCGGCCATCCCGCGCAGGTCGCGGGGGAGCGAGCTCTCGAGCCAACGCCGCAGCGCAGCCCGGAAATCGTCGGCCTCGGTTCCGAACGAGAGATCCACGAACGTCGACCTCCTTTCGAGGCGATGTGCAGCGGGCATCGTGCCCGCGCTAACGTCGATCTAACACCAACGTCAGGTGTGTCACCGCATCCGGCCGGATCGTGTCCAGGGGGAACCATGAATCGTCGACTCATCGGGCTTCTTGCCATTCTCATGGCGTTTGCGCTGGTTGCTGCCGCGTGCGGGAACAGCGGCGACGAGGACGAGGGCACGCAAGGCGACGCCGAGGTCGGCGATTCGGCCGCGGGAACTGACTCCGACGCGGCCGACGACGCGCCCGACACAGGGAACGACGATGCCACCGACGCAGCGGACGCGACCGCCGACGATGCCCCGGACGCGACGACGGCGACCGAGCCGGCCCCGACCGAAGTCGACCGCAACGAGTTCGTCCCAATCGAGGGGGTGCCCGGCGTGTCCGACGACGAGATCTCCGTGGCCGTCGTCGGCATCCGCGAGTTCAACCCGCTCGGCACCTGTATCCTCGACTGCTACATCACCGGGGTCCAGGCCTACTTCGACTACATCAACGACGGCGGTGGGATCTACGGACGCGATCTCGTCATCGGCGAGGAGATCGACGACCAGCTCTTCCAGAATCAGCAGGCGGCGCTCGACATCATCTCCAACAACGCCAGCTTCGCCTCGTTCCAGGCCACCCTCGGCGCCTCCGGCTGGGGCGACCTCCACGACGCCGGCATCCCCAACTTCGTCTGGAACATCCACGCGACCGAGTCGGCCAACCGCGACACCGTCTTCGGACACATCGCCGCGGTGTGCGCCACCTGCACCAGCCGGGCCGTCCCCTGGCTCGCCTCGATCTCCGACTCCACGACCGTCGCGACTCTCGGCTACGGCGACTCGGAGAACTCGCGGGTGTGCGCCGAGTCGCTGGCCGACTCCGTCGAGTTCTACGGCGACGACCTCGGGCTGACCGTCGGCTACCGCAACCCCAATCTCGAGTTCGGGCTCGCCGGTGGCATCGGCCCGGAGGTCACCCAGATGAAGGAGGCGGGTGTCGACTTCATCGCGACCTGCATCGATCTCAACGGAATGCGAACACTCGCCGACGAGCTCGTCCGCCAGAACTACCGCGACCAGGTGACGATGTACCACCCCAACACCTACGACGTCGACTTCGTCGCCGAGGCCGGCAACCTGTTCGACGGCGACTACGTCATCCCCCAGTTCGCGGCGTTCGAGTACGACACCGGCAGCGAGCTCAAGGCGCTCTACGACGAGTGGGTTCCCCGCCACGGCGGGCCCACCGCCGAGCAGACGATGATCGGCTGGATCAACGCCGACACGATGCTCCAGGGGTTGTTGGCAGCCGGACCCGACTTCGACCGCCAGAAGGTGATCGACGGCCTGAACAATCTCACGTACACCGCCGACGGCCTGATCAACCCCATCGAGTGGGGTCGTCAACACGTGCCTCCGACCGAGAACGACACATCGAGTGACTACGAGCTGGAGTGCCTCTCGGCAGTGCAGATGCAAGACGGCGGCTTTGTCGGCTTCCAGCCGGCGCCGTTCATGTGCTGGCCCAACGACACGTCCGCTTGGTCGGATCCCGTACCGACCAACTTCGCCGCCGGCTGATCCTCACCGGTGATCCTCGCCGCCAGCTTCACCGAGAACCTCTTCCGCGGGCTCCTCCAGGGCACGCCGTCGGGGGCTGTGTTCGCGCTCATCGCGATGGGGTTCGTCTTGACCTACAAGACGTCGGGGGTGTTCAACCTGGCGTTCGGCGCCCAGGCCTACATCTCGGCTGCGATGTTCTTCAAGGCGCAGAACGACTGGGACTGGGGAATCGTCCCGTCCCTGATCCTCTCGGTCTTCGTCCTCGCGCCGGTGGTCGGCCTGATCCTCGAACGATTCCTGTTCCGTCACCTGCGGACGGCCTCCGCCGTGGCGAAACTCGTGGTCACGATCGGACTCAGTGTCGCGCTGCCCGCGATCTTCGAGATCCTGGCCGACTACGCCCCCGTGGTCGGTCGGCCCCCGAAGGGGATCGTGCCGCGGGGAGGAGAGGTCTTCTACGACCCGTTCGGCGTCTACCGATTCAGCCGCGACGAACTCATGTCGATGGCGATCGTCCTGATCGCCGTCGCCTTTCTCGGCCTGCTCTTCCGATTCACGTCCCTCGGTTTGTCGATGCGGGCCGTCGTGGAGAGTCCCCGGATGACCGCGCTGAACGGGATCAACGCCGACCGCGTGTCGGCC
>JAJRXC010000042.1 GCA_024276495.1 Actinomycetes bacterium
GCGGGACCGTCTCGCCCAGTTCGGTCTCGACGATCTCAACATTCAACGCCGCAAGCAACGCGGTGTCGATCAGCCCAAACAACCCATGCGGCTCGGGCTGCGATGGATCGTCGAGGGCAGCAACTCGTGGTGGTCCAACTATCGAAAAGGAGTTCTTCGATGCCGACTGGCAGCTGGCCAAGAACAACCATGGCGACGCGGTCAACCTGGCGCATCTGTGGCGTACCCCTGCGCAACGCCGAGCCGATGCCCTCGTCGAAATGGCAAAGCGCTCTGTCACCGCCCCCGCTGACGGGCTCCGACCGCTGCCACTCGTGATCATCCACAGCGACACCGACACGTTCGAGCAAGCCCTTGCTCGGCTCCTCGGGACCGCGCCGCCGGCCCCGTTGGGCACCGATCGCCTGTGCGAACTCGATGACGGCACCGTCATCACCCCCACCCAGATGATCGAGGAAGCCGCCGGCGGCCACGTCTGCCGCCTCGTCTACCAGGCTCCGGGCGTGATCTTGGAATACGGCCGCAAGGTCCGCCTCTTCAAAGGCGCCCTGCGCCAAGCCATACAGGCCCGAGACCGTCAGTGCGATCACGACGGCTGTGAGGTCCCGGCCCGACACTGCGAGATCGACCACATCATCGAATGGGACGACGGTGGGCCCACCAACCATCGCAACGGCAGAGCCAGATGCTCCTACCACCACCGCAACTGGAAACCCGGCCCCGGCTGAGCCCGGGGCCGCGGTCAGTTCACGAAACGAATGCTGATCAGCTCAGCCGAGCAGGTCGACGACGCGCGCCGCCATCGCTTCGGCGTCACCATCGGCGGGCACGAGGCGCAACTCGGGTGAGACGGGCGCCTCATAGGGGTCGTCGATGCCGGTGAAGCCCGTGATCTCACCGGCGCGCGCCTTGGCGTAGAGGCCCTTGGGGTAGCGCGCTTCACACAACTCGAGCGGTGTGTCGACGAACACCTCGAAGAAGGACACGTCGGCGGCCTCATGGAGCGCTCGGGCATTGTCGCGCGCGGCCCGGTAGGGCGACACCAGCGGGATCAGTGCCACTACACCGGCGTCGGCGAAGAGACGGCCGACCTCGGCGACCCGGCGCACGTTCTCGTCGCGGTCCGCGGCCGAGAAGCCGAGATCGCCGTTGAGCCCCATCCGGATGTTGTCGCCGTCGAGCACGTAACACGGTCGGCCCGTTTCGATCAGTGCCCGCTCGACCGCCATCGCCACCGTGGACTTTCCCGACCCGGACAGCCCGGTGAACCACACCGACGCCCCCCGGTGCCCGATGGCGGCCCAGCGTTCTTCGCGGGAGAGATGGCCCGGATGCCACACGACGTTCGGGCTGGCACCGGCATCGCTCACGTCACGAGGACTCGCCGAGGATCATTCCCGCGCCAACGGTCACGTTCGTCGTCTCGTCGATGAGGATGAAGCTGCCGGTCTCGCGGTTGCGGCGGTACTCGTCGAAGAACAGCGGCGTCTGCGTCCTCAATCGCACCCGCCCGATCTCGTTGAGGGCGAGCTGGGTGGCGGCTTCGTCGCGGTGCAGCGTGTTGATGTCGAGCAGGTACGACAGCTCCTTCACGATCGCCTTCGTGGTGCGGGTCGTGTGTTTGATCACGAGCTTCGCGCCCGGAGTGAGGGTGGAACGTTCGTTCATCCAGCAGATCATCGCGTCGATGTCCTGAGAGACGGTCGGCTGGTTGTTCGGCCGCACGATCATGTCGCCTCGGGAGATGTCGATCTCGTCGTCGAGGCGAACGGTCACCGCCATCGGCGCAAACGCCTCGTCGAGCGGTCCGTCGAGAGTTTCGATCGACTTGATCGTCGACTGGAAGCCGGATGGCAAGACGACGATCTCGTCACCCGGGCGCAGCACACCGCCAGACACGGTGCCGGCGTAGCCGCGATAGTCGTGGAACTCGTCGGACTGGGGCCGGATGACGTACTGCACCGGGAAACGGGTGTCGATGAGGTTGCGATCCGACGCGATGTGCACCTCTTCGAGGTGGTGCAACAGCGGCGGACCTTCGTACCACCCCATGTTCGACGACCGTTCCACCACATTGTCGCCGTGGAGCGCCGAGACCGGGATGAACGTGAGATCGGCGATGTCGAGCTTCGCGGCGAAATCACGGAACTCGTCTTTGACCTCCTCGAAGCGCGCCTCGTCGTAGTCGACGAGATCCATCTTGTTCACCGCGAGCACGAGATGCGGAATCCGAAGCAACGAGGCGAGGAAGGCATGCCGCTTCGACTGCTCGAGCACTCCCTTGCGGGCATCGAGCAACACGATGGCGAGGTCGGCCGTGGACGCGCCGGTGACCATGTTGCGCGTGTACTGCGTGTGACCCGGCGTGTCGGCGATGATGAACTTGCGTTTGGGCGTGGCGAAGTAGCGATACGCGACATCGATCGTGATGCCCTGCTCCCGTTCGGCCCGCAGACCATCGGTCAGCAGCGCCAGATTGGTGTACTCCGAACCCATCTGGATGGACGCGCGCTCGACCGCCTCCATCTGATCCTCGAAGATCGTTTTCGTGTCGTAGAGCAGACGACCGATCAGGGTGGACTTGCCGTCGTCGACCGAGCCGGCCGTGGCGAATCGGAGCATCTCCATCAGAAGTAGCCCTCCTTCTTGCGGTCCTCCATGGCTGCTTCCGACACCCGATCATCGGCGCGGGTCGCCCCACGTTCGGTGATGCGAGTCGCCGCCACCTCGGCGATGATCTTGTCGATGGTGTCGGCGCTCGACTCGACCGCGCCGGTGCAGCTCATGTCGCCGACGGTGCGGTACCGCACCGTCTCGATGAACGGCTCCTCGGCGTCCATCAGCGTGATGTACGGACTCGTGGACAAGAGCATGCCGTCGCGCTCGAACACCTCACGCTGGTGGGCGAAGTAGACGTTGGGGATCTCGATCCCCTCCTCCTTGATGTACAGCCAGATGTCGAGCTCGGTGTAGTTGCTGATCGGGAACACCCGGATGTGTTCTCCCTGCTTGATCCGGCCGTTGTAGAGGTTCCACACCTCCGGCCGTTGGTTCTTGGGGTCCCACGCGCCGAACTCGTCGCGAAAAGAGAACACCCGCTCCTTGGCCCGCGCCTTCTCCTCGTCTCGACGCGCACCACCGAAGAGGGCGTCGAAGCGGTGCTCGGCGATCCCGTCGAGCAGCGCCGTGGTCTGGAGACGATTGCGGCTGGCCCGCGCACCTGTCTCCTCGACGACCCGTCCGGTGTCGATCGCCTCCTGGACGGACGCGACGACGAGTCGGGCACCGAGCTCGGCGACCCGGCGGTCACGAAACTCCAGCACCTCGGGAAAGTTGTGACCGGTGTCGACGTGCATCACCGCGAACGGGAGCTTCGCCGGCCAGAACGCCTTCTCGGCGAGTCGCAACATGACGATGCTGTCCTTGCCGCCGGAGAAGAGCAGGCACGGATTCTCGAACTCGGCCGCGACTTCACGAAAGATGTGAATCGATTCCGCTTCGAGTTGTCGGAGGTGGGTCAGGTCGTAGGCCATAGACGATCTCAATGTTACGGTCGGCGACCGCGAACAAGATATGAGCCACCCGACTCAACCGACGCCACCGGTGAAATGAGATCCTTGACCGATGCCAGCCTCACCGGACGACCACTCCCTCGCCGCGGACCTCGCTGAGGAGGCCGGACGACTCCTCGTCGAGCTGCGAGCCCGCCTGGCCGCGAGCGACACCCCCCCGGCGGTCCTCAAGGCCGAAGGCGACCGACAGGCCCACGAGCTCCTGGTGACGCGTCTGCGCGTCGCCCGCCCCGACGACGCCGTGTTGTCCGAAGAGGGAAAGGACGACCCGGTGCGACTCGGGTCGCCACGCACGTGGATCGTCGACCCACTGGATGGCACCCGGGAGTTCTCCGAGGTCCCCCGCACCGACTGGGCGGTCCATGTCGCTCTCGTCGAGAACCACCGCCCCATCGCCGGAGCGGTCGCCCTGCCCGCCCTCGGCCAGGTCTTGTCGACCGGCACACCGGCGACGCTGTCGAGCACACCCGCCGATCCACCCCGAATGATCGTCTCCCGAAGTCGCCCACCGGCGGCGGCGACGCACGTCGCCGAGCGGTTGGGGGCCGAACTGGTCGAGATGGGATCGGCCGGTGCGAAGACCATGGCCGTCATCCGAGGAGAGTGTGAGATCTACGCCCACAGCGGCGGGCAGTACGAATGGGATTCGTGCGCCCCCGTCGCGGTTGCGGCCGCGGCCGGTTGTCATGTCAGCCGCATCGACGGAAGCGAGCTGCTCTACAACCAGCGGGATCCCTACCTCCCCGACCTCCTCGTGTGCCGACCCGAGCTCGCGGCCTCCGTGCTCGAAGCGCTCGCGTCGTTCACCGAGTGACCCGGGCCCATACTGGGGCGGTGGACGACCCTGCAAGCGGCGATCTCGACATCGGTGTGTTCACCGATGACGGCCCGTGGGTGGTCGAGCCCGACAAGATGCCATGGCGAGTCGACGTGCCGGGGCTTCGCCGGGCCACCCATCGCCGTCTTCCCTCCCTGATCACGCCGTCCGGACGGCCCCCCGGACGGCGGGCCCTGACCGTGGTTCGCCACATCGGTGGCGCCCTGGCCATGTGGACCCTCACCGGTCGCCGCAAGGGCGGTCCGGACTCGAAGGCCGACCTGTCCCGCCGCCTCCGGGAGGCCGCGGAGATTCTCGGTCCGACCTACATCAAGCTCGGCCAGATCATCTCGAGCGGCCAGGGCATCTTCCCCGCCGAGCTGGTGGCGGAGTTCGTCAAGTGCCGGGATCAGGTCCCGGCCGAGGGGTTCCATCTCGTTCGTCGGGTCGTGGAAGCGGATCTCGGCGCGCCGCTCGAAGCGATCTTCTCGTCGTTCGACCGCACCCCGATCGCCGCCGCGTCGATCGCCCAGGTCCACGGGGCGACGCTGCGCGACGGCACCGATGTCGTCGTGAAGGTACAGCGGCCGTCCGTCGACCGCCTCGTCCACGAAGACCTTCGGGTGATGGCCTGGATCGCCCCGATGCTGGTCGGCCGCATTCCGGTGACCGCACTCGCCAACCCTCCGGCCCTCGTCGAGGTGTTCGCCCACACGATCAGCGAAGAACTCGACTTCCGGGTCGAAGCCGACAACATGCTCGACGTCGCCCGCGTGTTCGCCGAGCTCGATCAGCGTCAGTTCGTCGTTCCCCGACCCCATCCCGAACTGGTCACCCGTCGGGTTCTGGTCATGGAACGCCTCGACGGGTTCAACTTCGACGATCTGGAGTCCTACGAACGCCACGGCGTCGACACCCACGCGATCGTCCGGGCCGGGATGATCGGCTTCATGGAGGGCGCGCTCGTCCACGGCGTCTTCCATGGCGATCTCCACGGCGGCAACCTCTACGTGCTCCCCGACGGACGGACCGCGCTGCTCGACTTCGGGATCACCGGACGGATGAGCGAGCCGCGGCGTCTGGCGTTCGTCCGCATGCTGATCGCGGGGATGATGAACGACCCGATGGGCCAGCTCGCGGCCCTGCGTGACCTCGGCGCCCTGCCGGACGACACCGACCTCGCGGTCGTCGCCGAGGAGCTCGGCATCCTCGGTCCAACCGTCGACCCGACGTCGATGACCGCCGACGAGCTCGTCGGTGAGCTCCAGCGAGTCATCAAGGCGCTGTTGGGCTACGGCGCGCGAATGCCGAAAGAGCTGATGTTGTTCGTCAAGAACATGGTGTTTCTCGACGGTGCGATCGCCCGCCTCGCACCTGATCTCGATCTCTTCGCCGAGATCGCCCACATCGCCTCGTACTTCGCCACCACCCACGGGGAGCGCCTCGCCGCCCAGGTGGGAATGGACCCCGGCGACTACGAGTTCGACCCCAACGGCGTGCGAGCCGCGTTCGGCGTCGATGACACGGTGGAGACGATGACGTACCGCGACCTCCAGATTCGTCGAGAACTGATCCGGGACCGGCTCCGCGCGCGCGGCTGACGGCCTGGCTACGTTCCTTCGATGCGTCTCGTTGTCGCCGAGTGCACCGTCGACTACGACGGTCGACTCCAAGCCCATCTTCCGGCGGCCGTCCGTCTCGTCATGGTCAAAGCCGATGGTTGTGTCGCCATCCACGCCGACGGGGGCGCCTACAAGCCACTCAACTGGATGAACGCCCCGAACCGTCTCGTCGAGGACGCCGAGGCCGGAATCTGGACGGTCACGAGCCCGAAGGGCGAGGTGTTGACGATCACCTTCCACGACATCATCAGCGATTCCTCGCACGACCTGGGCACCGATCCGGGCCTGCAAAAAGACGGGGTCGAGGCCCACCTGCAGATGCTCCTCGCCGACGACCCGACGTCGATCGCCGACGGGCTGCGGCTCGTTCGCCGTGAGTATCCGACCGACATCGGTCCGGTCGACCTCATGTGTCGTGACACCGACGGCGTCGCGGTGGCGGTGGAGATCAAGCGTCGAGGGGAGATCGACGGCGTCGAGCAGCTCACCCGCTATCTCGAGTTCCTCAATCGTGATCCGCTGCTGCGCCCCGTTCGGGGAGTGTTCGTGGCCCAGGAGATCAAGCCCCAGGCCAAGGTGTTGGCGACCGACCGCGGGATCGGCTGGGTCGAAGTCGACTACGACGAGCTCCGCGGGATCGAGTCTCCCAACCTGAGGCTTTTCTGACCCCATCTCCCACTACCCTTCGGCGCCATGCGAGTGACGGTGGCGATTCTCGCGGTGGTGGTTGCAGCAGTCCTCGGCCGGTTCGTCTGGGACGACATCATCTCCGGTGAGGACATTCCGAGAGCGGTGCGTGTCGACGGCGTGCCGATCGGCAACACCCCCCGGGCCGAGGCCGAATCTCGTCTTCGTACCCTCGTGACGGCCGACCGGCCCGTCGAGCTGATCTGGGATCTCGGGTCCGCCACCGCGCCGTTGGCCGAGTGGGGGGTCGAGATCGACACGGACGCAACCCTCGACGCCGCCGCCGGTCTCCGTGGCGGGGTCCTGTCGAGGTTCCCCCGTTGGGTCGCCGCGATCGTGCGGGACCGGACCGTCGACCCCGTGTGGCGGATCGACCGGACGACGTTGGTTGCCGCGGTGGAGCGCGATCCGACCGAGCTCGTCGTCGTCGACTCCCCGATCGAGCTCGCCGCCTCCGGCGAGTTCGTGTCGACCGAGATCCCCCCGGTTCCGATCGTCGACATCGATGCGCTCGCGGCCGCCCTGCTCGCCGCGGCGACCGACGACTCGGTCACCACCATCGACGTGCCGGTCCGCGGATTCGAGGAGATCGAACAGGCCCAGGGACTCGCCGCGGCCGCGAACGATCTCACTGCGTCGGGGCTGACCGTGATCATGGCCGGCCGGCTCGACGAGCAGGAGATTCCCGCGTCGACGCTGCGCGAATGGCTCGTCGTCGACGGTGCCGGATCACTCGACGACCTCCGCTTCGATCCCGAACGCGTCATGGCCACACTCGACGACATCACGTTCGACACGGCGCCGGATCCCGCCGACGAAGAAGCGAGCGGAGTGCGCTTCACGATCGGCTTCGACGGGAAGGTCTATGTCGTCGGTGCCCTGCCCGGCTCCCGTTGTTGTGCGGCCGACACCGCCGACAACCTCATGGACGCGCTCCGAGCCGGATCCGACGAGCCCGTCGTCGTCTTTCCCGATGAGCCTCCCGATGCCAAGGGGCTCGCCTGGGCGGAATCGCTCGGGATCAAGGAGCTCGTCGGCGAGTTCACCACCAACTTCAAGCCCAACCAGACCCGGGTGATCAACATCGCCCGCATCGCCGAGCTCACCCGCGGCGCCGTCATCGAGCCGGGCGAGACCTTCTCGGTCAACGACTACGTCGGCCGACGCACGACCGCGAACGGGTTCGTCTCGGCCGGGGTCATCGCCAACGGCACGTTCAGCAGCTCCGTGGGGGGAGGGATCTCGCAGTACGCGACGACCCTGTTCAACGCCGCGTTCTTCGCCGGCCTCGACTTCGGTCAGTACCAGAGCCACTCGATCTACATCAGTCGCTACCCGTACGGCCGCGAGGCGACCGTCTCGTTCCCCGCACCGGACCTGCAGATCAGCAACACCACTCCCTACGGGATTCTTCTCTGGCCGACGACGGACGAGGATTCGATCACCGTGCGGCTCTACTCGACGAAGTGGGTGTCGGGCGAGCAGACCGGGCAGACCGAACGTCGCGAAGGGGCGGCCTGCACCCGGGTCACCACCGAACGCACCCGAACCTGGGTCGAGGACGGGCGGACCGAGATCGACACCGTGACCGCCCGCTACCGCCCCGAGGGAATCGCCTGCAACGGTTCGTCGACCCGCCCGACCACGACAACGACGCCGGTCACCACGACGACGGTCCCGACCTCTGTCCCGTAGCGGGCTGCTCCCTAGGATGAGCTCATGACCGACACGCTCGTCGACGAGCCGATGAGTGCCGTCGACGCCGTGATCTGGGCGATCGAGCGGGAACCGCGCCTGCGCACGACCATCGCCGCGCTCGCCCGGTTCGACCGACGCCTCGATCCCGAGATGCTCCGCCATCGCGTCGAACGGGTGAGTCGGGTCATTCCCCGTCTTCGTCAACGGGTCGTGACCGACCAGTTGGGACTCACGCCCCCCCGGTGGTCACCGGACCCCGAGTTCCGTCTCTCATTTCACTTCCGGCGGCTGCAGCTGAGTCGCCGCGACGACCGGCGGCTGCTGCAGGTCGTGCGGGATCTCATCGTCCAGCCCTTCGACCGCGACCGGCCACTTTGGGAGTTCACCGTCATCGACGGCCTGCCGGAGGGTGGATCGGCGGTGCTGCTCAAGGCCCACCATTCGGTCAGCGACGGAGTCGGCGGCGTCGCGATGATGCTCGAGCTCTTCGATCTGTCGCCCGACGCCGACCCGCAACGCCGTCGACTTCCCGAACCTCCCGGTCCGTCCCCGCTCGCCGAACCACCGGCGAGCGGGCCGTCGCGGGCGAGGGCGGTCCGCGACGAAGGCACCCGCATGCTGCGTTCGACGGTTCGGTCATTGGATGCGCTGGCATCCGCCGGCGGTCCCGACGAGCTCCTCGCCGGGGCCCGGCGGCTCGGCGAATGTCTCGGCTCGGCGGTACGGATGTTTCGCCCCGGCGCAACGTCGGCGCTTCCTTCGGCCCGATCGGCCGGGCTCGAGCTCCGATCGTTCTCTCTCCCGCTCGACGATCTCCGATCGGCGGGGCGACGCGTCGACGGCACGATCAACGACGCCTTCGTCGCCGCCGTCGCCATGGGTGTCGCCGAACACCACCGAGACGGGACCGCGACGACACGTCTGCGGGTGTCGGTGCCGGTCAACACCCGAGCCCACGACGACGAGGCCGGGAACCACTGGACCCCCGGACGCATCGATGTCGAGGTCCGGCCCGGCTGCCGCGCCGATGAGGTCGCCGACGCGGTCCGCCGCCGGATGCGGGACATGCGGGCCGAACCCACCCACGACCTGCTCGTGCCCCTCGCCTCTGCGCTGTGTCGGCTTCCGCCGGCGGCGACGGCGGGCATGTTCGCGACGATGACCGCCGGTGTGGATCTCGCCGCTTCCAATGTGCCGGGCAGCGCCGTTCCGCTCCATCTCTGCGGGGAACCGGTGACCGAGTTGGTGCCGTTCGGCCCGCTGAGCGGCTGCGCGCTCAACGTCACGCTGCTGAGCCATGCCGACGTCGCCCACATCGGCGTGGCCTCCGACCCCGCGGCCGTTCCCGACGCGGACGGCCTCCTTCGCGACCTGCGGGCCGCATTCACCTCGGTCGTCGCGGGCTCGTGACGCCACCCGGGAGCTCGGTGGAGACGGTGATCGTGGGCGCGGGCCCGGCGGGGACGACCGCGGCGACGCTGCTCGCGAGAGCCGGCCGCGACGTGCTCCTCGTCGACAAGGCGACCTTCCCCCGCGACAAGTGCTGTGGTGACGGCCTCACGACCCTTGCCCTTCGCGAACTGGAACAACTGGGGTTCGATCCCGGCGCGGTCGACTCGTGGCGAGTTGTCGACGAGGTCGTCATCCGGGCACCATCGGGAACCGAGCGGCGCTACCGACTCCCCGACGGGCCCGGCCAGCATGCCGCGGTGGCACGACGAGCAGATCTCGACGCCGCCCTGCTGGATCTCGCCGTCGACGCCGGCGCCCGGGTCGAGCAGGGGTGTGCCCTCGCTGCCGCTACCGCCCACGATGACGGCGTCGATCTCGAGATCGCGACGCTGGGAACGATTCGAGCCCGGCATGTCATCGGAGCCGACGGCATGTGGTCGCCACTGCGCAAGGCGCTGGGGCTCCACGTCGAGGGATACCGCGGGGAGTGGCACGCGTTCCGCCAGTACTTCGAGAACGTGAGTCCTCGTGCCGGTGACGAGCTGATCATCTGGTTCGAAGAGGACCTGCTTCCCGGCTATGCGTGGTCGTTCCCGCTCGCCAACGGTCGCGCCAACATCGGCTTCGGGATCCAACGGGGTGGTCGGCGAACGATCGGCGACATGAAGCAGTTGTGGTCCGATCTCCTGCAGCGGCCTCATGTCCGAGATGTCCTCGGTCCCGATGCCCGGCCGGAGGCCCCGCACAAGGCCTGGCCGATTCCCGCCCGGATAGGCCGGGTGCCCCTTGTCGGCCCCCACACGTTCTTCGTCGGCGACGCCGCCGCCGCGACCGACCCGATGACCGGAGAGGGGATCGGCCAGGCGTTGCTGACCGGTCGCCTCGCCGCCGAGGCGATCATGAGCGGGGTCGCCGACCCGACGACCCGTTACGCGCACCACGCCCGAGCCGAGCTCGTCGCCGACGACCGCATGGCCCGATTCCTCATTCCCATGCTGGCCCGACCGTGGATGGCCCGGGCCGCGCTCAAGCTCACCGGCGCGACGCCGTGGACCCGGCGCAACTTCGCCCGGTGGATGTTCGAGGATTATCCCCGGGCCATGGTCCTCACGCCGCGCCGCTGGCATCGTGGCATGTTCACCGGACCCGGCGCCTACGCTCGATCAGAATGACCGAGTTCCTCGCCGGCGTGGATCGGCTCGACGAGAGGATCGACGCGTGGTGGGAGCGATTCCGGGGCCAACCGGTCCTCGACCGCCTCTACTACACGGCGTCGGAAACCGCTGATTTCTCATTGCTGTGGCACGCGTTCGGTGTCATCCAGGCGATCATCGAGGACGATCCGATGATCGCGGTCGGCGTCAGCGGTGCCTTGGGCATCGAGTCGGCCCTCGTCAACGGACCGATCAAGTCGTTGTTCAAACGCCGCCGGCCGGCCCACGACGGTCCCCGGCCCCACACCTTGCGTCAGCCCCGCACCAGCAGCTTCCCGAGCGGCCATGCGTCGGCCGCGATGGTCGCCGCGGCGTTGCTCTCCCGTCACACCGGCGGCGCGGCCTGGTACGGCGTCGGGGCGATCGTCGCCACGAGTCGAATCCATGTGCGGATCCACCATGCGTCCGACGTCGCCGGCGGCATCGCCGTCGGCGTACTGCTGGGCGCCCTGGCCCGCCGCGTCCTCGCCTGACGACCCGGCGAGCGGAGGGTCAGTTCACACCGGCCGGTTCGGCCGCCGGGTCGGCCGGTACGAACGTGAGGATCGACCGGAGATCGAGGAGAAGGTCGGCCATCTCGGCAGTCGCGACCAGATCGCGCCGCATCAGATCGCCCAGGCTGCGGTCGATCACTGCGAGCGCTTCGTCGAGCTGCTCGCCATTGAGGGCTTCGGTCATTCTCCGGGACCTCCAGGGTCGGTGTTCGTGAATACGGCTGTGTCTGAAGACCATAGTCGCACGCGATGACATCCAAGCGACGGGTCGGGACCGCACGGATCCTCGAAACAGTCCACTCGGCCTACGCTCCGGGGATGGATGTCACAGGAACCAACATCGTGGTCACCGGCGCGGCCAGCGGGATCGGAAGGGCGATGGCTCGTCGTTTCGCGGCCGACGGCGCCCGAACAGTCGTCTGCGTCGACGTGAACGCGGCCGGTGTCGCCGGCGTCGCCGAGGAGATCGGTGGGCGCAGCGAGGTCGTCGACATGACCGACGAGGCCGCTATCGGGTCGTTGATCGACCGGATCGAGGCGGAGGTCGGCCCGACCGATCTCTGGTGCGGCAACGCGGGCGTCGGCGCCAACGGCGGGGTCGAGCTCGACAACGAGGTCTGGGATCTCAACTGGAGTGTCAACGTGATGGCCCATGTCGTCGCGGCGCGTCACCTCGTCCCTCGCTGGATCGAACGTGGCGGCGGACACCTGCTGTTGACTGCCTCGGCCGCCGGGTTGCTGACCAACCTCGGCACCGCGCCGTACGCGGTGACCAAGCACGCGTGCGTGGCGCTGGCCGAGTGGATCAAGATCACCTACGGCGAGCAGGGAGTGGGGGTGTCGTGTCTGTGCCCGCAAGGTGTGCGGACCCCGATGACCGAGGCCGATGGTGAGCTGGCGATCGAGGTGGTCAAGGCGATGGGCATGATCGAACCCGAAGACGTCGCCGAGGCAGTCGCTCGGGGCCTCGCCGACGACTCGTTCCTAATCCTCCCCCACCCCGAGGTCGCGACCTATGAGCAGCGCCGGGCCGGCGATCGGGACCGTTGGATCAGCGGCATGCAGAAGCTCCAGGCATCGCTGCCGGGCGGCTGAGGCGGTGAGCGTCGACCGCGCCACCGGGCCGCCGTTGCGATTGCTCGAGCGGCTGTCGTCTTCGCATGGACCCGTGCTCGATCTCGGTTGCGGACCCGGCTGCCACACGGCGAAGTTGCCGACGGGAGCGATCGGGCTCGACCCGGCTGCCACGATGCTCGCGCTGCTGGGCGAACGACTCCCCGACGTGCCACGGGTTCGGGGCGAGGCAACGCATCTCCCGTTTCGCACCGAATCGATCGGTGGGGCCGTCGTGGCATCGGTTTACGTCCACCTCGATCGGCCGGACCTGCCGATGGCGCTGGCCGAGATCCATCGGGTGATGGAAGTCGACGCACCCGCCGAGCTCGTGCTCTTCGGAGGCGACCAGGACCTCACGGAGGTGACCGGTGGGGACTTCGCTGGACGGCGTTTCGCCTTGTGGCCCGACGACCGGCTTCGCGACGTGGTCGTCGGCGCCGGCTTCGAGATCGTGCACTGGGAGCGCGACGGCAGCGACGACTGGCCGGCGTTGAGCTTCGGCATCCGCCGTCTCCGCTCGCTTCCGGACTTCGTGGGCCCTGAGATGCGGGTCCTCGTGTGCGGGCTGAACCCGAGCTTGCATTCAGCCGATCTGGGTGTCGGCTTCGGCCGGGCCGGGAACCGTTTCTGGCCCGCTGCGCTGGCGGCGGGATTGGTCTCGGTCGACCGCGACCCCCGCGACGCCCTCGCCCGACACGGCATCGGCATGACCGATCTCGTGAAGCGGGCCACACCACGGGCGGCCGAACTGACGAAGGACGAGTACTGCGAGGGCCTGACCCGCCTCGATCGTCTCTGCACGTGGCTTCGCCCCGAGGTGGTGTGCATGGTCGGCCTCTCCGGATGGCGTGCCGCCGTCGACCGGTCCGCCGGCGCGGGATGGCAACAACGTCGACTCGGCCCGTCGCCGGTCTACGTGATGCCCTCGACGAGTGGTCTCAATGCCCACGCCCAACTCCCCGATCTGACGGAGCACCTGCGCGTCGCCGCGGCCGGCGCCGCCTAGATGCGGTCGATGGCGTTGAGGTCGGTGCCGCCGGGTAGGACGAGGCTGCCGTCGAAGAGCATCGAGAAGCTGGTGCATGATGTGGCCGTCCCGGTGGTCGGGCCGACACATGAGAAGATGTCTTCGTCTTTGCCGGTCA
>JAJRXC010000043.1 GCA_024276495.1 Actinomycetes bacterium
CGTTCCCGCTTCTCGCCGGTTCCGCGTGACGCGGCCGCGGCTCGGGCCGCACGTTGGACCTTTTTGGACGAACTTGCCTTACCCACGAGCGACCACGCTAGCGCTCGGGACACGCACTACTGCGTCGCGCGACCGGAATCATTCCGACCCGCTGCACCGATGTCCCTGAACAGCTCGACATACGCAGCGGCGACTCCGGCAGGAGAGACCCAGTCCTCGACGAAGGCGCGACCGCGCCGACCCATCTCGGTCAGATCCTCATCGACGAGGACCTCGATCGCCGCGCAGAACGCCGCGGCGTCCTCGGGTGGAACCGACCGACCTGCACCCGACGCGGCAAGCACGCGGACCACCTCGGTTCCATCGTCGATGGACGCGAGAACCGGACGGCCGGCAGCGAGGATCGAGTAGAGCTTCGACGGCACCGATGACCGTCCGAGGCCGGCCCGCAGGGCGATCACATGGATGTCGCCCGCGGCGAGGACCTCCGGGAGTCGTCCGACCGGTTGCAGATCGACGAAGATGAGATTGTCGAGGTCGGATGCCGAATCCTCGAGACCCGGCCGAGTCGAGCCACCTCCGTTGATGACGAAGACGAGGTCGTCCCGGTGGCGCAGACGGCGAGCGGCTTGCACCATCAACTCGAGCGGTTGGCTGAACCCGAGATTCCCGGCGTACATGATCACGGTTCGATCGCCGAGCCCGAACTCCTCGCGGTAGGCATTGTCCCGTCGTCCGGGCACGATCCGCTCCACGTCGACGAAATTGGGGATCACCCGAACCTCGGTGCGACCCTTTCCAGCGAGTTTCTCCACCACGTTGTCGCGAAGATCATCGGAAAGGACCGTCACCGCGTCGGCCCGGCGGTACGTGAACTTCTCCAGCCGGCGGAGCAGACGGATGAGCGCGGGACGGGAAATCGCCCCGACCTCGATCGCGACGTCGGGGAAGATGTCCTGCACGTTGAAGACCATGGGGACGCGTCGGATCCGGGCCGCGATCCAGCCGGCCAGACCAAGGGTGAGAGGTGGTGACATCGTCAAGACGACGTCGGGACGACGACGCGAGAAGACCGAGAAGATCGTGGTGAGCACGGTGAAGCCGGCAAACCCGGCGGCTCGGGCCGGGATGTTGCGCTTGTCGGTCGGGAACGGATGGACCCGGGTGATCCGCCCCCACGCGGTGTTCTCCCGACGAACCAACTTGCCACGCCAGCCCGATTCGATCGCATGGGACTTGTACCAGGGCAAGGAGGTGACGACGTCCAGTTCGTGGCCGCACTCCGCAAGTCGATGGGCGATCTCGGTGATCACCGCACCGGTCGGCGCGACGTCGGGTTCGAAGTGGGGGCACACCACCAGGATTCGCACGGGCGGCAGCCTCGCACACCGTCAACGCCAGGTCGACGATCGCCGCCCCTCTCGGCCGATCAGACGATCGACCGCCAGGCATCGACCAGCCGGGTCGCAGCGGCAGTGGGTGAGTACTCCTCGGCGCGGTCGCGGCCCGCGGCGACGAGGCGCTCACGTCGCGTCCGGTCGTCGAGCACGCTGCCGATCGCTTCGGCCCAGGCGTCGGGGTCGTCGGGGTCGACGAGGAGCGCGGCATCCCCGACAACCTCCGGGAGCGCGGTCGCGTTCGCAGCGACTACCGCGGTTCCGGCGTGCATCGCCTCGAGCACGGGGAGTCCGAATCCTTCGTACCGCGAGGGGAACGCGACGATGTCGGCTCGTTCGAGCAGGGCCCGCAGAACCGGTGCGGCGACGCGTCCGGGTCGTACCACCGTCGTCTCGGCGGCACGGGACCGCGCGGCGACCTGTTCGTCGACGCGACCGGGCGCCCCGGTGAGGACGAGAACGAGGTCGGGGTGGGTCTCGGCCAACCTGTCGACCGCGTCGAGCAGCACCCCGTGGTTCTTGTGGGGGTTGGTGACTGCGGGATACAACACGACCGGACCCTTTCCGAGCCCGTCCGCCAATGCCGTGTCGAGCGGCCCGGAATCGGGCGGACCCTCATCGGCATACGTCGAGGGCACCGTCCACACGACGTCCGGATCCACGCCGAACTCGGTCACGACCGTGTCGGCGACCCACCGACTCGGCGTACAGATCAGCCGCGCGGCCCGAGCCGAGCGAGGAAGGGCCCACGCGAGATATCGACGCTTAACCATCGAGAAGTTGGAGGGAAGATGCAGCGGCTGGAGGTCGTGGACCGTGACGACGTCGTTGCCGTGGCGCCGTGCCGGAATGCGCCCACCGAAGTGATGCACGACATCCGCGTCATCTGTGAGCCGGTGAACGGTCGTGGACTCCGCCAGGAGCCGATAGCCGCGCCGGTCCAACGGGCCGGACACCTCCTCGAAGCCGACGCGACCGAGGCTCGGGTGGGCCCGGCGCAACGCACCGGATCCGACGACCCGGAGGTCGATGTCCTCGGGACCGTGCTCGATCACGGCGTCGAGGAGCCGGACCGCATACTCCTCGCTGCCCCCCACGCCACCGGGAACGAGCCACGAGAGATTCGCCACGACGTGAATCACGCGAGAGCTCGTTCGTAGGCCGATTCGGTTCGGCGGGCGGTGTCGGCCCAGGTCATCGTTTTCGCCCGCAGCCGCGCCTCCCGTCCGAGCCTGTCCCGCTCATCGTCGTCGAGTAGCAGCGCGTCGATCGCGGCGGACAGGGCCCCGATGTCGTTCGGGTCGACCGCGACTCCCGTGGCCCCGACCACCTCTTGGGTCGACGTGCCCGAACTGGTGACGACCGCCGCCCCCTGCGCCATCGCTTCGAGCACCGGCATGCCGAACCCCTCGCGCAGGCTCGGGTACGCGAAGACGGTGGCGAGGTCGTAGAGCACCGGGAGATCGGAAGCCGAGACCTGCCCGATGTGGCGAACCCGGCCGTTCGACGATGAAAGCAATTGATCGAGATCGACTCCCCATCCCATGGCGCCCGCGAGCACGAGCGGAACGTCGGTGGTCGAGCGTCGGATCGCGTCGATCAGACCGACGAGATTCTTCCTGGGCTCGGCGGCACCGACCCAGAGCACGAACTCGTTCGGGAGGGCGTGGGCCGAGCGGACCCGGGCGCGGGCGGCGTCGTCGACGTCGGACGGCTGCACTCCCCACGCCACGACGTCGATCCGGTCCCGTTCGAGCCCGTGAGCCTCGCAATCGGCCGCGGTGGCCTCCGATGGGACGATGACCCGCCTGGCCTCGGCCTTCGCGAGGTGCCACGCGCGACTCATGAATGCCACGCCGCGAGGAGTGAAATGTTCGGGTCGGTGGAGAAACGCGAGGTCGTGGATGGTGGCGACCAACGCCGCGCCACCGGCCGGCGGGATGACACCGCCGGTGGCATGGACGATGTCGACCGGGCCGGTTCGAGGCTGGATCAGCGGCGACCGAAGCCGATGCCAGGCCTCGTACAGCGGTCGTCGACCCAACCACATCTGGGCGACGGGGACAGTCGGGACTGCCAACTCAGAGGCCGGACCACGATGACGGGCGGCGACGCCGACGACGTCCCACCGGCCCGCGGCCGCAATCGCGTCGAGCGTGCGTACCGTCGAGGTGGCGGTCCCCCCCGGCACGCGGTGCCAGCTCTGTTCGACGATTGCCGCGACGCGTCGAGTCACCGCGGGAGTCTGTCACGAAGGCGACCGTTCGCGGCTGTTGTCCACGAAGTACGATTCGACGGTGATGACCGACCCCTCCCTCATCCCCCCGTTCGAGAACCAGCGGGTTCTCGTCACCGGCGGAACCGGGTTTCTCGGCCAGGCGGTCCGAGCTGCCCTCGCAGCTCGCGGAGTGACCGATGTTCTCGCCCCGTCGAGCTCGGAGGTCGACCTCCTCGACCGCGCGGCGGCCGACCGGGCGATGGCCGACGCCGCCCCGGACTGTGTGATCCACCTCGCCGCCCGGGTCGGAGGTATCGGCGCCAACATGTCGGCTCCCGCCTCGCTGTATCTCGACAACCTGCTGCTCGGCACCAACACCATCGAGGCCGCCCGGAACGCCGGCGTGGCGAAGATCGTGGTGGTCGGCACGATCTGTTCCTACCCGAAACACACGCCGGTCCCCTTCCAGGAGACGTCGTTGTGGATGGGGTACCCCGAAGAGACCAACGCCCCCTATGGCATCGCCAAGCTCGCCCAGCTGACCCATCTCCAGGCCAACCGGGCCCAGTACGGCCAACGAGGCGTGTATCTCATGCCCACGAACCTCTACGGCCCGGGGGACAAGTTCCACCCCGATGTCTCCCATGTCATTCCGGCGCTGATTCGAAAATGTGTGCTGGCCCGCGAGAGCAACGCGGAGGAGATCGAGGTATGGGGCACCGGGGCAGCCAGTCGAGAGTTCCTCTATGTCGACGATGCGGCGGCCGGGATCGTGGCCGCCGCCGAACACTACGACGGTCCCGAACCCGTCAACCTCGGCGCCAACCGCGAACTGCTCGTGAAGGAGTTGGTCGAGATCGTCACGGAGCTCACCGGCTTCGAAGGTCGGATCCGCTGGGACGAGACCAAACCCGACGGCCAACCTCGTCGCTGCGTCGACGCGTCCCGGGCCCGTGAGCTGTTCGGCTTCAGCGCCACCACCGACTTCCGGGAAGGTCTGGAGAAGACGATTCGGTGGTACGACGCCAACCGCGAGCTCGCCGAATCACGCCGGAGCTGACACCGATCACTCGGATCGAAGCCGTCTCACCCACACTCCTGTGCCGACGACCAGCCCGGCAACCACCGCGGCCACGACCGCGACGAGCACGGTTCGGTCACTCCCCCCCGTCCCGTCCTCGACCAGGAGGCGGTGCTCGAACGTGAAGACATCTCCGTCCGGCGGCGAGACACTGACCTCGATCGTCCACGCCTCGGGTCGCGCATCGGGGATGAGCACCTGATACGAGTCGCCGAACTCGGTTGCCACGAGCGGGCCGAGCGCAAGGTCCTCGCCCCGGGCGAAGACCTCGATGCTCGCACCCCTCACCGGCAGCGCCAGACCCACATCCGTCAGCACCACGGTGTACAGAATGCCGCGCTGCGGAACCAGTTCGTCGAATGTCTCGATGAGGTACTCGCCGACCACCGTCGTGTATTCGGCCTCCCCGTGGGCGAGCGCCGTACCGCGACCGAACGGGCCCAGGAGCATCACGAACACCATCGAAAGGACGACGGCGCCTCGTCGTGCCCCCCGGGTCGAGGCGGAAAGGGCCGAGAGCTGACAGTTCGACGTTCCTGCCCGAACCCCGACCCTATGGTGGTGCGTCATGCGAAGATCAACTTTCGGTCGTCGGCGGCGCTCGGCGACGCGCATCGTATCGCTCATGATCGCCGTCGCGCTGCTCGGCGCGGCCTGTGCCGGCGGTTCCTCCCCGGTCGACCAGCCCGGTTCCCTGGTCGCGTCCGTCGCGAGTTTCGATCTCAGCACCGCGCGGACCGAGCGGTTCATCGTCGGATTGTTCACCGACGACCGGCGTGACGTCGCGCTCGGCACCGTGACACTCGACTTCGCGTACCTCGGGGCGACCACCGCATCCGACTCGGACGAGAGCGGCGGGGTTCGCGGAGGCCCGGTGAGTGCGCCGGCCCGTTTCCTGGCCCTCCCCGGGACGACATCGGCAACGGGCGACGGTCCCACGTTCGACCCGCCTCCCGGTGTCCGCGGAGTCTACGGCACCGACCCGATCGCGTTTCCAGTCGCCGGGATCTGGGAGGTTCTCGTGAGCGCGACCGTGGACGGACAGGATCTCTCGGCATCGGCGGCGTTCGAAGTGTTGGAAACGTCCTTCGTCCCGGGCCCCGGCGACCCGGCCCCACGAACCTCGCAGCCGCTGCCGGGGGATCCGTCCGCGCCTCCGGCCGCAATCGACTCGCGTCTGGGTATCGCCGACACGTTGCCCGACCCGGAGCTGCACCGGATGACGATCGCTGACGCCCTCGCGGCGGGTCGCCCGGTCATCGTCGTCGTCGCGACGCCGGTCTTCTGTGTGAGCCGTTTCTGTGGTCCGATCACCGATGAACTCGCGCGGCTTCAACCGATCTACGGGGACCGGGTCGAATTCGTCCACCTGGAGGTGTGGGAGGACTTCGAGAGCGGCGTGCTCAACCCGGCCGCGGCGGAGTGGATCTCACCGCCGGGCAACGAGCGGGGCGCGGAGCCGTGGGTCTTTCTCGTCGACGGGTCGGGCACGATCGTTGCCCGCTGGGACAACGTCGCATCGACGGCCGAGATGACCGAGGCCCTCGACGAGTTGGCGGCACGGTAGACACGCCCTCGTCAGGAGGTCAGACCGCGGATCCACCGGCCGAGAGGAGCCGCGAGAAATAGGTCGCCGTGCGCTCGATTCCCTCGCGGAGTCCGATCACCGGCTCCCAGCCGAGCAGCTCGCGGGCCCGGCTGATGTCGGGACGTCGCTGAGTCGGGTCATCGACGGGCAACGGGTGGTACTCGACTTCCGATGTCGAGTTGACGACGTCGAC
>JAJRXC010000044.1 GCA_024276495.1 Actinomycetes bacterium
GCGATCCCGTGGGAGGCCTCCAGCCACATCTTCATGTCGGCGAAACGATGTTTGAGCGCCTGATAGGACGCCAGCGGCCGTCCGAACGAATGACGGTCGGCCACATACTCGAGGGTGAACTCGAGCACCCGATCGATGGCGCCGACCGTCTCGGCCGATTGGATCGCCACGGCGACACGGAGTTGGCGATCGAGATCGGTGGCCGCCCCCCCGATCTCCCCGACCACCGCGGCGGAGGGGACCTCGACATCGGCGAAGCGGATCTCGGCGAAGCGCTTGGTCAGGTCGATTCCGCCTCGACGCACGACCTCGATTCCCGGGGCGTCGGCCGGCACCAGGAACTGTGTGGGTCCGGCCTCGGTGATTGCGGAAACGAGCAGCAGCTGCGCGTCCGCCCCCGCTTCGACAGGGGACTTGACGCCGGTGAGAACCCAGCCGTCCCCGGTCGCGGCCGCCGTGAGACCTCGCTCGGCGAACCAGCCGGTCGCCGGTTCCGCGTGACACCAGGCCGCGACCGTCTCCCCCGCGACGATGCCGGGAAGCACGTCGTCTCGTTGATCCGCCGACCCGACCGTGGCCAGCGCGGCGGCGACGACGTTCGTCGGCAGGAACGGCCCTGGTGTCACGACACGCCCCATCTCCTCGGCGACGATCACGAGGTCGAGCAGGCCGTCGCCACTCATGCTCCCACCCCCGTGCTGCTCGGGCACCAGCATCGCGGCCCAACCGAGCTCGGCTCCCTGGCGCCACCAGTCGGAGTCGTACCCCGCCGGCTCGGACTCGAGGGCCCGAACCTCGCTCAGCGGGCACTTTTCGGCCAGGAACCGTCTGGTCGTCTCCCGAAAGAGCTCCTGGTCGTCGCTCAGGTTGAATTGCACGGTTGCTCCCGCGGATCTTCCGATGAGATAGGTGACAACAGTGTCAGAAGTCGGGTCGATGATGCCAAAGCAGCAGGTACGGGACCGCGGGGCGGGTCACCGGTGAGATGGCGGACGCTCGTGACCGAACAGCCCCCGACCGAGCATGATCGCGATCACCGAGGTGGCCTGTTCGGTCGTCAACCCGGAGTAGCCGTAGGCGGTGGCCGCAGGGACGTTCTCCAGAAGCGAGAAGCAGGTGACGACATCCGCGTCGGTGTCGCCGAATGAGCGCTGGTCGAGCGCGGTGGCCAGGGCTGCGGCCATCCGGCGCCTCGCCCGGATCGCGCCCACGACCCCCGCCGCCCTCGCGTCGCGAAGACAGTCGATGATGCCGCCGTGACGTTGGTAGTGCGCGGCGTAGGCGGCGGCCCACCTGAGTTCCTCACCCGGTTCGACCGGGAGTTCCGCGAGCAGCTTCCCGACCTCTGTCGACATCGCGTCGGCGTGCTCGTCGAAGGCGGCGTCCTTGTCGCGGAAGTAGCGGTAGAAGGTGCCGTGAGAGGTGCCGGCCTCGGCGGCGATGTCGTCGACCCGGACCGCGTCGTAGCCGAGCGCGCCGAAGGAGGTGGCCGCGGCGCCGAGTAGCCGTTGGCGGGTCTCGACGCCCCGCTTTCGACGAGGGCGGTCGTCGTGGTCGGCCGGTTCCGGAACGCCGTCGTCGAGTTGCGACGGAGCGGCGGCGACTCTCGGGCCGAGATTGACGCCCGGAATCGGCCCGAAGAACGTGCGGTGCAACACGTCGGCGAGCGCGGCGGCGAGCCGTTCCGCGCTCACGTCACCGATCCTGTCGCGAAAAATGCAGGCGCCGAACGAGGTCGCGTTCGCAGCACCGGCGAGAATCCCCGTGTCGACGCCGAACTCGGTCGGGTCGGACATCGAGGGATCGATCGCTTTCACGAGGGCCTGGCCGTATTCGGCGCTCAGCTCTGCGGCACCCGCCACCATTCGATCGTCGGTCCGCAAGGACGCGGTGAAGTTGTCGGCGACCGCGCGGTGCCGTTGATGGACTGCGGTCAGTTCGAGCAGCCATCGGAAGAGGACTTCTCGTCCGGCGGAGTCGGCGGTGATCGGTTCGAGCCGGCGGAGCAGCTGTGAGAGTTCCCCACCGAGCCGTGCGGCGAGATGGCGGTGGATCTCCTCCTTGCCGGAGAAGTACTGATAGAAGGTCGGACGAGAGCAGTCGGCCCGGTCGGTGATCGCCTCCACACTGGTTCGGGCGTAGCCGACCTCCGCGAATGCGGCGGCCGCCGCGGTGAGGATCCGCTGTTGGGTCGCACGGCCCGCCTCGCCGACCTTGGGGTTCGAGCCGAACGGCGCGCGCCGTGGGGTGGTGATCTTCTCCATCGCGGGGCCCACCGTAGGCGGCGGGAGGCCGACGGGTCAGAGAATCGCGCCCGACTCCTTCATCGCGGTGATCTCGTCCCAACCGATCCCGATCTCGTTGAGCACCAGCTCGGTGTGCTCTCCCAACTCCGGGGCCCGTTCGATCTCGACCGGTTGCTCGTCGAACTGGGCCGGGCTGGCCACCAACTGGACCTCGTCGCCCGAGCCGTGGGTCATGGACGGGAGGTACCCGTTGGCGATCACCTGGGGGTCCGAGTAGAGCTCGTCGAGGGTCTGGAAGGGCGTCCAGACGCCGTCGAAGTCGGCGAGTCGTTCCTTCCATTCGTCGAGGGTGCGCTCGGCGAAGGCCTCGTCGATGACGTCGATGCACTCGGGCCCGTTCTGGGCCCGGGCGGAGGAATGGGCGAAACGTTCGTCGTCCACCAGGATCGGGCGATCGAGGCGGGCGGCGAAGTCGTCCCAGTGTTTGTCGCTCTGGAGCAGGATGAGGCTGATGAACCGGTCGTCCTTCGTCCTGTACACACCGACGCCGGGGTTCGGCGACATGCGCCGGTCCCCACGGGGGAGCGACGTCATCCCGAACAGCTTCGACGCCACCACGAGGGGCGAGATCTGCCACAACGCGGTGGCCAGGAGGGACACGTCGACGACGCAGCCCTCACCGGTTCGTTCCCGCTTCACCAGCGCCGCGGCGATGGCGCCGGCGACACCGAGGCCACCCATGACATCACCGAAGGCGGGCGAGGCCTTACCGGCCGGCCAGCCGTCCTCGTCGGGCGGGAACACCGCGCCGAGACCACCCCGGGCCCAGAACGAGGCGCCGTCGTAGCCACCCTTCTCGGCGTCGGGGCCCTGGGGACCCTGGCCCGATCCGCGGGCGATGACGATGTTCGGGTTCCGGGCGCGGATGTCGTCGGTGTCGACCTTCAGCTTGCGGCGGATCGGGGGGAGATAGTTCGTGAGGAACACATCGGCCGTCTCGATCAACTTCATGAAGGCCTCGTGGCCATCGGGATTCGCGATGTTGATGGCGAGCGAGCGCTTGGAACGATTGGGCTGCTCGATCATGAAGTTGACCCCGCCGGGGCCACCCGGCACCAGGCCCGACGTGATCAGGCCGCGCTGGGGATCGCCCCCGTCGGGGGGTTCGATCTTGAGGACGTCGGCTCCCCAGTCGGCCAACACGGAACCGGCTGACGGGATGAACATCCAACTCGCCATCTCGACGACGCGGATGCCGTCCAAAGGACCTGTCATGGTGATCTCTTCCTCTCTCGATGGTCGGGCGGGTCTCGATGGTCAGGCGGGCCAGCCGACGGTCTTCGTCTCGGTGTAGATCTCGAGACCCTCGATGCCGCACTGGCGACCGATACCGGAGTTCTTGTAGCCGCCGAACGGGGCGTCGGCGCCATACCAGACGCCGCCGTTGAGCCCGAGGGTGCCGGTGCGGATCCGGTGCGCCATCTTCTTGGCCCGTTCCAGATCGCCACTGAAGATGTTGCCCGACAGCCCGAAGTCGGAGTCGTTGGCGATACGAATCGCGTCCTCGTCGTCGTCGTAGGCAATCGCGCAGATGACCGGCCCGAAGATCTCCTCCTGGGCGATGGTCATCGAGTTGTCGACGTCGGCGAACAGCGTCGGTTCGACATAGAACCCCTTGTCGAGATGAGCCGGTCGTCCGCCGCCGGTCACGAGCCGGGCACCTTCGGCCACCCCCTTCTCGATGTAGCCGAGGACCCGATCCTGTTGCTTCTTCGAGACCTGTGGTCCCTGCATGTTGGCCATGTCGGTCGGATCGCCGTACGCCCAGTTGGAGAACGCCTCACCGAGGGCATCGACCGCGGCGTCGTAGCGGGACCGCGGAATCAACAGGCGGGTGGGAATCGCGCAGCCCTGCCCGCCGTGCATGCACGAGAACACCGCTCCGGGAAGAACCGCGTCGAAGTCGGCATCGTCGAGATAGATGTTGGCCGACTTCCCCCCGAGTTCGAGGAACACGGGCTTCAGCGTCTGGGCCCCCGCCTCCATGATCCGTCGACCGGTGGCGCTCGAACCGGTGAAGGCGACGAGGTCGACGTCGGGTGAGGTGGTGATGACCTCGCCGACGAGATGATCCGCGGACGGGACGATGTTGACGACGCCGGCGGGAATGTCGGTCTTCTCGGCGATGAGGCGGGCGAGGCGGGTCGCGTTCGCCGATGTGTCCGGGGCCGGTTTCAGGACGAGCGTGTTGCCCATCGCGAGCACGGGACCGAGCTTGTTGAGGGTGATCTCGACCGGGAAGTTCCACGGCACGATCACCCCCACGACGCCGACGGGTTCCTTCCACACCTCTCGCATCGTGTCGCCGGTGCCGAAGGCGTCCTTCGGGCCGAGCGACCGCACCCATTCGAACTCGTCGATCATCTCCGCGGGCCAGGTCAGGGCCTCCCGTAGGGGAGCATCGAGTTGGGGCCCGTACGTCGTGAGGATCGGGCAGCCGACCTCGGCCACGAGCTCGTGCCGGAACTCCTCCTGCTCGGCTTCGATCGCCGCCTGCAGTTGGAGCAGGCACGTCTTGCGCAGCTCCCGGTTCGTCGCCCAATCCGTGGTGTCGAAGGCCGATCGGGCGGCGGCGACCGCTCGGGCCATGTCGGCGGCGCTGGCGTTGCCGATCCGACCGATCACCTCCTCGGTGGCCGGGTTGATGTTGTCGAACAGTTCCCCGTTCTCGGCATCGACGAGCTCGCCGTCGATCAACAGCCTGTGGTCCATCAGTTCTCCCATACGAGTTCGAGATTGTCGACATTGCGCAGACCCATCGTGTACTGCGGGGTCGTGCCGGGCTTCAGTTGATACGACGGCACCCGTCGATGCCATTCCTCGAGACACACCCGGAGTTCCATCCGGGCGAGGTGTGACCCGAGGCAGCGGTGCACTCCGCCGCCGAAGGCGATGTGTTTGTTGACTTCTCGGTCGAAATCGACCGTGTCGGCGTCGTCCCAGAATCGTTCGTCGGTGTTGGCCGAGCCGAGGTTGACCGCGACCTTGTCACCCTTCGCGATCGGACACCCGGACAACTCGGTGTCCTGGACCGCGACGCGGATCACGCCGGATACGGGAGTCTCCCAGCGGAGTAGCTCTTCGACGGCGGCGGGAATGTCGGACGGATTCTCCGAGAGGCGGCGCTGGTCGTCGGGATTCTGGGCGAGGTGGGCGAGCATGCAGTCGAGCGATGCCGTGACCGTGTCGAGGCCGGCGAGGAAGAACAGGAAACCGATGTCGAGCACGTCGTCGGTGGTGAGCCGATGCCCGTCGACCTCGGCATCGAGGAACTGTGAGATGAAGTCGTCACGTCGCTCCTCGAGGCGTTCGTCGATCGCTTCCTGGAGCACGGAGTAGATCTTCTGCCCCGTCTCCTCGCGCAAACGGGCCTCGTCGTCGACATCGGTGCCGTCCGGTCGGATGATGCCGTCCTTCAGGGCGACGAACTCCGCGGTGCGTTCGACCGGGAGGCCGAACATCGTGAGGAACACCTGGCTCGGCAGCGGCTCACCGATTGCCTCGTGGAAGTTGCAGGCCCCGTCGTCGATCACCGCATCGATGAGTTGATTGACGAGTTCCCTCGTCGACGATTCGAGGTCGGCGACCCGACGGGGCGCAAACAGCGGGTCGAGCAACTTGCGGTACTTGGAATGCCCCGGCGGGTCGATCTCCAGCGGGATGAGCGGACGGACCTGGCCGATCTCCGCGGCGCCGTCGGAGGAGAATATCTCGGGGTGCTGGAGGACGAAGACGACATCGTCGTGAAGGGCGACACTGGTCCCCTGCATCATCTCGTGGTCGATCGGCATCACGGGCATGTGATCGCGCAGGAGCTTGTACATCTCCTGCGGCGGCCCGCTGATGTCCAGTCCGGTTGCGGTGTCGGGCATCTCGTCGGTCATCGTGTGCTCACTCTCGTCATGAGATCGTCGTCTTCCGGAGGTCAGGATGGGACATCACTGATCGTGATCGCGTCCTCGGGGCAGTTGCCGGCGCCCTTTCGGGCGGCGTCGTGGAGCGCCGGGGGAATCTCGGACGAGATCACGTAGCCGTATCCGTCGTCGTCGGGTTCGAAGACCTCGGGTGCGAGCACGTAGCAGCGTCCGTGGCCCTGGCAACGCTCTCGGTCGACCGCGACTCTCAGGGATGCTTGTTCGGTCACGCGTGCAGAAGCTCCTTCAGGTTCGCACCCATGATCTTGGCGACGTCCTCGTTGGAGAGGGAGTCGGGCAGATCGTCGATGAAGCTCACCGGGTCCCCGAGCCCCTCGGGATGGGGATAGTCGGAACCGAAGAGGACACGATCGGCCGACATGATGTCGATCAGCCCTTCGAGCCCGTCCTCCCAGAACGGGTTGACGTAGACGTTGCGGCGGAAGGTGTTCACGGGGTGTTCGGGAAACTCCTGCGGCATCTTCTTGTACATCAACTCGAGGCTGGCGATGAGGGGCCGAACCCAGCTGCCGCCGTTCTCGACGGTCGCCAGCCGCAGATCAGGGAATCGGGTCAGGGCGCCGTGACAGATCATGGCACTCATCATGTCCGTGATCGGTCGACTCCCCATGACGAGACCGCGGAAGGGATTCGGCTGGAACGGCAGGAACTCCCCCTTGCCTTCCCAGATCGACACGAGGTCGGCGTAGCCCGAATCGGAAGAATGCATTCCGACGAGTACGCCGGCCTCCTCGACGCGCGCCCAGAACGGATCGAACTCGGGGAGCCCCGGCGACCGCGGTCCCCTGAGGCCCCAGGCCGGTGCGGGACGTATCAGGATGCAGCGGGCGCCGTGGTCGAGGCACCATTCGAGCTCCTCGATCGCCTTCTCGACGATGGGCAGCGTGATCACCGGCGTGGTGAAGATCCGATTCTCGTGGTTGAACGTCCATTCGTCGTGCAGCCATCGGTTGAGCGAATGCACCGCGGCGTGGGTGAGGTCGGGGTCATCGCGCATGCGCTCCTCGAGAACGCTGGCCAGGGTGGGGAACATCAAGGTTCCGTCGAGACCGAGGCGGTCGAGTTCGGGGAGGCGGGCGGTGGCGTTGCGAGCCCAGTCGGGGCATTTGATCGGCTCGCCGAATATCTCGCGAAGGCTCTTCCCGTCAGGGTTTCCGTTGCGGTAGAAGTCTTCTTGCGCGCCGGGCGCGGCGACGACCTCGAACGTCGGATTCGGGATGTACTCGGAGATCTGGCCGCGGATGGCGATCTTCGTTCGGCCCCGCACCTCTACATAGGTGATGGCGGACCGGTACTCCGACGGGAGGTAGCGGGTGAACGCGTCCTGGGTCTCGTAGAGATGGTTGTCGGAGTCGAATATCGGGAAGTCGATGGTGCGGGAAGTCATCTCGGGCCTTTCGGCCGCGTCGTGGGGCGAGCGGCCAGCGCGGTTTCTAACACTTGCGTCAGTATCTCCGACCGGCCCTCGCCTTGTCCAACCAAGATCGTCCGACCGACACTCCTCGACCGACGACGATCGTCCGACCGGGGATGTCCGACTACGGAACGTCGGTCTCGTGGTCGATCACCGCGATGTCGGGGAGGTAGGCGGACGAGGTCAGGGCGAACAGCACCGACTCGGCGACCTGGTCGACGGTCATGATGCCGCCCGTGCCGAGCACGCCGATCTCTGCCCAATGGCTGATCGACTCATCCAACTGATCGGGGTCCCAGGCGTCGGCGAACTCCGTGCCCGTGGTGTTGCCGACGACCACCCGCGTGACCCGGAGGCCGGGGAACTCCTTGGGAAGGCAACGGAGGAGACCGTCGAGTGCCACCTTCGAAGTGCTGTAGAGCGAGAGGTGAGGGAACGGGTCGGCGGCCGCCTTCGAGGAGAGCACCACGGCGCGCCCGTCGGCAGCCAGCAGGTGGGGTGCGGCCGCGCTGATGATGCGGGCCGCGCCGATGACGTTCGTCGCGAAGACCCGCTGCCAATCGGCGCTCGTCGCGTCGGCCAGGGGGAGCAGGGGAGAAGCGCCGACGGTGTAGACGACACCGTCGAGTCCACCGAGGTGCGCGACGGCCTCCGCCACGATGCGGTCGCAGTCGTCGTCGTCGGTCACGTCACCGACGACGACGTGGGCATCGAGCTCGGCCAGGCGATCCGCCCGGCGGGCCGAGGCGACCACTCGCGAACCGGCGCCGGACGCTCGTTCGGCGACCGCGCGTCCGATACCCGCCGACGCGCCGACGACGAGGAGTCGGAGATCGTCGGGCGTCGTCACGGAGTCGGCGCGGGATCGGTCGTCGCCATAGTGTCGCCATCATGACCGACGCCGCCGATCTGTTCGATCTCACCGGACGCACCGCCATCGTCACCGGTGGCAGCCGGGGCCTCGGACGCGAGATGGTGCTCGCTTTCGCGGCCCAGGGTGCGAACGTGGTCATCGCCAGTCGAAAGCTCGACAACTGTGTCACGCTCGCAACGGACGTCGAGAAGATCCACGGAGTCAGGGCGCTGCCGGTGCAGTGCCATATCGGCTACTGGGATCAGGCCGAGACGCTCGCCGAACGGGCCTTCGCCGAGTTCGGCGAGATCGACATCCTCGTCAACAACGCCGGGATGTCGCCGCTCTACCCGTCGATCGACGCGATCGACGAGGCCCTCTACGACAAGGTCATGGAGGTGAACCTGAAAGGAACGTTTCGGCTGACGGCGCTGGTCGCGACCCGGATGAAGGCGTCGGGCCGCGGCTCGATCATCTCTGTCAGTTCGACCGCGGCCGTGAAGCCGACGCCGGGTGAGGTCGTCTACGGCCTCGCCAAGGCCGGCCTCCACAACATGACCGAGAGCTTCTCGCGGGCTTTCGGTCCGGAGGTGAGGGTCAACTGCATCCAGCCGGGCCCCTTCCTCACCGACATCTCGAAGGCATGGAGCGACGAGGCGCTGGTCTCGATGGGTCGGAACCTCTCGCTCGGGCGGGCCGGCGAGCCCCATGAGGTGGTCGGTGCGGCCCTCTACTTCGCGAGCGACGCGTCGTCGTTCACGACGGGCGCGATTCTTCGCATGGACGGCGGACTGCACTGAGGATCCGATGGCGATCAGCTCGGCTTGTTCCTCGCCGCGAAGTCCTGCAGGGAGATCCTGTCGGCTCCCTCGTGACGACCGGTCGACATCGACTTGATCGACACGTCGTGGTCGCCGGCTGCGGCCCGCAACGCGCCGACGGTGCAGTCGGCCCGGTCGAGGACCGAGAACGGGTCGTACGAGTACCACTTCATCGCGTTGAGGTGGGTGATCTTGTCGATGTCTTCGTCGGGTACCCCGACGAAGACATCGGTCAACTCCTCCGGCGCGTTCGGCCAATTCGAGTCGGAGTCGGGGTAGTCCATCTCCCAGCTGATGTTGTCGATGCCGATCTCGTTGCGCAGCACGATCCCGACGGGGTCGGTGATGAAGCAGGTGAGGAAGTTCCGGCGGAACACCTCGCTCGGCAGGAGATCGCCGAAGTCCTGGCCGGTCCAGAGGTGGTGCATCTTGTACGTCTTGTCGGCCCGGTCCATGAAATACGGGACCCAGCCGGTGCCGCCTTCGGAGAGCGCGATCTTGATCTCGGGATATCGGCGGGGGACCGTCGACCAGAGCAGATCGGCCGCCGCCGTGGAGATGTTCATCGGTTGCATCTGGATCATGACGTCCATCGGGGCGTCGGGCGCGGTCACGACGAGCTGCCCTGACGATCCGAGATGGACCGAGATCACCGTGTCGGTCTCGACGCACGCCTCGAGCATCGGGTTCCAGTGTCCGTCGTGCCAGCTCGGCTCGCCGAGGGGGACGGGGTTCTCGGTGAAGGCGAGCGAGTGGCAGCCCTTCTCCGCCACGCGACGGATCTCGGTCGCCGTCTCTTCGGCCGACCACAGCATCGGGAGCGCCATCGGGATGAACCGGCCCGGGTAGGAGCCGCACCACTCGTCGATGTGCCAGTCGTTGTAGGCGCGGACCAACGCGGCGGCGAACTCCTTGTCGGGGTGGGTGGCGAAGAGCCGGCCGGCGAAGCCGGGGAACGACGGGAAGCACATCGAGCCGAGGACGCCGCCCGCATCCATGTCCTTGATCCGCTCGTGGATGTCGAAGCACCCGGGCCGCATCTCCTCGAAGCAGGTCGGTTCGAGCCCGTACTCCTCTTTGGGTCGACCCGCGACGGCATTGAGCCCGACGTTGGGGATCACGGCGCCGTTGAACGTCCAGACGTCGTTCCCCTCGTCGGTGCGGACGACCTTGGGCGCCTCGTCCTTCCACTTGGCCGCGAGATGATCGTCGAACATGTTCGGCGGCTCGCACAGGTGATCGTCGACGCTCACGAGGATCATGTCATTGGTGTCCACGGTGGGTCCCCTCTACCGATTGACGGCTGTGGAAGGAAATCTAACACCAACGTCAGTTCCGACTTCCAGTCGAGACCGGTTCCGGCCCGGCGAACGGCGTCCCGGGAACATGACGCAGGTGTCAGAACCCTGATCTACACTCTCCGCGATGAGCAGCTTCGAGGTCACGATCGCGGACGGAATCGCCACAGTCATCTTCGACCGGCCGCCCGTCAACGCGATCGACGGTTCGTCGATGGCCGAGCTCGGGGAGATCTTCGGGTCGTTCAACGACCGTCGCGATGTCCGGGTCGCCATCTTCACCGCCACCGGTGATCGGGCGTTCATCGCCGGCGTCGATCTCAAGACCGTCGGTGGCGGCACCCGCGCCGACGTTCCCCCGACCCGGATCGTCGACCCCGGCGGCGGTGCCCGCGCCGCGATGTGGGCGATCACCGACTGTTCCGTCCCGGTGATCGCCGCCGTCAACGGGCCGGCGATCGGTGCCGGCCTCGCGTTCGCGGCGTGCTGCGACATGATCGTCGCCTCGGAGACCGCCACGTTCGGCACCGCGGAGATCAATGTCGGTCTGCTCGGCGCGAGTGCCCATCTCTCGATGATGGTGGGTCGCTACAAGGCCCGCGAGATGTTCTTCACCGGAGAACTGCTTCCCGCCGCCGAGATGTATCGGGTCGGCGCGGTTCGGTCGGTTGTTCCCCGTGACGAGCTCATGGAGACCGCCCGGGAGCTGGCCGTCACCCTGGCCGCGAAGAGCCCGATCGCCTTGCGGATGGCCAAGGCGTCGATGAATCAGGTCGAAGGGCTTCCCCTGAAGGAGGCGTACCGAATCGAGCAGTCCTACACGGACCGGCTGGTTCTCCTCGACGACGCGGCCGAGGCCCGCGCCGCGTTCTTCGAGAAGAGGGATCCCGAGTGGAACTGGCGATGACCGCGCCCTCCGCGATCGACCGATGAGTGAGGATGATCGGCGACGACTCACTGCCGCAGACGACGACTTCCACCCGCCCACCGACGACTCATGGTGGTTTCACGAGACGTGCTGGTTCTGGTTCTTCGTGCCCGAGCGCAGCCTCGGCGGTTGGCTCTACAACTACGTGCGTCCCAACATCGGTGTGTCCGGTGGCGGATGCTGGGTGTGGGACGACACGACCTTCCTCCACTGGGAGGTGCCGTACTACTCGAACCACGCCAATCTCCGCTTGCCCGAGCGACGGAATCTTCGCGACTTCGAGTTTCCCAGCGGAGTGCACGTCGAGATGATCGAGCCTCTTCACCGCTACCGACTCCGCTATCGCCATGACGAGATGATCGATCTCGACGTCGAGTTCACGGCGGTGATGGAGCCCTGGGTCGGCGTGGCCGGCGACGGGCCTGACGTGGCACCGACTCACTTCGATCAGGTCGGGAGGGTGACGGGAACGTTGGACCTACACGGTGAGGCGATCACGGTCGACTGCCTCGCGATCCGTGATCGCACGTGGACCAACCGCCCGGAACGCTGGAAGTACGGGGGTGGCTACGGCTACACCAATGCGGCGGCGTCACCCGATCTCGCGTTCCTCTCGGTCGGTGGCGCCGACGAGGTGCGGGGCTATCTCGTCGAGGACGGCCTTCGAGTCGAGCTGGCGAACGGGGCGAGACGAATCGAGCGCGACCCGGACGACGGATTCGTCACCCGGGTCGTGGTCGAGGCCCGCGATGTCGAAGGGCGCGAGCTGGTTGCCGAGGGTCGATCGGTGAGTCGCATGGCGATGCCGATTCCGGGGGTCCACGGCGTGGTCTGGACCTCACTCGTCGAGTGGGAGATCAACGGCGCGCCGGCCTGGGGGGAAGACCAGGAGCCGTGGCCCGTCATGGCCTGGTCGAACAGGCGGCGAGCGCAACGGCCGCGTCGATGAGCATCGACGTCACCCGGCAGGGCCGAATCTCGATAATCAGCCTGGCTCGCCCGGAGAAGCGCAACGCGCTCGATGCCGCGATGAGTCGGGGGCTGCTCGACGCGTTCGTCGACTTCGCCGATGACGACGAGCAGTGGATCGCGGTGATGGCCGGGCAAGGGCCCGACTTCTGCGCGGGGGTCGACCTCGCGTCGACCGTGCGGGGGACGTCGCGTCACCGGGCTCCGCCGGGGGGCATCACCCGGTTGTTCGAGTGCAACAAGCCGATCATCGCCGCCCTTCAGGGCAATGTGCTCGGCGGCGGTCTCGAGCTGGCCTTGTGCGCCGATCTGCGGGTCGCCGACGTGACCGCGCGGCTCGGGTCCCCGGAGGTGAAGTGGGGCCTCATGCAGGGGGCGGGCGCGACCCAGCGACTTCCGCGGTCGGTGCCTTTCGCCGTCGCCCTCGAGATGCTCATGACGGGCGACACGATCGACGCAGCCCGGGCCGAGCGGATCGGGCTGGTCAACTCTGTGGTCCCCGACGGCGAAGCGCTCACCGCCGCCCTCGAACTCGCCGAGCGGATCAATCGACGGGCTCCACTCGGCGTACGCCGGGCCAAGGAGGCCGCCTACCGCGGCATCGACCAGACCCTGGTGGAAGGCCTCCGGCTCGAGCAGCTCCTCAGTCGTCTCATTGCCGGTACCGAGGACATGGCCGAGGGGGCCCGTGCCTTCGCCGAACGTCGCCAGGCCGTATTCAGGGCGCGGTGACAGATCCCGTCGTGAATCTGAGCCGAATGACCCGAGAGAAAAAATGAGATGATCGATCTGGCACGCCATGGCCTCGTCGCCGCCGCCACCCGTCCGCGTGATGTCGGCGGCCCGGGCGTGGTCGGGGCCCTGCTGGATCGTGCGCTTGCGGAGAGTCCCGATCAGTTGGCGCTCGCGGGTCGCCATGGTCGGTTCACGGTGGCCGAACTCGATGCCGAGGTGAACCGGGCCGCGGGGGCGTTGGCCTCCTTCGGGGTCGGTCCCGGAGACCGGGTGGCGATGTCGCTGCCGAACGACATCGACATCGTCCTCGGCTATCTCGCGGCGATGCGCCTCGGCGCCATCTGGCTCGGGATCAACCGTCCACTGGCCCCGCCGGAGAAGGCGTACATGCTCGGCGACGCCGAGGTGCGAGTCGCGATCGCCGACCCGGCCATCGCCGCGTCGCTCGAACCCCACCGCGGTGACCTTCCGGAGCTGCGTGAGTTGATCGTGGTCGATCACGGCGCGGCGACCGACCGTTGGCGAGAGGCCCGGGCCGAGGCGACGACCGGCCGGCCGAATGTCGACATCGACCCGCTCGCGCCGGCCGCGATCGCCTACACGTCCGGAACGACGGGATTCCCCAAGGGGGTGGTTCACACCCATCACAACATGCTGCTCCCCGGTACCGTCGCCGCCGCGGCCGAAGGGCGCCCGACGGGTGGGGTGCTCGGCGTCGCCCTTCCGCTCACGATTCTCAACCTGATCATCCTCGGACCCTGCATGGCGTACCAGACCGGTTCGAGCCTCGTCGCGATGGATCGCATCGATGCTGTCGGGATGGGCGAGTGGATCGCGGCGGAGAGGATCACCACCTTCGCCGCGGTGCCGGCCATGGTCCACGACCTGCTCACCAACTCCGAGGTGACCGATGAGATGCTGGCCAGCATCGACACGATCGGCGTGGGCGGTGCGGACATGCCCGACGCGTTCCGGCGGATGTACGAAGCGCGGTTCGGTCGTCGGGTGGGAACCGGCTACGGCCTGACCGAAGCACCGACCAGTGTGACCGCAGAGGACACCCAGGCGCCGCCCGTGCCCGGGAGTTGCGGGAAGGCACTGCCCCAGGTCGAGATCCACATCCGCGACGACGCGGACCGGCCGGTACCGGTTGGTGAGGTGGGCGAGGTGTGCGTCGGGCCCGCCACCGAGGGGCCGTTCGCCGATGTCTACCGACCGATGCTCGGGTACTGGAACAAGCCCGAGGCCACGGCAGCTGCGCTGCGAGGAGGACTTCTGCACACCGGCGACATCGGTTCGCTCGACTCCGACGGCAACTTGACGATCCGCGATCGCAAGAACGACCTCATCATCCGTGGTGGCGCCAACGTCTACCCGGCCGAGGTCGAGCGGGTGCTTCATGACGATCCGGCGGTGGCCGCCTGCGCCGTGATCGGGGTGCCCGACGATCGACTCGGCGAGCGGGTCGTGGCCTTCGTCGAGGTGATGGAGGACTCGACGACGTCGGAGGCCGAACTGCGCGCCCTCTGCGGCGAGCAACTTGCCCGCTACAAGGTCCCCGACTCGATCACGTTCGTCGCCGGGTTCGAACGCACCCCGATGGGCAAGATCAAGAAGACCGTCCTGCGATCCCTGGATCTCTGACGCGTTGGTCGCGCATGGCGCGACCAACGCGTCAGAAAAGCGGGAGGTTGGAGCTATTCGAAGCCGAGGGCGGCGAAGTCCCACTCGATCTCGCCGGCGATCATCTTCACGATCGGTGCGTCGTACGCATCGACGAGCGCCGCGTTGGTGTGGCCCTGGTCGACTTGGAGGGTCTCGCCGTTGATGCCGCTGGCCGCGTCGCTGCCGAGGAAGATCAGGGTGCTCGCCATCTGGTCCGGGGTCAGGGTGTCGACGCCGGCGTCCTCGCGATAGTCGGCGGCGTAGGTGAGCCAGAGGTCGGCGTTGGCCTGGGCGAGTGGGGTGTCGGTGGGGCCGGGGAGGATCGCGTTGATCCGGTAGCCCGCCTTCAACATGGGGAACGCCTGCTGGGCGACGTGGAGGTTGATCGCCTCCTTGCTGAAGCCGTAGGCGTCGGTGTCGGGGTTCGCCTCGGTCCATGCCGCGGCGGATGCCCAGTCCTCGTTCGACAGGAAATCGCGCACCCGGTCGATGTTCTTCCTCCACCCCATCCCCGCGGTCGACGAGATGAAGGAGACCGATCCGCCCTTCGCGAGCTTGCCGTCCTTGATCAGGCGGTCGATGAGGTGGCGCTGGGCGGTGAAGTTGATGAGCATGATGCCGGGGGTGCCGTCGGCCACTCCCGCGCAGGCGAAGATCGCATGGACGGGGCCGTCGATCCGGTCGACGGCCGCGTCGACGCTCGGCTGATCGCGCAGGTCGACCGAGATCGACTGGGCACAGTCGTAGTCGACCGGCGCGACGTCCAACACGATCACGTCGGCGCCGAGATCGCCGGCCATGCGGGCAGTCGATGCCCCCATACCGGTGGCGCCGCCGACGACGACCACCCGCTTCCCCTCGTATCGGAACAAATCGATGGTCATGGATCCCCCTGGGATGAGATGCGTGAGCGCGCAGACTAGTACGCTGACGCCGGTGTTAGAAAACTCACGGGAGAACTGATGGACCTCGAGCTCTCGGACGACCAGTTCGAGCTACGTGACAACATTCGGGCGGTCCTCGACGGGGCCTGCCCGCCCGCCGTCGTGCGCGCCGTGTACGAGGAAACCGGGACCTCCGATGAACTCTGGGCCCAGATGACCGAGCTCTACTGGCCCGCCCTGGGAATCGCCGAATCAGACGGCGGGCTGGGGATGGGTTTCGTCGAGATCGCCCTCCTGGCCGAGGAACTCGGGCGGGCTGCGGTGCCGGGTCCACTGCTCGCCGTCGTCAGCCAGTTCATCCCGATGCTCGCCGAGGCCGGCGCGTCCGGCCTGCTCGCCGAAGTCGCCACGGGTGCACGGGTCGGTTCCCTGGCGTACGCGGAACGAGGCCGATGGGGCCCCGACGCCGTGGCGACGGTGGCGGTCCAGGATGGCGACGGTTGGTCGTTGACCGGTCGCAAGCAGGCCGTGCTCGGCGGCGTCCATGCCGACTCGTTCGCGGTGGTCGCCCGGGCCGACTCCGGCGACCTCGGCGCCTTCCTCGTCGCTCGCGACGATCTCGTTGTCGTGGCTCCCGAGGTCATCGACCCCGGGCTCGGCCTCGCCGACCTGGTGCTCGAGAACGTGTCGGCGACGGTTCTCCTGGCGCCGGACGCGGACGTCGCGGGATCGCTCGAGCGGGTCACCCAACAAGCCGCGGTCGCGATGGCGCTGCACACCGTCGGGGCCTGCCGCCGCATCTTCGAGGTGACCCTCGAGTACGCGAAGGTCCGTGAGCAGTACGACAAGGTCATCGGATCGTTCCAGGCGCTCAAGCATCGCTTCGCCGACATGTTCCTGTCGGTCGAACGAGCCAACGCGGTCGGTTACTACGCAGCCCTCGCCATCGCCGAGAACGACCCCGCCCGGGCCGAGGCGGCCCACATCGCCAAGGCCGCGGCGGGCGACTGCCAGCGGCTGCTGGTGCAGGACGGTCTTCAGCTCCACGGTGGTATCGGCTACACGTGGGAGAACGATCTGCACTTCCTGCTCAAGAGGGCGAAGGCGGGCGACGCCCTCTGCGGGAGCCGGGCCTTTCACCGGGCTGCGCTCGCCGACGTACTCGGCCTCGTCCCGGAGACGGCATCATGAAGCTCCGGTTCGACGAATCGGTCGAGGCGTTCCGTTCGGAGTTCCTCGAATGGCTCGCGGTGAATCGACCGCCGGCCGAGGAGATCGACGCCGACCCGCCCCGATCGAGTGCCTATGTGCCCCGATGGGCCGCGGCATTCACCCGGCGCATGTTCGACGACGGATGGCTCGTGCCGGGTTGGCCACCGGAACGAGGCGGTCGCAACGCGGGCGCGATCGAGACGCTCGTCTATCTCGAGGAGCTGAACAGGGCCGGCGTTCCCCGCACGACCAACCCGCAGGGTCTCGGCATCATCGCCCCGTCGCTGTTCGACTACGGCACCGATGAACAGATCGAGAAGTACGCGATGCCGTTGCTGCGGGGCGAGACATCGGCATGTCTCGGTATGAGCGAACCCGACGCGGGAAGCGACCTCGCCAACCTCAAGACCCGGGCCGTACGCGACGGTGACAACTTCATCATCAACGGGCAGAAGGTCTGGACCTCCGGCGCCAACTACGCCGACTTCTGCTTCCTGTTCTGTCGGACCGATCCCGATGTGCCGAAGCACCAGGGGATCTCGATCATCCTGCTGCCCATGGACACCCCCGGTGTGACCGTGCGTCCCCTCACCGAGATCGTCGCGCCGGACTTCCCGGACCTCAACGAGGTCTTCCTCGATGACGTGATCCTTCCCGTCGAGAACCTGGTCGGCGATCTCAACAACGGCTGGCGAATGGCCAACGGTTCCCTGGCCCACGAGCGCAGCATGGTCTGGCTCATGGGGGTGATGGGCATGGAGTCGGCCATGACCGAGTTGCTCGCCGCTGCGCCGGGTCTGCTCGCCGATCTCGGCCCGCAGGAACGGGCACTCGCGGTCGACGAGATCGCCGGCCTGCACATCGACACGGTCGCGGCTCGATGCCTGGGCTACCGCGGATTCGCCCGGTTCGTGAGAACCGGCTCCGCTCCCGAGCAGTCCCTGATGAAGCTCTACTCGACCGAGGCCCGCCAACAACTCGCCCGGTTCGCGGCCGAACTGCTCGGCCCTGATTCGCTGCGTACCGGCACCGGCCGCCATGGCGAGGCCGGTTCGCTCGAGGCGTACTTCACGACGTTCGGCACCACCATCTCCGCGGGGAGCTCGGAGATCCAGCGCAACATCATCGCCGAGCGGGTGCTCGGGCTACCGCGAGGGTGAGAACACCACCGGCAGCGTCGTCGGGCCGCGAAACGCGTAGCCGGCGATGACCGGAGCGGGAGCGGCCGCGTCCAGGCGGAGGTCGACGAGGCGGTCGAGCACCGCGTTGATCCCGGCGTCGAGCTCCACTCGGGCGAGATGCATGCCGAGGCACTGGTGGGGGCCGGTCCCGAAGGCGAGATGGGCCTGTGGGTCGCGATCGATGTTCCAGTCGTCGGGGTCCTGCCAGCGCTCGGTGTCGCGGTCCGCGGCGCCGTTGTAGACGGTGACGGGCGAGCCCGCCGGCACCGGACAACCACCGATCTCGGTGTCGAGGACCGCGCGACGGCTGACCATGGTGACCGAGGTCTCCCACCGCAACGTCTCCTCGATGAGTGGCGCGATGAGAGAACGATCCTCCCGAACCCGCGTCATCACCTCGGGCCGGTGGAGAAGCGCGAAGAGACACGTCCCGAAGACGCGATAGGTCGTTTCTGCCCCCGCGGGGAGAAGGAGTCGGAGGAAGCCGTGGAGCCGGGCGTCGCTCAGCTGTTCGCCGTCGATCTCGGCGTGGACGAGTTCGCTCAGCAGATCGCCGGTCGGCTCGGTCCGTCGCGCCGCTACGAGGGGTTCGAGATACTCGACCATCGCGGCACTGGCCGCCATCCCCGCATGGGGATCGAGGGGTCCGTAGTTGATCTTCTCCGCCCACTCGTTGAACCGTTCGTGGTCGTCGAGTGGCACGCCGACGATGCCGCAGATCACCTGGACCGGGTACTTCGTGGTGAGCGAGGCAACCAGATCGGTTCGGCCGAGTGGTGCGATGTCGTCGAGCAGTCGGGTAAGCACCGTGTCGACGAGTTCGCGTCGCCAACGTTCGATGCTCGACTTCTTGAACGCCTGGGCGACGAGGCTGCGGTATCGGCGGTGCTCCTCGCCGTCGAGTCCGAGCAGGAGCTCACCCATGAACGGGGCCATCGCCTCGGCGTTGATCGCCGACGAGAAGGTCGCCGGGTCGCGCAGCACCCGATCGGCGTCGGCGAAGGTCGTCGTGGAGAACGTGGGGCCCGGCGCCCAGTCGTTCCCTTCGGTCTCGATGACCGGACAGGTCGCACGGGCCCGGGCCCACATCGCGTAGGGCTGCGCGTCGCCCCAGTTGTCGTAGGGAGGGACTTCGAACCCGGGATCAGCCATTCGCGAACGTACCCCGTAGCTCGTTCAGCGCACGCCGTATCGGAAATGAGCCGCCGGCGTCTTCGTGCCTCGACTCAGGAGGACGAGACCCATTCCGAAGAAGTCGACCGAGGCGGCGACCTGGTCCCGGGTTCTGATCTGATTCCACGCCTGTCTCATTCCTCGGTCACGGCGAATGTCGTCGAGCAGAAAAGCCGATGTCGGCGCCAGCCGGGGGGCCAGGTGGTCGAACCAGTCTGTGGTGGCCGACTGTGCGTGATCGCCGTCCTTGAATACCAGATCGAACGGCGGGTTGCCGTCGACCACGAAGTCGACGGTCTCAGCGAAGGTCCCGTGCACGACTGTGGTGCGGTGATCGAGTCGTAGATCGCGAAAGGTCTGCCGGGCGACCTCGCAGGCGGCCAGGTCGGCGTCGATTGTGACGAGTTCGCCAAGGCCGTTGGACTCATAACCCGAAGCTATGTAGGCACCGGAGATACCGACCGCCGTTCCCATCTCGAGTACGTGAGCTGGCCGTAGCGCGACGACGAGGTCGAAGATCAGTGCCGCCCAGCGAGGACTCTTGCTGGCGATTCCCGCCAGCGCCTGGAGCCGCGTCGGTGACATCGCATGGTGGTCCGCGGCCCCGCGGCTGGACAGTTGGCTCCGGTACCGTTCGATCTCGGCGATCCGGGACCCGGCCGCGCTCGGCCGGCCGCCCCTGAGCCCGCCAGAGATGCGGGCGATCTCGGGGTTGGGACAGTCGGCCATGGAGCGGAGCTGGCGGCGATTGAGAACACCATTCGACGCAGCGCGCTGCGCATGGAGAAGTAGTACTCGTGGTGGTGGGAGTCGGGTGGGCGAGAGTCGGATCGGCATGGGCGGCTGGAGTATCGCGCGGTTCGATCAGATCTCGCGGACGCCGACGGCGCCGGCGTCGACCTGCCACGACGACGCCGTTCGGATCGGCGATGTCGGTTCCTGGGTCGTGTCGACCCAGCGGAAGTGGCCGACGAGCTCGTCGGGGGTGACGTCGACGATCAGGTAGCCGCGGGACTGCGTCTCGTAGAGATGGACGTGTGGGTTCGCTCGGGACCCTTCGACGAACTCCGGCAGCAGGAGCTCGAGACTGGTGATCGACGGTCCGACGAACTCGGTGCCCACGATGGCGGAGTCGGGTTCGCGATACGAGACGCGCAGGTCGGTGACTGCCGAGGTGTGGATGTCGCCGCCGAGCACGACGAAGTTCTCGACCCCGCTGTCGCTCACATGGCCGAGCAGGCGTTCGCGGGGCGCGGCGTAGCCGTCCCACGCATCCATCGAGAATCCCTTCGACGGGTCGTCGGGCGCCCGGTCGACTTCGGCCATGATCGTCTGCTGCGCCAGCAGCGACCAGGTGGCGTCGTGGTCGAGGCTTTCCTCGAACCACGCCTCCTGCTCTTCGCCGAGCATGGTTCGGCTCTCGTCGAAGGTGGCGTCGAGCTGGGGCCCGCCGCCGAAGGGCCGAGGGAGGTTCCCGTTGCCCTCGCCCTCGATGATCGGGGAGCGGTACTGGCGATCGTCGATCACCGTCAGCTTTGCGAGGTCGCCGAACTCGAAGTCCCGGTAGACCTTCAGTTCCCCGTCGACCGGTGGCCCGGTGCGCACCGGCATGTTCTCCCACCACGCCTGGTAGGCCGCGGTGCGACGATCGCGGAAGGTCGCGGCCGCGTTGTCGTCGAGCGCCAGGCCGATCCCGCCCGGCTGCCAACCGGCGTAGTTGTCCTCCACCTCGTGGTCGTCCCACATCACGATCCACGGATGAGCGGCATGGGCCGCGGCCAGTTCCGGTTCACCTTTCGCGAGCGAGTAGTAGAGGCGGTACTCGTCGAGGCTGAACGGGATGGGCAAGCCGTGATCGCGCAGGCTGCCGCTCTCCAGTTCGTAGATGTAGTCGCCGAGGAACAGCACCGCGTCGAGTTCCTCGTCGGCCAGGTGGGCGTAGGGCGTGAAGTAGCCCGACTTCCAGGCCGAACAGTTGGCCACCCCGAAA
>JAJRXC010000045.1 GCA_024276495.1 Actinomycetes bacterium
ACCAGCAGCATCATCTCGAAAGGCATCTCGGCCGGGCAGGGCCAAAACACCTACCGGGGACTGGTCAAGGTGCTGCGGTCCGCTCGGAACGCCCGCAACTACACCCAGTGCGATTCGCTGCTTCTCGGCCCGGAGTGTGGTGCACACACGATTCCGTACATCGAAGTGAAGAACCCGAGCGCTCAGGTCGAACACGAGGCATCGACGTCGACGGTGGGCGAGGACCAGCTGTACTACTGCCGCCAACGCGGCATGACCGAAGAGGATGCCATGTCGATGATCGTCAACGGATTCTGCCGCGAGGTGTTCGACGAGCTCCCCATGGAGTTCGCCGTCGAAGCGCAACGACTCCTGAGCGTGAGTCTGGAAGGAAGTGTCGGCTGATGTTGCACGTCGAGAATCTCACCGCCTCGATCGGCGGAACCCCGATCCTCAACGGAGTCGACCTCGACGTCGGGTCGGGTGAGGTCCACGCCCTCATGGGGCCCAACGGTTCGGGCAAGAGCACCTTCGCCCATGCATTGGCCGGCCGAGACGGCTACGAGATCGACGGCACGGCCACGCTCGATGGTGCCGACTTGCTCGCGATGGAGCCCGAGGCGCGGGCGGCAGCCGGCGTGTTCGTCGGATTCCAGTATCCGGTGGAGATCCCGGGCGTGAACAACATGTACTTCCTGCGCACCGCGCTGAACTCGGTGCGGCGTGCACGCGGCGAGACCGAGATCGGTGCGCGCGACTTCCTGTCCGTTGCCCAAGAAGCGATGGATCTCGTGGAGATGAAGCCGGACTTTCTCCACCGTGCCGTCAATGCCGGCTTCAGTGGCGGCGAGAAGAAGCGCAACGAGATCCTGCAGATGGCGGTGATGGAGCCGCGTCTGGCCGTGCTCGACGAGACCGACTCGGGTCTCGACATCGACGCCCTGCGCATCGTCGCCTCCGGCGTCAATGCACTGCGGGGGCCTGAGCGCTCCATGATCGTGATCACGCACTACCAGCGGTTGCTCGACTACATCAAGCCGGACTTCGTGCATGTTCTCGTCGATGGCCGCATCGTCGAGTCGGGTGATCACACCCTTGCGCTGCATCTCGAAGACCACGGCTACGCCGACTTCGTCAACCACGACCTGGACGATGCCCCCGAGCGTCCCCTCTCGGGAGCGGCGAGGTGACCGCAACCTCGACGGCAGACCATCAAGAGATGATTGCCGGGCTCACCTACCCGACCAAGCGCGACGAAGCGTGGCGGTACGCCCCCCACGACGTGCTCGGCCAGTTGTCGTTCGGCCCCCCGATCGAGTCGACCTGTGAGCTTCCCCCAGCTCTCGATGCGAGCATCCCTGCGCTCGAGGGACCCCGCATCGTGTTGGTCAACGGCGTCGTCGACCCCGAGCGAACAGAGCTCAGCGCGCTGCCCGCCGGGTTGCGGCTCTCGACCTTCGACGACGCCCGACGCGACCAACCGGAGCTGCTGGCCGCGCACTTCGACCGCGACGTGGCCCTGTCCACGGACATGTTCACGGCTCTCAACGTCGCGTTCGGGCGCAACGGCGCCGTCGTCCACGTCGCCGGGGGTCATGCCATCGACGTGCCGGTCCAGATCATCGACATCGCGCTGCCCGACGAGAAAGGACGCGCGTCATGCAGTGGCGTGGTGATCCATCTCGAAGCGGGTGCGTCGGCGACCGTCGTCGAGACGAGAATCGGTGACGGCGACCTCGGCGGATCGAACACGCGCACGACGATCACCCTTGGCGCCCAGGCCTCGCTCGCGCACATCGTGCTTCAGGACGTCGCATCGACACAGGTCCATCTGGGGCGCGTCGACGCGACGCAAGGCGCTGGCAGCGTGCTAAGCGCCCACTTGTTCAACCTCGGTGGCAGGTACGGTCGGGTCGACTACGCCGTGCGCCTCGCCGGCGAAGGCGCACGGGTTGAGCTGACCGGCTTGTATCTCGGTATGGGCGACCAAGTCCTCGATCAGCAGGTCACCGTCGTGCATGCGGCCCCCGACTGCACGAGTCGTCAATCCTTCCGTGGCGTCCTCGACGATGAGAGTACCGGCGTGTTCAACGGCGGGATCGAGGTGCGCCCGGGAGCCGACGGTACCGACGCGGAGCAGTCCAACGACAACCTTCTGTTGTCGGACCGCGCCGAGGCCAACACCCAACCGCGCCTCGAGATCCTCGCCGACCAGGTCTCCTGTAAACACGGCGCGACCGTTGGCCAGCTCGACAGCGATGCCCTCTACTACCTGCGCACCCGCGGCATTCCCGAGGCCGAGGCGCGGCGACTCCTCATCGGAGGATTCGCCGACCAAGTCGTCGACACGGTCGACAACGAGATCCTGCGGACCTGGATCACCGAGCGAATACGACGCCACGATGGCTGAACAACAGGAGATGCGCGAACAACCGGTCGCGATCGGCTCGACGCGAGCTTTCGTCGTCCCGCGCGAATGCGAGGTGACCATCGTCCCGGCGGGGCACCGGGCCACCCTCGCAGAAGGCGAACACGTCACCGTGCTCCAAGCTCTCGGCGGAACCGCCACCGTCACCACCCGCGACGGTGAGATGGCACGCCTCAGCCCGCACGATGCGATCGAGTTCGGCCTTGTACAGACTCGCACCCCCGGCAAGACTGCAGACGGGTCGGCGTTCAACATTGACGCGGTGTGGGAAGCCGCCACCACCGTCTATGACCCTGAGATACCCGTCGACATCGTCGAACTCGGCCTCGTCTACCGGGTCGACGCCGACGAGTTGCCCGACGGGACATGGATCGTGGACATCGACATGTCCGTCACCGCGCCGTTCTGTGGCATGGGAGACATCTTGCGCCAAGATCTCCACGATGCCGTCGCCGCCCTGCCGGGAGTATCGGCGGTCAACGTCGCACTCGTCTTTGACCCGCCGTGGGACGCATCGCGTCTCTCCGATGTCGCCCGACTCGAGCTCGGAATGATGTGACCGGCCCAACATCGCGGCGAGGGTCCACCTGATCGCGCGACTTCGGCCATGATCTCCGAAGTCGGCGTCGCTCAATGCCGAAATCCACGATGCCCACTGAGCGAAACGGCGAGCAGCAGATCCTTGTCGCGGTCACGATCAACGTGGCGAGACGATCACCTGCAATGTCAGCGCCGTCTGCCTCACCGCCACATCGAGTTTCGCTCCCTGAACGCCTCAGCGGCTCGTAGCCCGGGGGGACGAAAGGCCCTGCCCGGGACAACCTCGGTGCGGCTCAATTGCACCATGTCCACGGCTGCCCGCTCCCGCACCGCCGCGCCGCGCCGATCCGGACTCCGTTCGGTCGCGATGCCCACCGAACACGGCGGATGGGGGTTGACGAGCGAGCCCGGAATTCTCGGCCTGCTGGTCGCACCGAGCTTGGCCGGGCTGTGCATCGCACTCGCCGCGATGGTCGCGTTCGTCGCCCGCACCCCCGTTCGCGTCGTGCTCGTCGACGGCCGCCGCCATCGCCTGCTCGGACGCACGCGGCTCGCGGCGCGGGTCGCCCTGATCGAGCTGGCCGTGTTGGCCGGTCTCGTCGTCGGCGCCGTGGCGCTGACCGATCATCGGTTCTGGGTCCCGGCGGTCATCGCGGCGCCGCTACTGGCTGTCGAGCTCTGGTACGACACCCGCTCCCGGAGCCGCCGCCTGATCCCCGAGCTCAGCGGCGCGGTGGCCGTCGCGAGCGTCGCGGCGATGGTCGCCCTCGCCGGCGGTGCGTCCGGTGCGCTCGCCGCCGGACTCTGGCTGGTCCTCGCGGCCCGCGCCGTCAGCTCGATCCCCGCGGTTCGCTCCCAGATCCAACGGGCTCGCGGCCACGTTCCCCGGGTCGGCGTGCTGGCGCTCGCCGACGGCGTCGCCCTCGCGGCGGCGGCGGGCGCGGTGGTGCTCGACGGGACGCTCGTCATCGGAGCCCTCGGCATGCTGGCCGTGGTGGTCGTCCAGAGGATGTTCGCTCGGGGTGACGTGCCGGCCCCGAAGGCCATCGGAATACGCCAGATGGTCCTCGGCTTCGGCCTCGTCGGCCTCACCGCGTTGGGCGCGGGGATCCTGTAGCCGCAGCGGATCGTCTGTCGGAGGCCCCGCCGCGCCGTGATCGAGACGGATCCAGTCCCTCTGGGCCGATGGTATTGTCGGCGATCGTATCCAAGAGACCGGCGGCCGGATGAACGACGAGATACGCGCTCTGGTCGTCGAGATCGAGGCGAGTGACGCCCAGGAGACCGACGACCTCGCGGCGACGCTGGAGTGGATCGACTCCGGAGCCGATCTCTACCGCACTGCCAAACCGGCCACGCCTCCCGTCCATCTCGTCGCCTACAGCGTTCTGACGGACCCGGACCGCGAAGCGGTGTTCCTCGTTGACCATCGGGACGCCGGGTTGTGGCTACCGCCCGGCGGCCACATCGAGCCCGGCGAGCCGGCCGCCGGCGCGGCGACGCGCGAGATCCTGGAAGAGCTGTCGATCTGTCCCCAGTTCCATCCTGCCGCCGGTCCGAAGCCGGTCATGCTCACGATCACTCAAACCGTCGGCCGATCGGTTCCTCACACCGATATCAGCCTGTGGTTCGCGTTCTCCGGCTCCGAGAGCGAACCGATGCAGCCCGATCCGGGGGAGTTTCGCGAGACGCGTTGGTGGCGCCTCGATGAGGTACGCCACGGTCCGGACACCCGTTTCGAGCCCAACCTGCCGCGTTTCATCGGGAAGTTCTTCGCGATGGGGTGAGAAGGCGACACCGTCCCGCCGGACCTATCTCGCGTCAGCGTAGAGGTCCGGCAGGTCGAGAATCCGGCTCAGTTCGTCGAGCGCGTGGTCGGACTCGTGCCACAGGTCGACATCGCCGAGATCGTCCGGCGTCAGCTCGTCGCGGTAGTGGCGGTTGACCCATGTCTCGAGGTCGCCGAGAAGCGGCGCGTCGACGATGACGTTGCCGCGGAGAGCGGCGAGCTCGGCTTCGGTCAACACGACCCGAAGTCGCAGGCAGGCCGGTCCGCCGCCGTTGCTCATGCTCTCGCGGAGGTCGAAGTAGTGCACCGAACCGATCGGGTTGCCGTCGTCGGCGATCGCCGCGTCGAGATAGGCCGATGTGGAGGGGGTCGTCGACACCTCGATCGGCGCGACGAGCATCATCGATCCGTCGGGGTCGGTGATCAGCTGGGAATTGAACAGGTACGACGAGATGGCGTCGTCCAACGAGACGTCGGCTGCCGGGACCTCGACGATGGTCGCACCCGGCGCACGGGCGCGCAGCTCGGCGGGATCGGCGAACGCGTTCTCGTGGGCGAACACGACGTTCTCGTTGATGACGGCGACGACGTCGTTGTGGAACGCACCGGCATCGATCGCCTCGGCCGACTGGCGAACGAAGACGACTCGGGCCGGATCGTGTCCGTGGCTATGGCTGATGAGCCGGCTCGCGAGACGGCTCTGACGACGCGGGAACCCGGCCGGCGAGAGTGCCGACTCGTCGGGCTCACGGCCGTAGACGAAGACGTGGGTCCCCGGATCGCCGTGGGTCGTCGCGATGCGGCCGTGGTTCGCGGCGCCCTCATCGGCGAACACGGCCGCGTGGGGGAGCGGATCGTGGACCCGGAAGTGCGCCTCGTCGGCGAAGATCGAACGCAGCGTGTGATGGGTCTGCTCCACCTCGAACGAGCGGTGGGTCATCGACGACAGGTTGGCCGGTGTGAGATGCACCCGCCCGTCGGAGGTGTCGGTCGACGGCGACACCGTCGCTGCGTTGGCCGTCCACATCGACGACGCCGACATGACCATCGCCAGCAACCCCGGCGAGACATCGAGAAGCGCATCCGGAGTGGTCCCGGCGTCGAAACCGAGATGGCGCAACACGATCGGGTCCGGTCGACGTTGCGGCGGCAGGATCCCCTGCGGGATGCCGAGCGCGACGAGCTCGCGCATCTTCGCGAGCCCCTGGAGGGCGGCTCGACGCGGGCTCGACGTGCGGCCGGCGTTGCCGATCGACGCCCGGTTGCCGAGCGACAGGCCCGCGTAGTTGTGGGTCGGGCCCACGAGCCCATCGAAGTTGACCTCGACACTCATCTCGGCTCCAGACCGGGGACATCGGCAGTGCCCGCGGCCGGCACCGGTTGCGCGATGGTCGCCACGGGAAATGCGCAGAAGTCGGCCGCGTACCAGCCGGCGGGTCGATGGTTGCCGCTGGCACCGACACCCCCGAACGGCAGCCGACCCGACGCGCCGGTCGTCGGCGAGTTCCAGTTCACGATCCCGGCCCGGACCACCTTCCGGAACCGATCGAACGCGGCCGGGTCGGTGCCGACGAGCCCGGCCGCGAGCCCGTAGTCGGTGTCAGCCGAAGCCCGGAACGCCTCGTCGAGATCGTCGTATCTCGTGACCGTGAGCACGGGTGCGAAGATCTCCTCGTCGGGGACGGCGACGCCGTCGACGGCGAGAACGGTGGGGTGGACAAAGGCAGTGTCGAGCCGGTCGACCGGCTCGGTCAACGGCACCGCTCCTGCGTCGATCAGATCCCGGATCTGGCGGCGGGCGTGATCGGCCGCGGCGACCGAGATCAGCGGCCCGGCGAACGGCTCGGGATCCACGGACGGAGGCCCGATCCGGAGCCTCGCCGTGGTGTCGACGAGTGTGTCGAGGAGCCGGTCGCCGTCCTCGCCGCGGGGCACGAACAGCCGTCGCGTACACGTGCAGCGCTGACCGGCGGTGAGGAAGGCCGACCGGACGACGATGTCGACCGCGGCGGAGACGTCGTCGACGTCGGCGATCACCAGCGGGTTGTTGCCACCCATCTCCAACGCGAGGAGAACGTCGGGCCGCCCGGCCAGGGCCCGGTGCAGTGCCCGACCGGTGGCGACACTGCCGGTGAACGCGATCCCATCGACCGCCGCGTCGACCAGCGCCTCGCCGGCCTCGCGACCTCCGACGACCAGGTTCACCACCCCGGCCGGAAGCCCCGCCTCGGCGAGGTACCGAACATGGGCGGCGGCGACCGCGGGCGTGTGCTCGCTCGGCTTGTACACCACGGTGTTGCCCGCCAGCAGGGCCGGGACGATCTGGCCGTTGGGGAGATGGGCCGGAAAGTTGAACGGCCCGAGCACGCCCATCACCCCCAGCGGCCGGTGGGTGAGCGACGCCGTGTCGGTCACCGTCGTCGTGGGAGTGCGGGCCTCGTGGGCGTCGATCGACAGGGTGACCTTCCCGATCACCGAGGACACCTCGGTCGTCGCTTCCCATCTCGGTTTGCCGGTCTCGGTGGAGATCAGATCGCGCAGCTCACCACGATTCGACTCGACAAGAGACGCGAATCGGCGCAGAACGGTGCGTCGTTCCTCCAGCGGGGTCGCCTCCCACGCCGGTTGCGCGGCACGGGCCGCGTCGACCGCGGCGGCGACGTCGGCTCCGGACGCGGCGGCGCCGATCCACACCGGAGACTGATCGGCGGGGTCGAGAGATCGCAGGGACACCCCGGATCCGGCGCTCCACCGGCCCCCGACGAACAGCCCCGGCTCGCTCATCGCCGGGCCTCGAGCGGCGAGACTGCCAACAGGGTGCCGACCTCGACGTCGAGCGCGGCTGCGACCGCGCCGTCGAGCCTGATCCGCGACGACTCGGTCATCTCGATCCCCGTCCGGGTCACGCGAAAGCCGTCGACGGTGGCCACCGACACGAGCGCGTCGATCGGACCGGCCGGGCCCGGATCGGCCCGACCGTGGCCCCGGTTCCGACCGGTGGCGGTGTCGGCGATGTCGGCGGCGAGGGTGGGGCCACCGTCGATCGGGTCGTACATGCCGTTCGGGGACAAGCCCTCGGCCCGCAGCACGTGGAACGCCGGGAGCGATGCCGCGTTGACCCGCCCGAGCGACTCGAGCACCTCCGCGGTGACCGGCAAGACGTGGTCCGCGAGCAGTGCGAGGCGAGAAGGATCGTCGGCGAGGGCCGCCTCCGCGGCGGCCGACGTCGGCCACTGGGGCGCGAAGTGGCGGCCGAAGCATCGCCAGAACGGCGCCGACGCGTCATCGTCGAAACGGCCGCGAAGATGAGAGGCGACCGTGGCCGGGACCTGGCGGCGCACCAGCTGCAACAGCATGAACCGGCCCCGGGAGATGAGCGAGCCGACGCCGCGACCCCGGGCCTGCGGCCCCAGATACGTCGAGTCGAGCTCGGTGCGGGTCCACGGCACCGACGAGCTCCGCATGATCAGGCCCTGCCCGTCCTCGCTCGTCGCGACCCGTACCGAGAGATTCGGGACCGCGTTCTTGAAGGTCACGCCGGTCACCCCGAACGGCACGGCTTCGCTCGGATCGCCTGCGACGAAGAGCAGACGCCGCTGCTGCCCGTCGGCCAGCTGGAACTCACCGGTGGCGAGGTCTGCCAGGGTCTCAGCGCTCGCCTCGCACAGCTGTTCGGCGGCGGCGGCGGACCGGGGCAGCGATCCCATGCCGATCGTCTCGTCGGCGGCCGGCCGCAGCAGCTCCCACACACCGTCGGCATCGGCGGAGCCCACCGGCCGAACCAGCACCGTCCCGGTCATGTCGTCGCTCGCTGCCAGGCCCGGCGGATGACCTCGGTGACGCCCGCGGCCCGGGCCGGGATGCTGTCGATGTCCGCGAACTCGTCGGCGCTGTGGATGCCGCCCCCGAAGATGCCGAGGCTGTCGACATTCGGGAGACCGGCCGCGGCGAGGTCGTTGCCGTCGCAGCACCCGCCGGTGTCCTCCGCGGCGATGTGGAGACCCCGCGCCTCGGCCGCCTCGGCGACATCGGCGAGGAGCAGCTCGAGCGCGGGGGTGCGCGGCTTGGGCGGACGGGTCGACGTCCAGATCACCTCCACATCGAGATCCGCGGCGGCCGAGATCGCGTCGAATCGGTCCTGAACCCATGCCTGGTCCTCGGCCGTCTCGACCCGCAGGTTGTAGCTGCCCATGGCGAAATCGGGTACGACGTTGAGGGCGCCGCCGCCGGAGATCCGTCCACAGTTCACCGTGACACCGTCGCGACGATTGAGGGCTTCGAGCTCGACGACGACCTCGGCCAGGCCGCGGATCGCCGACCGGCCCTGATCATGGGCCCGCCCCACATGGGCGGCACGGCCCCGCACGATCGTGTGCACGTTGAGCGACCCCTTGCGGGCCGCCGCGACATTGCCCGACGGGAGCGATGGTTCGAACCCGATCCCCACATCGTTCGCCTCGGCGGCCCGACGGAGCAGGTCCTTCGAACCGACCGAGCCGATCTCCTCGTCCGGGACGACGAGGAGCTCCCAGCCGATGTCGTGGCCCCACGCCACGGAGTCGAGATGACGCAGCACCTCCATCGCGAGGACCAGCCCGCCCTTGCAATCCGCGACGCCCGGCCCGAACAGTCGCCGGCCCGCCACGGTCACGTCCCGGAACGGATCATCGACCGCGAACACCGTGTCGAGATGACCGAACAGACACACCCTGAACGGCGCGTCGGGACGTTTGGTCGCCCGAAGCGCCATCCCGACCGGCGCCTCCCGGCGGGATCCGTCGGGGGCGATCATCGGCGATGCCCCGACAGGGATCATCTCCAGCGTCGCCGGGGCCAACTCGGCGACGAACCCGGCCAGGCGTTCACCGCACCGGTTCACCCCGTCCGGGTTGTACGACCCCGAATTGATCTCCGCCAGGGCAACGACTCTCGCCGTGAGCTCGTCGAGTCGCCCGGGAGCGGTGTCGACCTCGATGTCGGACGTCATGGCAACAAACGTACTCACCGGTCGGGCGGGGGGACCTGTCTCCGTCGCGACGCGCCTAGAGTCCGGTCGTGGCGCTCGAGGACGAACTGCTCAACCGACTCACCTGGAAGATCCCCAACGCCTTGGTGCTGGTCGGGTCCAGAGCGGGCGACGAGCGCAACGCGATGACCACCAGCTGGGTCACCCAGCTCTCCATGGAGCCGGTGCTCATCGGCGTCGGCGTCGACAACACCGCGGTCACCCATCGGCTCATCACCGAAGGAGGGTCGTTCACCGTCAACCTCTGGGACGCCGAGGAGACCCGGGTCTTCGTGAAGTTCTCCAAACCGGCGAGCTTCGAGAACGGCGCCCTCAACGGCCGCGCCATCCGGGAGGCCACCACCGGAGCCCCGGTGTTCGACGACGCGATCGCCTGGCTCGACTGCGAGGTTCGCGAGAAGTTCGAGCTCGGAACCCACACCCTGTTCGTCGGAGAGGTCGTCGACGGCGCCATCCGCGACGACGAGGCGAGAGCTGCCTCGATGAGCGACACCCGGATGAAGTACGGCGGCGTCAAACGCCATTGAGCTCGCCGTCGAGAGAAAGGCATCGACCATGCACGAGAAGATCCTCGACATCGCGACCGTCGACGGGCCGATGGAGTCCTTTGTCGCCCACCCCGACGACGGTCCCGCCCCGGTGGTGGTGATCTACATGGACGCCCCGGGGATCCGCGAGGAGCTCTACGGCTTCGCTCGCCGGGTCGCCGGCGAGGGCTACTTCTGCGTGCTCCCCGACCTCTACCATCGCCGCGGCCGGATCCGGATGGACCTCGCCACCATGGACGAAGACGACTATCACGAGATGTTCGCCCACATGAACAGCCTCACCACCGATCTCGTCCTCGCCGACACGAGGGCCATCCTGGCCGCGCTCGAAGACGAGTCCGAGGCCGCCTCGGGGCCCAAGGGATGCATCGGCTACTGCATGAGCGGCCGCCACGTGATGCGGGTCGCGGGTGAGCTGCCCGACGAGTTCCAGGCATCGGTGTCGTGCTACGGCGTCGGCATCGTGACCGACGACGAGACATCGCCGCACCTGCTCGTCCCCAACGTGCGAGGCGAGATCTTCTTCGCCTTCGCGCAAGACGACCCCTATGTCGAGGACGCGGTGATTCCGACGCTGACCAACGCGCTCGAGACCGCCGGCGTCACCCACGTCGTGGAGACCTACGCCGGGACCACCCACGGGTTCTGTTTCCCCGAGCGCGACGGTGCCTACGCCCCCGAGGCCGCCGAGGACGTGTGGCGCCGCACCTTCGAGATGTTCGCCCGCCGACTCGGTCGTGACGGCTGAGATCAGCGGCGGGGGAGACGCCCCTCGATGACGGGCGGCACCGGCCGAGGCCGGCGTACACCATCGATGCGGATGTCGACCTTCTCGTTGTAGAAGCAGAGGTGACTGGCGACCTTCACCGCCTCGGGAAGTGGTGAGAGATAGGTCCACACGATGTCGGGATGATCGACCCCGTCGATTCGGACGCCGTGGTAGATGGCGATCCCCTTGTAGGGGCACCGGCTGGTCTTCGCGCTCGGGGTGAGGAGATCCATGCGGACGTCGTCGTGGGGGAGGTAGTAGCGCGTCGGAACCCGCGTCTCGAACAGGAACTTCGACCGCCGGCTGTCGGCTACCTCCACGCCGTCGATCTCGACCTGTACCCGGCGATCCGATTCGAGCACGTCGATGCGGGCATACGGGTTGCGGGGATCGACGAAGACCTCCTCGAGCTCCTCGTACCAGTGGTCCATCGCCGCCCAGTCGAACCGGATCAGGTCGCGGATCTCCTCGACCGGTGCGCGCGGAAAGCCCCACGCCGCGTCGGGCGCGACGCGGTCGCCGACCCGCACCGTGAAGAACGACGCCGCGCCGAGCAGCGGGTGCGTCCAGGTGCGGTCGGAGGCGATCAGCACGTCGGCGATGTCGCCTCGGGGGAAGTAGTACTCCCCCCAGTTGGGGTTCTCCCACACGAGCCGGACCCGACGGCTGTCGGCGACGGTGAGATCGGAGAACACGACCCGGACCCGTTTCGGGCTCGTCTCCACATAGCCGGGCGCGGCGCTCGGATCGGCGGCCGACATCAGCGGCCCGACCGGGGAAGGCGCCGGCCGTCGACGAACATGTCGACCTTCTCGTTGTAGAAGCACAGCAGCCCCGTCACCTTGGCCACGTCGAGCAGCGGAGTCGGATAGGACCACACGATGTCGAGATGGTCGACGTCGTTGATGCGGGCCGACCAATAGGTGGCAACTCCCTTGTACGGACAGCTCGTCTCGGTGTCGGTGGGGGTGAGCAGATCCATGCGAACGTCGTCGTGGGGGAGGTAGTAGCGGGTCGGAAGGCGGGTCTCGAACAACAGCCGGGGACGGGTGCTGTCGGCCACGGTCACCCCGTCGATCTCGACCCGCACGTGGCGATCGGACTCCAACACGTCGATGCGGGCGTACGGGTTGCGGGCGTGGACGAACACCTCCTCGCCCTCCTCGTACCAGCGGTCCATCGCTGCCCAGTCGAAGCGCACGAGATCACGCAGCGCGTCGACCGGCGAGTCGGGGTAACGCCACGCGGCATCGACGGCCTCCCGGTCCCCGACCCGCACGGTCTGATGCGTTGCCGTGCCCATCCTCGGGTCGGAGCTGCGATGGTCGCTGTCGACGAGGAGCGCACGGTCGACATCGGCGAGCGGGAAGTAGTACTGCGGGTGATACGGGTGCTCCCAGACCATCCGGGCGTCCACGCTGTCGGCGACGACACGATCGCCGAAGACGACCCGGATCCGTTTGGCACACGGCTCGATCTCGATCGGGTTCGTTCCGGTCTCGTCCATCGGTCACCTCCCGGTGCCCGACAGGCTTACCAGCTCCCGCCCCGGATGGTCGCCTGGCGCCGGGACCTTGGTCCGTGGTCGACCCGGATCCGGCGTCGTACGGTCGAGCCCGGGGAGGAGACCTCATGGGCTACGACCGACTGTCGGCATCCGACACGGCCTTTCTCCGGGTCGAGACGGCGCACGAGCCCCAACACGTCGGGTCGTTGTCGGTCCTCGAAGGTGCGCCACTTCGTGATTCGGCCGGCCGGATCCGGTTCGACGACGTGGTGGCCCATGTCGAAGGCCGACTGCATCGGGTTCCCCGGCTCCGTCAACGAATCATGGACGTTCCGTACGGTCAGGGGCGGCCGATCTGGGTGGACGACACGGAGTTCGACATCGACCACCATGTGCGTCTCACCGCGCTGCCGCGGCCCGGCGACGATGCGCAGCTCGCGGCGCTGAAGAGTCGGCTCCAGGCCGTCTCGCTCGACCGAAACCGGCCGCTGTGGGAGATGTGGATCGTCGACGGTCTGGCCGGCGACGACGTCGGCCTGATCCTCAAGGTCCATCACGCCCTGGGAGACGGCATCGCCAACGTCGACCTCGCCCTCGCCCTTCTCGACCTCGAGGCCGACCCCGAAGAACCAGACCCACCGGGCCCCTGGCGGCCCCGGGCCGGCCCGTCGCCGTCGCGTCTGCTCCTCGACTCGCTGTGGGATCAGGCAGCCCGGCCGGCCCGGCGGGCCCGATCCGCTCGTGCGCTCGTGCGCGATCCCGGTCCGGCGATCCGTTCCGTGACCAACGTCATCCGCACGGCCGGCGACTTCGGGGCGCGGCCCGAACCGGCGCCGTGGAATGTGCCGGTGGGTCGGCATCGACGTTGGGTGCCCGCCGAGGTGCCGTTCTCCTCGGTTCGGGAGGTGCGGGCCCGTCATCGTGTCACCGTCAACGACGTGGTGCTGGCGGCCTGCGCGGGGGCCTTGCGGACCTTCCTCGTCGAGCGGGGCGAGGAGGTCGACGGCCGGTCGATGAAAGCCATGACCCCGGTGTCGTTGCGGACCGACCAGGAGCACGGCGACACCCTCGGCAACCGGGTGTCGCTGATGATGGTCGATCTCCCCGTCGACGAGCCCGACCCCGACGCTCGTCTCGACCGGGTCCACGCCGTCACGACCGAGGCCAAGAGATCGGGGCTGGTGGACGGCGCGGAGACGATCGTGCGGCTCGCCGACGGCATCACGCCGCTCGCCGCGCCCCTCACCCGGCTGGTCAGTCGGCGGATCCCGATGAACCTCGTCGTGACCAACATTCCCGGCCCGCCGGTTCCGCTCTATTTGATGGGGAGCCGGCTCCTGCGGACCTACCCCTATGTGGAGGTGATCGACAACGAAGGTCTCACGATCGCGGTCGTCTCCTACGATGATCGGCTGTTCTTCGGGCTCACATCGGACCGCGACGTCCTGCCCGACCTGGGGCGGGTGGCGGAGAGCATCGAAAAGGAGTTCCGGGTGCTGGCCTCGAGGTAAGTGCCACGATCGAGATCGGGACCAAAGTCCCTTCGCAGGAAGGTATCGACTGGCAAGGGTGGGACAATCCCCTCCCCGAAAGGTCCGACGATGGCCGACTTCTTGTCCCAATACTCGATCCAGCGCTGGTTGGAGATGTGTCCCCAGGGATATCTCGAGGACACGGTCTACGGGAGAGGCGCCGAGGAACACGAGCCCGAGGAGCTCCTCGGCGACGAAGACCTCCTCGAGTCGGAGATCTCCACGACCGTGCAACTGGTCGTCGGCGAACGCTGCGCGCTGGCCGCGTCATCGGGCCTCATCAACGCGGCGCCCGACTTTCCGAGCAAACGGTTCCTCGCCACCCAGACGCTCGACGAAGCGCGCCACGTCGAGGTCTTCACCCAACGGCTCTACGACCTCGGCGTGAAGAAGGGCGACCTCGAATCGACGGTCGACCGCTACGCCAACCCCAACCTCGTCAAGTTCGCCGAAGTGCTGCTCGAAAAGGTCGACGACGGCGACTTCATCGCCGGGGTCGTCGGTCAGAACATCGTCCTGGAGGGGATGGCCTTCAGCGTCTTCGAGATGATGGAGGCCGGGAACCGCGACCCGAACCCCAAGTTCGCCCACACACTGACCGGCACGATCGCCGACGAACGCCGCCATGTCGGCTTCGGAGAGAACCGCATCGGGGCGCTGATCCGCGAACATCCCGAGAAGAAGCCGGAAATCGAGAAGATGCAACAGGAGATGACCTTCTACATGCTGGCGACGTTCGCCGACGCGTTCGCGGACGCGCCGCCGCCACCGCCGGACCCGGAGCGGGCCGCCGCCGAATGGCACGGAACGGACCTGGCCACGGCAACCCCCGAGGAGATGGAAGCGGTCCTGGCCAACACGGTGCTCGGCGAGTTCAAGACCCGTCTCGGTCGGATCGGACTGGAGTACCAGACTCCGGTCGGGGTCGGCTGAGGCAACGACTTCATGGACGAGTTGGAGCCTCACAGCCTCGGCGACGAGGAGTTCGACGACGAGACCCACTCATTCGAATTCTGGTTCGGCGCGGTCGAGGGCTACCTCTCCGACCGGCCCTACGGACACCGGCCCGCCACCGTCGAGGAACCCCTCGACAAGCGCGAACGCGACCGTCTCATCACGACCCTGTGCAACTACTGCACCGGCGAGACGGCTGCCCTGGAGGGGGCAAGCGGGCTGGTGCGGCTCGCGCCGAACCACAACGCGAAGATCTTCATGGCGACCCAGGTGGTCGACGAGGCCCGCCACCTCGAGGTCTTCCTGCGGCGACTCGCCGACCTCGGCGTGTCGGACCCGGACGCCGAGATCGCCCGCCGGGCCAACCCGGCCCTGCTCGAGTTCAAGGCCGCGCTGCTCGCCCTGGTCGGCAACGAGGACTGGAGTGCGGCAGTGTTCGCCCAGAACGTGATACTGGAGACGATGGAGTACACGGTGTTTCGGGCCCATGCCGACAACGCAGATCCGGTGACCGCCGAGGTCCTCCGGGGCGTCATCTCCGACGAGCGCCGCCATCTCGGATTCGGCGAGACCCACATCGGCCGCGGTCTGGCCGACGGCAGCGCCGACCGGTCGCGGCTGCAGGAGGTCCGCGGCGACCTCGAAGCGATGGTGCTCCGAGTCTTCGAGGACGCCCTCGACGACGCCGGTGTTCCCCCCGACGAACGTCCCGAGCTCGGACGAGACTATCTCGAAGCAGTCGACCGATTGGGCATGGCACTGTGACCGACGCGGAATCGTCCGCACCACCAAACTCCCGCGACAGCCGGCGGACCTATGAGCTCGAGGACCTCGGATTCAACGAGGTCCCCAAGAAGTGGCGCAAGTTCTATCGTCATTGGACCGGACCCGGCGACGAGCTGGCCCCCAACGAGATCCTCTGTCCGGTGTGCAAGGTCGTGATCAGGTCGGGGCGTGAGTTCCGTCCCGGCGACAAGGTCTACTGCATGCCGTGCATGTCGCGAATGGTCGTCGTCGAAGGCCCGGGCGGTCGTCTGGAGGCCGAAGTTGTCTTCTGAACCGGCGGACGCCGCCGCCCTGCACGCCCGCTATCGCGCGGAACGCGACAAACGAATCCGCCCCGACGGCAACGACCAGTACATCGAACCGACCGGCCGGTTCGCTCGATTCCTCGACGACCCGTATGTGGAGCGAACCGAACGCGACCCGGTCTTCGACGAGGTCACGGTGGCGCTCATCGGCGGCGGTTTCGCAGGCCTCTGCACTGCGGCCCGGCTGAAGGAGGCCGGCATCGACGACGTGCGGGTCGTCGAGGGTGGCGGCGACGTCGGCGGCGCCTGGTACTGGAACCGATACCCCGGCGCCATGTGCGACACCGCCGCGATGGTCTATCTGCCCCTGCTCGAAGAGACCGGGCACCAGCCGACCAAGAAGTACACCTACGCACCGGAGATCTTCGAACACGCCCGCCGCATCGCCACCCAGTACGGCGTGTACGACAACGCCTTGTTCTCGACCGCGGTCACGGCGCTCGAGTGGGACGCCACCGATGCACGATGGGTGATACGCACCGATCGCGGCGACGAGTTCCGGGCCCGGTTCGTCGCGATGGGGACCGGTCCGCTGCATCGTCCGAAACTCCCCGGCATTCCCGGGATCGAAACGTTTGAGGGCCACTGCTTCCACACCAGCCGCTGGGACTACGACTACACCGGCGGCGACTCGGCCGGCGCACCGCTCGACAAGCTCGCCGACACGCGAGTCGGCATCATCGGAACGGGGGCGACCGCGGTGCAGTGCATCCCCCACCTGGCCCGCGCCGCGAAGGAGCTCTACGTCTTCCAACGCACCCCCTCCTCGATCGATGTGCGCAACAACCACGACATCGACCCGCACTGGTTCGCGACCCTGGAGCCCGGCTGGCAGAAGGTCTGGCTGAGAAACTTCGCCACGCTCCAAACCGGCGGGTTCGCCGACGAGGACCTCGTCCAGGACGGATGGACCGACATCGCCCAGCGGATCCGCGACCGCATCGTCGCCGAGATGGCCGAAACCGACGCCGCCCCCGATCCGGAGACGATCCAGCGGGCGTACGAGGCCAGCGACGACGAGAAGATGGCCGAGATCCGGGCCCGGGTCGATTCGGTGGTCGCCGATCCGGTCACGGCCGCGGCGCTCAAACCGTGGTACCGGCAGCTCTGCAAACGCCCGTGTTTCCACGACGAGTACCTCCAGGCCTACAACGAACCGGGCACGCATCTGGTCGACACCGACGGGCAGGGCGTCGAACGCATCGATGCCGGCGGCTGCTGGGTCGATGGCGTCCACTACGAGCTCGATTGCCTGATCTTCGCCTCGGGGTTCGAGGTCGGCACCGGCCAGGCTCGGCGGTCCGGTTTCGAGACCGTGGGGCGCGACGGGGTGACGTTGTCGGCGCGCTGGGAGCAGGGCATGCAGAGCCTCCACGGCGTGCACGTGCACGGCTTCCTCAACCTCTTCATCGTGGGGCCGGCGCAGGGCGGGAATCTCATCTCGAACATCACCCAGAACCTGACCGAGGCCGGCTCGACCATCGCCGCGGTCGTCGCGCAGGCGATCGAGGTCGGCGCGACGGAGGTCGAGGTCACCGCCGAAGCCGAAAAGGCGTGGGTGGCGCTGCTCGACGGCAACACCCGTTCCTTTCTCGGAAACCCCGACTGCACGCCCGGCTACTACAACAACGAGGGGCAACCGATCGGTCGGGCCCAGCGGCTGAACGCGAGTGGCTACCCGGACGGCCCCGTCGCCTTCTTCGACTACATCGATCGTTGGCGGCGCTCCGGTGACTTCGAGGGGCTGGCGTTCGTCATCCCCGAATGACCCCCTCCCGATGTGTCACGGTCTGGATGCATGTACGGACATAGCCAGCCGAACTTCTCACCGGTCGCGCGGGCGTTTCGCCGCCAGCTGCGAAACGTCGAGGGCGGCGCGGCCGTGGCCGTCTACCACCGAGGCGAGCTCGTCGTCGACCTCTGGGGCGGTGAGCGCACCGACGACGGTGATCCGTGGGAGTCCGACACCTTGGCGATGTGCTTCAGCACGACCAAAGGCGTCGTCTCGTTCGCGTTGCACCTCCAGGCCGAAGCCGGACGCCTCGCCTACGACGAACCGGTCGCCACGTACTGGCCCGAGTTCGCCCAGAACGGAAAGGCCGGGGTCACGGTACGCCACGTGCTCACCCACTCGGCCGGCCTCCACCGCCTGCGAAGTGTGATCGACGACGCCGAGCAGATGCTCGACTGGGACTACATGGTGGATGCCCTGGCCGAGCAACCCCCCGCCTACGAGCCCGGAACCCGCAACGGCTACCATGCCTTGACCTACGGATGGCTGGCCGGTGAGATCGTGCAACGGGTCACCGGTCGATCGCTCGTCGACGTGATCGCCGACGACGTCGCCGCCCCGCTCGGACTCGACGGCCTGTTCCTGGGCTGTCCTCCCGAACAGCGTCATCGTGTCGCCCCGCTCCAGGCCCTCGGCTCGACGTTCGGGGTCGGCTGGATGCCGAAACCCGTGCGGGCCCTCCAGATGCAGATCGGGAATCAGCTGGGGCGAGGGCTGAGCTTCGCCCGGTCGCCGATCAACACCCGGCGCATGGTCAACGCGCTGTTGCCCCGCGGGATCGAGGACGTGCTCATCTCTCCGGAGATCATGGATGCGTCGATACCCGCGGCCAACGGCTTTCTCACCGCGCGCTCGCTCGCGGCGATGTACGCGGTGCTGGCCGGGGAGGGCACGCTCGGCGACGTGCGGCTGTTGTCACCCGAACGGGTGGCCGAGATCGGCGAGGTGCAGACCAACCGTCGCGACCTCGTGCTGATCATCCCGATGCGCTGGCGGCTGGGCTATCACCGGCTTCTCGGCGCTCGGGGAGCCGCGCCCGCGGCATTCGGCCACTTCGGTTTCGGCGGTTCCGGGGCCTGGGCGGATCCCAGCCGTGATCTGGCCGTGGCGATGGTCTGCAATCGCGGAACCGGCACTCCCGTCGGCGATCTTCGGCTGATCCGACTCTCGCGGGCCGCGATCGAGGCGGCCGACGCCCTCGAGTGACCCCGCACGCGGCAACGCCCCGCCCGTCTCACCGGGAGACGGGCGGGGCGTCGGCGCGGAGGCCTCGGGAGGCGGATCAGTCGTCGCTGCCGTGGCGGCCGTCGTCGGAGCGGTCGTCGTCGCTGCCGTGGCGACCGTCATCGTCGCGGTCGTCGCGGCCGTGGCGGTCGTCGTCGTGGCGGTCGTCGCTGCGGTCGTCGACGCTCGAGGACGGGCTGTCATCGGTGCCGTGGGGTCCGTCGTCGACGCTCGAGGACGGGCTGTCGTCGGCCGAGCCGACGGTCTCGGTCACGTCGTCGGTTCGACGATCCCGAACCCGGATACGAAGCTGTCCGTCCTCGATCTCGGCCCGGAAGTCGACCCGATCGCTTCCGTTGCGGAAGTTGACGCCGGCCTCGAGCGGCTCGTTCTCGATCTCCGGGTTCCAGCCGTCATTGGCCTGGACGTCGATCACGACGACATCGTGACCATCGACGCTGATGGTCACGGAGCCGGCGTCGAGGACCGGATGGGTGCTGACCACCGGGGAGGCCGGTGCGACGGTCGGGTCCGAGGGAGCCGTGGTCGACGGCACGGTCGTCGATGGCACCGTGGTCGAGGGAACGGTCGTCGAGGGCACCGTGGTCGAGGGAACGGTGGTCGAGGGCGCCGTGGTCGAGGGAACGGTCGTCGAGGAATCGGTGGCCGACGTCGACTCAGAGGTCGACGACGAGATCGACGGCAAGGCCGCTTCGACAGTCTCGATCGAGGTGGAGGTGTCCGCGCCGGGGACGACGTCGATGGCGCCGCCGAGTTGGGCACCACTCGTTGCCGCGATGGCCACGGAGGCGCCGATGAGGGTCTTGCCCAGTGCCGTGCCGGCGAGGGTGGTCAGTTTGGTCCACATGAGTCATTCCTTTGGTTGGGGGGGATGACACACACCTTGCGGGATCGACCCCGAAGCGGGTCCTAGCCTTCTCTCAAATCGGTCCTAAGCCGGTGAGACGTTCGACACAGCGCGGCCGAGCGTCTGATTCGCTCGGCCCCCCGACATGGGTCGAACGAATCAGTCGATCCCGTCGAAGTCCGGTTCGCGCTTCTCCGCGAACGCCGTCATGGCCTCGATGTTCGCGGCCGACCCCAACAGGACCGCGAACTCTTCGTTCTCGCGCTCGTGGGCCGCGTGCATCGCCGCCCTCATCGGTTCGACGATCGTGCGCTTGCAGGCCATCAGCGACGAGATCGGTTTCGTCGCGAGGGTGTGGGCGTGGCGCATCGTCACCTCCATGAGCTCGGCCGGTTCGCACACCTTGTAGGCGAGGCCCACCTCTCGGCACTCCTCCGCGGCGAGCCATTCCGAGCTCATCAGCGCCCACGTGGCGTTCTGACGCCCGACCAGCGCGGGGAACGTGGCGCTGCTGGCCAGCTCCGGCGCCACGCCGAGCATCGTGAACGGGCACTTCAGCCGGGCCGTGGTCGACATGAAGACGAGATCGGCGACTCCGAGAATCGTCGCACCGAACCCGAGGCCCATGCCGTTGACCGCGAGGACCAGAGGTTTCGGGAAGTCGATGAGGATCTTCGTCAGCCCGGGAAAGCCGTGTTCCATCTCGATCTGCTCACCCATCGCGAGCCGGCCCATCTCGATCACGTCCTGGCCGGCCGAGAACGAGTCGTCACTGCCGGTGAACACCACCACTGCGACGCCCGGATCGTTCTCGGCGTCGAGAAAGGCGCGGGCGGCGCCGTCCCACATGGCGACGTTCATCGCGTTCTTCGCCTCCGGGCGCATCAGGGTGATGACACGAACCCGACCGTCGTTTCTGACTTCGATCATGGGGCCGAGCCTACGGCCCGTGTCACCCGGCATCGTCAGCCGATCGCCGACGACGGCTCCTCGGACGGAAGTCCGGTGGCGGTGAGGTCGACCGGTCGCTTCGCGGCGGCCGGTGAGGGGTCGTCGGGAATCGGCTCGCCGGAGTAGACGTCGACATAGGTCTGACCCGACAGCTCGGCGATCTCGAACATCACCTCGTCGGTGATCTGGCGCAGGAGAAGGCGGTCGTCGATTCGGGATCGGTAACGGCTGACGTCGATCGGCGTACCGATGTGGATCTCGCAGTGCTCGCCCAGCTTCGGCATGGTCCGATCGGGAGGCTGGATCTTGTCGGTGCCGATGAGACCGACCGGGATGATTGGTGCGCCGGTACGCAGCGCCAGCCGGGCGACCCCGGTCTTTCCCTTGTGGAGATAGCCGTCGCGCGTGCGGGTGCCCTCGGGGTAGATGAGGAACAGCTCTCCCCGCTCCAGCGACGCGGCGGCGGCATCGAGCGCGACCTTGCTGGCATCCCCGCCGGAACGATCGAGAGGGATCATGCCGCTGGCCGGAAAGAAGTAACGGGTCTTCCAGCTGTCCATGTACTCGGCCTTGCCGACGGCGAGGACTCGGCGGGGCATGATCGACATGGTGAACACGGAATCGAGAAACGAGAGGTGGTTGGGGGCGATCAGCGCCGGTCCCTCGGCGGGCACGTTGTCGAGTCCGGTGATGGTCACGTCCCACAATCGGCGCATGAGGGGTCGCATCACCCGGGTCATCCCGGGTTGCAGCCATCCGGTCTCTCCGACCATCGCTCAGCCCAACTTCCGACGCACGGTCTTGCCACTCGCGGCGATCGGAAGCTCGTCGACCACATGGAGCTCGGTCGGGCACTTGTAGCGGGCGAGACGCTCCCGGCAGAAGTCGACCAGGTCGTCGAGCTCGGGTGGATCGACTCCTTCGGGCACCGTGACGTAGGCGACGACGCGCTCGCCTCGCCGTTCGTCCTCACGGCCGACGACGATGGTCTGGCGCACCGCGGGGTGTTGGACGAGGACGGTTTCGACCTCGAAGGGATACACGTTGAAACCCGAGACGATGATGAGGTCCTTGGCCCGGTCGACCAGCGCGAGATAGCCGTCTTCGGAGAGCACACCGATGTCGCGGGTGTGGAGCCATCCGTCGTCGTCGAGCACGGCCTTGGTGGACTCCTCGTTCCCCCAGTAGCCGAGAAAGACGCCGGGACCACGAACCAGGATCTCGCCGGCGTCGTCGAACGGGACGGAGTTGCCGTCGTCGTCGACCACCATCACCTCGACCCCGGGAGCCGCCTTGCCGACCGTGCCGGGGCGGACCGGGATGCCGATGTGGCTCGTCACGGTGGGGGAGGTCTCGGTGAGGCCGTATCCCTCCTGGAGCTCGACCCCGAAGCGTTCCTTGAACTCGGTCCAGGGGGCGGGGTGAAGGGCCGAGGCCCCCGATGAGATCCGCTGAACGTCGCGAAACGCGTCGTCCGGGATTCCCGGGGCGTCGAGGAAGGCCCGCCACATCGGCGGGACGCCGGCGAACCGGTCGACATCGTGACGTTTGATCAAGTCGACGCAGCGCTGCGGTTCGAATTGATCGACGAACACCACGGTGCCGCCCACCCGAAGCGTCGACAGCAGCGAGATGTTGAACCCGTACATGTGTGACACGGGAATCGTGGCGAGCACGACGGAGCCGGTGCGCAGCCCGCTCCCGCGGGTCTCGATGATCGCGGTCTGGTTGGAGGTGAGGTTGTCGTGGCTGAGCATCGCCGCCTTCGGCGCGCCGGCCGTGCCGCTGGTGAAGAGCATCACCGCCAGACGACTGCCGTCGATCGCCGCCGCCTCGATCGGTGCACCCTCGGGAAGAGGATCGATGCCCCTGACCGCCGCGCCGGCGGGCGTCGCAACCCGCCTGTGGAGTTGCTCGTCGCCCTCGCGTCCGGTCAGCACGAGACTGGTCTCGACCGCGGCCACCTGGGACCGGAGCTCGGAGGCGGGGCTCGTCGGGTCGAGCAGGACCGCCACCATTCCCGCGGACGTGACGGCGAGGACCGCGACCGCGGTCGATGTGGTGTTGGTCGCGACGATGGCGACACGGTCCCGTTCGCGCAGGCCGGCCCCGACGAGATCGGCGCGGGTTCGGGCGACGAGCGAACGCAGCTCGCCGTAGGTCGTGCGCGTGTCGATGTCGATCAGCGCGGGGGCGTCTTCGGGATGGTCGTCGATGAGGGTGGAGAGCGTCAAGGAGCCCGAGACTATCCGTCCGGCCGGGTGGCGTCAGCGGCCGTGCGGAGCGGCGCAGCCCCGGTGACGCAGGTCGCGACGACGTCACATCCGCGGTCTCGCACCTCCGAGAGCAGTGCCGGCAGCGACCGCTCGCCGATTAGGGTCGTTTCGGTGAGCCCGGTTTGGTTCGACCCCCTTGGCCTTCGGGGCAGCAAGCTCGATCCGTTCACGATGTTCGCCGACGCGCTCCGCGGTGAAGGCCTCGCGCAGCAGTCGGTCGACGCGATGGCCGCGACCGTCGTCCGTCGGCTCGTCGGCCGTCGAATCGAGATCGATCGGGACCCTCCGGTGTCCGCGACGGTGGATCGCATCCACGAGGCCACGCCGGCAACCGCGCGCGCGGCGATCCCGACGACCTTCGGCGAAGTGCCGATGTGGCAGCGGTTGCGGGCCCGGATCCGGGATGTCTCCATCGGCGACAAGACGCTGCGGTCGGTCGAGATGACCGTGACCGGCGTTCGCCTCATCGGGGCGACCAGCCAACGCCTCGGCGTGGAACACGTCGAGTTCAACGCCACGATCGCGCCGGAAGAGGCGGAGCGGTGGGCCGCGGAGATCGAGGGATCCCACGTCGTGCGGGTGCGAGATGGTCGTCTGGAAGCGACCGATCGCCGGGTCGCCCGTTGGGCGTGGCTCGAGGTCGCGGTCACCGCCGCGGATCGTGTGGTCGTGGTCACGCCGGTCGCGCTCCGGATTCTCGGGCGAGCCGTGCCCATGCCGAGTCGGCTGCGTCGCCCGCTCGCGCGACCGGTTCCGTGGCTTCCCGGCGACCTCGTGATTCGTGAGGTCCGGGTGACCGGGCCGGCGATCGGGGTGCGCGGCGAGCTCGGAGATGTCCGGGTTCCGGTGGATGTGGCCCGGGTGATGACCGAGCTCGGCGCGCTCGGCACCAAGTCGGTGTTGCGGATCGTTCTCGGCGACCGCTGAACGTCAGGTGTCGTCGTTCTCGGCGAGGAACGACTGGTAGATGCGGATCAGCACCTGTTTCTGGTCGGTGCTGAGGTCGGTCTGGGCCCGAATCGTGGCGACGAGGTCGCTGGCCCGGTCCTCGTCGAGGATGCCGGCGCGAACGTAGAGCGACTCGGCCGAGACCTCGAGCGCGCGGGCGATCTGTTGGAGGATCTCCGCCGATGGCCGCTTCAACCCTCGTTCGATCTGCGAGAGATACGGATTCGAGACGTTGGCCAGGTCGGCCAGCTTGCGGACGCTGAGCTCGGCCTGCCGTCGCTGCTCGCGGATGTAGCCGCCCAGCTCGTGCCAGGCTTCGCGTGGGTCCTTGTCAGGCATGGCGGGGGGCTCTCGGAGGTTCGGGTGCACCTCGCGGTTCGGGCGCACGGTTCATTGTGGACGCGCAACGACCGGGCCACCAGCGGTGACCCGGTCGCAGGGGGGATCCGGGGAGGGGACTCAGGCCTTCGAGGTGGTGGCCTTCTTGGTGGCCTTCGTCTTCTTGGCGGGGGCCTTGGCGGCCTTCACCGTCTTCGTGGCCTTGGGGGCGTTGATGCCGATGAAGTCCCACGCCTTGGTCCGGTTCGTGGCCAGGGCGGTGGCGACCTGCTCGGGGAGACGGGACTCGAACTTCTCGGCTCGGGGCTCGGTGCGGGCCCGGAACTCGGTGAGTGCTTCGGTGGCCTGCTTGCGGGCGAGGGTGCTGTGCTCCTCGACGAACTCGGGGGTGGGAACCTCGCGGCCGACGATCGCGTCGGTGACGAGTAGGTTCACGCCGACCGAGGTGTAGGCGACGTTCTTGACCTGATCGAGAACTGCAGTCATGGTTCTGCTCCTGGATTGGATGGGGGGAATCTCGGATGCACTCTGCGGTGTCCCGATATGCTTACTATAGCTAGCATCTCAACCATGTCAACCATTTTCGCTAACAATAGTTTGCACCAATGTTGAGTGCGATCCACGTGATGGGGGACTACTGGAGCGACGGTGCCGACCAGCGGTCGACCCTCGGCGCACTCGTCACCGCGGCGAAGGATCGGGGAGCCGCCGAAGCCCTCGACGAGCTGTGCGCCCGCATCGGCGCGTTCGCCCGCACCCTCGATCTCCCCGACACCGCGACCATCGTGGCCGTGCCACCCGCACCCGACCGCGATGCGCATCCGGTACCGGCGCTGGCCCAGGCAGTCGCCGCCGCGCTCGGGGCCGAGACGGCCCCGACCGTCACCCGGCGACGCTCGACGCCGAGGCTGCGGGACACGCCACTCGACCGGCGAGCAGCCGTCGTCGGAGCCGCCGGCTACGAAGTGGCCGAAGCCGTCGAAGCACGACGAATCGTCCTCGTCGACGACGTCGTCCTCACCGGCACCACACTGACCCACATCGCCGGGCTGCTCGTCTCGGCGGGCGCCAGTCGAGTCGACGCGATCGTGGCCGCCAGGACCCGGCAACGTCGCTGAGCAACTCGACGCCGTCAGCCCCCCTGCGCCGACGCATCGAGCAGCCGCTCGATCCAGCCCGCCACCGTCTCGACATCCTGAGCGCCGGGAACGGGAAGCACCTCGTTCAACACCATCGTCGGGACCGCGGTGATGCCCTGCCCGATCGCCTCGTTGTGCTCACCGATCACCTGCTCGCGCAGTGCCCGCTCCCGTTCGGCGGTGAACGCCAGGAACTCGTCGCGGTCGAGACCGACATCGCCGGCGAGCTGGGCAAGCACCGCCCAATCGGAGATCGTGCGGTTCTCGGTGAAGTAGGCCCGCAACAGCCGGTGATGGAACGCATCGGCCGCCTCCGGTTCGATCAGCGCCACCGACTTCGCGGCGACATGCGCCGGCACGCTCGACGTCGGCTGGAGCTCGTCGGTCGACCACACCCGGAACTCCGCGCCGGGCTCCATCTCGGCCGGCCGCTTCCACGACTCCGTGTAACGGACGAACTTCTCCTGATCGGGCGCCTCGCCTTCGGTGCGGAGGAGGAACGCCTTCCACGACACCTCGATCCGATCACCGAACCGCGCCGTGAGCTCGTCGAGACGGACCGTCCCGACATAGCACCAGGGTCAAAGAAAGTCGGACCAGGCGACGATTCGCACGGGATCGGTCATGCCCCGACCCTATGCTCCGGCCAGAGCGAAGGAGTGGCGACGTGAGCAGATGTGCCTTCATCGGACTGGGAGTGATGGGCTATCCGATGGCGGGGCATCTCGCCGCGGCCGGCCACGAGGTCACGGTCTACAACCGGACACCGGCCAAGGCCGAGACCTGGGCCGGCCTCCACGAGGGAACGACCGCACCGACCCCGGCCGCGGCGGCCGCACACGCCGAGTTCGTCTTCGTCTGCGTGGGCGACGACGCCGATGTCCGCGCCGTCACCACCGGACCCGACGGTGCGCTCGAATCGATGAGCGCCCAGACCGTTCTCGTCGACCACACGACGGCGTCAGCCGATGTCGCCCGCGAGATCCATGCCGCGGCCGCGGCCCGCGGCGTCGGTTTCGTCGACGCACCGATCTCGGGCGGTCAGGCCGGAGCCGAGAACGGGGTGCTCACCGTCATGTGCGGCGGGGATCGCGACACGTTCGACCGAGTGTCGCCCGTGATCGACGCCTACGCCCGGTCCTGCACCCTGCTCGGAGGCCCCGGCTCGGGTCAGCTCTGCAAGATGGTCAACCAGATCGCCATCGCCGGGCTCCTCCAGGCGTTGTCCGAGGGCATCGATTTCGCGGTCAGAGCCGGACTCGACGCCGACCTCGTCGTCGACACGATCTCGAAAGGGGCCGCCGGGTCCTGGCAGATGGACAACCGGGCGACCACGATGGCAGCCGGCGAGTTCGAGTTCGGCTTCGCCCTCGACTGGATGCGCAAGGATCTCCGCATCTGCTTGACCGAGGGCGACCGGCTCGGTGCCTCACTTCCCGTCACCGCGCTCGTCGACCAGTTCTACGCCCGACTCCAGCATCAGGGCCATGGTCGATGGGACACCAGCTCGCTGATCGAGCTGTTGCGCGACGCCCCGACCGACCGGTAGCGCGTCGCGGCGCGGTCCCCGCGTCAGCTCTTGTCGTGGAGCAACTCGTGCATGAGCACGAGTCGGGAGTCGGCGATCGCCGCGTCGCGGGCCGGAGCCGCCCGGAGGTAGGCCGGGTCGGAGACCGCGTCGAGAAACTGCCGGGCATCGTCGTAGCGCACGAGGATGACCTGATCCCACGCCTCGTCGGCCGGGCCGATCACGCTGGGTCCCACCGAGCCGAGCCAGATCGGACGACCCGGGAAGGGCGGATCCATCGCGGCGATGCGGCGCCCGTACTCCTCGTACGCCTCCTGTCCGGTCATGCCGTCGCAGCCGAACCCGGGATTCGCCTGATCGGCGAACCTCAGCAGGTTCAACATGACCACCTCACGATCGGTCTGTGTCGCGGCGTAGTCGGCGATCGTCGCGAGCTGTTCGTCGGTGGGGTGGACGTGCATGCGGTTCTCCTTTACCCGACAGCCTCCCAGGCGCCGGTCGACGCGTCGAAACGGACCAGCCGAAGGCCCTTCGCGGCGCCGAGGTCGTCGGGACCGAGTGATGCCTCGAAGTAGCCGGGAAGGTCGATCGGCCCGATGGACTCGAGGCCCGTCCGAAACGAGTCGTTGGTCAGATCCGGGCCTGCGCCAAGCAGCCCCGCCTCGAGGATCGTGGCGATCGCGCAGGCGTAGAGGCCGGTGGTGAGATCGCTCGTCTCCAGGCCCAGCTCGTAAGGAAGCGAACGGCCGGTTCGGCGTTCGAGGTCGTCGATGCAGGCCGCGACATCGGGGTCCTCCGCGAGGTCGGGTTGGGCCGCGGTGCCGATCGGGGTGTTGACGACGGCGAGGGCACCGTCGAGGTACTCGAAGTCGACGCCGGCGTCGGCCAGCCCCTGCGACGTCATCACGACCGTCAAGAGCCACTGGTCGGTTCGATACCCGGCATCGGCTGCGTTGGCGATCTCCAACGGCACCCCGGTGGTGGAGACCGTGAAGTCGACACCCGCCGCTCGCATCCGTTCGTAGATGATCGCCTGATCCCGGGCGGTCTCCGCGAGATCCGAGTCGTTGTCGCCGATCAGACCCTCCACGACGTCGTAGCCGGCGTCGCGGAACCCGTCGACGACGGTGCGGTACTCGAGCACGCCCACGTCGGCCGAGCCGATCACGCCGATGGTCGCGTCGTCGAGCACCCCTGCCGACTCAACGACCTCCACGAGGCTCGTCGCTTGTTGCTCGAGCGAGGCCCACAGGGTGGCGTAGGGAGCATCCGCTCTCGCCACGAGCGAGTCGACCATCCCCGAGACCATGATCGCCGCCGTGTCGTTGAGGTCGACGAAGCAGAGCACCTGATCGTCGAGGGCCTGACCGATGACGACGAAGACCTCGGCGTCGTCGGTCAGCCGACTGCACGCCGAATCGAACTCTGTCGAGCCGAGAGGGAGGAAGTACTCCGGGTAGGTCTCGAGGGTCCGACCGTTGATGCCCCCGCGGTCGTTGATCGCCTCCAGCGCGGCGACATAGAGGTCGGCGGAGTTCGTGCGACCGAAGCGCACCCCGGCCGCTGCGAGGGTGTCCCAGTCGACGGCGGTGATGCCGACCCGAATCGTTTCCGCGGTGACGCCCCGGAAGCTCGCGGTGCGCGGCGGCGAGGTGCTCGACGTGGGGGCGGCCGCGGGCTCGGCCCCGGTCGTGGTCGTCGCCACCGTCGTCGCCGTGGATGCGCCACCATCACTTTGGGCCGTCGAATCGGGAGGGTCGGACTGCCCGCACGCAGCAGCGAGCAGGGCGACGACGAGCAGGAGGGGGGTGGTGCGCATCGAGGACGAGCGTACGGATCCACACCCGTCGGCGGGTCGATCCTCAGGCGGTCGGGGTCGATGCGTTGGCCCGGACGCCGTCGATGAAGAGCCGGACCATGTAGTCGAAGCTCTCGTCGTTGCTGCCCCGACCGAGCGAGTCGGCGGCCTCGAGGGTCGCGAATCCGTGGAGGGCGGCGCGCAGGCTACGGCCCGCGCTGGTCGCCTCGCCTTTCGACAGGCCGTAGGCGGCGAGCACCCGATCCATCGTCTGGATCGCGCCGCGGCCGGCGATGCGCTTCTCGTCGGGGTCGATCCTGCGGAGCGACAGCTCGTATCGTCCGGGGTTTCGTGTCGCCCAGTTCCGGTACGCGTGGGCGAACGCGACGACGGCGTCGTCGCCCGAGATGCCGATCACCGAGTCGCGCAGCGTCTCGCCGAACTCGGCGGTGACGTCGACGGCGAGGGAATCGAGCAGACCGTGCAGGCCGTCGACATGGCTGTAGAGCGACGGAGGTTGCACGTCGAGGGCCGCGGCAACGGCGGTCAGGCTCAAGGCATCGAGACCTTCGTCGTCGACGATCGTGAGGGCGGCGGCGAGGACGTCGGCGCGATCGAGTCCTCGTTTCCGGGCCATGGTCACGAGCGTAGCTGTTAAAGTACCATAGGTCTATGTCTAATATTATTAGGCATAGAATACTCCATACTGATCCACAGACCCCAGCAGTGAGGGCATCCATGAGCGAGCGCTACACGATCATCTCCGCCGACAGTCATGCCGGTGCCAACTTGGCGATGTACGAGGAGTACCTCGCCGCCGAATGGAGAGACGCCTTCGCGGAGTGGCGCGGCGCCTACAAGAACCCGTACCGCGACCTCCAAGACGACGGACGCACCCGCAACTGGGACAACGACCGCCGGGTCAACGAGCAGTACGACGACGGGGTCGTCGCCGAGATCACCTTCCCGAACACCGTGCCGCCGTTCTACCCGACCGGCATGCTCATCGCGTACCCCCCGAAGAACGACGAGGAGTACCGACGCCGCCGAGCCGGAATCGACGCCCACAATCGTTGGCTCAAGGACTGGTGCGACGAGTACGCCGACCAGCGCTGCGGCCTCCCGCAGATCTTCCTGGAGAACATCGACGACGCGATCGAGACGCTCGAATGGGCCGCGGCCGAAGGCTTCCGCAGCTTCATGATGCCCCACGTCGCCCCTGACGTGGACCTGCCCGGGCTGTGGTCACCGCACTGGGACCGGTTGTGGGCAGCCGTGCAGGATCTCGGGCTCGTGATGACCCAGCACGGTGGCAACGGCACGCCGAACTACGGCGACGACCCGGCTTCGGGGCTGATCTTCTTGATGGAGGTCCCGTTCTTCGCCCACCGCAACCTGTCGCATCTCGTGATGAGCGGAGTGTTCGAGCGGTTCCCCGGCCTTCGCTACGTGATGACCGAACAGGGCACCGCGTGGGTCGTCGAGGAGTTGCGGCGCATGGACATGTACCACCGGCAGATCTCGTCGGGTCGCGTCGGGGAGCTCGGCTTCTCCGCGGATGTCGTGTTGGCGATGAAACCCAGCGAGTACTTCGAACGCAACGTGTGGATCGGCGCCTCGTTCCCGTCGCCCGGCGAGGCCGAGGCGATCAAGACCCTCGGGACCCACAAGGTCATGTGGGGATCCGACTACCCCCACCACGAGGGCACGTACCCGTACTCGGTCGAGTCGATCCAACGGGCGTTCTGCGAGTGGGACCCGGCCGACGTCCGCAAGGTCCTCGGCGAGAACGCCGCCGGGTTGTACGGGTTCGACCTCGACGCCCTCGCCCCGTTGGCGGCCGAACACGGTCCGACCGTCGAACAGGTGGCCACCCCGCTGACCGAGATCCCGAAGGGAGCGACGAGCCCGGCCTTCTTCAAGAAGTGAACAACCGCGGAGTGCGGTAGTCTCACTACAGCAGTAGATTCTCGCTCGAGATGCACAGGTGTCCGATTGGGGGATCGGACGTCGATGGCGCTTCCCACGGGAGGCGCCATCGTCGTGTCTGCGCAGGTGTCACCCCGCCGAAACGAGCTGGGGAGGCGCCGGTTGGTAGACATGGCACCGTGAGCAGCACCGATCCCACACTTCCGTACGCAGGGTTCGACGGCACGGTCGGGCGAATCTTCTCGACATCGGAGCCGTCGTGGCCCGCCCGGCCCACCGCACCCGCCGGGGCCCCCAACATCATCGTCATGTTGGCCGACGACCTCGGGTTCGCCGATCTCGGCTGCTACGGCTCGGAGATCGACACGCCCGAGCTCGACGCGATCGCGGCCAATGGGATCCGCTACACGAACTTCCACGTCAACCCGATGTGCTCGCCGACCCGGGCCTCGATGCTGACCGGGCTGAACCACCACATGGCCGGGATGGGCCACGTCGCCCACAGCGATCCCGGGTTTCCCGGCTACGCCCACGAGCTCCGCGACAACGCCGTCACCATGGCCGAGCTGTACCGCGACAACGGATGGGCGTCGCTCATGGTCGGAAAATGGCATCTCTGCAAGGACTCGAACCTCAGCGAAGCCGGCCCCCGCCACAGCTGGCCGTTGCAGAAGGGGTTCGAGCGGTACTACGGCATCCTCGACGGCTTCACCAACTTCCATCAACCCCACCGGCTCTACGAGGACAACCACCACGTCCACGTCGATCAGTACCCCGACGACTACTACTTCACCGACGACCTCACCGATCACGCCATCACGATGATCGACGAGGTGCGGTCGTCTCACCCGACCAAACCGTTCTTTCTCTACTACGCCCACGGTGCGGTGCACGCGCCGTTGCAGGCGAAGTCGGCGGACATGGAGAAGTACCGAGGGATGTACGAAGCGGGCTGGGACCGGATCCGTCAACAGCGCTACGAACGCCAGTTGGAGCTGGGGGTGATACCGCCCGGGACGGTCCTCCCGCCGCGCAACAGCGAGGAGAATCACGAGATCACCGCCTGGGACGATCTGAGCGACATGCAGCGCGAGACCTTCGCCCGCTACATGGAGATCTTCGCGGCCATGGTCGACTCGATAGACCAGAGCGTCGGCCGACTGCGCGAACACCTCCAGGCCATGGGGGAGTGGGACAACACCATCATCGTGTTCACGTCGGACAACGGCGGGTCCCGCGAGGGCCAGTACGACGGTACGTCGCAATACTTCCGTACCCTGCTCGTGCAGACCCGGGAATCCGGCATGGAAGACATCGCCGTCGACCACTCCCGGCTCGACCTGATGGGCGGGCCGCAGACCCTCCCGCACTATCCGCTCGGATGGGCGATGGTCTCGAACACGCCGCTGCGAATGTACAAGATCAACACCCACCAGGGCGGCCATCAGGTGCCCTTCATCGTGCACTGGCCCGACGGGTTGGGTGCGCGCGGTGAGATCCGCCGGCAGTACCAGCACATCACGGACCTGTTGCCGACCCTCGCCGAGATGACCGGGATCGAAGTGCCGACGGCGAAGAACGGCGTGCAACTTCCGACGCCGGCCGGCGAGAGCTTCGTCGGAAGCCTGACCGATCCCGCGGTCGATTCCACTCATCCCGAGCAGTACTACGAGATGATCGGCAATCGGGGCTTCTATCGCGACGGATGGTCGGCGGTCACCCTGCGCCGCCCCCGCACGCCGTTCTCCGAGGAGCAATGGGAGCTCCATCATCTGGCCGACGACCCGTCGGAGTCACGCGACCTCGCCGGTGAGCACCCCGAGAAGCTGGCTGAGCTGGTCGATGCGTGGGAGGAGGCCGCCTGGGCCAACCAGGTCTTTCCGCTCGACGAGGGCAACTTCGTGAAGATGGTGCAAAAGCCGCCGTCCGACGAGGAGTTCGTGGCCGAGGTCCGGCTCCGCCCCGGAACCCCCACCCTGGAGCGGTGGCGGGCCCTGCAGCTGATCTACGCCCGCGACTTCGAGGTCACCGTCGACCTCGACTACACCCCCGGTGACGAGGGGATGCTGTTCGCCCACGGCGACCAGGGCGGCGGCTACGCGATGTACATCGATGACGGCCGTCTCTGGTTCGCCTTCAACGGCTACGGCGACATGACCGTCGTCGACGGGGGTTCCGTCGCGGCCGGTACGCGCCAGGTCTCCCTGGCCATGAAGGGCGCGGAGATGTTCCGCTGGGACGCCCGGATCGATATCGGCGACCGGCCCGTCGGCGAGGCGCTCGACCTTCCGGTGCTGATGGCGATGGCACCCTTCGAGGGCATCGATGTGGGCATCGATCGCCGCTCACCGGTCAGCTGGGCGGTCTACGAGAAGCACGGGCCATTCCCCTACACGGGTGCGCTCGACGGAGTGACCTACCGGCCCGGAGAACTGGCCGACAACGCCGGCGTTCGGTTCCTCGACTACATGTTGGAAGCCGGGACCCGCTTCGAATGAGGACGTCGACCCGTCAGCCGACGCGCTTCAGCGCCTCGCGGCGTGACAGCGCCGACATCTGATCCCGGTGTTCGGCGACGAACCCGAGGACCGTCTCGGCATCCACCTTCGCGTACTCGCGCAACGCCCATCCGATCGCCTTGCGCAAGAAGAACTCCTCGGAGTCGATCGAGGCCTCGATCGCGTGGAACAGCAGCTCCAGGTCGGTCTCGTCTCCAAATCGGAGCTGGCAGAGGATCGCGGTGCGGCGACGCCACAGGGCGCCGTCGCGGGTGAGGTCGTCGGTCGCCCACTCCCACATCGCCGGCCGGATCCGGGCGGGATCCCGCCCGAGCATCGTGCCCATGTGGCGAGAGGCGAGCGCGTCGACGTGATCCCACCAGGCCCCCGTGACGATCATCTCCTCGATCATCGTCAGCGCCCGGCCGTCGAGCCACTTCCGATACGGCGTCAGGAAGGCGATCTCGGTGGCCGCGTACTGCTGTTCGCGGTGGGTCGCCCGCCGCCAGATGTCGAGCACCGCTCTCGTGCACTCCTCCCGGTCGGCGAACGGATGGGCCGATGCCACCGCCTTCGCGATGCGGCGCACCTCGGGGACCCGCACGCCGTGGAACGGGAGCGTGCTCTTCATGTAGGCCTGCTGCCCGGTCGCCCGGTCCGGGTCGCCTGCGGCGGTGAGCCGACCGATCAGGTCGGCTCTCAACGGGCTCGTCACTGCCCCGTGGGCACGACCTCGACGTCGGCGAGGGCAGCCAGCCGCTCGAACTCCTCGATGTGGAGATCGGCGAGATGGTCGAGATCGGGGACGAGCTCGCGACACGAGACCAACCCGAGATCGAGCGTGTCGCGGTAGCTCTGCACCGTGATGTTGAGCCCTTGACCGTCGACCACCGTGGAGACGGGCACGAAGTGGCGCGCCGGCGCGTCGCCGAGCCTCAGGAGATCGCGGGGACCGGGCACGTTGCTGATCGTCACGTTGGCCGGTTGCACGGACGATTCGGCGACGCGGGGATTCGTGGCGATCCGGGCGGCCTGCAGGGCCAACCGGCCGGGGGCCAGCGACGCGACCTCGACGATGAGATCGGCGGGCAGCAGGTCGAAGCGGTGCTTGCTCTCCTGCATCGTCACGCCGATCGCCTTCACCCGTTCGAGGGCGTCGGACTCGTCGGTGGGGATGGCCGCGAAGATGCTCGAGACCCGGTTGGTCCACGGGTCCTCTTCCTCGCCGGTACGGATCGACACCGGAATCATGGCGACGAGCGGATCGTCGGGAAGGGCCTCGTGCTCGATGAGGTACTCGCGCAGGGCCCCGGCGCACATCGCCATCACCACGTCGTTGACCGTGCATCCAAGCGACGACTTCACCGCCTTCACGTCCCCCAGGGAGATCGACCGCCACGTGAAGCGCCGGTTGGGAGTGATCGTGTGATTGAACGGGGTGCGAGGAACTCCCGGGAGCGTTCCCCGGAGTTGGCGGCGATCATCGGCCGACCGTCCGACGCGAAAGAGTTCGGAGGCGAAGCGCCGCTGGAACTTGAGCATCCGGCGCGGTCGACGGGCCAGGTCGAACATCGCCCGGCCGAAGACCTCCGACGGTGACGGCAGTGGGTCGGCGTCGGGCATCGGGGGCGGGTCGTCGCGGACATCGACCACCGCATCTTCGGCGAACAGTTGCTGGGTCAGCATCGCACCGGCTGCGCCGTCGATGGTCGCGTGGTGCATCTTGGTGAAGATCGCGAACTGGTCGTTCTCGAGGCCCTCGATGACATAGGCCTCCCACAACGGCTTGGAGCGATCGAGCGGCCGACCGATCAGTCGGGCGACCAACGCGTCGAGCGCGGCTCGTCCTCCGGGCATCGGCACCGCGACATGGCGGATGTGGAAGTCGAGGTCGAACTCCGGGTCCTCGGCCCAATAGGGATGGTCGAGCCCGAAGGGCACCTCGACGAGGCGTCGGCGCAGCGGCAGGAAGTCGGCCACCGCCCGTTCCATGCGGCTTCGGTACTCGGCGTGGGGATCGAAGGAGGGATCGTCGGGCCGGTCGAAGACGAGGATGCTGTTGACGTGGCCGAAGCTACGGCCGGTCTCGAGATACAAGAAGCTGGCATCGACTCCGGACAACTGGGTCAGCACGGGTGCTCCTGTTCCTCGTGGAGATCCCGAGCGTAGGGGATTCCCGTCGGCGGGGCCGCAGGGACTAGAAATACCGCCATGTACATCGGGTATGACGAGCAACAGGAGGCGCTGCGAGCCGAGCTTCGCGCCTACTACACCGATCTGCTGACCGACGACGTCCGCGAGGCGTTGGCCGAGGAAGCCGGCTGCGGGCCGGTTCATCGCGAGATCGTCGGTCGGATGGGACGCGACGGCTGGCTCACCGTCGGATGGCCCGAGGAGTACGGCGGCCGGGGGTACAGCGCGGTCGAGCAGTTCGTGATGTTCGACGAGTCGGTGGCGATGGGGGCCCCGATTCCGATGCTGACGATCAACACGGTCGGCCCGACGCTCATGCAATACGGAACGGAGGAACAAAAGCAGTTCTTCCTCCCGAAGATCTCGAAGGGCGAGATCACCTTCTGCATCGGCTACTCGGAGCCCGACGCCGGCACCGATCTCGCCTCGCTGAAGTGCAGGGCGGTCAGGGACGGCGACGAGTACGTCATCAACGGGCAGAAGACGTGGACGTCGCTGGCCAGGGACGCCGACTACATCTGGCTGGCCGCACGCACCAACACCGAGGTGAAGAAGCACAAGGGCATCACCTTGTTCTGCATCCCGATGGACACACCGGGCCTGTCGATCGAACCGCTCGACCTGTTGTCGAGCCACGACATCAACCACACGTTCTTCGACGACGTTCGGGTGCCGGCCTCGACGATGATCGGCGAGGAGAACGGCGGCTGGGGGCTCATCACCAGCCAGCTCAACCGTGAGCGGGTCACGATCTGCTCGTCGGGCATGGTCTCGAAGACCCTCGAGGAGACGATCGAGTTCGCGAAGAACACCAAACGGGCCGACGGATCGCGTGTGATCGACCAGCCGTGGGTGCAACGCAACCTGGCCGAGGTGGCCGCGGGGCTCGAATACCTGCGGCTGGCCAACTGGAAGGTCGCGTGGACCGTCGCCACCAAGATCGACGGCCAGGAACCCGACATGGACACCATCACCGGATTCATCGCCGACTCGTCGGGGGTGAAGGTCTACGGCACCGAGTTCTACACCCGGGCCTACCGGCGACTCATGGAGGTCTACGGTCCCCAGGCCGCGATCGCGAAAGGCCAGATCGGACACCTCACCCGGCTGGAGATGCAGTACCGCTCGACGGTGATCCTCACCTTCGGCGGCGGCACCAACGAGATGCAGCGGGACCTCGTGTCGCAGTTCGGTCTCGGATACCCGAAAGCCGATCGGTAGGAGCCCATGGACTTCACGCTTTCCGACGAAGAACAGGCGATCAACGACCTCGCCGAGCAGATCCTCGGCGACAAATCGTCCCATGAGCGCCTGCGGGACCTCACCACGAACGACGACCGCGTCGATGCCGAGGCATGGGCCGCGCTGGCCGAGGCCGGAGTGCTCGGCGCGGCGGTGCCCGAGGAACACGGCGGCCTCGGGCTCGGGTATCTCGCCACCGCCATGGCGATGCAGCAGGTGGGCGCGACGGCTTCACCGGTTCCGCTGCTCCCCACCTCGGTCATGGCGGCGATGCCGATCGCCGAGTTCGGCACCGGCGCCCAGAAGGCCGTTCACCTCCCGTCGATCGCCGACGGTTCGTTGATCGCTACCGCCGGCCTCTACGAGGAGAGCACCGTGCCGTCGGAGCCCGAGACCGCGGCGAGCGCCGACGGCGACGGGTACCGCCTCGACGGGGTGAAGCCGATGGTGGAGGCCGGGCTCGATGCCGGGCTGTTGTTGATCCCCGCCCGCATGGTCGACGGTACCTGCGGGGTCTTCCTCGTCGATGCCGAGGCCGACGGCGTGCACCGCATCCGGGTCGAGGTCACCACCGGTCGGCCGATGGCCCGTGTCGAGCTCACCGGGGTAGAGGTCGGCGCCGGGTCGTTGCTCGGCGACGGTTCGACCGCGGGCGCCGACATCGTCGAGTGGATCGAACTGCGGACCCAGGCCGCGATGTGCATGATGATGGCCGGCGCCGCCCGAGCGTCGATCGAACTCGCCGCCGCGTACACCAAGGAACGACAGCAGTTCGACCGGCCGATCGCCACGTTCCAGGCGGTCAGCAACCGGGCCGGCGACAGCTACATCGACACGGAGGCGATCACGTTGACCGCCTGGCAGGCCGCGTGGCGGATCGATCAGGGCCTTCCGGCCCGAGATGCCGTCTCGATCGCGAAGTGGTGGGCGGCCGACGCCGGTTTCCGGGTCGTTCACGCGGCCGTCCATGTGCACGGCGGCGTCGGGGTCGACCGCGACTATCCGTTGCACCGCTTCTTCGTGATGGCCCGACAGCTGGAGCTCACGCTCGGCAACGGAGAAGAGCACCTGGCCGCTCTCGGCCGCTCGATCGCCGCGTCCTGACCCCGCATCTGGGGACGGCGACCCTCTGTTTGCCGCGGTCGGGAACCAGACCGGCACTTCCGACGTCGTAGTCTCACCATCATCGGTGGGGGAGGTTCGGCGCTGTGCGACGAAAGACAATTCTGCTGTTGCTGGTGCTGGCCATGGTGGCGAGCGCCTGCTCGGGCGACGACTCGGCCGGTCCCGAGAAAGGCCCCGAGCCCGATCCGCCGAGCGTTGCCCCGGTCGCCGATCCGCCGAGGGCCGGACGTGATCGCACGACCGGGCCCGTGAGCGTGAAGCTCAGCGAGGGCACGGGGACGGTGGCGGCCGTCGATCCGGCTCGCGTCGTCGAGGGATCGCCGCTCGACGCGCAGTCGATCACGACGGTGCTGGACCGCCTCCCCGACTGGGTGCGGGCCGGCGCCGACCGGGTCGACTCCAACCGGCCCGCCGAGTCGATTCCCCCACCGATCACGGGCGACACGGTCGATGCGGCCTGGCCGGCCGACGGCGACGATCCGCGGCCCGCGGTCGACAGCGGGCCCCTCGAGGTGCTGCGGGTGCAACCCGAGGGCGAGGTCGGGCTCGCCCCGTTCGTGAGCATCACCTTCAACCAGCCGATGGTGGCACTCGGCACGGTCGCGCAGACCGACGCGGCCGCTGTGCCGGCCACGATCACGCCCGAGCTCCCCGGTCGCTGGCAATGGATCGGCACCCGCACGCTCCGGTTCGAACACGATCCGGAGATCTTCGATCGGCTGCCGATGGCCACGTCCTACGTGATCGAGATCCCGGCGGGCACCGAGTCGGCCGGCGGCACCGAGCTCGCCGACGACGTGCGGGTCGAGTTCGAGACCCCGACGCCGTCGCTGCGCTGGTTGACCCCCGGCGGCGAGTCCCTCGATCTCGAACCGGTCTTCGTCGCCAGTTTCGACCAACGGATCGATCCCGACGGGGTCATGGCCGTGACCTCCATCCGCGTCGACGGGCAGTCGGTCGACATCAGGCTCGCCTCCGCCAACGAGATCGCCGGCGACGAGCAGGCCACCGAGCGGGTGGCGCGGGAGATCGACGGAACCTGGGTGGCGTTCCGGGCCGTGGAACCCTTCCCTCCCGACGCCGCGATCGTCGTGGAGATCGGGCCGGCGATCCCATCGGCGGAGGGTCCGAACACCAACGACGCGGTCGCGTCCGAACGTATGCGGACCTATGCCCCGTTGCGGGTGGAGCGCCAGTCGTGCACGACCGTCGACCCATGTCAGCCCGAATGGGGACTTTGGGTGTCGTTCAACAACTGGCTCGACGGCACGTCGATCTCCCTCGACGACATCGTGCTCGAGCCGGAGATCCCGGGTGCGTTCAAACGGATCCGGGGCAACGACATCTCCGTCGAGGGAGAGCTCGTCGGAAGCACGACCTACACGATGACCGTGCCGGCGGGTCTCACCGACATCTACGGCCAGACCCTCGGCGGGGACGAGACGATCGAGTTCCACATCGACTCGGCGTTCCCGTTCATCGACGCCGAGGAGGGTCGAGATCTGCTCGTGACCCTCGATCCGCTGGTCGACACCCGGACGCTTCCCGTGCAACTTCGCAACCATTCGCAGCTGCGGGTGCGCGCCTTCGAGGTCAGCCCGGTCGACTGGAACGACTTCGCCCTGTTCGCCGAGTTGCGATATGACCAAGACGGTCTGCCCGAGCCGGCCTGGCCGGAGATCTACGACGAGGTCATCGACACCGGTGCACCGCCTGATCAACGCTTCGAGGCCCGGATCGATCTCGGGCCGGTCTTCGGCGGCGATCCGGGGATGGCCGTGGTGCTCGTCGAGCCGGTCGGGGAGTTCGCCGATCTGACCCCGCGCGACGAGCGCTGGTACCAGAACCAGCCGGTGCTGCGCTGGGTGCAGTCCACGTCGCTCGGTGTCGATCTGCTGACCGACAACTACGAAGGGATCGCCTGGGCGACGGACCTTCGCACCGGTGATCCGTTGGCCGGGGTCGACATCCGCCTCGTCGGGGATCAACAGACCGCCGTCACCGGGACCGACGGCCTGGCGCGTTTCGATCTGCCGGCTGGGCCGGATTCGGGCGGGCCGCTGGTCGCGACCCTCGGCGACGACATCGCGATCACCACTGCGAACGTGCAGTCGTGGGTGCCGGGCAACCAGGCGCTCTGGTACGTCGTCGACGATCGGGCCATCTATCGACCCGGCGAGACGATGCGGGTGAAGGGCTGGGTGCGGATTCTCGACGTTGCCGATGATGCGACGATCGAGATGCTCCCGGCGGGCGAGACGATCACGTATCTGGTCCGTGACGCGTTCCGCAACGAGATCGCCGCCGGCGAGGTCGTGTTGAGCGACACCGGAGGCTTCGATTTCGCGGCCGACATCCCGCTCGGCGCGAACCTCGGCTACTCGACGATCGAGTTCCGCCGCCCGGCGACACCGGGATTGTTCGGCTACACGCATCAGTTCCGGATCGAGGAGTTCCGCCGTCCGGAGTTCGAGGTCACCGCTCGGGCCGACACGCCGGGTCCCTACTTCGTCGACGAGCCGGCAACGGTGGCCGTGGAGGCCGCCTATTTCTCCGGCGGTCCGTTGCCCGACGCCGAGGTCGAGTGGAACGTCGACACCCGCACCGCCTCCTATTCGCCCCCTGGCTGGGACGGCTTCACCTTCGGCACCTGGACGCCCTGGTGGATCTTCGATGATCTCTCATTCGGCGGCGGATCCCGGACCTCGTCGGAACGGTTCTCCGGAACCACCGACGGGTCTGGGAACCACTTCCTGCAGATGGACTTCGAGGGCGACGGGGAAGGCCAGCCGACGACGGTGAGTGCCACCGCCTGGGTCACCGACGTGAACCGCCAGACCTGGTCCTCCACCACCGATCTGCTCGTGCATGCGTCCGATCTCTATTCCGGCATCCGCTCCACCCGCACCTTCGTGAAAGCAGGCGACGGGCTCGACATCGAGGTCATCGTCACCGACATCGACGGCGCCCCGGTCGCCGGGCGGTCCGTCACGATCGTGGCCGACCGGGTTCGCGACGACTATGTCGACGGCGAGTGGACCGAGGTCGTGATCGACAGCGAGACCCGCGAGGTCACGTCGAGTGAGGGTCCCGAGACCGTGAACTTCGCCATGGACAACGGTGGCCGGTACCGGATCACCTCGACGGTGGTCGACGATGCCGGACGCGAGAGCCGCAGTGAGATGATCCGCTGGGTGACCGGTGGCGATGCCCTGCCGAGTCGTCGACTCGAGCTCCAGCAGGCCACCATCGTGCCCGACAAGATGGAGTACGCGGCCGGCGACACCGCCGAGATCTTCGTCGGCTCGCCCTTCGGACCCGCCCAGGGACTGATGACCGTCACCCGCAACGGCTTCGTCACCGTCGAACCCTTCGAGATCACCGGCAGCGACACCGTGCTCGAGGTGCCGATCCGCGACGAGCACGTACCCAACCTGCAGGTCGACGTCGAGCTCGTCGGGGTCAGCGAGCGGGCGGCCGACGACGGCACGGTGCTGCCCGACGTTCCCCCGCGCCACGCCTACGCCACCGGATCCATCGAGCTGCGCATCCCCCCGGCCAGCCGCACGCTCTCGATCGAGGCGGTCCCCGCCGCCGCCGTGGTCGAGCCGGGCTCCGACACCTCGGTGACGGTCGAGGTCACCGACGCGGCCGGTGCCCCGGTCGAAGACGCCGAGCTGTTGGTGGTCGCGGTCGACGAGGCCGTGCTGGCCCTCACCGGCTACGACCTGCTCGACCCCGTCGAGCTCTTCTATCGCCCCGTGCGGGCCGGAGTCGGGACCTTCCGAAGCCGCGACTCGATCCGACTCGCCGACCCCCAGGCACTCATCGACTACGCCGAACAGCTGCGCGAGCAGGTGAAGAGCTCCCTCGACGCGGCGGTCCCCGACGAAGTCCAGGGAACCGACTCGGAAGACTCCGCCGACGAGATGGCCGACACGGGCCTCTTTGCCCCCTCCACCACGACCGTCCCGTCCGCCCGCTCCGCGGTCAACGCGGCTGCCGACTTCGACGGCGGCGACGGGGCCGCTGGTGGAGCCCAGCCGATCGAGGTGCGGTCGAACTTCGACGCCTTGGCGGTCTGGGCCCCGGAGGTCACCACCGGCGCCGATGGCCGAGCGACCGTCGACATCGACGTGCCCGACAGCCTCACCCGCTACCGGATCATGGTCGTCGCCGTCGACGGCGTGGACCGATTCGGTTCGGCCGAGGCCAACCTGACCGCCCGGTTGCCCCTCCAGGTCCGCCCGGCGGCGCCCCGGTTCCTGAACTTCGGTGACGACTTCGAGCTGCCGATCGTGGTGCAGAACCTCACCGACGTCGCCGTCGATGTCGACGTCGTGCTCCAGACCTCCAACCTCGACATCGACGGCAGCCCCGGCCGATCCGTGACGGTGCCGGCCAACAACCGGATCGAGGTGCGCTTCCCGGTCACCACCGAATCGCCGGGAACCGCCCGCTTCCGAGCCGTGGCCGTAACCGCGGCGAATGCCGATGCGGCCACCGTCTCACTCCCCGTGTACACCCCGGCCACCGCAGAAGCGTTCGCAACCTATGGCGTGGTCGACGAAGGCGCGGTGATCCAGCTGCTGCTCGCCCCCGAAGGAGTGGTCCAATTCGGTGGTTTGGAGATCAACACGTCGTCCACCGCGGTGCAGGCCCTGACCGACGCGGTGATCTATCTCAACGACTACCGGTATGAGAACGCCGACGGGCTGGCATCGCGCATCCTCGCCATCGCGGCCCTGCGAGACGTGCTCGAGGCGTTCGAGGCCGAGGGCATCCCGACCCCGGCCGAGTTCGACGCCACCGTGGCCCGCGACGTCTCGACGCTGGCCGGCTTGCAGAACTACGACGGCGGCTTTCCGACCTGGCGCCGCGACCGCCCCTCGTCGCCGTATCGTACAGTGCACGTGATGCACGCCCTCTTCGAGGCGGAGGCCAACGGCTACTCGGTGCCCCGCGGTGTGCTGGACAACGGGCGCCGATACCTGCGCAACATCGAATCGTTCATCCCCCAGACCTGGAGCCAGGACGCCCGCGACACGTTGATCGCCTACTCGCTGTTCGTGCGCCGCGTCGACGACGATGTCGACTCGGCCAAGGCCAACCGGGTCTGGCAGCGGCAGGGTCTCGACTTCGGACTCGACGCCCTCGCATGGCTTTGGCCGGTCATCGACGAGGAAGCGATCGAGACCGAGATCGCCCGCAACTTCTCGAACCAGGTGACCGAGACCGCACAGGCGGCGACCTTCGCCACCGCCTTCAGCGAGGACGACTATCTGTTGTTGCGATCGGACCGGCGCACCGACGGCATCATCCTCGACGCCATGATCGAGATGGACACCGACAACGACCTGATCCCCAAGATCGTCGCCGGGCTCATCGCCAACCAACGCCAGGGTCGTTGGAACAACGCCCAGGAGAACGCCTTCATCCTCCTGGCCCTCAACAACTACTTCGACACGTTCGAGTCGGTCACCCCCGACTTCGTGGCCCGCGTCTGGCTCGGCGACCTCTACGCGGCCGAGCACCAGTTCGAGGGTCGCAGCATCGACAGCTTCGAGACGCTCGTGCCGATGGAAGAGCTCCTGGCCATCGGCGACGACGATCTGGTGCTGGCCAAGGAAGGCGACGGCCGGCTCTACTACCGCCTGGGCCTTCGCTACGCGCCCGACGACTTCGATCTCGATCCCCTCGATCGGGGCTTCGTGGTGCAACGCACCTACGAGGCGATCGACGACGAGAGCGAGGTGCGCCTCGACGACGACGGCGTGTGGCGCATCGCCGCCGGGGCCGATGTGCGGGTGACCGTCTCGATGGTCAACGACAGCCGCCGGACCAACATGGCGCTCATCGATCCGCTCCCGGCCGGCCTCGAGGCCCTCAACCCGGCCCTCGCCGTCACCGCCGACATCGGTGGCGACGAGCTCGACTTCGACCGAGGTGTTGTTGACGGTTTCTCGGTGGCAAGAGGTGTCTGGTGGTACGGCCCCTGGTGGGACCACCAGAACCTGCGCGACGATCGAGCCGAGGCGTTCTCGGCCTACCTGTCGGCGGGAACCTACGACTACAGCTATGTCGCCCGGGCGACGACTCCGGGCACGTTCGTGGTGCCACCGGCGAGAGCCGAGGAGATCTACTCCCCGGAGACGTTCGGTCGCTCCGCTTCCGACATCGTCATCGTGGAGTAGCCCCGCCCCGCCGCCCCCTTTCCGAAATCTGTGGCGTGGGTGAACACGGGATGTTCACCCACGCCACAGATTTCGGGTTGAGAAGGGGTAGGGCGGGGCGGGGCGCGCTCAGGCGAGCACGGCGTCGGCCACCCGGGTCTCACATGTGTCGCGATCCCACCAGCTGAGCTGGAGCTGCTTGGCCCGACGGAAGTAGAGCTGGATGTCGTAGTCGAGGGTGAACCCGACGCCGCCGAACACCTGCTGGGCCATGGCCGTGATGTCCCGGTACACCTCGCCGGCGAACAGCTTCGCCATCGGCGCGAGCCGCGAGAGGTCGGCACCGACGGAGTGAGCCCAGGCCGCTTCGTACACCAGCAACTTCGCGCCATCGAGGTCCGTCTTGGCGTTGGCCAGATAGTGCGAGATCGCCTGGAACTCGGCGAGGGCCTTGTCGAACTGCTCGCGATCCTTCGCGTACTGGGCGGTGATCTCCAGGGCGTAGTCGGCGCCGCCGGTGGCCTGGGCCGATGCGAGGATCACGGATTCGTGCATGACTGCCTCCCACGTCGCCCACCCGGACCCCGCCGGGCCGATTCGATCCGCCGCCGCGACCGTCACACCATCGAAGTCCACGCGGTACTGGGTGTCCGAGGAGATCGACATGCGCTGCTCGAGAGTGACGCCGTCGGCGTCGGTGGGTACGAGGAAGAGGTCGATATCGGTGTCGTCGTCGCCGGTGCGGGCCAGCACGAGGAGTTGATCGGCCGCCCGCGCGAACGCGACGTGCATCTTCGAACCGGAGAGAACGAACCCGTCACCATCTGCCGTCGCGGTGAGCTGCACGCCCAGCGGCGAGTAGCCGTTGTCCGGCTCGAGCCAGGCCGGCGTCAAGACCATGTCGCCGGATGCGAGCGCCGGTAGCAGGGCCGTCTTCTGCTCGTCGGAACCACCCTTCAAGAGCGCGCCGGCCGACAGCACGCAGCTGACGAAGTGGGGGACCGGGGTCAGCGCCCGACCGATCTCCTCGTAGACGACCACGCCGTCGAGCAGCGACATCCCCGACCCGCCGAACTCCTCGGGGATCATCAAGCCGTTGACCCCGAGCTCACCGAACCGTGTCCAGAGATCGCGGGCGATGCCATCGGGATCGTCCTCGAGCGCTCGCACGACATCGAAAGGAGCGAGTTGGGCACAGACTCCCCGCACCATGTCCCGCAACATGTCCTGCTCTTCGGTGAAATCCAGATCCAGCATCAGGGTGTCCAATCGTCGCCCCGGCGGGCCCAGGGGTTGTCGGTCTCGTTCACGGGTATCGCCACGCGGGCGGTGCACGTACAGCAGAGGCGGTCACCGACTGCCACGGTGATGTCCAGTCCGACCCACCCGCAGCCGACCGCGTCGGTCTCGGTGCCGGTCACGGTGCCGGCGAAAACCATCCGATCTCCCGGGAAGACCGAGTCGCGCATTCGAAACGTCATGCGACCGATACGGCCACGCGGCCCGGTCCAGTCGGTGATGTAGCGCTCGAACCAGGCTGCCAAGTTCGGCGTGTTCAAGAAGATGTCCTGGGTGCCGTTGCGTTCGGTCGCGAACCTGTAGTCGTGGTGCATCGGCCGCCAGTCTCGGCTCGCGAGCGCGCCGAGCACGACGGTCGTCGCGGTGACGTCGTGGGCCAGCTCCGGAAGGGCCTGGCCCACCGTCACTTCGTCGATCGTGCGCGTGCTCACGGGGCCACCTCCTCGGTTCGCCGGTAGCCGAAGCCGGTGTAGGACTCGACCCCGACCAGATCGCCATCCTGGTTGTGGTACTCGATGTCGATCACCCAGAAACGGCCGGATCCGAGCTTCGTGGTCTTCGGTCCGCTCACCGACCGAAGCACCTGATGATGCGAGATCACGTCACCGGGCCGGACCGGGGCGTGCAGGATCAGCGTGTTGTCGCTCATGATCGCCTCAGGGAGGCCCAGCTGCTCCTTGAGGTCGAAATGGACCTTGAGCGCGACGAGCTCCTCGTCGGCTCCGGGTTCCCAACGGTGGGGCCGCATCCACAACGACAAGGTGCTCACGGGCATGGTCATGCCGCCGGTGAGCTCGGCGGCGACATCGTCGTCCCAATAGAGGGGGTTGCCGTTCTCGGTGGCCGCCAGCGTGTTGAAGCCGTAGCTTCGCTCGACCGGGAAGTTCGCGCTGACGCGGTACTGCGGCTTCCCGATCAGCGCGGTGATGTGGTCCGGCAGATCAGCGGTCATGCGATCACCCCCGAGGTCGTCAACTCATCGATCGTCGCGTCGTCGTATCCCGCTTCGGCCAGCAGCGCGGCGGTGTCGGTCACCGACCCGTCGCGCACGGGATACGGGTCGTCGGGAACGGTCGTGCCGGCCCACACGGGCCCGGTCTGGCGGAATCGACCCTCGACCTCGTGCTCGGCGTCGACCACCAATCGTCGGGCCATGAACTGCGGGTGGTCGACGGCCTCGGCGACGGTGTTGACCGGGGCGACGCAACAGTCGGCCGGTCCGAGCCGGTCGGCCCACTCATCGCGGTCGGCGGTCGCGAAGACGGCGGCCAACGCGGCGCGAACCTCGTCCTGGCGATCGTCGTCCATCTGGAGCTCGGCGAACTGCTCGAGATCGAGCTCGCGGCAGAGGTTTCGCCAGAAGGTCGGCTCGATCGCCCCGACCGAGAGGTGGCGGCCGTCGCCGCAGGTGTAGACGTCGTAGCACGCGTAGCGACCGGTCAGGATGTAGTGGCCCGGGCCGGGCTCGCGGCCGGTGGCGAGATACTCGTCGACATAGAGCGACATCAGCCCGAAGGCGCCGTCGGCGATCGAGACGTCGAGTCGTTCGCCGGTCCCGGTGCGTTCCCGCCGCAGCAGCGCCGCCATGATCGCCATCGCCGCGTGCATCCCGCCGGCCGCGATGTCGGCCACCGTCGCGCCGGGCAGCGGAGGGGAGCCGTCGGCCCGGCGACCGGTGCAGTCGAGATAGCCCGACATGGCGAGATAGTTGACATCGTGCCCGGCCCAGCCGCTCTGGGGGCCGGTCTGGCCGAACCCGCTGGTGGAGCAGTAGATGATGTGCTCGTTGACGGCGCGCACCGCGTCGTAGCCGATGCCCAAGCGCTCCACGACACCCGGCCGAAAGCTCTCGAGGACGACGTCGGCGTTCTCGGCCAGGCGAAGGAACGCGTCCCGGCCCTCGGCGGCCTTCAGGTCGAGCAGGGCCCGTCGCATGAGCCGATGACCGCTGTAGGCGTAGTACGGCGGCACGATCTGGACCCCTCCGTGTTTCGGTGTGGGTCCGAGCTTGATCACGTCCGCGCCATAGTCCGACAACATCCGTGAGGCGCGCGCGCCCGGTCCGACCGAAGCGAAGTCGAGCACGCGGATGCCGTCGAGGGCGGGTGTGGTCATCGCCGTGTTCCTCAGAAGTTCTTGGGGAGGCCGAGCCCACGGCGGGCGATGATGTTGCGCTGGATCTCCGATGCACCGCCGCCGATCGTGTCGATCACCGTGTAGCGGTAGGTCGACTCGGACCGGCCCTTCATCGGCGCGTCCTCCGTCTTCACCCGGAGCTGTGAGCCGGGGCCACCGATGTCCATCGCCGCGTCGGCGAGTCGTTTCGACAGCTCCGTGGCGAAGAGCTTGTACTCCGACGCTTCGACGGTGGGGGGCTGAAACCCTTCCTTGCCTTCGCGCACCGCGTGTTCGACCTTCACCGCTTCGGCCACGAACTTGAGCCCCATGACGCGGGCGACCTCGGCGTCGGTGTGGAGTTGGGCGAGCCGGGCCCGGATCCGCGGGTCGTTGCGGAGCGGTTCGCCGTCTCGTTCCGCGGTGTTCACGTAATCGGTCAGGAGCTCCAGGCGTTGCAGGATCGGCGCCATCGTGAACATCGTGAACCGTTCGAGGTCGAGGGCCTGGCTGATGTAGCGGAAGCCGTGGTTGATCTCGCCGACGACATAGTCGTCGCTCACGAACACGTCGTCGAAGAACACCTCGTTGGTGCGCTCATCGCCCATCGTCCAGATGCCGGTGATGGTGATGCCCTCCTGATCGAGGGGGACGAGCATCAGCGTGATGCCCATGTGCTTGTTGTCGGGGTCGGTGCGCACGCCGACCCAGTACCACTCGGCGAAGTGGGCGGAGGTCGTCCAGGTCTTCTGGCCGTTGAGGATCCAGCCGTTCTCGCCGGTGCCGCTGGTGACCCGCTCGGCTTTGAGCCGCATCGCCGCCGCGTCGGATCCGGCGTTCGGCTCGGAGTAGCCGACCGCGAACTCGACATCGTTCTCGAGGATCTGAGGGAGGAACTCGGCTTTGAGCTTGTCGGACCCGTGGGCGATGAGGGTCTTGCCGATGATGCCCACGCCCTTGCCGATCTGGGGGCCGCCGCGGCCCGCCAGCTGCTCGTTGAGGATGTATTCGTAGACGCCTTCGCCGTCGGAGCCGCCGTACTCCTTGGGCCAGGTCATTCCCAGCCAGCCCTTCCGGCCGAGCTTCTTCATGAACGCCCGCCGCTTCGGCGTGTCGACGATCTGGGCCATGTTCTCCCGGGTGACGTCGAAGACGTCGGGATCGTCGTTGGCGTCGAGGAACTCCTTGACGTCGAGGGCGAACTGTTGTTGCTCAGGCGTGAACTCGAAGTCCATGCGGTGGACTCCTCCCCGTGTTGGTCGAACCAGTTTCTGACGGACCGTCAGATCCTAAACCCCCTGCTTCTCTGACGCGTCACTCGCGCCATGCGCGATCAACGCGTCAGAAAAGCAGGCAAGGGTGGGTCAGGAGGTGACGCCGGCGGCACGGAGCTCGGCGAGGCGGGTCTCGTCAAGGCCGAGCTCGGCGGCGAGAACCTCGTCGGTGTGCTCGCCGAGCCACGGAACCCGGGTCTCCGGGCCCTCCGGGGTACGCGACATCTTGATCGGATTGCCGGGCACCAGAATCGCACCACCACCACCGCCGTCGTCGCGGGGCATCTCGACGAGCATGTGACGAACACGGACATGCTCGTCCTCGACGATCTCCCGGCTCGAGTTGGACTCTCCGGCCGCGATTCCCTCCGCGGAGAGAATCGCGACCGCCTCCCGGTTGGTCTTGTCGGCCGCCCAACGCTCGATGCCGGGCCGGATCACGTCCTCGAAATGCTCCTGCCAGCCGGCCCGGTTCCGGAACCGATCATCGGTGACCCAACCGCGGTTGCCGGTCAGCTCGGCGACCTTCTCGAAATGGTGCTCGCGCACGATCTGCAACACGAAGTTGCCCTCTCCCGCCTCGAACGTCTCGACGATGCCGACGCCACTCGAGACCTCGTCGGGAATCCCCATCGAGTAGAAGTTGGACACGATGTCGGTCATCGCCATCGTGGCATCGAGCATCGCGATGTCGATGCGTTGACCCCGGCCGGTCAGATCGCGGTGGCGGAGCGCGGCCAGGACGCCGATGACACCGAACAACGCGCTGCTGATGTCGCCCAACGCGCCGACCGGATTGGCAACCGGGCGTCGTCCCGGGCGTCGCTTGTACTCGTAGATGCCCGACATGCCCTCGACGATCGCGGCGTAGGCGGCCCGATGCATGTAGGGAGACGCCGGGTCGTTGCCGAAGCCCGACACCGACAGATAGACGACCTCCGGGTGAACCGAACGGACGGCGTCGTAGCCGATGCCGAGCCGGTCGGCGGTTCCCGCCTTGAAGTTCTCACACACGATGTCGAACTTCGGAGCGAGGGCCAAGAACAGCGCGACGCCCTCGGCAGCCTTGAGGTCGAGGGCCACGCTGCGTTTGTTGAGGTTGTTGCGCAGGAACGTGGCGCCGACCCTGCGGCCGTCGGGATCCTCGATGAACGGGACCGACCCACGGCCGCTGTCGCCGATCGTCGGGTGCTCCACCTTGACGACCTCCGCGCCGAGCCGGGCGAGCAGCTGAGTGGCGAACGGAAGGGCCGCCATCTGCTCGGCCGCCAGCACCCGGATGCCATCGAGCGGACGGGGCTGATCCACGAACTCTTCGTTGACGACATCTCCCAGGCGCATACGGCCCAGTCTGGACTCCCACGGACCGCTCCCGCACACCGGGCCCCGCTACCGTTCATGGCGCATGGACATCGGGGGCGAACGATACGCGGCGGTCGGACGGGTCCACGCGATTCCCGTCGCCGATGTCGCCGGGACCCTCATCCTCTGCGGACTCGACGCCATCGGACCCGACCCTGCCGGGTTCCTGGCGGCGGTCGAAGGCGACGTCGTCGTGTGTCTCCAGACCGACCACGAGATCGACCGGCGCCATCCCGACTATCGATCCTGGCTCGCCGATCCCTCACCCCACGACGTGATCCGGTTGCCGACCGAGGACCACATGGTCGCCGACGACGAACTGGTCGTCGCCCTGATCGCCGACATCCACCGACTCCTGACTCGGGGTCGGCGTGTGGTCGTGCACTGTGGAGCCGGATGGGGGCGCGCCGGTGTCGTCGCAGTGCTGCTCATGTGCGCAGCCGGGGCCGGGCCCGACGACGCGCGACGCGACCTGCGCGACGCCCGACCCGCCGCGGGTCCACAGTCGGCGGATCAGGATCGGCAGGTCGAGCGGCTCGTGTCGGCGGTCAGGGCCGCGACGAGCACTCAGTCCTCGCCGTAGCGCCGAATGTCGCCGACGAGATCCGTGAATCGCGCCAGGATCTCACCGGGCTCGGCATGACGACCCGTCTCGTCCTTCGAATAGATGAGCGCACCGTCGACCCTGACGTCGAAAACGCCCTTCGACCCCGTGATCACGGTGAGCGACTCGATCACGTGCTGATAGTTCGAGAGGAGATCGGAGATCGCGCTCACGGCGCGGCTCGAATAGTCTCAAGGGACGCAGTAGGTGAGCTCGATCGTGTGGGCCATCCGGGCAGGCTACCGCGTGGCCGAACCGGCGATCACCAGGAGGCGATGGAGGCGAACGTCGCGCCCAGCACCTCGACGAACACGCTCGGCGCGACGGAGATCTCAAGGCCCCGCCGGCCCCCGCTGCAGTGCACGACATCGAGCGCGGTCGCCCATTCGTCGACGAAGGTCGGCGACGGTCGTTTCTGCCCGAACGGACTGATCCCGCCGACGACATAGCCGGTGCGGCGCTCCGCCTCGGCGGGGTCGGTCATCGCCGCCTTCTTCGCTCCCGCCGCCGCGGCGATCGCCTTGAGATCGAGTCGGGCACCGACCGGCACGACGCCGACCGCTGTGGTTGCCTCGTCGAGGGTGACCAGGAGCGTCTTGAAGACCGTGTCGGGTTCGACGCCGAGCGCCGCGGCGGCCTCCTCCCCCCACGAGGCATGGGTCGGATCGTGGACGTACTCCCGGACGTCGTGGGCGATGCCGAGCCGGCGCAACAACTCGATGGCGGGGGTCATGGGGCCATCCTGCCTTCGCAGGGCCGGTGGGAACAGCACTAGCGTCTCGGCCATGACGACGATTCCTCCCCTCGACGAGATCAACCTGTCGGAGATGGAGTTCTGGGAGCTCACCCAGGGCGAGCGGGCAGAGGTGTTCCGCCAGTTCCGGGCGACCGACCCGTTTCCGTTCTTTCCGGAGCCGGAGAACCCGATCGGGCCGAACGGACCCGGCTACTACGTCCTCACCCGACACCGCGACGTGGTCGACGCGAGCCGCAATCCGGACCTGTTCTGCAGCGGCAAGGGGGCGACGGGGCCACTCGACCAGTCCGAGGAGGTCAACGACTTCTTCGGGTCGATGATCAACATGGACGATCCGCGTCACAAGCGGCTGCGCGGCCTGGTGTCGGCCGGGTTCACCGCCCGTCAGCTCGAACGGGCCATGGCCGCCGTCGAACGGGCCGGCATCGAGCTGGCCGGGGCGTTGCGGGACAAGGGCGAGTTCGACTTCGTCGCCGACTACGCGGCGCCGCTGCCGCTGCGGATCATCTGCGACATGATGGGCATCCCGGAGAGTCAGCGGGCGTTCGTGCTCGAGCAGTCCAATGCGATCCTCGGCGTGAGCGACCCCGATTTCCTGCCGGACGACGGCGACATGTTCGGCGCGGTGATGACGGCCGGTCTCGGATTGTCGCAGCTGATGGCGGAGCTCGGCCAGGATCGGCTGGAGAACCCGACCGACGACCTCACCACCGCCCTGATGACGGCGGAGATCGACGGCGAACGGCTCAGCGAGCAGGAGCTGGCCTCGTTCTTCATCTTGTTGCTCGTGGCCGGCAACGAGACCACCCGCAACGCGATCAGTTGGGGACTGCACTTCCTCACCGAGAACCCGCAGCAGCGGGCGGCGTGGGCGGCCGACTTCGAGGAGATCGCACCGACCGCGGTCGAGGAGATCGTACGCCTCGCATCACCGGTCATCTCCATGCGGCGCACCGTGACGACCGACGGCGCCGAGCTCGGGGGCCGCACCTGGAACGAGG
>JAJRXC010000046.1 GCA_024276495.1 Actinomycetes bacterium
CCGTCCGTCGGTCCCGCTTTCCCCTTCGGCGGGTGCCCGGCCCGGATGGGTCGTCACCGCTCTCCCGAGACGCCCACGCGATGACGGTCGGGGTGCCTGAGAGGTTCCCGGGGAGGTTGCTCCTTCGGCGGATCCGATGTTCGGGAACGGCGGATCACTCTCCCGTCGCCGCAGACGACGTGATCGGAAAGGTAACAGTGGATCGGGTCGAAATCGCGAATCGGGCGTGGGTTGCGGCCCCTGCCGGACCGTGCCGGTCAGCTCAGCTCCACCAGCAGCGCCACCATGGAGACGGCGTTGACGAGCATGTGGGCCACGATCGACGCGCCGATGCGGCCGGTGACGAGCCGACCGGTGCCGAGCGCCATCCCGAGCACGAAGACGATCGACGTGCGCAACGGTTCGAGATGGACGATCGCGAAGACGCCGCTGGTGGCGGCCAGGATGGCGTAGGGGTGCATGCCCCGCTTCTCCAGCGCGCTCCACCACAAGCCGCGATAGACGAGCTCCTCGATGACCGGGATCAGGGTCGCCGCGAGGATCGCGAAGAGATAGATCCAGACGGTGAGGCCGTCCCCGGCCTCCGACTCCTGCACCAGGTCCGCGGCGGCAGCCGTCGGCTCACGGTCGAGCAGCTCGACGATCGCGGTTGCGGTGAGCCCGGCCGCGACGAGGCCGACCAGGCCGAGACCGATCCCGATGGGGAGGTCGACGGCCCCGACGCGCAGCCCGAAGTCCGCGCCGACCCCGCGGCCACGGGCCCGGCCCAGCCAGAGGATGTAGGCGAACTGGACGACCGCAGGAGAGATGACGGCGACCGGGAGCCAGGCGCCGTCGAGGCCGTCGGCGCTCGACCGGGAGACGGCGATCAGGCCCGCGACGAGCGAGACACCGAAGAAGATGCCCATCGACACGAACGCCTCGCCCAGGCCCCAACGGCACCGGTCGTGGTCGTACGTGGTCGTCGGCACGCCACCGGCGGCCCGAACCGGCGGGGGCGGGAGCCGAGGGGGCGGAGGCGGCGGGGGAGGCAACGGCGCCATGGTCGTCTCACCCTAGAGCAGGACCGGCGTTCATGGTCGGTGCCCTCAACCGGTACTCTGACGGAGCGTCAGATTCCCGAGGGGGCTGTGTGGGCAAGACCAGAGTGCCGGCAGTGGAAGGCATGTTCACCATCGACGACGAGCCGCATCTGATCGGCGGCAAGGTCCCCGGACGCGACACGTACTTCTTCCCGAAGCACGTCGCCGGCGGCGATCCCGCGATGGGCGAACCCTATGAGCTCGAGGAGGTGGCGCTGTCGCGAACCGGGCGGGTCTGGTCCTACACGACCAGCGACTATCCGCCGCCGCCCCCGTTCGTCGCGAACACCGACCCCTACGTGCCGATCACCGTCGCCGCCGTGGAGTTGGAGAAGGAACAGATGGTCGTCCTCGGCCAATGCGTCGCCGGCATCACGCCGAACGATCTCACCATCGGCACCGAGATGGAGCTCGTCGTCGACACGCTCTACGAAGACGACGACAACGAGTATCTGGTGTGGAAGTGGAAACCGCTCGACCCGGACGCGGAAGGTGGCGGCTGATGGACGAGATCGCGATCCTGGGGGTGGGAATGCACCCGTGGGGCAAGTGGGGGCGCAACTTCACCGAGTACGGCACCGCGGCGGCCCGCGACGCCCTCGCCGACGCCGGTGTCGACTGGAACGACGTCGGCTTCGTGTCCGGCGCCATCACGGTTCGTTGCGGCTATCCCGGCTACGTCGCCGGCTCGACGTTCGCCCAGGCCCTCGGCTTCAACGGTGCCCAGGTCGCGTCGTCGTACGCGGCGTGTGCGTCCGGCGCCACCGCGTTGCAGGTCGCCCGGGGCCAGATCCTCTCCGGCGCCACCGATGTGGCGCTGGTGGTCGGGGCCGACACGACACCCAAGGGATTTCTCGCTCCCAACGAGGGTGATCGCCCGAACGACATGGACTGGTTGCGGTTCAAGCTGGTCGGGGCGACGAACCCTGTCTACTTCGGGCTTCAGGCCCGTCGTCGCATGGATCTCTACGGTGCGACCTCCGACGACTTCGCCCGGGTCAAGGTGAAGAACTCACGCCATTCGGTCCACAACCCGAGGGCGCGGTTCACCAAGGAGTACGACATCGACGATGTCCGCAACTCGCCGGTCGTCTCCGATCCGCTGCGCCTGCTCGACATCTGCGCGACGTCGGATGGCGGCGCGGCGCTCGTCGTCTCGTCGATGGACTACGCCCGGGCCCACGGACATGACCAACCGGTCCGCGTCGCCGGGATCTCCACCGTCACCCCGACCTTCCCCGACACCACGATCGACCTGCCCTACATCGCCACCGACTCGGCCGGAGCCACCGCGCGGCCCGACCGCGGGTTCAAGCAGTCGATCGGCGATCGGGTCTACGCCGAGGCCGGGCTCGGTCCCGACGACATCGAGGTCGCCGAGGTCTACGACCTGTCGTCGGCTCTCGAGCTCGACTGGTACGAACAGCTCGGGTTCTGTGCCGAAGGGGAAGCCGAACGCCTTCTCAACGACGGCGTCACGACGCTCGGCGGCCGACTCCCCGTCAATCCCAGCGGCGGGCTGGGAGCGTTCGGCGAGGCCGTTCCGGCCCAGGCGATCGCCCAGGTCTGCGAGCTCACCTGGCAGCTCCGAGGCCAGGCCGAAGGCCGACAGGTCGAGGGGGCCCGGGTGGGAATCACCGCCAATCAGGGCCTGTTCGGCCATGGTTCGTCGGTGCTGGTGCGAGTATGACGATCCACGAGTCGCTCGACGAGCGTGGCGTGCTCGAGCTGGTGATGGACAACCCGACCGTCAACGCGCTGCCGATCGCCGACACCCGCCGACTGGCCGAGGTGCTCGACGGTGTCGGACGACGAGCGGAGGTCACCGCGGTGATCCTGACCGCCACCGGCCGCGGGTTCTGCGCCGGGGTCGACATCAAGGAGATGCAGGCGCTGCCGGACAACGACGGCATCCTCGGCGTGAACCAGGCCTGCTTCGATGCGTTCCGGGCGGTCTACGAGTGCGCCGTCCCGGTGATCTGCGCGGTCAACGACTTCTGTCTCGGAACCGGCATCGGCCTGGCCGGCAGCGCCGACATCGTGATCGCGGCACAAGGGGCGCGCTTCGGGTTGCCGGAGGTCGACAACGGCGCGCTCGGCGCGGCAACCCACCTCGGTCGACTCGTCCCCGAGAAGCATCTGCGCTGGATGCTCTACAGCTGCGAACCGGTCGCGGCCGAGAAGCTGGAGGAGTGGGGCACCGTCTTGCGGGTCGTCCCGTTGGCCGAGTTGATGGACACCGCCCGTGAGCTCGCGGCGGTGATCGCCGCGAAGCATCCGGTCGTCATGCGAGCCGCCAAGCGGTCGCTGAACGGGATCGATGACGACCCGAGCCGGAGCTACCGCTACGAGCAGGGGTTCACCTTCGAGCTCAACCTCCATGGTCTCGGCGAAGAGGCCCGAGCGGCGTTCTTGAAAGGTGAGCGGCCGCCGAACCCGGCCGGAGAGTAGGGCTGCCGCCGGCTACTCGTCGCCGGAGGTCAGCTGCTCGCCGAAGGCTCGCAAGCGGTCGATCGCCGCCGTGTCGACTTCCGGCAACTTGGCGGCGAGCGAGGCCTTGATCCGACGATAGGTCTCGACCTCGAGCCCGCAGTCCCGGCAGGCTTCGAGGTGCTTCGCGATCTTGTCGGCGAAGCCCGGCTCGACGTCGTCGTCGAGATAGCTCTGCAGCACCTTGCCGACCTCGCGGCAGTTCACTTCCGGACGGTGGCGTCGGGTGCGGGCGCGGCGGATCATGTCGGTCGTCCGTTCACGTAGGCACCGCTCGCTTCGAGATGTTTGCGGATCCGGGTCCGGGCCCGGTGGAGGCGGCTCATGATCGTTCCCGTCGGAACGCCGATGATCTCCGCGGCCTCGGCATAGGAGAGCCCCTGGATGTCGACGAGATCCACCACCTCCCGGAACTTGTCGGGGAGCGCCCCGACCGCCTTCTCGACGGCCGCGTCGAACTCGGACTCGACGACGAGGGCCTCGGGTCCGAGATCCTGGGAGTCCTCGTCGGCGAGTCGTTCCATGGCCGCGTCGGGGTCACGCAACAGCTCCGGCCGTTTGCGGCGCACCCGGTTGATCTGGGCGTTGCGCATGATCGTCAACAGCCAGGCACGTGGATGACGGCCGTCGAAACGCAGGATGGCCCGGTAGGCCCGTAGCATCGTGTCCTGAACGAGATCCTCCGCATCGGTCGGGTTTCTGGTGATGGAGCGGGCGACCCGGTAGAGCACTTCCAGTTCCGGGACGACGTAGCGGTCGAACGCGGCCTTTTGGGCCAGTTCGTCGACGGCGGGCTCGGACATACGTCGCGAAGCTATCAATCGGTGCACCCCAATCGGGGCGCAGCCGGGAATGGCCGACGGGCCGCACGGGTTTCGCCGCCATGGGACGGATGCACCGGGCCCGGTGGGCCACGGCCCTCGAGGGGCTTCTCGACGACGAGATCGATGCCGGTCGGGTCGAGCGCGTCCTGGCCCATCTCGAGGAGTGCCCCGACTGCCTGCGAGAGCTCGAGATGTTGATCGAGATCCAACAGTCCCTCGGCCGTCTTCTCGGCGTCTTGTAGCGGCGATCTCGACGACTCGCCGGATGCCGGATCGCCGACGGGGGAGCGGTAGCGTCGATCGCATGAGCGACTCCGGCCGGGAAGTGAGTGTGCACGACGTCGTCGGGAGCGACTTCTTCGCGGATCTCGTCGAGCGGTTCTATGTCGGCGTCGCCGACGACGAGCTGTTGCGGTCGATGTATCCCGTCGATCTCGCCGGCGCCAAGGCCCGACTGGCGATGTTTCTGGTGCAGTACTGGGGTGGACCGACGACCTACAGCGAGAATCGTGGGCATCCTCGGCTGCGCATGCGCCACATGCCGTTCAAGATCGACGAAGCGGCTCGTGACGCGTGGCTGCGGCACATGCTCGCCGCGCTGGACGAGACGGCCGCGGCCCGTGAAACCCCGCCGATCGTGGTCGACGCCGTCAGGGAGTACTTCGTGCGTTCGGCCGACTTCCTCCGCAACACGCCCGAGCCGCCGCCCACGCAGAGCGTGTAATTTGCCGCGCTGCGTCGACAAGATGGGCGGATGGCCCGATATTTCAGGGGACAGAGGGGGTCATGACCGGCGGAAATGCTTGACTCGCGTCCGCTTTTCGACTCGCGTGTGATTCACAAGCCCGCGAAAGCCGTGGATTTCACAACGCAGTACAGGAGCACATCATGAACAAGGGTGAACTAGTCGCCGCAATGGCCGACAGCGCTGGTGTCAGCCAGAAAGACGCCGGAGCCTGCCTCGACGCGATGTTCGAAATCATCGCCGATCAGGTCAGCGCCGGAAACGAAGTCGCCATCACCGGATGGCTCAAGGCGGAGCGGGCCAACACCTCGGCTCGCACCGGCCGCAACCCGCAGACCGGTGAGACGATCCAGGTTCCGGCCGGCACCCGCACCAAGCTGACCGTCGGATCGAAGTTGAAGGCCGCGGGCAAGAGCCGTCGCTGATTCGTCTCGGCGTACACCGCTCTGACCGGGGGTGGCCACGGCCACCCCCGGCGCGCGTCCCGACCGATTAGGTTCGGCCCTCATGATGCTGCCGAAGCCCGAAGCCGTCCTGCCCCACCGCGCGCCGTTCCTCTTCGTCGACGAGGTCACCGCGCTCGAACCGGGCGTGTCCGCCTCCGGCGTGTGGCGCCTGACCGGCGAGGAGGCGTTCTTCGGCGGGCACTTTCCCGGCCGCCCGACGCTACCCGGTGTCTTGATGTGTGAGGCCATCGCCCAGGTGGGCGCGATCGCGTTGTTGACCGACGATCGCTACGCCGGAAAGCTCCCGCTGTTCGGCGGTCTCGACAAGGCCCGTTTCCGTCGCCAGGTCGGCCCCGGCGACGAGCTGACCATCGACGTCGAGATGACCCGCCTGTCGGCCCGGGCGGGCAAGGGAACCGGTCGAGCCGGCGTCGACGGTGAGCTCGCGACGTCGTGTGAGCTCATGTTCGTCATCGTCGACGCCCAGTAGCGCCGCGTCCTCGCGGCGGAACTCAGCCGGGGCCGAGAACGAGAGTGCCGTTGTGCCCGCCGAAGCCGAAGCTGTTCGACAAGGCCGGACCGGGCGTCCAGGGGCGGGGCTCGCCGACGACCAGGTCGAGGGCGGGAATCTCCGGATCGGGGGTCTCGTGGCCCGCGGTGGGCGGAATGAGGCGTTCTCGCATGGCCAGCAGCACCGCCACGGCCTCGAGGGCACCGGCACCGCCGAGGGCATGGCCGGTGACGCCCTTCGTGGAGGTGATGGCGGGGCCCGGGATCCCGAAGACCTTCGCCACCGCGGCGGCCTCCGCCGCGTCGTTCTTGTCGGTCGACGTGCCGTGGGCGTTGATGTGGACGATGTCGTCGGCGGTGAGACCGGCGTCGTCGAGCGCGAGGCGCATGCAATTGATCGCGCCGGTGCCGCCCGGCGCGGGCGCCGTGATGTGGTGCGCATCGGCGGTCGAGGCCGAACCGAGGACCTCGCCGACGATGGTGGCCCCGCGGGCGCGGGCCCGGTCCCATTCCTCGAGGACGAGCACTGCGGCGCCTTCGGCCATGACGAAGCCGTCTCGGTCGAGGTCGAAGGGGCGGCTCACGCCGGAGTTCGAGAGGGCGGTCATGTTCGCGAAGCCGGCGACCGCGGTGGCGGTGAACGGAGCTTCGCTGCCCCCCGCCAGCACCGCGTCGCAGCGGCCGTCGGCGATCATTCGGGCGGCGTTGCCGATCGCATGCGTGCCGGCCGCACACGCGGTGACGGTGTTCTCGCACGGACCCTGCCAGCCGAACCGCATCGAGAGGGTCGCCGCGGCGGCGTTGGCCATCATCATCGGAACGAGGAAGGGGGACACCCGACGCTCACCGCGCTCGAGCCGCACCTCGATCTGGGATTCGAGGGTCTGCAGGCCGCCGACGCCGGTTCCGATGAAGGTGCCGCGGCGGGCCGGGTCCGCGTCGAGTTCGCCGGCCTGCGAGAGCGCCTCTTCGGCGGCGACCACCGCGAACTGTGAGAAGCGGTCGGCGCGGCGGGCCGCCTTGGCGTTGTCGAACCAGGGGGCCGGGTCGAAGTCGTCGAGGGTCCGTGGACCGACCGGCGCCGGTGAACACAGACCATCGAAGAACGCGTCGACCCCGACACCGCAGGGCGCGATCACGCCCATCCCGGTGATGGCCACCCGGCGCCCCAACATCAGAGCTTCGACACCACGAGGTTGTAGGCGCCCTGGATGTCGGTGACGCCCTCGAGCTCCTCTTCTTCGACGTTGACGTCGAACTCCTCCTCGAGCGCCATGACCAATTCGACGAGGTCGAGGCTGTCGGCGTCGAGTGACTCGAATGTCGCCTCTGGGACGATCTTGTCGTCCTCGACGGACAAGACGTCGACGGCGCATTTCTTGAAACGCTCGAAGTTGTCACTCACTTGATTTCTCCATTGCTGGTGGGGATGTCGAGACTAGCCAGGTTGACCTGGTCAGCCCATGGAAAGGCCGCCATCGACGGGAAGCACGGTACCGGTGATGTAGCCGGCCTCCTCGGATGCGAGGAAGGCGATGGCGGCGGAGATCTCGTCGGTCGCCCCGAGACGACCGAGGGGGACCATCGAGCGCATCGCCGCTCGTTGATCATCGGTCAGCGCCGCCATCATGTCGGTCTCGATGGGCCCGGGCGCGACGACGTTCACCGTGATGTTGCGGCTCGCGAACTCCTTCGCCAGCGACCGGGCGAGCCCGATCAAGCCGGCTTTCGACGCCGCGTAGTTGGCCTGGCCCGCCTGTCCGCCGAGACCGACGACCGACGAGACGAAGACGATGCGGCCGAACCGGGCCCGCATCATCCCCTTCACGACTCGTCTGGCGACGCGGAAGCCGCCGGTGAGGTTGGCGTCGAGCACATCGGTGAAGTCCTCGTCCTTCATTCGAAGGACGAGGCCGTCTCGGGTGATGCCGGCGTTGCTGACGAGGATCTCGACCGGGCCGAGGGCCTCCTCCACCGCATCGACCGCCGAGTCGACCGAATCGCCGTCGGTCACGTCGCACGTGACGACGGTAAGCCCGGCGGCGTCGTCGGCGTGGCCGCTTCGGGAGGTGATCGCGACGCGATGGCCGGCGGCCTGGAACCGCTTGGCGGTCGCGAGGCCGATGCCGCGGTTGCCGCCGGTCACGAGGACGACCCGGCCGGCGGCCCCGTCGTGGTCGGGGGTGGGGGCGCTCACCAGCGCACCACCACGGAGCCCCAGGCCATCCCGGCGCCGAACCCGGACATCAGCACGATCCGGCCGGGCGCAAGCGCGCCGTCGGCCTCGGCTCTGGCCATCGCGAGCGGGATCGACGCCCCGGAGGTGTTGCCGGTTGTCTCGAGCACGTTGTGGGTCTTCTCCATCGGGATTCCGAGGCGTTGACAGACGGCCTCGATGATGCGGATGTTGGCTTGGTGGGGAAGGACGACGTCGACGTCGTCGGCGCCGATTCCGGCTTTCTCCAACACGTTCTCGACGGAGCGGGTCACCGCCCGAACCGCCTTCTTGAAGACCTCGCGGCCCTCCATCTGGATCTTGGCGTCGTGATCGCAGTAGAGGATGGACGCCAGGTTGCCGTCGGCTCCCAGGTCGAACGCCAGCATCTCTCCCTGGACGTGACGTTCCATGACCACCGCCGCGGCCCCGTCGCCGAACAGGATCGCCGTGCCGCGGTCGGTCCAGTCGGTGATGCTCGACATCGAGTCGCTGCCGATGAGCAGGACCCGGTCGGGCCCGGTCGGTGCGACCATCATGCCGTAGGCGGCCACGTAGCCGTAGGCGAACCCCGCACAGACCGCGTTGACGTCGAAGGCGCCGCACCCGAGCCCGAGGCTCGACTGGACGACGGCCGACGTCGCCGGGAAGGTCTGGTCGGGGGTGGTGGTGCACAAGATCAGCAGCTCGATGTCGGCCGGGGAGATGTCGGCCGCCTTCAGCGCGTTGGCCCCTGCTTCGATGGCCATCTCCGACGTGATCCCGTCGACGTGCCGGGATCCGATCCCGGCCCGGGCCCGGATCCACTCGTCGGACGTGTCCATGACCCGGGACAGGTCGTCGTTGGTGACGATCCGCTCCGGGAGCGCGGTGCCGATGCCTCTGATGCGGATGGCCACGTCAGCGGGTCCGCAACCAGGCGATCGGCTGACGGGAGCCGACCCGCTCACCTTCCAACGCGAGCACCCCCATGACCTCACCGGCGAAGGAGCTGACGACGTCCTCGTTGCCGACCGTCCCGATCACATCGCCGACCGCGATCGCGAGGCCCGGCTCGACACCGGCGCCGAGTGTGAACACTCCGGTGCAGGGCGAGACGACGAGCCGTTCGGTCGCGAAGAGGTGCTCGCCTTCGAGAACGCCCGCGTCGGTCTGGGCCGGACCGGCGAGCTGCTCGAGCAGCCCGTCGAGGTCGGCCGGCGTGGCGATGTTGATCCGGTTGCCGGTTTTCACGGTCCGTTTCACGAGGCCCGTCAACACCGTGCCGGGGCCGAGCTCGACATAGGTGGTGAAACCGTCGACGTCGAGGGTCCGCAGGGTCTGGCGCCAGCGAACCGGGGAGCACAGCTGGGCGCCGAGGAGGTCGGGCCAATCGCTCGGATCGGTGTGGGCGCAGCCGTCGACATTGGCATAGACCGGCTGCTCCGGCGCACGGAACTCCACCTGGTCGATCGCCTTGCGGAGACGATCGCGGGCTGGGGCCATCAGTGGCGTGTGGAACGCCCCGCCGACGGGAAGACGCATCGCCCGCTTGGCGCCGAGCTCCTTGGCGATCACGCAGGCCCGGTCGAGGTCGTCGGGGGTACCGGCGATCACCACCTGGCCGGCTGCGTTGTAGTTGGCGATCCAGACGTCGCCGGCCGTGCGCTGACAGGCGATGTCGACCTGGTCGTCGTCGAGCCCGAGCAGGGCGGCCATCGTGCCGTCCTGCTCGTCGGCCGCGGCCTGCATCGCGTCGCCGCGCTCGTTCACGAGGCGAACGGCGTCGGCGAAGTCGAGGGCGCCGGCCGCGGTCAGCGCGGAGTACTCGCCGAGGCTGTGCCCGGCGTGGGCGACGGCCTCGGCCCCCAGTCGGCTCACGGCATCGAGCACCACCATCGATGTCACGAAGGTCGCCAGTTGGGCGTTGCGGGTCATCGTGAGCTCGTCGGCGTCGGTGTCCAACAGGAGCCGGGCCACGTCGCGATCGACCGCCTCGCTCGCCTCGTCGACGAGTTCCCAGGAGGGATGGTCCGCCCAGGCGGAACCCATGCCCGGGGCTTGCGAGCCCTGTCCCGGGTAGGTGAACACGATCATGTGGAGCCTCCGCGGCGATTGGTGCGCCATTCTGACCCATGGCGCTGCGACTTGGTTTCGTTACTCGGGGGTAAACCGCGTGACCTCCGTCACGCGGCGCGAGCTCATTGGGGGCCGGCCGGCGACGACACGGTGTCGTCGCCGTGACTGGGCCAGTTGTGGAGATCGTTCTCGTGACGGCGGATCGACAGCTCCCGGACGACGGCGACCAGCACCAGGACCACACCGAGACGCAGGATTCGGGAACGAGTGCGGGGCGACATCGGGAGAAGGCTACGCTGCGCGGAGTCATCCTCGCCCGGGTGGTGGAATTGGCAGACACGACGGACTCAAAATCCGTTGCTTTCACGAGCGTGCGGGTTCAAGTCCCGCCCCGGGCACCGACGCGGCGTCGGTCGGCGATCTTCCCGAACCCGACCCGACGTGCCATGCTCCGCCCATGAGCGAACGAATCGTTTCCCGTTCACGTGTGATCGACGCCACCCCCGAGGCGATCTTCTCGATCGTCGCGAGCCCGGCCGGCCACGCCCGCATCGACGGGTCCGGTTCGGTGCGCGCCGCGGTCTCGGGACCGGAGCGGCTCGAGCTGGGTTCGAAGTTCCGCATGGACATGAAGATGGGTGTGCCCTACCGGATCTCCTCGACGGTCGTCGAATACGAGGAGAACCGGCTCATCGCCTGGGCCCACCTCGGCAAGCACCGATGGCGATTCGAGCTCGAACCGGTCGAAGAGGGAACCCGGGTGACCCACTCCTTCGACTGGTCGACGGCCCGGGTCCCGAAGTTCATCGAGCTCGCCGGGTACCCGAAGAAGCACCCGGCGAACATCGAGCGCACCCTCGCCCGCCTCGACGAGATCGTCACCGGAGAAGGCCCACGCGACGAGAAATGACGCCGGGTGGAGGAGTGGAGTCGGGCACCGTCTTCTATGGTGACCACATGGCGCCGTCAGGGACGAAACCCCAGGTAGAACGGAAGCTTCGTCGCGTCAGTGAGCAACTGAAGGCGTTGCGAGACGATCTTCGGGTGACCGAGGAGCATCTGGCCCAACTCTCCGATGAGGAAGAGGACGCCCGGATTCGTGCCCTCGTGTCGGAAACTCCGCTCGCCGAGAAGGAGCATCGCAAGGCGGCCCGCCACGCCGAACGGCTCCGCTCGTCACGTATGAAGGCGATCCGCAAGATCGCCGATCTCGAACGCGAGCAGGACGATCTGCTGGACCGGCTGACCGCGTCGACGTGAGCGACACGCCGACAGTGGTGGTCGCCGAGGACGAGTCGATCATTCGGCTCGATCTCGTGGAGACGCTCCGGGCCGAGGGCTACGACGTGGTTGCCGACACCGGGCGGGGCGACGACGCGGTCGACCTCGTCATCGAACACCGCCCGGACCTCGCCCTGCTCGACGTCAAGATGCCGGGCATCGACGGCATCGAGGCCACCCGCAGAATCGCGGCCGAGAAGACGACCGCGGTCGTGCTGCTGACCGCGTTCAGCCATCGAGACCTGGTCGACCAGGCGACCGATGCCGGCGCGATGGCCTATCTCGTCAAGCCCTACCAGCGGGCTGATCTGGTGCCGGCGATCGAAACGGCCTTGGCGAGGTTCCGGGAGTTCCGCTCACTGGAGACGCAGGTGGAGGATCTCGCCGAACAGCTGGAGGTCCGCAAGCTGGTCGACCGGGCGAAGGGTCGCCTCATCGACGATCACGCCATGACCGAGGCCGATGCCTTCCGGTTCCTGCAACGACAGGCGATGTCGAGTCGGCGGACGATGGCGGCCGTCGCGAACGACGTCGTCGCCGGCACGCTCACGCCCTGACCACGAGCGCTAGGGTCGCCGCCAATGGCCAAAGTGATGCTCATCGACGGGAACTCGCTCACGTACCGCGCGTTCTTCGCGCTCCCCACCGACATGGCGACCGCCTCGGGGCAGGTGACCAACGCCGTCTTCGGGTTCACGTCGATGCTCATCAACTTGATGAAGGACCACACCCCCGACCGGATCGGCGTCGCCTTCGATCGACCCGAACCGACGTTTCGTCACGAGATGACGCCGAGCTACAAGGCCCAGCGCGAGTCGGCGCCCGACATCCTCCGCCAACAGATGGGGCTGGTGCGCGAAGTCCTCGACGCCTTGAGGATCCCGTCGATCGACGTCGTCGGCTACGAAGCCGACGACATCATCGCCACCCTGGCCACCGCCGGTCGCGACCGGGGCGACGACGTCATCGTCGTCACCGGCGACCGTGACAGCTACCAGCTGGTCGAAGACCCCCACATCAAGGTGCTCTACAACCTGCGGGGCGTGTCGGACTACGCGCTCTACGACGAAGCCGGGATTCGCGAGCGCACAGGGGTGCGGCCGGTCGACTACGTGCAGTACGCGGCCCTGCGGGGCGACAAGTCCGACAACCTGCCCGGTGTTCCCGGGGTGGGCGAGAAGACGGCGGCGAAGCTGATCAACGAGCGGGGCGGGATCGACGGCATCTACGAGTCGCTCGACGATCTCACCCCGAAGCTCCGGGAGAACCTCGCGGCGAACGAGGCGACGGTGCGCAACAACCTCGAGATGATGGTCCTGATCCGCGACGTCGAGCTTCCCGTCGGCATCGACGACCTCACCCGGGGCGTGCACGACAGCGACGAAGTCCGCAAGCTCTTCGACTTCCTCGAGTTCCGGACCCTCCACACTCGATTGGCCGACGTGCTCGGCGACGAGGCGGGGCCCGCGGCCGAAGTCCTCGAAGCCGAGGTGACCACCTTCTCGACCCCGACCGAGGCGGTCGACGCGCTCGGTGCGGCGGCCGGTGCATCCGGTGTGCTCGCCCTCGCCGTCCCCGAGGGCGGCATCGACGACGGCCTCGCCTTCGTCATCGACGGCGCGGCGGCCGAGGTCGGCTTCGTGCCCGGCTCGCTGTTGACCGATCCGAAGGTGGCCGACGCGCTGCGACGTCTGCTCGGTCCCGACGGGCGGCCGGTCGCGATGCACGGCGCGAAACCGACCGCCCGCCGGCTGCTCGATCTCGACATCGATCTGCGGGATCTGCGGGTCGACACCCGCCTCGCGGCGTACCTCCTCGATCCGGCCGACAGCCGCTACGACCTCGGAGAGCTCCTCTTGCGCTACGCCGGCCTCGAGATGCCCGACTCCGGCCCACCCGACGGCCAGCTCGATCTCGACGGTGATCGAGAGGACACCGCGGCCGAGCCCTGCCGCGCCGCCCTCGCCGTCGACCGGCTGGTCGAGCCGCTTCGCGACGCGATGGAGGCGCAGGGTCTGAGCGGGCTCCACGACGATCTCGAGGTGCCGCTCGTGCGGGTCCTGGCCCGAATGGAGCATCTGGGTATCGGTGTCGACCCCGATGTCCTCGTCGCGATCCGAGACGAGCTGACCGCGGAGACCGACGAGCTCCGAGCCGCCGTGATCGCCGACGCCGGCCACGACTTCAACGTCAACTCCACCAAACAACTCCGCGAGGTTCTCTTCGACGAGCTCGGTCTGACGCCACACAAGAAGACGAAGACCGGGTACAGCACCGATGCCCAGTCATTGGAGAAGATGCGCGACGAACACCCCATCGTCGAGCACCTGCTGGCCTACCGTGAGGTGGAGAAGCTCCGTTCGACGTACGGCGAGGGTCTCGTCGCCGAAGTCGGCCCCGGCAACCGGATCAGGGCGACCTTCAACCAGACGGTCGCCCGCACCGGCCGGCTCAGCTCCGACGCACCGAACCTGCACAACATTCCGGTGCGGTCCGATCGGGGACGCGTGTTTCGGACCGCGTTCGTGGCGCCGCCCGGCCACAAGCTGCTCATCGCCGACTACAACCAGATCGAACTTCGCTGCATCGCCCATCTCGCCCAGGACCCGGGCCTGATCGAGGCGTTCGAGGCCGGCGACGACATCCACACGGCAACCGCGGCGAAGGTCTTCCACATCGACCCCGACGAGGTCGGGGTCGAGGAGCGGTCGAAGGCGAAGATGGTGTCCTATGGGCTCGCCTACGGCATGGAGGCCTACGGCCTCGCCCAGCGGCTCAACATCGCGGTCTCCGAAGCCGCGGAGATCCTCGACAACTACTTCGTCGCGTTCCCCGCGGTGAAGCAGTACATGGACGACACCGTGGCCGAGGCGCGCGAGCGGGGCTACACCGAGACCCTTTTCGGGCGACGACGTCAGATCCCGGAGCTGGCGTCGGGCAATCGCCAGGTCCGCCAGGCCGGGGAACGTCAGGCGATGAACGCCGGCATCCAGGGCCTCGCGGCCGACATCTTCAAGGTCGCGCTCGTGCGTCTCGATCGTCGGATCGACGATGCGGGCCTCGAGTCACGGATCGTTCTGCAGGTCCACGACGAGATCATCGTCGAGGCGCCCGATTCGGAGGTCGACGAGGCCTCCGAGCTGATCCGTTCCACGATGCGCGATGCCTTCGAGCTGTGCGTTCCCCTCGAGGTCGACCTGAAGGTGGCGACCACCTGGGCCGACGCCAAGGGCTGAGCCGGGGACGGCGGGGTGGGCGAGAATCAGGGCATGGATGCAGCGGCGCGCGGCCACTGGTTCGAGACGCTGGCCGATCACATGGGGCCCGCCTATCTGCGTTACTCGTTCACCAAGGGCACCGGGAAGGAGATCGACACCCTGGTCGACCGGCTGGGGATCGAACCCGGCATCCGCATCCTTGATGTGGGCTGCGGGCCGGGGCGCCATGCCAACGAGCTCGGCCGCCGGGGATTCGAGGTGCACGGCATCGACATCAGCCGGACCTTTCTCGACCTCGCCGCCCGGGATGCGCCCCCCGGCGTGACCTATGAGCGACGCGACGCCCGTGACCTGCCGTTCACCACCGAGTTCGACCTCGTCATCTCCGTGTGCCAGGGGGCGTTCGGACTCGCCGATGGGCCGGCCGCCGGACCGCGCCCGGATCCCGATCTCGACATCCTGGCCGGCATGGCTCGCGCGGTGCGACCGGGTGGGACGGTCGTGTTCACCGCGTTCAACGCCTACCTGCAGGTGGCCAACCTGCACCCGGGCAACGACTTCGATGCGACCCGCGGCGTGCACCGTGAGACGACCGAGATCCGCGGCCCCGACGGGTCGCCCACGACAACGGATCTCTGGACGACGTGTTTCACCCCCCGTGAGCTCCGCCTCATGTGCAGCCGGGTCGGTCTCGAAGTGCGCTCGATCGATGCCGTCGAGCCCGGTCGCTGGCACCCACGCCCTCCCGATGTCGACACGCCGGAGTTCTTGGTCATCGCCACCGGTAGCATCTGAGGGCTGTCTTTCTGACAGGCCGTGCGGATCCGATATCCACCCGGCAACCCGATCCGACGAGAAAAAGCATGTCTGACACCGCGACCCCCGAGGCCACGAGTGAGTCCCAGTTCGGGACCTTCGACGCCGAGGGCAACTACATCCCCCGCCAGATCGTCGACGCCGACCTCGGTGGCGTCGACATCGAAGAGGCCTACACGAGCACGATGGTGCTCGTCGAAGACGGACAGCTTGTCACCGGCACCGTCGTCCGGGTCGACCAGGACGAGGTCCTGCTCGACATCGGCTACAAGTCCGAAGGTGTGATCCCGAGCCGCGAGCTCTCGATTCGCAACGACGTCGACCCCAACGAGGTCGTGTCGATGGGCGACTCGATCGAGGCGCTCGTCATCACCAAGGAAGACAAGGAAGGACGACTCGTCCTCTCCAAGAAGCGGGCCCAGTACGAACGGGCCTGGGGCAAGATCGAGGAGATCAAGGAAGCCGAGGGCATGGTGAAGGGCCCGGTGATCGAGGTCGTCAAGGGCGGCCTGATCATCGACATCGGCCTCCGCGGCTTCCTGCCGGCCTCGCTCGTCGAGTTGCGCCGCGTGCGCGACCTCCAGCCCTACGTGGGCAAGGAGCTCGAAGCCAAGATCATCGAGCTCGACAAGAACCGCAACAATGTCGTGCTCTCCCGCCGGGCCTGGCTCGAGGAGACCCAAAAGGAGCAGCGCGAGGCGTTCCTCGACAACCTCAAGCCGGGCGAGCGACGCTCCGGCGTGGTGTCGTCGGTGGTCAACTTCGGTGCGTTCGTCGACCTCGGCGGCATGGACGGTCTCGTCCACGTGTCCGAGCTGTCGTGGAAGCACGTCGACCATCCGAGCTCGGTCGTCACCGTGGGCGACGAGATCGAGGTCGAGGTGCTCGAGGTCGATCTCGACCGCGAACGCATCAGCCTCTCCCTGAAGGCCACGCAGCAGGATCCGTGGCAGGAGTTCGCCGGATCCCACCGGGTCGGCGAGCTCGTCTACGGTCGGGTCACCAAGCTCGTGCCGTTCGGCTCGTTCGTCCAGGTCGGCGACGGCATCGAGGGTCTCGTCCACATCTCGGAGATGTCGGCGCACCACGTCGATCTCCCCGAGCAGGTCGTCACCCCCGGCGAGGAGCTCTGGGTCAAGATCATCGATCTCGATCTCCAGCGTCGCCGGATCAGCTTGTCGATCAAGCAGGCCGCCGAGGGGGGTCAAGTTGCCGCCGAGTACCAGGAGCACTTCTGCGATCACGCCTACGACGCCGAGGGCAACTATCTCGGCGACGAGAGCTCCGAAGGCCAACAGGCCTGGGAGGAGTACTACGCCGACGCCGAGGAAGACGCGCCGGCCGCGGGCACCACCGGGACCGACGAGGACGGCAACGAGTACGAATACGTCGAAGAAGAGGTCGAGGTGGAAGTCGAGGTCGACGACGTCGCCGAGGCGCTCGAGACCGACGGCACCACCGAGGCCGCTCCGGCGGCCGAGGCCGTCGTCGAGGAGCCCGCCGAAGAGAGCTGATCGGCGTCTCAACCGGTCCCATTCGGGCCGTCGACACGTTTCGAGGAACGGGCGCCCCACGGGGCGTCCGTTTCGCGTCCTGCGTTGCCCGCGGGCCCGCTCGATGCAAGGAACCGGACGTCGTGATCAAGAAGTGAACGGCACACGCCGTTGAGAGGAGAGTCCTCCGGGCGCACGACCCGCGCCGGGACCGAAGTCCCGGGCCGAACGCCTCAACTCCGAGGTGGCGCTTCCGACAGGGGGACCGCAGAAGGTCACTCCCACCAATGAGGTTCCCGTGAGTTCTCGTAAGACGCTCATCCTGATCGCAGCAATCGGCGTCGGCGTGTTCGCCGGCATCGCCTTGCTCAACTACGTGCGAGGTATCGAACGTGACGTCTACGACGACGCGCAGCCGGTCGAAGTGCTGATCGCCACCGCCGACATCGCCAAGGGCACGCCGGCCGCCGACGCCTTCAACTCGATCGACGTGACGGAGGTGCCCCTGAAGATCCGGCCGGCCACCTTCATCTCCCCCGACAACACCGATCCCATCACCGGACTCGTCGCCCAAAGCGACATTCCCCGGAACCAGATCATCGTCTCGGGCCTGTTCGTCGACCCGACCATCATCCAACAGACCCTGCGGGATCAGATCCCCGACGGCAACGTCGCGATCTCGATGGAGATCGACACCACCCGCGCGGTCGGCGGCTACCTCCAACCCGGTGACGAGGTCAACATGTTGATCAACCACCAGGGTGAGTGTCTGGCGCCGGAGGACGAGACGGAGCTGACCGAGGAGCAGCAACTCGCGCTCGACTTCGGTGAGTCGGTGACGGTCACCGGATTCGGTGCGTCCGTCACCGATGAGGTCTTCTGCACCTACACCCAGCCGGCCCGCTACCTGTACCAGCGGGTCGAGATCCTCGCGATCGGCGCCCGTCAGGCGCTCGTGACCGGTGAGACCAGCACCACCGCGCTGACGCCGCAGGGCGGCACGATCACGTTCCTGGTTCCGAACGAGGCCGCGCAGCTGCTGGCCTCGGTGTCGCCCGAGGACGTCTACCTGACCCTGCTTCCCGAAACGTACGAGGGTGAGGTGCTGCCGGCGCTCACCGAGAGCCTGATGAGCAACCGAACCCCCGCCGAGCTCTCGGGCTGCTCCACGCCCTACGGGCCGGACGGCTTCATCGAGGGCGACAGCGCGCTGGTCGGTGACGCCGGCGATGCGTTCGCCGACTTCGTCCGAGGACACTGCGTGCCGATCTGGACCGAAGACGGAGAGTGAGTCAAATGTCGAGCTTCTTCACCGACGACACGAGCGCCGACGCGATGAGCGCGGGGCCCGCGGGCGAAGCGTCGGTCCCTGACATCCCCGTTGGCGCGGGTGCTGTCTCGGGCTCGACCCCATCTCCTTCGGTCAACCTCGTGGTCATCGACCCCGACGATGTCGCCCGCAACCGGATCGCCGAGCTGCTCGGCAGCGATGTGAGCAGCTTCCCGGTGATCGAGGACCTCGTTCCGTACCTGAACGGCGAGCCGATGGTGATCGTGCTCGGACCGAGTGCCGCCGTCGACGGCACACTCGGCTCCGTCGAGCGGGTTCTCCAGGCCCACCGGGAGCTCGGCGCGATCCTCGTCGCCGAGGAGCTCACCACCAACCTCTTGCAACAAGCGCTGCGTTCCGGAGTGAAGGACGTGCTGGCCCATCCGGCCGACGCGATGCAGCTCCAGGAAGCGGTCGCCCGGGTGACGTCGTCGCTCACCTCGTCCCCGACGGCGCCGGTCGCCGGTGACGAGCTCTTCGAAGACGACGGCGAGGCCGGCCAGGTCATCACCGTCTTCTCGACGAAGGGCGGCGCGGGCAAGTCGATGATCGCCACGAACCTCGGCGTGACGTTGGCGCAACGCTCCGACAAGCCGGTGTGTCTCGTCGATGCCGATCTCCAGTTCGGCGACATCGCGGTGATGCTCAAGCTCTCGCCGCAGCACACCATCGTCGACGCGGTCAGCTCCCTCGACCGCCTCGACGCGAGCCTGCTCCAGAACCTGCTCGTGACCCACGAGTCATCGGGCCTGCTGATCCTCCCGGCGCCGCTCGAACCCGCGTTCGCCGACCAGATCGGCGCGACGGAGATGATGCAGATCGTGGAAGTGCTCCGGCGCTTCTGCTCCCACGTCATCGTCGACACGCCGGCGTACTTCAACGACGTCGTCCTCGGGATGATCGAGATCAGCGACGATGTCCTGCTGGTGGCCGGCATGGACATCCCGAACATCAAGAACGTCAAGATCGGACTCCAGACGCTGCGCCTCCTCAACACCCCGATGGAGAAGCTCCATCTCGTGTTGAATCGTGCGAACTCGAAGGTCAAGCTCGATGTCACCGAGGTGGAACGCACGCTGCAGGTCAGCGCCGACATCCTCATCCCCAGCGACATCGTCGTGCCCCAATCGGTCAACCGGGGAGTTCCCGTCGTCCAGAGCTCACCTCGCTCCGGCGTCGCCAAGTCGCTCGAAGAGATGGCCACCATGTTCGCCCCCGCGCTCAGCGGGAAGGGCAGGGGCCGCAAGAAGTAACACCCAGGCCGGGCGCGTCGCCGTCCGACCCTCTCGCCGACGCCGGGACGACCGGCACCGACGAACCCATGTCAACCGACCACAAGTGATCCGGGCGCCGGGCCCGGGAGGAATTCTGCCAACATGAGTCTCTACAAGCGTCTCCACGAGGTCCAGCAGGGAGCCGAGGACGACGGGGCCGCCGACGCGGGCTCGCCGGGTGGCGCCCAGGGCGGCCTCGCCGCGGCCGCGCAGGCCGCCGGACCCGCGGCCCGGCGAGACCCGGTGCTCGACGAGCTTCGCCAGCGGATCCACCACAGCCTCATCGAGGAGCTCGGTCCGATCCTCTACGACAGTCGGATGTCGGAGGAGGATCTTCGCAAGAAGGTCCACGAGCAGCTCCACCAGGCGTTGGCGCTCGAGCGGGCCCCCCTGTCGGCGTCCGACAAGGCCCAGCTCATCCAGGACGTGTCGGACGACATCTTGGGCTACGGGCCGATCGATCCGCTGCTGCGCGACGACGACGTCACCGAGATCATGGTCAACGGCCCGGAATCGGTCTATGTGGAACGTGAGGGCAAGCTGACGAAGGACCCGGTGACCTTCGTCGACGAGGCGCATCTGCGCCGGATCATCGACAAGATCGTCGGCCAGGTCGGCCGGCGGATCGACGAGTCGACCCCGATGTGCGATGCCCGTCTCCCCGACGGCTCCCGCGTCAACGCGATCATCTCTCCGCTGACGATCGGCGGGCCGTTCCTGACGATCCGCAAGTTCAAGGCCGATCCGCTGCAGGTCGACGACCTGATCCGGTTCGGCACGATGGACGCCAACGCCGCCCGCTTCCTGCAGGCCTGCGTGGTGGGACGTCTCAACATGATCGTCTCCGGCGGCACCGGCACCGGCAAGACGACGACGCTCAACGTCATGTCGTCGTTCATTCCGGAGACGGAACGCATCGTCACCGTCGAGGACGCGAAGGAGCTGCAGCTCCACCAGGATCACGTTCTCTGCCTCGAGACCCGGCCGCCCAACATCGAGGGGCGCGGCGCAGTGACCATCCGCGACCTCGTGAAGAACTCCCTTCGTATGCGGCCCGACCGCATCGTCGTTGGCGAGTGCCGTGGTGGCGAAGCGCTCGACATGCTCCAGGCCATGAACACCGGCCATGACGGCTCGCTGACCACGGTGCACGCCAACACCCCACGCGACACGCTCAGCCGGCTCGAGACCCTGACCCTCATGGCCGGGTTCGACCTGCCGGTTCGGGCCATCCGCGAGCAGATGGCGTCGGCGATCGACGTGATCGTGCAGATCGCGCGGTTGCGGGACGGCTCCCGTCGCATCACCCACATCACGGAGGTGCAGGGCATGGAGGGCGACGTGATCACCCTCCAGGACATCTTCTTGTTCGACTTCAGCGCTGGGGTCGACGACAACGGTCGCTACCGCGGCGTGTTGAAGCCGAGCGGCATCCGACCCAAGTTCGCGGAGAAGCTCACCGCCGAAGGCATCCGGCTCGGCGCCGAGACGTTCCAGCCCAGCGGTGGCGTGGGGGTCGCGTGACCACCCGATCCATCACCGGACCTCGCAGCGCCGGAGGGCGCGCCGCGATGGCGCTGCTGGCCGGACTGCTGCTCATCGGCGGGGCGCTCCAGTTCTCCGTGGCTGCCGCGCAGGACGGCGACGCGGTGGCGACCGCTCCCCCCGAACTGCTCCTGATCGATGCCGGCTCGTCGCCCTACGTTCTGATCCGCTCCGGTGCGGCACCGGCCGACGTCACCATCACGATCGGTGACGAGGAAGCGACCGTCGACCGTCCGGTCGTCATCGCCGACAGCGGGTTGCCGGTCCAGACCGCGATCGTAATCGACAACGCGAGTGCGGCCGACGACGTGCTCGAGCCGTTCCTCGCCGCGGCCCGGGCGTACATCGACAATGCCGGCCCGAACGAGGACATCTCGATCTGGACCTCCGGCGGCGTATCACGTCTGCGCGTCGGCTTGAGCAACGACCACGAACGCACCGCCGAGATCGTTTCGGGCATCGTCAGCGCGAACGGTACGAGCCTTCTCTACGACACGATCCGCGACGCCGCATCGGAGCTCACCGACTCCGGTGCCGGGGCGACCAACGTGATCGTCTTCGCCGCCACCATCGACGGGGGTTCGGCCACCACCGCGGCCGAGGCCCGTGGCGCGGTGCAGGCGGTCGACGGCTCGGCCTTCGCGGTCGCCACGAGCGACGTCGTCGTGAGCGCCATGAGCACCCTGGTGTCGTCGACCTACGGCGGCGCGTTCGCGTCGACCGATGATCCCGAGGAGATCGCGGGCTACGGCACGTCGGTCTCCCAGGTCGTCAACGGCACCTGGATGATCCCGTTCGAGTCGGTGCAACTTCTCGACGAGAACCAGATCGCCATCACCATCGACGGCACCGAGATCCGGGCGTCGTATGCCGGAGGTTCGCGCACCTCGGGACGGGCGCTCGCACCGTTCACCGAGCGGGGCGACACCGGAATTCCGGGCTTCGGGTTCCTCGCCGGTGAGACCGGCCGCACCCTCGGCCTCGTCTTCGGTGCGGTTGCCGCCGGGCTCGGCGCGTTCGCCGTCGTTCTGCTGCTCCAGAAGGACGAATCGAACCTGACGAGCGTGCTGAACGCGTACAGCGACCCGTACGGGACGACGCCGGTCGTCGAGGACGAAGACCGCGGCATGTCGAAGAACGCCCTGCTGAAACGGGCCGTGGAGCTGACGGAGGACCTGGCCGAGCGCCGGGGAATGCTGTCGCGTCTCGAAGCGACGCTGGAACGGGCCGACCTGCCCCTTCGCGCCGGCGAGGCGCTGACCGCAGCCGCCGGCATCGCCGTCGCCTTCATGGTCGTCGGGCTGCTCCTCATCGGAAACATGATGGGCATGCTGGTGTTCGCGATCATCGGCGTCCTGATCCCGGGCTTCACCGTCCGGGTCAAAGCGGCCCGCCGCCGCAAGGCCTTCATGGCCCAGCTCCCCGACACGTTGACGTTGCTGTCGTCGACGCTCAAGGCCGGCTACTCGTTCATGCAGGGCGTCGAGGCGGTCTCCCAGGAGATCGAGGACCCGATGGGCGGCGAGCTGCGCCGCATCGTGACCGAAGCCCAGTTGGGCCGCCCGCTCGAGGATGCCATGGACGCCTCCGCCGAACGGATGGACTCGCCGGACTTCTCCTGGGCGGTCATGGCCGTCAAGATCCAACGGGAGGTCGGCGGCAACCTCTCGGAGCTGCTCCTCACCGTCGCCGAGACGATGACCGAACGTGAACGGCTCCGCCGTGACATCGCATCGCTCACCGCCGAGGGAAAGATGAGCGCCATCGTGCTCGGCGCGCTTCCGATCCTTCTCGGGATGGCCATGTGGGCCATGAACCCCGAGTACATCAACACCCTCTTCACCGACAGTTTCGGCAAGGTGCTGCTGGGTCTGTCCGTCTTCGCCGTCCTCGCGGGTTTCGCGTGGATGAAGAAGATCATCAACATCGACATCTGAGGAAGCCGTGTTCGAACTGTCTCCCCAAATCGCCGCCGCCCTCATCGGTGGCGGAGTCGCGCTCGCCATCTGGGCGATCGCGTCACAGGCCCACGACAAGTCGGTGGTGCGCGAGTCGCTGCGGGCCCTCGAGGACTACGAGGTCGAGAGCGTCCGGGATCAGGAACTGCTCAACCCGCTGGCCCAGCGCGCCTTCCTCCCGATCCTGAGCGCGTTGACCAGCGTCGGTCGCCGCCTGACCCCGGTCGGCTATGTCGACGGCGTTCGCCACAAGTTCATCCTCTCGGGTCGGCCGTCGGCCGCCCAGATCGACCGCTTTCTCGCGATCCGGGTGATCACGGTCGTGCTCGTGCCGGTCTCGTTCTGGTTCTTCTACATCTGGAACCCGCTGGCCATCACGGGCAAGACACAGCTGGCCGCCACCGCGCTCGCGGGTCTTGCCCTGCTCGTCGGCCCCGACGCCCGACTCAACCGGGCCGTCGCCGACCGACAAAAGGAGATCCTGCGCGGCCTGCCCGACATCATCGACCTCCTGGTGATCAGCGTGGAAGCCGGGCTCGGGTTCGAGCAGGCGCTGCAGCGCACGATCGTCTCGGTTCCCGGTGAGCTGAGCGACGAGTTCTCCCGGATGCTCGGTGAGGTCCGGGCCGGCTCGACCCGGGCCGATTCGATGCGGGCGATGGAAGCCCGCATCGAGGTACCCGAGGTGCGAAGCTTCGTTCTCGCCATCCTCCAGGCGGACACCTTCGGGGTGTCGATCGGACGGGTGCTGCGGGGCCAGGCCGAGGAGATGCGCATCAAGCGTCGTCAGATCGCCCAGGAGAAGGCCCAGAAGGCGCCGGTCAAGATGCTGATCCCGATGGTGTTCTGCATCTTCCCCGCCTTGTTCACCGTGGTGCTCGGTCCGGCCATGATCCGGATCATGGCCAACTTCTGACCTGCCATCGCCGCAACCGATGACCCTCACCGAGTCGCTCGATGCGCCGCCGGTCGGCGGTGACACCGGCGACGACCCCGAACGCCGTCCGCCGCGACGACAACTGGACCTCGGGGTCTTCTGCGGACTCGCCGTTGCCCTGATCGGCCTGGGCCTCGGCGCGTCCCGCATCGGCGACAACAGCTTCCTCACCCACCTCGCGACCGGTCGGGAGATGCTGGAATCGGGAATCGTCCGAAACGATGTGTTCACGTGGACGTCGCCCGGCGAGAGCATCGTCGTGCAGTCGTGGCTCGCGTCGCTGATCTACGGGCTCGTGGACGCGGCCGGCGGGTTCTACGGGCTGCGGGTCCTGACCGCCGTGCTGGCCGCGACCGTCGCGGCCGCGGCGTGGCGGCTGACCCGGGCGAACGCCGCCATCGTCACCCGGCTCCTCATCATGGCGCCGCTCCTCGCGATCGGGCGGACGAACTGGAGCGAACGCCCGCTCCTCATCGCGTTCGTGCTCTTCGCCGCCACGATGCTGGTCGTCGAGGGCGACGGCCGGCCACGCGGCCTGGTGGCCGTGGGTGCGGTGTGGATCAACGTGCACGGGAGCTGGCCCCTCGGCATCGTCTATCTCGTGGCGCGGATCGCCGGTGGTCTCGGCGATCGCGAGTCGGTGCAGCGGGAGTGGGCGGCGCTGCGTGCGCTCGGCGCCGGCATCCTCATCGGCGGCGTCGTCAACCCCTACGGCCCGGCCATGCTGGCCTTCCCCCTGCGCCTGCTCGGGCGCCAGGAGGTGCTCTCGAACGTCGTCGAGTGGCAGTCACCGTCGTTCGACAGCACCTGGACCCGGGCGTTCCTGCTCCTCGTCCTCGCATCGGTCGCCGCGCTGACGCGTCGGCCACGCTGGCGCGACGCGCTCCCCATGATGGTGTTCGTCGCCGCCGCGCTGATCGGTCGACGCAACATCGCGCTCGCCGCGCTCGTCGTCCTCCCCCTCCTGGCCAGAGGGCTCCCGGCCCTCGGACGGCTCTACGCGTCGCGTACCAGCAACGCGATCCATCTCGGTGCCGTCGCCTTCGTCGGGCTTCTCGGGGCGCTTCCGCTGATCGCGGTGCGGAGCCCCCACGTCGACCTGGGTCGATACCCCGACGATGCCGTCACCGCGATGGAAATGGATCTCGGCCTGGTGCCGGGCGAGACCCGCATCATCCATCCCGACTATGTCGGCAACTATCTCGACATCCGCTACGGCGCCGCCGGTGCCACCTGGATCGACGACCGCTTCGAGCTGCACGACCCGTCGCTGGTCGCGGACTATCTCGTGCTTCTCGACGGGGCGCCGGAGTGGGAGTCGGTGCTCGACCGCTACGACGCCGAAGCGATCCTGTGGCCCCGAGATCACGTCCTGGTCGAGCTGGCCACGAAGGTGGGGGAGTGGACGACGGTCTGGCGCGACGACGACTGGGTCGTCCTGTGTGCCCCCGACGACCCCTCATGTTGACCCTCACGTGGCCGGTCAAGTCCTTGCCTGGGGAACCCGGCTGCCGATGGAGCCGAGAGCAACGCTGCGTGGACGAGATGTCGTGGAGTGAAGAGTGGACATGATGAGCGATCTCCAGACGCCCACCGAGGCGTCGACGGCCGACGCCGAACGCCTGCGGCAACCTGTCTCGCATCGCGCCAACTCCTGGATGCGCCCGCTGGCCCGCATCGGACGGGCGAGCGACGGCTACGAGGTCGACGGGCTCGGGGCCGGACTCAACGACCGTGTCGACCGGGTCGCGGCCTTCGCCCCGGCGATCCTGGCCATCCGCTGGGGCATGACGGTCGTGTCCGTCGCCCTCTCGGCCTCGGCGTTCGTCAACGCCGACTGGGAGATCGTCCTGTGGTGCATGGTCGTCGTCAGCTACACCGTCATCCGCACGGTGAGCCCGCTTCGCTACATCGGCGATCTTCGCTCGTTGGTCCAGGTCGTGCTGGAGATCGCCATCCACGTCGGCGCCGTCGCGGCGACGGACTTCTGGGAATCACCGTTCGTCTTCTCCCTGATGACCGCGATCATCGTGGCCGGCTTCGCTCGGGGCTTCGGCTTCGGACTTCGAATCGCGATCGGCGCGGCGCTGGCGCTGAGCATCGGCGACGCCGCCCGTTCCAACTACGAGCTCCAGGATCTGCGCATCAGCCTGCAGTGGTCGGCCGTCCTCCTCCTCGTCGGTGTGGTCGCGGGCTATGCCCGTCGGATCAGCGGCGAGGCCGACCTGCAACATTCGCTGGCCCTCGATCGCCTCGACCGGCTGTCCGACGCCAACGCCTTGCTCTTCTCGTTGCACCGCGTCGCCCAGACGCTTCCGGCATCACTCGACCTCGGCGAGGTCCTCGACACGACGGTGTCGCGCCTGCGCGGTCTCGTCGACTTCGACGCCGTCGCCATCCTCGTGTTCGACGACACCGATGCGAGCTGGCAGGTGATCCGGCGCGAGGGGGCGGCGCTGCCGGCCCGGCTGGGCCCCACCGAGCTTCCCCGGCCGCTGATGGATGCCATGTCGAGCAACCGCATGATCGAGGAACCCGACCTGTCCCAACCCCGCGGACCGGGCATCTCCCCGATGTCGTCGTCGGGGATCTACACCGTGCTCCCGGCTCGGGGATCGATCATCGGGTTGCTGGCGGTCGAATCACGCCGGCCGGCCGCGTTCGGTCGCCGCGACATCGAGTTGTTGAACGGGTTCGTGGAACCGGTCGCCCTCGCGATCGACAACGCCCGCTGGTTCAGTCGCCTCCGCACGGTCGGCGCCGACGAGGAACGAACCCGCATCGCCAGAGACCTCCACGACAACATCGGCCAGTCGCTCGCCTACCTGGCGTTCGAGCTCGATCGGTTGGTGACGAAGGAGAGCCGCGGTGAAGAGCTCGGCGATTCCCTCGAACAGCTCCGCAGTGATCTCCGGGGCGTGATCGGCGAGGTCCGGGACACGCTCTACGACCTGCGGACCGATGTCTCCGACCAGCTCGAGATCGGCGAGGTCCTCGAGCAGTTCAGCGCCCGACTGATGGAACGAACCGAGCTCGACATCCGCGTCTACGCCGATCGCAGCGGCACCCGTCTCCCCCTCCTCCAGGAGCGGGAGATGTGGCGGATCGCCCAGGAAGCGCTCGTCAACGTCGAACGCCACGCCGAGGCCCGCGGTGTCGCTGTGCGCTGGCGTTGTGACGGCGAGGCAGCCGCGCTGGAGATCGCCGATGACGGGAAGGGATTCCCCGAGGGGAAGGCCGGCCGGCTCGACTCGTACGGGATCATGGGGATGCGCGAGCGGGCGTCGTCGATCGGGGCGACGCTGGAGGTGCACTCCGAAGAGGGTCGGGGCACCGTCGTGCGCTGCTTTCTGCCTTCCGATCGCAACGGTCGGCGATGAAAGTGACCAAAGGAATCTCACGGTCGGTGGGCGGATCACGGCGCGATGCCTAATGAACCGGGTCGACCGACCGATGGAACCTCGGGCCGGACAGGGTCCGAAAACAGTTGGCGACCAGACCGGTCGTCAGGATTTCGAGGAAATCAGCCAAGATGACCATTCGATTGATGCTCGCCGATGACCACCGGATGCTCCGGGAAGGCCTGAGTCGCTCGATGTCGGAGCATGGCTTCGATGTCGTCGGCGAGGCCCGCGACGGAGTCGAGGCGGTGAACATGGCGTACTCCCTCACCCCGGACGTGGTCCTCATGGATGTGTCCATGCCGGAGATGGACGGCGTCGAGGCGTGCCGACAGGTGCGGGCGGCGGTACCCGGCACGAAGATCGTGATGCTCACGATGCATGCCGATCAGGACGTGCTGGCCAACGCGATCCGCGCCGGTGCGTGTGGATATCTGGTCAAGGACTGCTCGACCGAGGAGATCGCCGATGCCGTTCGCATGGCATCCAACGGCGACACGGCCCTGTCCCCCCAGCTGGCCGCATCGATGCTCGACGAGGTCCGCAAGCTCGACCAGGCACCGACTCGCGAAGAACGGGTCGTCACCAAGCGTGAGGAAGAGGTGCTGCAGCTGATCGCCGACGGGTGTTCGACCTCGGAGGTCGCCGAGCAGATGTACATCTCCCAAAAGACGGTGAAGAACCATCTCGCCTCGATCTACCAGAAGCTCGACGCCCGCGATCGCACGCAGGCCGTGCTCCAGGCCGTCCGCATGGGCATCGTCTCCCTCGAGTAGTCGGCCCCTCGGAACTCGGGCTCCGGCCCGCGGAGTGACCCCTCGACGCCGCCCCTCGGGGCGGCGTCTCCGCGTCGGCTGCCTCGGCCGAACGGCACGGACCCGGGACCTCTGGCCCTCGGGTTGGGCCGAACGGTCCATCCAGGGCCGCGATGCCCATGTCGAAGGAACCAGTAGGGCCTCCGTGCCGAACGCGGAGGCGACAACCGGGAGTCCACCCCATGAACCGCCATTCAGCCGACCGCTGTGACCGAATCGGAGGTGCCACCCGATTCGGCGCCGAGCAGAGGGGCGCCGCCCTGGTCGAATACGTCCTGTTGCTGTCGCTCATCGTTCTCGTCACCTTGGCCGGGGTGTCGGCGTTCGGCGGCTCGGTCGGCGACAGCGTCGACGACTCGGCCAGTCGGGTGGTCGCCGCCGGCAACGGATGATCGTCCGCCCGGTGTAGGACACCATCGGGACTCGCGGGGTACCGTCCCGCCGTGATCGAGATCGGGTTGACGGGTGGCATCGGGAGTGGCAAGTCGACGGTGGCCGATGGGCTCGTGGCCCGCGGCGCCGTGTTGATCGACGCCGACCGGATCGTGCGGGATCTCCAGCGCCCGGGAGAGCCCGTCTTCGTGGCGATGGTCGAACGCTGGGGCGACTCGATCCTCGACGACGCCGGTGAGCTCGATCGGGCTGCGGTCGCGGCGATCGTGTTCGCCGACGAGGACGAGCTGAAGGCGTTGAACGACATCGTCCACCCCGCTGTCGGCGAGGAGATGGTGCGGCGGCGCGAGGCGGTCGAGGGCACCGACGCGATCGTGGTGCTCGACATCCCGTTGCTGGTCAGGGCCGACGGGGAGTCGATCGCCGATCAGTACGCCGACCTCGCGGGGATCGTCGTCGTCGACATCGATCCCGATCTGGCGGTCTCGCGCCTGGTCGGCCAGCGCGGCTTCGACGAGGCGGACGCGCGGCGTCGCATCGCGAACCAGGCGAGTCGTGCGGCCCGAAACGCGGTCGCCGACAAGGTGATCGACAACTCGGGCGACCTGGCCGCGTTGGAGCGACAGATCGACGAGGTGTGGGCCTGGATGTCGGCGCTCGCGAGCTAGCTACTCGCAGATGTCGCCGGCCCGCCAGCCGACCTGGAAGAAGGGGGTGGTCCCGTCGAGTCCGTCGGCGCGGTAGCTCCCGTCGGGGTGATTGACGAAGGTCACCCCGAAGATGTCGACCGGGTTGATCGCGACGCCGAGGGCGGCGGCGACCTCGTTGCCGCTCTGGCCCCATGCCACACCGTCGTGGAGCACGATGTCGTCGGGAGTGGGACCGTCGGGGTCGAAGAATCCGGCGAGACCGCGGCGATACGACCATCCGGCGAGTTGCTCGGGCCGGTCCCAGCGATCGAACCGGATGCGGAGGTTGCCGTAGTCGACCACCCGTTCGTGGTCGTCGGGGCCGCCGTCGAGTGGGCAGCCGGCGTTCCACCCGGAGTCGAAGTCGGGAGCGCCGTAGATCGCGTTCATCGCGGCGAGGACGTCGGCCACCGGGGTTCCCGGGGGGAGGCCGAGGATCTCTCCGGTGGTGACGTCGGCGACCGGAGGTGGATCGGTCGGTGTCGACGTCGTGGTGGTGCTCGCGGTGGTCGTCGGGGCGGTGGTCGTCGTGGTCGTGGGGGCGACGGTGGTCGATGATGCGGCGGCGGTCGTGGTCGTGGTCGGTGGCGCCGTCGTCGACGTGGGGGCCGCCTGGTCGGCGGCGGAGGTCGTCGGCGCCTCGGCCGCCACGGTCGTCGTGTCGGGCCCGTCGTCGCCGAGCAGGGCGACGGCGCCCACACCGACGAGGATCCCCACCAGCAGGATCACGACCGCGACGAGAACTCGTTCTCTTCGTGACATGAGAGCAGCCTGTCACACCACCTCGGTAGGTTGGCGCGATGGCGCCCGTTTCCACCCCTTCTGCTCGAACGCCGCTGAAGGTGGTCTCCTCGTTTCAGCCCGCCGGTGATCAGCCGGCGGCGATCGAGGCGCTGGCGGCCGGGATCGCACGCGGCGATCGATTCCAGACCCTCCTCGGCATCACCGGATCGGGAAAGAGCGCCACGATCGCGTGGACGATCGAGCGGGTCCAACGGCCGACCCTGGTCCTGGCCCCCAACAAGTCCCTGGCCGCCCAGCTCGCCAACGAGCTCAAGGAGCTCTTCCCGGAGAACCGGGTCGAGTACTTCGTCAGCTACTACGACTACTACCAGCCCGAGGCCTACATGCCCTCGAGCGACACCTACATCGAGAAGGACTCCTCGGTCAACGACGAGATCGACCGGCTCCGGCACTCCGCCACCAGCTCACTGCTCACGCGCCGCGACACCATCGTCGTGGCCTCCGTCTCCGCCATCTACGGCCTGGGGTCCCCCGAGGAGTACGAGACCCAGCTGTTGGTCCTGCGCACCGGTGAGATCCACGACCAGCGTTCGATCCTGCGGCGCCTCGTCGACCTGCAGTACGAACGCAACGACATGAACCTCGTCCGGGGCAAGTTCCGGGTTCGGGGCGACACGATCGAGATCCACCCGGCCTACGACGAGACCGCGGTACGAGTGGAGTTGTTCGGCGACGAGGTCGAGCAGATCACCGTGGTCGATCCACTGACCGGTGAACGCCTCGAGACGTTGGAGGACCTCGTGGTGTTCCCCGCGACCCACTACGCCACCAGCACCGAACGGATGGTCGCGGCGATCGCCCGAATCGAGGAGGAGCTGGCCGACCGTCTCCGCACCTTCGAAAAGGAAGGAAAGCTGCTCGAGGCCCAACGCCTCCGGATGCGGACCGACTACGACCTGGAGATGATGCAGGAGCTCGGCTACTGCAACGGCATCGAGAACTACTCCGCCCCGATCGACGGACGGAGTCCGGGTGAACCGCCCTACACCCTGCTCGACTACTTCCCCGACGACTTCTTGATGGTCATCGACGAGTCCCATGTCGCGGTACCGCAGCTTCACGGGCAATACGAGGGGGATCGCAGCCGGAAGGCCACCCTGATCGATCACGGCTTTCGGCTGCCGTCCGCGGCCGACAACCGGCCGCTCCAGTTCGAGGAGGTGATGGCGCGACTCAACCAGGTCGTCTTCTTGTCGGCCACACCCGGCGCCTATGAGCTCGAGGTGTCGACCCAGGTCGTCGAGCAGATCGTGCGGCCCACCGGCCTCATCGATCCGGAGGTGATCGTCAAACCCACGAAGGGCCAGATCGACGATCTCCAGGAGCTGATCCAGGGCCGGGTCCAGCGCCACGAGCGGGTCCTCGTCACGACCCTCACCAAGAAGATGGCCGAGGACCTCACCGACTACCTGCTCGAGTCGGGGGTGCGGGTCCGCTATCTGCACAGCGAGGTCGACACCATCCAGCGCATCGAGATCCTGCGGGATCTGCGGCTCGGCGAGTTCGACGTGCTCGTCGGGATCAACCTGCTTCGTGAGGGTCTCGATCTTCCCGAAGTGTCGCTAGTCGCGATTCTCGATGCCGACAAGGAGGGGTTCCTCCGCAGTGACACATCGCTGATCCAGATGATCGGTCGGGCGGCGAGAAATGTCGCCGGACAGGTCATCATGTACGCCGATCGCATGACCGATTCGATGCAGCGGGCCATCTCGGAGACGATGCGGCGCCGAGGGGTGCAGGAGGCCTACAACCTCGAGCACGGCATCGACCCCACGTCGATCCGCAAGGAGATCACCGACATCTTGTGGATGATCCGACCCGCCGCCGAGCGGGCCCCGGTTCCCGAGGCGCTGTCGGAGCTCGGAAGCCGGCGGCGGGCGACCGACGACCTCTCCGACCTGCCCGAGGACGAGCTCGAGCGACTGATCCGCACCCTCGAGCTCGAGATGCGCGACGCGGCGATCGATCTTCGATTCGAGTACGCGGCGCGCCTGCGCGACGAGATCAAGGATCTCAAGCGCGAACTGCGCGAGATGCGCTGAGAACGCTCCACAACGAAGCGGGCGCGCCGATAGACGCGGGTGACAACGACGACTGACGGTGCCGGCGCGCAGCCGGCCGCTTCCGTGGGCGCCACTTCCGGCGTGCCCGTGCCGTCGGGGTCGACACCGGCGTGGTACCTGCGGATCGGGCCGTCGGTCGTCGTTATGGCGGTCGTGTTGTTCCTCGTCGCCCAACTGGCCGACCCCGATGGCTACCTGAGCACCGATGTGGGCGGAAAGACCGCGACCATCGAGGTGATCGTCGAGAACGGCCCCCGCGCCCCCGACCTCGGATACTGGGCCGAGAGCCTCGACCCCGACGGACGTCTGTACCCGATGTGGTCGACCGCTCGGATCGACGGCGCCTGGGTGAACGTCACCACGCTCCCGATGCTCTATCTCGCCGCGCCACTGTGGAAGCTCGGTGGGGCCCGAATGGCCGTTCTCATCCCCGTGCTGGGCACCGTCCTAGCGGCGGCGGGGGCCGCGGCGATCGCCCGTCGACTCGACGGGCGGCGACATCAACGGGCGGCGGCCTTCTGGCTCGTGGGGCTCGCCTCCCCGGCGACCGTCTACGCCCTCGATTTCTGGGAGCACAGCCTCGGCCTCGGCCTCGTTCTGTGGGGCATGGTCGCCGTCGTCGACTCGAGCTCCCGCTTCCGCGTCGCGCCCTGGCTCCCGATCGCGGCGGGCCTCGCGTTCTCGACCGCCGCGGCGTTGCGCCAGGAGGCGCTCGTGTACGGATTCCTCGCCGGAGTCGTGCTCGTCGGCCGGCTTGTCTCGTGGGGCCGCCCGTTGACCGCGATCATCCGGGGATCGGCGATGCTGGCCGGGACGGCGGCCGGTCTGCTCGCCAACGCCGCGTTCGAATGGTGGGTGTTCGGAACGACCCTGCGAGCCGGACGCGGCGGCGGCACCGCGGCCGCCGCGGGAACCGACCTCGTCGTTCGGGCCCAGGAGGCCGTGATCACCGGAATCGGCCCGCTGTCGGGCACGAACGCGTCGGCCCTCCTGCTCGCCGGGGTGCTCCTCGGCCTCCTGCTCGCGATCGGACACAACGCCGATCGTCCGTTCCTCGACCAACGGGTGATCTGGGCGGGTCTGGGCGCGGTCGCGTTGCTCGTCGTGCTCGACCTGATCATCGACGGCATGCGGTTCATCCCCGGACTGGCGGCAACCACGCCGCTGGCGGTCCTCGGCATCGTGCGGGGTGGTCGCACCGGGCCACGACGGATCGTCACCGCGGTGTCGGTTCTCGCCCTCCCTCTCGTCTGGCTGACCCAGTTCGCCGGGGGAGCGACGGCCCAGTGGGGCGGCCGCTACACCTTGCCCAGCGCGGTGATGCTCATGGTGGTCGCGATCGTCTCATACGACCGGGGCCGCGCCCGTGAGACCCTTCGGATCCTCGCCGTCGCCGGCTTCGTGATCACGATGATCGGCGTGGGTTGGACGGTGGTGCGAACCCGCGGATTTGCCGACGCGTCACGGGCGCTCGCGGATCGACCCGAGGAGGCGTTGGTGTTTCGCGATCCGTTCCTCGCCCGTGAACCGGGCCCTCTCGGCCTCGACGAGCAGTGGCTTGCCGCGCCGACGCCCGAACTTCTCCGGGAGGCCTCAGAGGTCCTCGCCGGCGCCGGGATCGAGGAGGTCGGCTATGTCGATTTCGACATCGGCCGAGCCGTTCCCGATCTTCCCGGGTACGTCGTCGTCGGCGAGTCGACCATTCCCCTCGTGAACGATCTGCGCCTGCGGGTGGTGTCGCTCGAACGCGAAGGCTGACGAACACGTGTTCGGCACGCTTCCTGCCGATAGAGTGCCGCCGTGGCCGATCGACTCATCATCCAGGGTGCGCGCGAACACAATCTCCGAGACGTCGATCTCGAGCTGCCGCGCGACAAGCTCATCGTCTTCACCGGCCTCTCGGGTTCCGGGAAATCGTCTCTCGCCTTCGACACCATCTACGCCGAAGGTCAGCGGCGCTATGTGGAATCGTTGAGTGCCTACGCCCGCCAGTTCCTGGGCCAGATGGACAAGCCCGATGTCGACTTCATCGAAGGTCTGTCGCCTGCGATCTCGATCGATCAGAAGAGCGCGTCGAGAAACCCGCGCTCGACGGTCGGCACCGTCACCGAGATCTACGACTACCTCCGGTTGCTGTTCGCTCGCATCGGGGTTCCCCACGATCCCGAGACCGGCGAGGAGCTGGTTCGCCAGACTCCGCAGCAGATCGTCGACAAGATCCTGGCCATGGAGGAGGGCACCCGTTTCCAGGTGCTCGCCCCGGTCGTCAGGGGCCGCAAGGGGACCTACGACACCTTGTTGTCCGATCTCGCCGGTCAGGGGTTCGCCCGGGCGATCGTCGACGGCGAGCCGGTGGAGCTCGCCGACGAGATCGCCCTCGAGCTCGAACGCTACGAAACCCACGATGTGTCGGTCGTCGTCGACCGATTGGTCCTCAAGGAGGGGATCGAGCGGCGGTTGACCGATTCGATCGAGACCGCGCTCACCCTCACCGGGGGCGTCGCCGAGATGCAGATCGTGCCCCGCGACGGCGGCGAGCCGCGCACGATCGTGTTCAGCCAGCACCTGTCCCGCCCCTCCGACGGCAAGTCGTTCGAGGAGCTCGCCCCCCGCAACTTCTCGTTCAACTCGCCCTACGGTGCGTGCCCGCACTGCGACGGGCTCGGGACCGTCTTCGAGGTCGACTCCCGGCTCGTGGTTCCCGACGAGGATGCGACGGTCGAAGGCGGCGCGATCAGTCCGTGGGCCGGAGGCCGCAGCCGCTACTTCTCACGGCTCGTGCAGTCGATCTGCGAGGAATACGCGATCCCGCTCGACGAACCATGGCGGTCACTCTCGAAGAAGCAGCGTGATCTGTTGCTCCACGGCAAAGGGGTGAAGGGCCGAATCCAGGTCCGCTACAAGAACCGCTACGGGCGTACCCGCACCTATCAGGCGAAGTACGAGGGTGTGCTCCCGTACCTGATGCGTCGTCACGACGAGGCGGAGACCGACGCGGCCCGCGACACCATCGAGGGCTACATGCGGCAGGTCGCGTGCACCGAATGCGGCGGGTCCCGACTCAACCCGCTCTCGCTGGCGGTGACCATCGACGGGCACTCGATCCACGACCTGTGTGCGATGTCGATCGCCGACGCGGCCAAGAGCCTCGGCCAGCTCCAGCTCTCCGAACGGGATTCGATCATCGCCGAGCAGGTGTTGAAGGAGGTCAACTCCCGTCTCGGGTTCCTGCTCGACGTCGGGCTCGACTATCTGAGCATGTCGCGCTCGGCCGCCACACTGGCCGGTGGCGAGGCCCAACGGATCCGGTTGGCCTCCCAGGTCGGATCCGGCCTGGTCGGTGTGCTCTACGTCCTCGACGAGCCGTCGATCGGTCTGCACCAACGAGACAACCAACGCCTGATCGAGACGCTTCTGCGGATGCGGGATCTCGGCAACACGGTGCTGGTGGTCGAGCACGACGAGGACACGATGAAGGTCGCCGACCATGTCGTCGACATCGGGCCCGGCGCCGGAGAGCACGGTGGCGAGATCGTGCACTCGGGCACCTTCAAGCAGTTGCTGAAGAACTCCAAGTCGATCACGGGCCAGTATCTGTCCGGCAAGCGGCAGATCAAGGTTCCCGGGGCCCGTCGAATCGGCGACGGCAACATCTTGCGGGTCAAGGGGGCTCGGGAGAACAACCTGAAGAACCTCGATGTCGAGTTCCCGCTGGGCAAGTTCATCTGCGTGTCGGGGGTTTCCGGATCGGGCAAGTCGACGCTCGTGAGCGACATCCTCCACCGGGCGCTGATGCAACACATCTACTCGTCGAAGGTGCCGCCGGGCCTGCACACCCGGGTGGAGGGGATCGAGCATCTCGACAAGGTCATCGCGATCGACCAGTCGCCCATCGGTCGCACGCCCCGCTCGAACCCCGCCACCTACACGGGGGTCTTCGACCACGTCCGCAAACTCTTCGCCCAGACCCAGGAGGCGAAGGTCCGCGGCTACCTCCCTGGCCGCTTCTCGTTCAACGTGAAGGGTGGGCGCTGCGAGGCATGTCAGGGCGACGGCACCATCAAGATCGAGATGCACTTCCTACCCGACGTCTATGTGCAGTGCGAGGTGTGCAAGGGCAAGCGCTACAACCGCGACACCCTCGAGATCGAGTTCAAGGGCAAGAACATCTCCGAGGTGCTCGGCTTGCCGTGTGAGGAAGCGCTCGACTTCTTCTCGAACCAGCCGGTGATCTCCCGCCACATGCAGACCCTCGTCGATGTCGGTCTCGGCTACGTCCGGCTCGGCCAACCGGCACCCACGCTGTCGGGCGGCGAGGCGCAGCGGGTCAAGCTCGCCAGCGAGCTGGCCAAACGATCGACCGGCCACACGATCTACATCCTCGACGAACCGACCACCGGCCTGCATTTCGAGGACATTCGCAAACTCCTCGGCGTGCTCGGTCGCCTGGTCGACCAGGGCAACACGGTGGTCGTCATCGAACACAACCTCGATGTGCTCAAGACCGCCGACTGGTTGATCGACCTGGGTCCCGAGGGCGGCTCGGGTGGTGGGAGCGTCGTGGTGACGGGCACTCCCGAAGCGGTGGCGGAGACGCCGGAGAGCTACACCGGGCAGTTTCTCGCTCCCTTGCTGACCTGACCCGTTGTCGACCTGACCCGTTGTCGACCTGACCCCGCGGGCTGTACGGGCGGCCCCGCGGCCGAGCTTGATTCGATCGGCTCGTGTGCCGATAGAACCCCATGACGACAGCGATCGAGGAAGCGGCCCGTCTCGAGCACGAACGCGCCTTCCACGACGAGCGCTACCGGTTCGATCCCCGCGCCCCCCAGGACCGGTTCTATCTCGGCGTGCAGGAGTCGGAGGCCGATTTCCACCGGCTCGTGGATCGCTTCGGCCCCGGTGAC
>JAJRXC010000047.1 GCA_024276495.1 Actinomycetes bacterium
AGGCCCGGTAGCGTGGGCGGGTGCTCACCCGAATCGACCTGCGAGGGTTCACCGGCGACGTCGCCGAACGGCTTCCCCGTCCGACGGCGCCGGCGGACGGTCCGGTCGAAGCGGTCCGGGAGATTCTCGCCGATGTCCGCGGGCGCGGCGACGCGGCGCTTCGCGACCTCACTCGACGTTTCGACGGCGTCGAGCTGACATCGACGCGGGTCGAGCCGGCCGAGATCACCGCCGCGACCCGACGGGTTTCCTCCGACGTGCTCGCCGCGCTCGAGGCCGCAGCCGAATCGATCGCGGCCTACCACGAGGCGCAGATGCCGAACGACGTCGACTTCGTTCGCCCGGGGCTGGTGATCAACGGGCTCCACAGGCCGGTCGAGCGGGCCGGGTGCTATGTGCCCGGTGGGCGAGCGGTCTATCCGTCGACCGTGCTGATGACCGCGGTGCCGGCCCGGGTCGCCGGTGTGACGGAAGTGGTCTTGTGCGTGCCCCCGGGCCCCGACGGTCGGGTTCCCGATGTCACGCTCGCCGCGGCGGCCGTGGCGGGGGTCGACGAGGTGATCCCGGTGGGAGGAGCCCAGGCGATCGGCGCCATGGCCTACGGCACCGAGACGATCAGGGCGGTCGACGTGATCGTCGGTCCCGGCAACGTCTACGTGGCGATCGCGAAGCAAGAGGTCGCGGGAGTGGTCGGTGTGCCGTCGTCGTTCGCCGGCCCCTCCGAAGTGGTCGTGGTGGCGGACGGATCGGCCCCGGCCGACTTCGCCGCGGTCGACGTGATCCTGCAGGCCGAGCACGGCCCCGACGGTCTGGCGTGGCTCGTCACCTGGGACGAGTCGGTTGCCGATCAGGTGGTCGACTCGGTCTCCCGGCTGGTCGCCGCCGCACCGCGCCGCGCCGACATCGAAGCGACGCTCGCGTCCTGCGGCTACGCCGTGGTCTGCGACACTCCGGCACAGGCGCTCGCCGTCTCCAACTTCATCGCACCCGAACACCTCGAGTTGCAAACGGCCGACCCGACGTCGTTGCTCCCCCTGGTCCGCCATGCCGGCGCGGTGTTCTGCGGACCGTGGGCTCCTGCGTCTCTCGGCGACTACGTGGCCGGCCCGAGCCATGTGCTGCCGACCAACGGCAGCGCCCGTTTCGCCAGCGCCCTCACCGTGCGCGACTTCATGAAGGACGTGCACGTGGTCACCGTGGACCGGCACGGGTTCGAGGCGATGGCCGATCATGTCGAGATCCTGGCCGGCGCCGAGGGGCTCGACGCCCACGCGGCATCGATACGTGTTCGCCGGGAGGCGACACGATGAGCACCCGGCCGCGGCCCCGCGACTCGGTCGCGCTGATGGAGGGCTACCACTCGCCGCAGATCGACGTCGAGGTGCGGCTCAACACGAACGAGAGTCCGGAGTCAGCACCCCGGGAGTTCGTCGATGCCGTGACGGCGGAGATCGCGGACATCGAATGGCATCGTTACCCCGATCGTGCCGCCACCGGGCTGCGGGATGCGATCGGTCGGCTGCACGATGTCGACGGCGATCGTGTCTTCGCGGCCAACGGATCGAACGAGGTGCTGCAGACCCTCCTGCTCACCTACGGCGGACCGGGAACGACCGCGGCGGTCTTCGAGCCGACCTACGCGTTGCACTCCCATCTGGGTCGAATCACCGGGACCACCGTCGCGGAAGGGGAGCGCGGTCCGGATTTCGTGCTCGACATCGACGAGGTTGCCCGGGTGCTGCGGTCGGTTCGGCCCGCGATCACCTTTCTGTGCTCGCCGAACAACCCCACCGGCGTGGTCGACCCGCCCGACACGACGGCGGCAGTCCTCGAGTTGGTGCGCGAGACCGGCGGGCTGTTGTGCGTCGACGAGGCTTACGGCCAGTTCGCGCCCCATTCCGCACTCGACCTCCTGGGCGTCGACGTTCCCCTGGTGGTGACCCGCACGTACTCGAAGACCTGGGCGATGGCGGCAGCCCGGCTCGGATATCTCATCGGCCCCGAGTGGGTCGTCGCCGAGCTCGAAAAGGTCGTGCTGCCGTATCACCTCGATGCCATGACCCAGATCGCCGGGCGCGTCGCGCTCGATCACCTCGACGCGATGCGGCGACGGGTGGCCGCGCTCGTCGAAGAGCGCAACCGGCTCACCGCCGCGCTCGCGGAGCTCCCGGTCGACGTGTGGCCGTCGGGAGCGAACTTCGTGCTGTTCCGACCGACCGGTGTCGCCGGCGGCGAGGTCTGGCGCCGGCTCACGGAACGATCGGTGCTCGTGCGCGATTGCTCCTCGTGGCCTCGCCTCGCCGGCTGCCTTCGGGTGACGGTCGGCACCGCCGAGGAAGACGATCGCTTTCTGTTCGCTCTCAGGGAGATTCTCACATGAGCCGTTCCGCCCGCTCCTCTCGGACGACGAAGGAGACCTCGATCGACATCGCGGTCGAGCTCGACGGCTCGGGCACGACCGACATCGCCACCGGCCTGCCGTTCTTCGACCACATGCTCGATCAGCTCGGCCGTCACGGCGGGTTCGACCTGCGGGTCCGGGCCGAGGGGGATCTGGAGATCGACGCGCACCACACGGTGGAAGACGTCGGCATCGCCCTCGGCGAGAACTTCCGCGACGCGTGGGGGGACAAGCGGGGGGTCCGTCGTTTCGCGTCGATCGTCGTGCCGCTCGACGAGGCCGCGGTGGAGGTCGTTCTCGATCTCTCCGGACGGCCCTACCTGCACTACGAGGTCGACTTTCCGGGCCAGAAGATCCTCGGTGATCCGCCCTTCGACCCCCAGCTGGTCGAGGAGTTCTGGCGCGCCTTCGTCACCGCGGCGGGCATCACCCTCCACATCGTCGGTCGCCGGGGCCACAACACCCACCACATCATCGAGGCCACGTTCAAGGGTGTGGCCCGGTCGCTACGCGACGCCGTTCGGGTCGAGGGCGACGATGTCCCGTCCACCAAGGGCGCGCTCTGACGTGGACTCCGATGACTCGCGGCCGCTGATCGCGGTCCTCGACTACGGCATCGGCAACCTCCACTCGGCGCACAAGGGGTTCGAGTGGGCCGGTGCCGACACGCGGCTGACCGCGGACCGGGCCCTGATCGAGGACGCCGCCGGCGTCGTGCTTCCCGGGGTGGGCGCGTTCGAACCCTGCATGGCCGCGCTTCGGTCGACCGGACTCGACGAGATCGCGGTCGAACGCATCGAGTCGGGGGTGCCGTTCTTCGGGATCTGCATCGGAATGCAACTCCTGTTCGCATCCTCCGAGGAGGCGCCGGACTGTGCCGGGCTCGGAGTGATCCCCCGTCGGGTGCTCGAGATCCCCGACACGGTGAAACGGCCCCAGATGCAGTGGAACCGGCTCGAACGCCGAGTCGAGCATCCGATGTTCGACGGCCTGCCCGACGAGGCCTGGGTCTACTTCGTGCACTCCTATGCCGGCGCCGACGGAGACGACGTGGTGGCCACCTGCGACTACGGCGACCATCTCGTCGCCGCCCTCGCCCGCGACAACCTGTGGGCGGCCCAGTTCCACCCCGAGAAGTCGAGCAACACCGGCCTGCGGATTCTCCACAACTTCGTGCAGGCCGCGTCGAACGCCCGGAAGGACAGCTGATGGACCTCTATCCCGCGATCGACCTTCGTGGGGGCCGCTGCGTCCGCCTCCATCAGGGTGACTACGGCCAGGAGACCGTGTACGGCGACGATCCGGTGGCCCAGGCGGTCGCTTTTGCCGAGGCCGGTGCCGGTTGGATCCACGTCGTCGACCTCGATGCCGCCCGCACGGGCGTGCCCGAGAACCGAGATGTCGTCGCCGCGATTGTCGAGGCGGTCGACGTGCCGGTGCAAACGGGTGGGGGAGTTCGCAGCATCGAGGCCGCGACCGCGCTCTTCTCGGCCGGTGTCGAACGGGTCGTGATCGGCACCGCCGCGCTCACCGATCCTGATCTCGTACGGACGCTGGCCCGGACCCGGCGCGTCGCCGTCGGACTCGACTCGTTGTCGGGGGAGGTCGCCACCGACGGCTGGCTGGTCGCGTCGGGCCGAACCGTGCTCGACGTCGCGCGGTCCTTCGCCGATGCGGGCGTCGACGCCTTCGTCGTCACCGACATCTCCCGTGACGGCACCCTCGCTGGTCCCGACCTCGTCGGCCTCGCCGACGTGCTCGGCGCGACGCCCGTCGATGTGATCGCGTCGGGTGGGGTCGGGTCGATCGACGACCTCGACGCCCTCGGAGCGATCGAGGTCGACGGGCGACGGCTGTCGGGGGTGATCGCCGGAAAGGCGATCTACGAGGGACGCCTCGACGTGTCGGCCGCGGTCCGACGGTTGGCGGCCGCGTCGTGACGGTTCGAGCGATCCGGATCATCCCCTGCCTCGACGTCGACGCCGGCCGAGTCGTCAAGGGGATCAACTTCGTCGACATCCGAGATGCCGGCGATCCCGTCGAGTTGGCCGCCCGCTACGACGAACAGGGCGCCGATGAGCTGGTGTTCCTCGACATCACGGCGTCGTCGGACCGCCGCGACACCACCGAGGAGATGGCGAGGGCCGTCGCCGAGCAGGTGTTCATCCCGTTCACGATCGGCGGTGGCATTCGCAGCGTCGACGACGCCCGGCGCCTGTTACGGGCCGGTGCCGACAAGGTCAGCGTCAACACCGCGGCGGTCGAGCGCCCCGAGCTGGTCGCCGAGATCAGCGCCGTGTTCGGCGCCCAGTGCTGTGTCGTCGCGATCGACGCCCGTGGTTCGGAGACGACGAGCAGCGGTTTCGAGGTCTACACCCACGGCGGACGCACCCCCACCGGGATCGACGCGGTGCGATGGGCAGTCGAGGTCGCGACGCTCGGCGCCGGGGAGATCCTGCTGACATCGATGAACCGTGACGGCACCAAGGACGGCTACGACATCCCGTTGACCTCGGCGATCACCGCCGCGGTCGACATCCCCGTCATCGCCTCGGGCGGGGTGGGGACCCTCGACCATCTCGTCGAGGGTGTCGTCGCGGGAGGAGCCGACGCCGTGTTGGCCGCGAGCATCTTCCATTTCGGCGAGCACACCGTGGCCGAAGCGAAGCGGGTTCTCCTCGACGCCGGCGTCACCGTGCGGCCGGCGGGATAGTCGCCGAGGTCACCCGGAGAGAAGCCGTGCCGCTCGTTCGCTCAGCTCGGCGTGGGCGCCGGCGAAGAAGTGGTCGGCGCCATCGATCGTGTGGGACGTCGTGTCGACCCAGTCGTCGATCGTGGTGTGCAGCCGGCTCGGAGGATTGAACTGATCCCGGGCACCGACGATGATGTCGACCGAACGGGGATCGCTCGCGGCGGCGAGCCGCGCCGCGGGGAGCACGGAGAGCGGCGGCGCGGCGACGATCCACCGCTCGGTGGCCGGGTCGACCACCGACAACGCGACGTCGGCTCCGAAGCTGTACCCGGCGAGGATCAGCGGCCCGCCGCGGGGACCGACGCTGTCGATCGCGGCCCGGAGGTCGTCGCGGGCTTGATCGCCGCCCCCGTGGCTTCCCTGCGAGCCTCCCACCCCCCGGAAGTCGAACCGCAGCACCCGACGACGGACACCGACGAGGGCACGGGTGAGGGTGGCAACGACCGGATCCTGACGGGTACCGCCGTACCGCGGATGGGGGTGGCACACGATCGCGGTGCCGATCGCGTCGGGCGGGGTCAACAGATCGCCTTCCAGGCGGCTGCCGTCGGCACTCGTGAAGTGGACGACGCTGACGTCGACGGGTTCCATGTGGCGACGCTAGCGGTAGCGTGACGAACCGTGTCCAAGACCGAGACCCTCTCCGCCGACGACGGGCTCCCCGTCAAGATGCTCAACGATCGGATCCTCGTTCGCCTCGGCGAGGCCGAGGGGGAACGACGATCGAGCGGTGGCATCTTGATCCCGGCGACGGCGCAGGTCGGCAAGCGTCTCACCTGGGCGGAGGTGATCGCCGTCGGGCCGAACGTGCGCAACATGGAATCGGGCGACCAGGTGTTGTTCAACCCCGAGGACCGGTACGAGGTCGAGGTGCGGGGTACCGACTACATCATCTTGCGCGAACGTGACATCCACGCGGTCGCGGCCGAGCGTCTCGACGAGGGCAGCACCGGGCTCTACCTGTAGGCGCCGCGCTCGGTCACGGGTGGATGGGGGCGCGATCGTCGGCCCACGCGACGGCCCGTTCGAGCTGGCCGCCGACTTGGAGCAGGAGGTCCTCGCGGCCATAGGCCGCGATCAACTGGATTCCGATGGGGAGACCGGATTCGGTCCGGGCGAGCGGTAGGGAGATCGCCGGTTGCCCGGTGGTGTTGAACGGTGCGGTGAGCGTCGAGTAGGCGAGCGTCACGTGGACGTTCGCGAACGGGTTCTCCTCGGTGCCGGCACCCTCGCCGAGCAGGGGCGTGGGCCGCAGACAGGTGGGCGCGAGAAGGAGGTCGGCGGACTCGGCCCTCCAGTCGGCCATTCGATGACGAAACCGCATGACCTGGCCCGCGGCGAGCGCGGTGTCGACGGCACTGAGCCGGCGGCCCCGTTCGGCGAGGAGCCATGTGGCCGGCTCCACGTCATCGGGTGTCAGCTCCCGTCCGAGCCAGCCGGCGAAGGTTTCGAGCGTGGCGGCGACGTTGGCCGCGGCGAGGGCGCCGTAGGACGCGATGAGCTCCTGATCGGCGAGCACCGCGGGGGCGTCGTCGATCATGTCGTGTCCCCGGTTCTGGAGCAGGTCGGCGCCGGCCCGGACGGCATCGGCGACCTCGGGATCGATCGGGATGCCGTCGCGAATCGACCGGTCGAGGACCCCGATGCGCAGCGGTCGCGGGTCGGTGTCGACGAAGCCGCGAAACGGTGTCGGCGGCGCGGGCGCGATCACACCGTCACTGGGAAACGGGTAGGCGGTCGCGTCGAGAATGGCCGCGCAGTCGCGCATGGTGTGACAGACGACGTGTTGGACCGAGTTGCCCCACTCGTCTTGGTCCGGCCCCATCGAGACACGGCCGCGACTCGGCTTGAGGCCGACCAGCCCGCACAGCGCGGCCGGGATGCGAATCGATCCTCCACCGTCGCTGGCGTTGGCGGTCGGGAGCATGCCGGCCGCGACGGCCGCAGCCGCGCCACCCGACGATCCTCCGGGGCCTCGCGCGAGGTCCCAGGGGTTGCATGTCGGTCCGTAGGCGGCCGGCTCGGTGGTCGCCGCGAGTCCCATCTCGGGTGTGTTGGTGCGTCCGACCGTCACGAAGCCGGCCCGGCGGTAGGCACGCACGATGTTCGCGTCGACGTCGGCTCGATGGCCGGCCTCTTTGAGGCCCTTGACTCCCTTGTGGAACGGTTGGCCCTTCTCGGCGGGCCAGAGGTCCTTGATGAGCATCGGGACACCACGAAACGGCCCGTCGGGAAGATCGTGCGCGGCCTCCTCTCGTGCTCGTTCGAAGGCCGGATGGATGACCGCGTTGATCTGTGGGTCGAGTCGCTCGATGCGGGCAACGGTGTCATCGATCAACTCGACGGGGGAGAGGTCGCCGACGCGGATCATCTCCGCCAGCCGAACGGCGTCGAGGCGGGCCAGTTCCGAGGTCATCGGTGAAAGGTAGATGCCAACGCTCGTGGTGCGTCGGACCACGGCAACGTCCTGCCGGATCCGGACCGGTTGGTCGCGCCCGGTTCCGGACAGCCGGTCTGCCCGCGTGGTGGGCGGGGTACGCTTCAGCAACGAATGTCGGTCCCGGCCGACAGAGGCCTCGCCCTCTGGTGTCGTTCGGTGCGAGGCATCGGCCCAGGCGGAGAGTCGGTCTGGACTTTCGCGTAGCGGCGAGGAGTGACGACTCGCCGTCCGGGTTTCCCG
>JAJRXC010000001.1 GCA_024276495.1 Actinomycetes bacterium
CTACCTCGGACTCGGGCTGTTCGTGGCAGGGTTCCTCGTTCTCGGGATCGCGGACGAGCTGATCGGGGCGGCGACGGGGTCGTTGATCCTCGGTATCGGCGCGGCGTTCGTGGTCACGACCAACCTCGCCATGCTCGCCGGTTCGGGATTGCCCGGCGACGAGATGTCGTCCCGGATGACGATGCTGCAGATGTCGACGCCGATGGGGCAGTTCCTCGGACTCGTCGCCGTCGCCGCCCTGTTGTTCGCAGGGGTGTCGTTCAGCGGCGTCTTCCTCGCGATGGCCGGTGTGTCGATTCTCGGACTCGTTGTCACGGCGGCCACCAACGGGCCGGCGGTGCGCCGGGCGCTGAGGCACGCTAGGGAACTCGAGGCGGACGGGCTCGAACCGAACGAGGCCGATGCGCCTCCCACGACCCTCGGATCCGTCCTGTGGTCCTCCTTCGGTCTCGTGCTCCTCGTCGTCTTCCTGTCGATGGTCGCCCACGGCGCACTCGAGAGCCAGTACCCGAACCTCATGCAGAACGTGTTCTCGATCGACGGTGAACTCGCCGCTGTCGCGGGCGCTGCCGCCGTAGCGCTCTCGTTGCCGTTCTACCCGGTCGTCGGTCGATGGATCCAGCGGGCACCGTACAAGCATCTCCTGTTGACGGCCATCGCAGGGAGGGCCGCGGCAGGGCTTGGTCTGTGGTTCGTCGCCGGCATCGTCGGTCTGCCGGTGTGGGTGCCGCTCGCCATCTACGGGGTCGTCATGCTCATGGTTCCTTTCGGGGACGTGTCGCAGGCTCTCCTGGCCGCCTCATCGTCACCCATCGGACCCGCGAGCGGACAGGGCGCCCTCGGTTTCGCCCTCGCTGCGGCCGGTGTCGTCGGCGCCGGGGTCACCGGGTGGGCGGCGGACAGTTTCGGCTACGTGAGCCTCGGCATCGTTGCTGCTGCCGTCGCCGGGGGGGCGATCGTGCTCGGCGTCTTCATCCCGGCCTACCGCGCCGGCTCCGGGTGACCTGTGGACGGTGCGTGCCGCGCGGGTTCACGATGGGTGTCGCTCCGGTTTCGGGTCTCGAAGATCACCCCTCGAGGCTCGGGTCACCGAAGGCGGCTTCCATGAGGGCCAGGCTCGGCCCGGCGCTGATGCCGTCGTCGGCCTGGACCGTGGCTCCTGTGAGCGGTGCCGATGCCGACGACGCAAGGAACCGATACGTGCCTCCCATCTCGTCTGCACGGCGCATGATGCCCGACTGCGTGAACATGCGGATGGCCGATCCATCCCCCGTCGAGCCGCCCGCCATCTCGCTCTCGACGATGCCGGGGAGCACCGCGTTGACACGGATCCCTCTTGGGCCGAGGTCGATGGATGCGGCGCGTACGAGCATGTCGACGGCTGCCTTCGAGGCCGAGTAGGCGGCCATGCCCGGGGACGTCACCCGGCCTGCCGGCGAGGAGGTGACGATCACGGTGCTCCCGGGACCCATGTGCTCGAGTCCGGCTGCGAGCCCCCGCGTGACGCCGAGGAGGTTCACGTCGATGACGCGTTCGAACGCCTCGAGGTCGAGGTCGTCCACCGGTCCCGTCGGCAGGTCGATTCCGGCGTTGAGGATCAAAGCGTCGATGCCCCCGCCGAGGCGCTCGGCCGCCGCTGTCGTCCCGGCGTCGACCGAGGCGGTGTCCGTCACGTCCATGGTCACGAATCGCGCGCCGATGCCCATCGCCACGTCCTGCCCGTCGTCACGGCGCCCGGTGATGACGACCCGGGCTCCGGAGGCGACGAAGTACTCGGCAACTCCGAGCCCGATCCCGGCGGTCCCTCCGGTGATGACGGTACGCATGCCGGAGATCGAGAAGGAATCGACATGCTCGTCGGACTCTCCCGTCGGCGAGGGTCGATGGTCTGGGGTGGGGTTCATGATGTACCTTCCTCGGCGGACGAAGCTCGGAGGCTAACAGGAACCTCGTCTGAGGTTCGATATTTGTAAAGAAATACGAATATGTGTTCTGAATCCTCGGGAAATGAGTTATATTGCGAACGATATAGATGTTCCGGGCTGTGCGTGACGCAGTTCGGAACATGGACCACGGTCGCCGGCCTTGTGCCCCCGGATGGGGATCCTTTACGGCCGGCCCGAGCGCGGACGGAGCATCATGAACACACTCGAAGGCAAGACGGCCATCGTCACCGGTGCCGGCCGGTCCCGAGGGATCGGGAGGGCTGCGGCTCGAGAACTCGCGAAACGCGGTGCTGCGGTCGTCGTCACGGACTTGGCACGCCGGGTCGAAGAGACCGACATGTTCGGGATCACGACGGTGGCCGAGGACATGAGTGGTCTCGAGGAAGCAGTCGCCGAGATCGCCGGTCTTGGCGGCCGGGCCATCGCCGTGTCGTGCGACGTGACGAACGCCGAGGAGGTCCGTTCCACGGTCGGACGGACGGTCGAGGAGTTCGGGAGCGTCGATATCGTGTTCAACAACGCCGGCACACCTGTGGGGGCGAAACCGTTCTTCGACCTCACCGACCGCGACTGGCAGCTGTCATGGGACGTCAACGTCATGGGCATGGTCAACTTCTCGCGTGCGGTGGTCCCGCTCATGCGTGAA
>JAJRXC010000048.1 GCA_024276495.1 Actinomycetes bacterium
GCCGCAAAGACCGCTCGCCACGGCCGCCAGCTCGCCAGGATCACGAGGGCAATGGCGATCCACCCCGCCGCACCGATCGGATCGTCCTGCCACGTCGGCGTCAACGCCAGCGAGAAGTAGGCACCACCGGCACCCGCCAGCGCTCCACCGACCATGACGTGGACGTACCGCACTCGCGAGACGTTGACTCCGGCCGACTCGGCACTGGCCGGATCCTCACTGACCGCCCGGCGCGACAGACCCATGCGCGTGTGGAACAGGTAGTAGCTCGCGACGCCGGCCACGACGATCGAGAGGTACACGAGGATGTCGTGCCCGAAGAGCAACGGTCCGACCACGGGCAGGTCGGCGACACCACCCGTGATCAGAGGCTCGAAGACCTTCCGCGACGGGTTCCCGACCAACGGGTTCGACCCTGCCCGTCCGAGGAAACTCGCGAGCCCCGTGCCGAAGATCGCGAGCGCCAGGCCGGACACGATCTGGTTCACCCGCAGGGTCACCGACGTGAACGCGTGCAACCATGAGAGCGCGGCTCCCGCGACGACCGCGACGACGAAACCGAGTACCAGACTGTCGGTCGTGAAGGTCGCCCAGAACCCGGCGACGGCTCCGACGAGCATCATCCCCTGAACGCCGAGATTGAGGATCCCGGAGCGTTCGGTGATGATCTCGCCGACCGTCGCGAAGATCAACGGTGTTCCGAGCCCGATGGCCGCGACCAGGGTCAGGATGAGTTGAGATTCGTTCATGCTGCCTCAGGCTCCGCGCCGGCCGACACCGTTCGGGCATCGGGTCTGCGTATTCGGTTCTCGATGAGGAACTCCCCTGCCACGGCGAAGAGCAGGATCGCACCCTGGAGCATCGCGACGGTTGCGGTCGGTACGCCGATCGACTGGAGCGCGGGACCCGAGTTGTTCAGTGCTCCCATGAGTACGGCGACCGGTATCACAGCGATGAGGTTCAACCGGGCCAGGGCGGCGACGATGATCCCGGTGAAGCCGAGGTTGAGGATGAGCGACCGGGGATCGAGCGCCCCGACGGGGCCCGACACGAAGAGGCCACCGGCGAATCCGGCGAAGGCGCCCGACAACAGGAACACGCCGAGGATCTTTCGCGGGACGCTGATCCCGGCGTATCTCGCCGTGTCGGTGGAGTCACCGGCGATGCGCACCGCGAATCCCCAGCGCGTCTTCCCCATCAGGTACCAGGCGATGATCGCGAGCACGACGGCGATGAAGATGCCGACATCGAGCCTGAAGAAGAACTCGGGAAGGCGGGCGGCATCGGGTATCGGCCGACCCGTCGGGAAGGTGGCGACCGCCGAATCCCTCCAGGGGCTGCTACTCCCAAAGATCAGGAAGTTCACGAAGTTGATGGCGATGAAGTTGAGCATCAGGGTGGTGATGATCTCGTTGGTACCGAGATACACACGCGGGAGGGCAGACACCGAGGCCCAGAATGCACCGCCGAGTCCACCGGCGACGACCACGGCGGGGATCATGACGGCGGCGGGGAACCCGTCCCCCAGCCATATCGCGATTCCCGCAGAGAAGATCGCTCCCATGAGGAACTGACCCTCCGCACCGATGTTCCACACTTGCATCTTGAAGGCGATCGCTGCAGCGACGCCGGTGAGGATCAGCGGTGTCGAAGGTATCAACGTCTCGGCGATACCTCGTGGAGACCCGAAGGATGCGTCGAGCATCTTGGCGTACACGTCGAGGGGGTTCTCACCCGTCACCAGGAGGAAGATCGCGGCGACGATGAGTGCTGCCGCGACCGAGACGACGGGGACCAACAGCTTGATCCTGGTCGATGCGAGCCCTCGGGGCTCGACGATGATCCGACGGGTGGTCACGCCGACTCCCCTGCCCGTTGACCGGCCATCAGCA
>JAJRXC010000003.1 GCA_024276495.1 Actinomycetes bacterium
CCGGCCAAGGTGCAGTCGGCCCTCCTCGAGGTGATGGGCGAACACCAGGTCACGATCGGCGGTCAAACCCACCGGGTACCGTCGCCGTTCCTCGTCCTGGCCACGCAGAACCCGATCGAGTCGGAAGGGGTCTACGCCCTGCCCGAGGCCCAGCGTGACCGCTTCTTGATGAAGGTCGTCATCGACTATCCGACGCCGATGGAGGAGCTGGAGATCGTGCGCCGGATGGGCGTCGATCCGCCGACGGCGGCCCAGGTCCTCGACCCGATGTCGATCCTTGCCCTGCAGAAGCAGGCCGACGAGGTCATCGTGGATCAGGGCACGCTCGACTATGCCGTCAACCTGGTCATCGCCACCCGCGACCCGGCGAACCACGGCCTGCCCGACCTCGCCGAGATGATCGATTACGGCGCCAGCCCCCGGGCCACCCTCGGCCTGGTCGCCGCCGGACGGGCGATGGCTCTCCTGCGCGGTCGCGACTACGCGGTACCCCAGGACATCTTCGACATCGCCCCCGACGTGTTGCGGCATCGCCTCGTCTTGTCCTACGAGGCGCTCGCCGCGGAGCTCGACGTCGAACAGGTGCTGATCCGCATCCTCTCGACCATTCCCGCTCCGATGGTCTCGCCGACGACCCAGGACCCGGGCCGGCTCGCCGATGCCGCGTACCACCCCGGATGAGCTCCGCGCCGTCCTCTCCTCGCTCGGGGAACGAGCTCGCCGCGACCCGCACCCGTGAAGTGCTGCGCCGCCTCGAGCTCGACGTCACCCGTCGCCTCGATGGCCTGCTCCAGGGCGACTATCGCGGCCTGGTCCCCGGGCTCGGTTCCGAGCCGGGCGAGACCCGGGCGTACACCGCCGGCGACGACGTTCGGCGGATGGACTGGAACGTGACAGCGCGGACCAACAGCCCCCACATCCGCGATTCGATCGCGGATCGCGAGCTGGAGACGACCGTCGTCGTCGACCTCGCGCCCAGCCTCGACTTCGGCACGTCGCAGCACACCAAGGCCGACCTCGCGATCGCCGCCGTCGCTGCCGTGGGCCTCCTGACCGACCGGGGCGGGAATCGACTGGGAGCGATCATCAACGACGGCGCCCGCCTGCGTGAGATCCGGCCCGGCTCCGGTCGCCGGCACCTGATGGCGATCCTCCACCGGCTGGCGACCACCGAACCGCAGCGGGGCGACGAGTCCCTCGGCGAGGCGCTGCACCGGCTCGCGGGCCCCGGCCACCGGGGCGGCCTCGCCGTCGTCGTCTCGGACCTGCTCGTCTCCGGCTGGGCCGATTCGCTGCGTTCGGTGACGCTGCGCCACGAGACCCTGGTGATCGAGGTGGTGGATCCCCGCGAGCTCGAGCTCCCCAGGGTCGGTCTGATCGAGCTCGCCGACCGTCGCACCGGCCGGGTCGTCGAGGTCGACACCCGCAAGAGGTCGGTGCGTGAGCGCTACGCGGAGGCCGGACGGCAACGCCTGGCCGAACACGCCCGCGCGGTGCGAGCGGCTCGGGCCGAGCACCTCGTGTTGCGCACCGATCGGGACTGGGTGCTCGATCTCGCGAAGTTCGTCGATCGGCGCCGTCGCCGCCGCACGATCGCGACGGTGGTCTCGTGAATCTCGAGTTCGACGATCCCTACCGGCTCCTTCTCCTTCTCGTCATCGGTGTGCTGTTGGTGGCCTATGTCGCGGTGCAGAGCCGCCGGGGGGAGTACGCCCTTCGTTTCTCCGACACGTCGCTGCTCGACACCGTCGCGCCCAAGCGGCCGGGGTGGCGGCGCCACCTCGTCGCCGTGCTCTTCCTGTCCGCCGGCGGCTTCATGATCGTCTCCTTCGCCGGGCCCTATCGCAACGAGATCCCCAATCGGGCGACCGTCGTGCTCACGATCGACACGTCGCTCTCGATGGGCGCCGAAGATGTCGCGCCGACCCGCCTCGACGCAGCGAAGGAGGCGGCCCGGGACTTCCTGGCCGATGTGCCGGAGTCGATCGACGTCGCACTCCTGTCGTTCGACGAGTTCCCGGTCGTCCAGGTCGCGCCGACCAACGACCGTTCCAAGGTGGCCGCCGCCGTCGACGCGCTTGAGCTGGGACCGTTCACCGCCACCGGCGACGCCCTCGCGGCCTCGGTGCAGACGGTCGTCGACACGGGCCGTCCGACCCGGGACGACAACGGCGACCCGACCGCCATCATCGTGCTGTTGTCCGATGGTGCCCCGACGATCGGGCGGCCGACCGAGGACGCCATCGCCGATGCGGTCGCCGCCGACATCGCGGTGACCACCGTCGCCCTCGGTACGCCGTTCGGCGAGGTCGAGCTCGAGGACCCCGACGCCCCCGGCAACTTCTTCACGGAGCCGGTGCCCGTCGACGAGGCCACCCTGGAGAACGTGGCGCTGGCCACCGGTGGCGAGTTCTTCAGCACCGACTCGTTCACCGACCTCGCCGCTGTCTATCGCGACATCGGCACCACCCTCGGAGAGGAACCCGTCCGCCGCGACGTCGACGACTGGTTCATCGGGTTCGCCCTGCTCGCCGCCGGCGTAACCGCAACGCTCAGCCTCCTCTGGTTCCAACGACTCCCCTGAGGGGACCAACGCGGCGCCGGGGCTTCTGTTCCGCCTACTTCTCCGACGCGACCACCCACATCGCGAAGTACTGGGCACCGCCGCCGTAGGCATGACCGAACGCGATGCGGGCACCGTCGACCTGGTGCTCGCCGGCCTCCCCCATCACCTGGAGGGCGGCTTCGGCGAAGCGGATCATGCCCGACGCGCCGATCGCGTTCGACGAGAGCACGCCGCCCGAACAGTTGACGGGGAGGTCGCCGCCGACGTGGTTGGTGGAGCCGTCTTCGACCATGCGCCAGCCCTTGCCCTTCTCGGCGAACCCGAGGGACTCGAGCCACATGGGTTCGTACCAGGAGAAGGGCACGTACATCTCCACGACGTCGATCTCCCTGCGCCGGTCGTGGATGCCGGCCTGGGCGAAGACGTCGTCGGCACACTGCTCGCTGGCAGCAGGCGACACCATGTTGCGTCCGCCGTAGGAGTTGGACTCCGATCGCATCGCGGTGCCCTTGATCCAGGCAACGGGACCGTCGTGGGCGTCACCCCCGACCTCGTTGGTCATCACCATCGCGCACGCGCCGTCGGAGGACGGACAGGTCTCGGAGTAGCGGATCGGGTCCCACAGCATCGGCGATTCCACGACCTGGTCGAAGGTCAGGTCGGGCTGGTGCAGATGAGCGTAGGGATTCTTCAGGGCGTGTTGTCGGTCCTTGAAGGCGACCATGCAACCGATGAGCTCCGGTGCGTCGGACATGGCCATGTACCGGCGCATGATCGGCGAGAAGTAGCCGCCGGCGCCGGCGTTCACGGAAGTCGTGAACGGCATCGGCAGCGACAGAGCCCACATCGCGTTGGACTCGGACTGCTTTTCCCAGGCAATCGTCAGCACCGTCTCGTGCACGCGTCCCTGCACCATCGACGCCGCGACACACGCGGTGGACCCACCGACGGACCCTGCGGTGTGCACCCGCATGATCGGCTTGCCGACACAGCCCAGCGCCTCGGCCAGATACAACTCGGGCATCATCACACCCTCGAAGAAGTCGGGGGCCTTGCCCATCACGACCGCATCGATGTCGTCCCAGGTCTTCCCGGCCATCTCCAGTGCCCGATACGCGGCCTCGCGCAGGAGCCCGGCCATGGAGACGTCGCCCCGCGTCGAGGCGTACTTCGTCTGGCCGACCCCGATGACGGCGGTCCGCTCCTTGCCCGCGACCGTCATGATCACTCCCCCTCGAGTACGGCGACGAGGTTCTGTTGCAGGCACGGGCCGGCGGTGGCGTGCGCCACGGCCCGATCCCCGTCGCCACGGGCGATGCGCTCGAAGGCCTCGCCGAAGCGGATCAGCCCGGCCGCCATCATCGTGTGGGCCGCGAGCGCCCCGCCCGACGGGTTGACGACCACGCCGTCGTCCAACCCCAACGCCTCGATCAGCACCGCCTCCGACGTCGTGAACGGAGCATGCAGCTCGGCGAAATCGACCGTGTCGGCGCCGACACCGGCCTTCTCCCCCGCGATCCGTGCCGACATGGCGGCGGTCAGATCCCGCACACCGAGGGTGTGGGCATCGATGCGGTGATCGATGGCGCGGATCCACACCGGCCGATCGCAGAGCTCCCGCGCCCGATCGCCCGCGGCCAACACCATCGCGCAGCCGCCGTCGGCCGACGCCGGGATGTCCGAGGGCCGCAACGGATCGGCGAGGTACTCCTCGGCGAGGATCTCGTCGACGGACTTCTCGGCGCGCCGCACCGCGTGGGGGTTGGATGCCGCGTGGGCCCGCGACCGCGAGGCGATCTCGGCCAGCCGACGCTCGGACACGGTGCCCGACTCCAGCAGGAGACGCGCGGCGAGGCCCTCGACGGCGAAGGCGTCGGGCCACAGCGGGGCCACGTAGTAGGGGTCCATCTGGGTGGCGAGCACGTCGCGCAACGATCCCGGCGACGACTTGCCGTAGGAGTAGACGAACGCGGTGTCGACATCGCCGCACTGGAGCTTCACCCACGCCTCGTAGAGCGCCCACGCCCCGTCCTGTTCCACATGGCTCTCGCTGATCGGGGGGACCGGGCCGGTGCCGTCGATCGTCGAGACGAACGAGAACGCCTGACCGGCGAGGAAATCCGACGACCCCGAGCAGGTGAATCCCATGTCCTGCTGGGTCAGGCCCACCGCGTCTTTGGCCTGCACCATCAATGGCACCATGAACTCGACCTCGGACTCGTCGGGAATCGCCGCTTGCTGACGCTGGGCGAACGAACAGATCGCGATGTCTCTCACTGGAGATCCCCCGGTCGGCCGATCGTCTCGATGTCGGAGATCTCCACATCGGGCTCACCGCTCGGTTCCCAACCGAGGATGTTGGTGGCCGACTTCTCGAGCTCGTCGTCGGGCTTCCACACAGCCTTCACCCGCATACCCATCCGCACCGACTCCGGTTCGCAGTTGATGACGAGCCCCATGAATCCCACCGACGCGCCATCGAGCACGATCCACGCCGAGCAGTAGGGCGGCTCGAGATCGGGCCGGGTCGCGATCGGCACCCGGGTGATGTTGAACGACTCGACATAGCCGACGTCGGGCAACTCGACCGGGCCCACGGTCGGAATCCCGGCCATGGGACTGACCCCCCGAGGGGGGACGAAGACCTGGCCCGTGCGCGGACAACGTTCGGCGACGATCCTCTTCTCCGCCATGCCCCGCAGGTAGGCCGACAGGGCGCGGCCCGGCGTGTACGTGTACTCGATCCGGATTGGCGTACGCACGCGCTGCACCATCTCGACGTCGGCGATCGACGCGGGCGCGGTCACCTCGACGCCGAGGCCGACCGGAGTGCTGTCGGGGTCCACCGGCATCAGAAGCCCTTCCCGTCCACTGAGCCGAGCGGCACGAAGCCTTCGATGTCGGCGATGTGGCCCTCTCGTTCGTCACGCCAGCGGATCTCGACCCGCATGCCCGTCGACATGGCGGCCGGCGAGTCGACCAGGACCGCGTGCAGCATGGGCGTGTCGGCACCGTCGAGGGTGATCAGCGCCCAGGCGAAGTTCCGCTCGAAGGGCTGTTGGGCTCGCGGCGCACCGTTCCAGCTCCACGAGGTGACCGTGCCGGTCGACGCGACCTCCACCATCTCACCGAGCGCCGTCGCGGTGATCGGGTCGTATTCGAGCGGCGGACACAGCACTGTCCCGTCGGGTCGCCTCACGCCGAGGACCACACCTTCTCGCAGACCGGTGAGGAACGCGCCCACGACCGGACCCGTCGTGCGGGTGAAGGGATACTCGAGCACCAGCGGCGCCGTGAGCACGTCGTCGGCCATGGGTTCTCCTGCCTCGATCGAACGGCGGCGAACCTACTCGCACTCGTACCGGTCGAGCACGTCGCGAACGGGCGCGACCGTGCCGGTCAGCGATCGAAACGCCGGATGACCCTGCCCGATCGAGTACCGGTGTGCACGCCATCCTCGGCGATCACCCGGCCGTTGACGAGTGTCGCCGCGTACCCCTCCGACTCCACGATGAAACGCCCGGTCCCGCCCGGGAAGTCGTGGACATAGTCGGGATAGCACGAGGCGAGCCGCTCGATGTCGAACACGTTGATGTCGGCGTACCAGCCCTCGGCGAGCCGGCCCCGTTCGGGCAAACCGATCAGCTCGGCCGGCTTCGAGGTGAGTCGCCGGATCGCTTCGGGCAACGAGAACGCGCCGCGGTCGCGCGCCCAGTGCGACAAGAAGAAGGTGGACGAGTCGGCGTCGCAGATCTGGCCGACATGGGCACCGGCGTCGCCGAGCCCGGGAGAGACGTGATCGAGTTGCAGATAGCCGGCCAGACTGTCGGCGGCCCGATTGAAGAACCAGACGTTGCAGAGCTCACGGCCGTCGCTCTCGAGCAGCCGATCGACGAGCAACTCCACCGGATGCACACCCGCGGTCTCGGCCAGCGCGGCCAGCGAGCGCTCCCGGTGGGTTTCGACCTGATAGTCGGGAAACTCGCCGAGCCCCAACGGATGGATGTGGATCGGGTCGTACCAGGTCCCGGCCGCGACGCCCTCCTCGATCAGTTCCGCCCTCGTCGCGTCGTCGCGCAACGCGGCGATGCGGGAGGCGAGGTCCGGGAGATCGCTGAGCCGTTTCCAAGCCGGCGAGGACACCGGCATCATCTGACGCAGCCCGACCAGCACGCCACCGGGACGGGTCTGACACAGCGCCGAGACCTGCCGACCCTTCGCCTCCTGTCCACGGAAATAAGCATCCTGGCGGTCGACCACCGCCGGCGCGGCATCACCGACACCGCCGCTGAAGATCACGTTCGTTCCCGTGTCGGCGACCGCATCGATGAGCCGGAACTCCTCTGCGGCGCGAGAACCCATGTCGAACACGCCCTGGAACAGGCCGCCCCCGGCGGCCTGCATCGCCTCGCCGATGGCGACGTACTCGTCGATCGGCGCATGGGTCCCGGGCACATGACGACCGTCGGGTACCTTGTGCAGCAAGATCCGCGAGGTCGAGAAACCGACCGCGCCGTCGGCCACGGCCTGACCGGCGATCTCGGCCATCTCCGAACGCTCCGCGCCGGTCGGCGCCTCATCGGTCAGCGAGCGCTCACCCATGACGTGGTAGCGGACCGCACAGTGGCCCACCAGCCCCACGATGTTGAGGGCGGGCCGCATCTGCTCGACCGCGTCGAGATAGTCGCCGTAGGTCGACCAGTTCCAGGGCAACCCTCCGAGGATGGCGTCTTTGGGGATGTCCTCGACCGACTCCATCATCTCGGCCAGGTACTCGCGGTTGTCGGGAGACACGGGGGCAAACGTGACCCCGCAGTTCCCGATCATCGCGGTGGTGATGCCGTGCCAGCTGGCCGATGTCATCATCGGGTCCCAGCCGATCTGGGCGTCGAGATGGGTGTGGAGATCGACGAATCCGGGCGAGACGATCTTGCCGGAGGCGTCGATCTCCCGATCGGCGGCCGCGTTCGCGAGGTCGCCGATCCCGGTGATGCGATCACCATCCACGGCGACATCGGCTCGCTCGGGTTCGGTCCCGGTTCCGTCGATGACGGTGCCGCCGCGGATGATCAGATCGTGTGCCATGTGGTCCCCCTCGGTTCGACGTTAGTCAGCCGGAGGGAGGCGACGGAAAATCAACCGAAGGCGTCGAGCCCACAGCTCGACATCGCCTCGCCGATGACGGCGAAGAAGTCTGTCGGCTGCTCACCGATCAGACCGCCGACGAAGAAGTTCTTCAGGGTGTCCTCGTCGAAGGCACCGGCGAGACACGCTGTCTGTTCGTCGGTCATGCCGTCGACCGCCAGATCGTCGGCGAAGGACCCGGCAGGATCCATGCAGTCGAACATCTTGTCGATGATGAGCCTCGCCTCGTCCTCGGTCCATGAGTACTCGTCGAGGTCACCGACGTTCTCGGCCGTCACACCGAGCTCGGCGAGCCGCGAGCCACCGATTCCTCCCACAACACCGCCGGCGAAGCACTCGGCCTCGCCCCGGTCGGCGGTCAAGCCGTCGCCCTCGGCGAGTATGTCGTCGACGACGGCCTGCACCAGCGGATCATCGGCCGGGGCCGTGCTGCCACCGCTGCTGTCGTTGCCGCACGCCGCGGCGATCAGCGCCATTCCGAGTCCGAGTGCCACCACTTTGATCAGTCGTTTCATGCCATTCCCTCTCGCCGTTGCGATCGTTGAGGCCCAAGAATGCCCCGTCCGAGCGGCCGAGTGGGTGACCCACCCCGGCGCGCCGGGAACTCAGTCGTCGTCGGCGAGAAACAGCGCCGCCGCGTCCTCGAGCTCGCGCACGCTCTTGTCGTAGGCGTTCCAACCGTTCTTCCAGCCGATCAATTCGGAGAACCAGATGTGTTCGAGCGACCGGATGATCTTCGTTCGCCGGTCGGCCGGATAGTCGGCGGGAAACGCGGTGCTGAGCATGCCGTCGAACGTCTTGTGCAGCGACTCCTGACAGGCGGCGACCTGGGCACCCTCGGCGACCAGACCGCCGATCAGGGCGGAGCTGACGTTGGGATTCTCCTGCATGCCTCCGGTGGTCCGCCGCAGGAGATCGAGGACCCGCTCGAGGGTGGTCTCGCCGACGGCAGGTCGCCGTTCGACCGCGGCTTCGAGCTCGGAGATCCATTCGTTGAGCGATTCGGCGAGAAGATGGTCCTTCGACGTGAAGTAGTGGTACACCGTGCCGAGCGCGACGCCAGCCCGGTCGGCCACGGCACGCATCTGCACCCCTTCGTATCCGCCTTCCGCGGCCAGGTCGATCGCAGCTCGGAGCACACGACGTCGCCGCTCCGCCTGCTTCGCGGTCAACGGCTTCCCGTCGGTTCGGGTCGCACCGCGTTCGGTCGTCATTCGGCGATGCTAGTTGGAGCGCCCCGAGGGAGCTCGCGTGGGTGCAGCTCGTCCGGACGACGACGTCGCGGATGTCGCTTCCGGCGGCCCGAGAGGTATACGGTCGTTTTCATGTGGAAGATCAAGATCGGTTCAGTCCTCTTCGCCTTCACCCTCATCGCCGCGGCCTGTGGCGACGACGGCGGCGGAAGTCCGTTCATCCAGTCCGCGGCACAGTCCGACGGAGCGGGCGGGGACAACCCCGTCACCCCCGGCGACGTTCTCGAGCAACTCGGCGACGGCGACCTCGATCTCGAAGCCCTCGCCAACGGCAACCTCGACGGCCTCGACCTCGGCGATCTGAACCTCGAGGAGCTCGCCAACGGCAACCTCGACGGCCTCGACCTCGGAGAGATCCTCCAGGGCGACTTCGGTGAGTCGTCGCTGGAGGACCTGATGGAGTCGGCCCAGAATCTCGCCGAGAGCTTTGCCAGTTCCGGGGCCGGTTCGATCCAGATCAATGGCGACACCATCAACTTCACCTCCGACCTCTGCACGAACTTCTCTGGGGATTTCTCCATCGAGGGCGCGGGCACGACCGGCGACGGCACTCCCGTGTGGGTCTCGATCAGCTATTCCTCACAAGCCCGTCAGGAGCTCGTCGACCTCATGGGTGAGGACACGGTCCAGCTCGTGTACGGCGATGCCGACCCGATCATCAGCAACAATGTCGACGTCAACTACGGCCAGACCGACCTGTTCGGGAGCGGGCCCGACGACATGCCCTCGTTCTCCGCCTCGTCCGGCCAGGGCGAGGCCGGAAGCGAGCTCATCATCGAGGTGAACGGCAACAGCGCTCGGGGCAGCGGCGCCGCGATCGATTGGAACTTCGTGCTCGGCGACTTCGACACCACCTTCGACTTCACCTTCGAAGCCTCCTGCAGCTGATCAACCGAACAGCTCGGCCAGTCGCTCCTTCGCTTTGACCCCGTCGAGGGGTCGGCCGATGATCGCCTTGTCCGGGCCCACGACGACCGGCCGCTGGAACAGCCGGTGGTATCTCGTCAAGACCTCGACCACCGCGTCGGGGTCGCCGACGTAGTGGTCCTCGTCGAGCTCGAGCTTCGCGAACTGGCTGTCCTTGCGAACCAGGGCCTCCACGGGATCCTCCAGCTTGTCGATGAGTGTGCGCAGCATCGTCTCATCGGGGAATTCCTTCATGTACAGCACCGTGTCGAAATCGACGCCCATCTCCGTGGCGACCGCCACGGCATTGGTCGAAGAATTTCAATGAGGGTTGTGGTAGATCGTGAACCTGGCCATCAGACGTAGAGCTCCCGGAGTTCGTGTTTGAGTATCTTCATGGTTGCGTTGCGAGGCAGCGGACCGTCGTGGATCTCGAGCCGTTCTGGTGTCTTCTGGCGCATGAGTCCCGCCGCTTCGCACGCGGCGACCATCTGCTCGAACGTGAGTGGCGCCTGCCCCTTGGCCATCTCGACAACCGCGCACACCATCTCACCCCGTTCGTCGTCGGGCAGCCCGATCACCGCCGCGTTCTCCACCTGGGGCAGGGTGTAGAGCACGTCCTCGATCTCCTTGGCCGAGATGTTCTCGCCCTTGCGGATGATGATGTCCTTCACCCGGCCGGTCAGGGTGACATGGCCATCGTCGCGCATGACCGCGAGATCACCGGTGCGGAAGCGCCCAGCTTCATCGAAGGCGTCCACATCCAACGACGGATCGGTGTAGCCCTTGAACAGCATCGGGCCGCTCACCCGTACCTCTCCTTCTTCGCCGGGCGCCGCCGGGGTGCCGTCGATCGCGACGATGTCGACCCGGCATCCGTGGATCGGCGCACCCTCGGTGTGCGCGAGTTGATCGTCGGTGTCGGATGGGGAGCCCTGACAGATCATCGGACATTCCGTCATGCCGTAACCGTGGGCGATCGGCACACCCATCTTCTCCTTGACCTCGAAGTAGATCTCGGGTGGTTTGGGGGCGCCACCGCCGGCCATCAGCCGCAGTCGGGGCAGCGCCGGCCCGTCGACCTTTTGATCCTCGGTCAAGAACATCTGGTAGAAGGCGGTCGACCCGCCGATGATCGTGGCGTCGTTGGCCGCGTAGGCCTCGACCGCGCCGGCCGGCGTGAACTTCTCGATCAGCACGGCGGGGAATCCGTTGACCAGCATCATGACGATGTAATCGGGTCCGCCGATGTGGGCGTACGGAAACGCGATGGTGCCGACGTCGCGCTCGTCGGCCTCGAGGGCCATGGCCAGGCCGGTGCCGGCGGCGAGCAGCGTGTGGTCGCTGTGTTTGACGCCCTTCGGGTCCGAGGTGGTGCCGGAGGTGTAGTAGAGCCAGCGCACGGTGTCGCCGTCGGACGGAGGGGGTGGCAGTGTCGACGGGTCGCCGTGGGGAAGCTCGTGATAGCCGTCGATTACCCTCGGCGGGTCGGGCAGGTCGGCGCTGATCTCAGCCGCCATCGCCGCGTAGTCGAACCCTCCCCACTCTCCAGGTGTGAAGACGAACTGGGCGCCCGTCTGGGCGACACAGAATCCGACTTCGCGGTGGCGGTAGATGTGGATGATCGGATTCTGGATGGCTTGGAGTCGGGAGAGGGCGAAGCTCAACACGACCGTCTCGATGCGGGTCGGAAGGACCCAGGTGACGGCGGTCCCTTCCCCGATCCCCAGGGCCTGGAGTCCGGCCGCGACCTCTTCGACCTCGTCTCTGACGTCGCGACACGACATCGTTCTGCCACGATCATCGATCAGGAGTGGAAGGTCCGGGGAGCAGGCGGCTCGCCGGTCGAGCAGCTCCCAAAATGTCGTTGCGTCGAGGATCCGGTCGGTCACCGCCGCACAATACCGAACGACGACGATGCGGCGAAGTTCGGCGCTACGGTCACGCCATGGGCTTCTATCGCGAACAGATCCTCCCTCGCTTCATCGACAAGGCACTCGGCAACAAGGCGATTCTCGAGTTCCGCCGCGAGGCCGCCGAGGGGCTGTCCGGCGAGGTCGTCGAGATCGGCTTCGGGTCGGGCCTCAACATCGAGGCGTATCCATCCGAGGTCACCCGCGTCTACGCGGTGGACCCGGCGATGGTCGGACGCAAGTTGGCCGCCGAGCGGGTCGCGGCCTCGCCGATCCAGGTCGACTACATCGGGCTGGACGGGGAATCGCTCCCGCTCGACGACGACTCGTGCGACGGGGCGCTGTCCACCTTCACACTGTGCACGATTCCCGACGCTCCGGCGGCGCTCCGGGAGCTCCGGCGGGTCGTCAAACCCGGGGGGCGGGTTCACGTGCTCGAACACGGACAGGCTCGCGAGGAGAGCGTGCACCGGTGGCAGCAGCGGCTCAATCCGATCCAGCGCCGCATCGGCGACGGTTGCCATCTCGACCGCGACCATCTGGCCATGCTCGAAGCGGCCGGGTTCGAGGTCGACGAGCATCGGGAGTGGTACGCGCGGGGACCGAAGCCGATGTCGGCGTTCTATCTGATCACCGCGGTGAACCCGTAGCCCGGTCGATCACCGGGCGCGGCACCAGTTGGCGCGTGCGGTCGGCCAGCCGGGCCAGGCCGGGCATCAATGAGGGATCCAGTTGCTCGGTGTGCAACAGCACCCACCGCCCGAAGAACTCGAATGTGATCTTCCCATCGGTCGACACCATGAGGTCGATCATCTGGGCGTCGAGCAGCGACCGGGCGAAGCGGCGATCGTCACCGATGACGTGATAGCTCCGGTTGAAGGCTTCGGACTCGACATCGAGATCGATGCGCGTCGCGGCAACGAAAAGCTTCGAGGCGGCGTTCTCGCGGCCCACCACCAAGCGGGGTGCGTCGATCGGAAGCGGGGCCATCGCCGCGGTTCGCGTCGCTCCCCGATGTCGGCGGACCACACGCGGCGTCGAGTCGTCGGCCATGTCTCGCTGTGGAACGACGACATCGGCCCACGAGCGCACATCGAACGCGTGGACCCGGAGACCGTCTCGGGTGGTGAGGGTCACGATCTGCGATGCGGTCCATCCTCGCCCGTCGCCCCGCTCCATGTGCGCGAACGGCACTCGGGAGAGCCCGAATCCGTCCTGTTCGCGATATTCCATCCCGGCCGCGGTCGCGGCCCGTTCGATCCGGCCGGCCCGGCCCCGATGGATCAGCAGGGAACGCACCATCCAGAGTCCGACGAGGCTGAACGCGGCGAGCATCAACCACGGCGTCCACCATTGCTCACTGAGCCAGACGAGCAGATCGTCGTCCGACTCGGTGAAGCTGCTCTGCATGGTTCCCCGATCGGCGGGAACCTGGTGGTGATTGAGCAGTCGGCCGAGCCGACTCAGACGGCGTCGGCGCCCCGTTCACCCGTGCGGATGCGGGCGAGTGTCTCGACGGGGGTGACCCAGACCTTGCCGTCGCCGATCTTCTCGGTCTTGGCCGACCCGATCACCGCGTCGACGACGGCATCGGCGTGTTCGTCGTCGACGAGCACCTCGATGCGGGTCTTCGGCGTGAAGGTGACCCGGTACTCCGTGCCGCGGTAGGTCTCGCTGTGTCCGCCCTGGCGACCGAAGCCCTGAACCTCCGACACGGTCATTCCCTGCACGCCGACCTCGGCGAGCGCGGACTTGACGTCTTCGAGCTTGAACGGCTTGATGACGGCGGTGATGAGTTTCACGATGACCCCTTTGCCCGGCCACCCTGACCGGTATTGATACAAAGCGTACGCTGTAGCAGCGCGGCTGCAAGGCGTCATGCCGTTTTGTGCAGAATCTGTTCAGCCCTCTCGTCTATTGTACTGATACAATAGACGTGAGGGTTCGACCGTGGACGAGAACAGCATCAACGGAGGTGTCGTCGCGTACCACGACCACACCGGCCGCGAACGTCGCCTCATCCTGCGGCTCGAGCGGGGCACGGCGATCCCCCGTTTCGAACAGCTCAGAGCCCAACTCTCGGTGATGGTGGCCGTCGGACGCCTCGAGCCCGGCGCCCGGCTGCCGACCGTCCGCCACCTCGCCGCCGCCCTCGACCTCGCGCCCGGCACCGTCGCCCGCAGCTACCGGGAGCTCGAGCGCGACGGCATCGTCGAAGGACGCGGACGCACCGGAACCTTCGTCGTCGACGAGCCCCCCCATTCCGAACCGCTGCGCGAACGACGAGAACGCATCGCCGCGGCCGCGGACCGATTCGTCTTCGAGGTTCGCCAACTCGGTGCCGATGCCGACGCCGCGACAACCGCGGTGGCATCGGCGTTCGCCCGGCTCGACGACAGCAGTCAGACGGGGATGTCCTTGAAGGGAACGCCTTTGTCGGGCCTGGGCTCCTGAGGAAGCCCGAGCACGTTCTCGCCGATGATGTTGCGCTGCACCTCATCGGTTCCGCCGCCGATCCGCGACATCCATTGACCGAGGAAGGCGTAGTTCTGCCAGAACCCGGACATCTCGGCGTCGTCGCCGTACAACGTGCCTCGAGCCCCCATGATCGACATCGTCACGTTGCCCGAGAGCTCCAACCTCCGACTGTTGGCCAGCTTCAGCACCGAGCTCTCGGGCCCGGGCGGAACACCACGCGACGCGGCAGTGCGCACGCGATACCCCAGGAACCGAACGGTCGCCGCGATCGTGTGGAGACGAGCCAGGTCCTGGCGCACGACCGGGTCGGCGGCGACGCCGAACGTCCGGGCGAGCTCGATCGCGTCGTCGACCATCGGTGACTGGCCACCGATGCCGGTCCGCTCGTTGGTCAGCGTCGTCAGGATCGGGCCCCAGCCGGCGTTGATCTCCCCGAGCACGTTCTCGACCGGCACCCGGACGTCGTCGAGGAAGACCTCGTTGAACTCGGCGCGACCGGTCGGTTGGCGCAACGGCCGGATGTCGATCCCCGGCGTCGACATGTCGAGCAACAGGTAGGTGATGCCCCGGTGCTTCGGCTGCTCCACGTCGCTGCGGACGAGCAACATCCCGTGGGCGGCTTCCGCCGCGTTCGACGTCCAAACCTTCTGGCCGTTGACGATGATCTCGTCTCCGTCGAGCACCGCCGACGTCCGCAGCCCGGCCAGATCGGATCCGGCTCCGGGTTCGGAGAACAACTGACACCAGGTCTCCTCACCGGTCAGCATCGGCGTCAGGTAGCGCTTCTTCTGCGCCTCCGTGCCGTGTGCGATGATCGTCGGTCCGGCCATGCCGATCGACTGCGCGAACGGGCCCTGGGGGACGTCGAAACGCCCCTCCTCCTCCGCGAAGATCGCGGCGAAGTGGCTCGACAGCCCACGACCGCCGTACTCCTCGGGCCAGGTCAGACCGGCCCAGCCCTCGTCGAACTTGGCTCTCTGCCACGCACGACAACGAAGGTCGTACGCCGCCTCCTCCTCGACCGTTCGGGCCTTCGCCCAATAGCTCTCGCCCCAGTCGACCCGCTCGGGTTTCAAGGCGGCATGCGCCTCGAGGAAGGCCCGGCACCGATCCCGCCACACGGCCTCCTCCGGCGAATCGTCGAAGTCCATGCCCCGGTCAGGCCTCGCTTCCGTGGACCGGTTGCGGCGACTGTGTCCCGGCGATCGACCGGTGGGCCAGCTCACCGGCCTCGGCAACCGTCATCCGCCGTCCCCCGACCGACTCGATCGGGCCCTTTTGCCAACCGTCGCAGACGTTGAGTTGATCGCCGGTGTTCTCGAATGTGCGGCCGGTCACGTCGCAGGCGGCGCTGCCCAACCACACGACCAACGGCGAGATGTTCTCCGGCGCCTTCTCGTCGAACCCCTCGGGGATCTCCGAGCTGTAGAACACACCTTCGGTCATCCGGGTTCGGGCGTCCGGGGCGATCGCGTTGACCCGCACCCCGTAGCGGCCCCACTCGGCAGCCTGCTGAATCGTGAGCAGGGCGATCCCGGCTTTGGCCGCCGCGTAGTTTCCCTGTCCGATCGAGCCGGCCAGACCCGCGCCCGATGAGGTGTTCACGACCCGGGCCTCGATCTCGTCCCCTGCCTTCGACCGGGCCCGCCAGTACTCGATGGCGTGGCGGGCCGGCGCGAAGTGGCCTTTCAGATGCACGCGAGTGACGCTGTCCCACTCGTCCTCGGACATCCCGGCGAGCATCCGGTCGCGCAGGAACCCAGCGTTGCAGACGAGGGTGTCGAGCGACCCGAACGTGTCGATGGCTTGCTGCACCATCGCCGCGGCCTGGTCCCAGTCGGCCACGTCGGCCGCGTTCGCGACCGCCTCTCCACCGGCGGCGACGATCTCCGCGACGACGGCGTCGGCTGCCTGGCTCGTGCCCGCGGAACCGTCCCGTTCGACCCCGAGATCGTTGACCACCACCCGGGCTCCCTCTGCGGCGAACGCCAACGCGTGGGCGCGGCCGAGCCCGCGCGCCGCGCCGGTGACGATCACGACCCGTCCGTCGCACGATCCCATCAGTTCTCTCCCGATCAGTTGAACTCGGGCTGCTGCTCCGACGACACGATCCACATCGCGAAGTACTGAGCGGCGCCACCGTAGGCATGACCCAACGCGACCTTCGCGCCGTCGACTTGATAGTCGCCCGCCGTGCCCCGTACCTGATTGGCCGCCTCGAGACAGCGGATCATTCCCGATGCACCGATCGGATTGGACGAGAGCACACCGCCGGAGCAGTTGACGGGGAAGTCGCCGGTCAGCGCGGTGGCGCCCTCGTCGGTCATCTTCCAGCCCTCGCCCTCCTCGGCGATGAGGTGACCCTCGAGCCACATCGGCTCGTACCAGCTGAACGGCACGTAGAGCTCGGCGACGTCGATCTGACGACGCGGGTCGGTGATCCCGACCTCCCGATAGAGCGCCGCCGCGCAATCCACGCCGGCCTGGGGCTTCACCGTGTCGCGCCCAGGGAACGACGAGAACTCGGTGCGCTTCGCGTGCCCGAGAACCCAGGCGGGCGGGTGGGGCGAACGCGACACCTTGTCCTGCGCGCACATCACCATCGCCGCCGCCCCGTCGGAGGACGGACACGACTCCAGGAAATGCAGCGGGTCCCACAGCATCGGGGACTCCCGGACCGTCTCGATGCTGATGTCCTCCAGGTGGAGGTGGGCGTAGGGATTCTTCAGGGCGTTTCGGCGATCCTTGACCGCGACCATCCAGCCGATGTGTTCGGGGGCCTGCGATCGGCGGATGTACTCACGGATCCACGGCGCGAAGGTCCCTCCGGCACCCTGCCCGCCGGACTTGCCGCCGGAGAGGGCCCACGTGGCGTTTCCCTCCGACTGCTTTTCGTAGGTGACGGTCAGGACCGTGTCGTACCGGCCGCTCTCGACGAGCACGGCGGCGGAGATCGCGGTCGACGCGCCGACGGATCCCGCGGTGTGGACCCGATGGATCGGCTTGCCGACGGCACCGAGGGCGTCGGCCAGCGAGAGCTCGGGCATGATCACGCCTTCGAGGGCGTCCGGCGCCTTTCCGAGCACGATGGCGTCGATGTCGGCGAACGTGATTTGGGCGTCGTCGAGCGCTCGCAGCGCGGCTTCCCGGACGAGCCCGTCGAGCGAGAGGTCGTCGCGGCGTCTCTTGTACTGCGTCTGGCCGATTCCGACGACCGCACACGGGCGGGCCATGTCAGCCACCACCTTCCATCACGCAGAGCAGGTTCTGTTGGAGCGCCGCCCCCGATGCGGCATGACCCACTCCTCGGTCGGCGTCGCCGCCGGCGATCCGACGGGCGACCTCGATGATGCGGGTCAACCCCGTCGCCATCACCGGGTCACCGGCCAGCGGTCCACCCGACGGGTTGACGACGGTCGTCTCATCGAGCCCGAGCGCGTCGCGAAGGATGATCTCCTCGTGCGCATGGGTGACGTGGAGCTCGGCCACGTCGATCGGCCCGGCGGCAACTCCCGCGCCGGTCGCAGCCAGCCGGGTCGACGCCGAGTCGGTGAGGTCGCGCAGTCCGGCGTGATGCGACTCGATGCGGTGGTCGAGGCCGGTGATCCACACGGGGGTGTCGGTGAGCTCGCGGGCGCGGTCCCGGCGGGCGAGGAGCACGCCGGCGGCGCCGTCGGCCTTGGGCGAGACGTCGTGGGCCCGCAACGGGGCCATGTCGTAGGGGGCGGCGAGGAGCGAATCGACCGACACCTCGCCGGCCACCTGGGCGTTGGGGTTCGTCATCGCCGCGGCCCGACTGCGCACGACGACGTCGGCGATGTCGGCCTCCGTGGCCCGGCCGGCGTCGATCAGCGCTCGGGCCTGGATCCCGGCCATCGCGTCGGGGTCGAGACCGAGCGGTGCGACGACGTACGGGTCGGCCTGGAGGTGGAACACCTCGCGGGCGTTGCACGGAGACGACTTCCCCGACCCGACGACCATCGCCACATCGATGTCTCCCATCTGCAGCCGGAGCCAGGCCTCGAACAGCGCCCACGCCCCGTCCATCTCGAGGTGCGACTCGTAGACCGGAGGCCAGGCCCCCATGCCGTCGACATTCGAGACGAACGCGAAGGGCATGCCGCCGAGATAGTCGCAGCTGCCCGCGATCGTGAACCCGACATCGCCGCGTTCGAGGTCCGCTTCGGCGAGCAGCCGGTTGACGACCTCCATGATCAAGACGACCTCGGGACCGTCGTAGCGGGCGTGGGCCTCGGTCTGGGCCACAGCGACGATCGCGATGTCTTCGGGAGCACGGTCTTCGGGAGTGGCCATCAGAAGTTGTGCTCCTTCACGAGCTCGGGATCGACATCGGGTTCGCCGGTGGGTTCCCAACGTTCGTACACGGCCTCGGTGAGGCCATAGCTGCGGTTGTCGACATCGTCGAAGCGGACCTCACCTCGGCCCACCGCGTCGTTCCAGATCATCTGGAGACGCAGACCGACCCGGAACTCGTCGATCGGGATGTCACGGATGTCGATCCCCCCGATCGTGGTGTCGGCCCCGTCGAGCAGGATCGAGCAGCGTATGTAGGGCTCGGTCTCGGTCTGGCCGTGGTATTGCACGGGGGTGATCTCCGTGAAGGACGTGACCGTGCCGCGGTCGGCGACCTCGACATCGTCGGCCTCGGTCATCGGAACCCGGTTGATCGCGTCGTAGCCACGGCTCGGCACGTGGATCTTGCCGTCGGCCGGGCTTCGCTGCCCGAGAATCCTTCCAACGCTCAGCCCTTGCAGGAACCGGCGGCGGTGGGGTTGCAACGGCTCCCTGATCCGAACGCCGATGAGATGTTCGGTGATCGCAACCGGCTCCGGGTCGGCGTCACCGGCCGCAGCCGGCCGCGGCATCGCCGGCGGCACGTCTCCGGGCACGAAGTGCACGTCGGTGATCGTTCCGAGCCCGTCGTCGTGGTAGCGCACGACGACCCGCATCCCGGTGGTCATCTTCTCGATGGAGCCGGCGTCGACCGCGTGCAGCATCGTCGTGTCGGCACCGTCCAGTTTGATCTGGGCGAACGCGAACGGATGATCGAACGGATGCTTCGACGTCGGTTCCGCGACCCAGGTCCAGGCGTCGACGGTGCCGGCGGGGCCCACCTCGACGAGATGTTCGGGGCCGATGGTGGCGCCGGTCGCCGGGTCGTACTCGACCGGTGGGCACACCACCCGGTCCCCCACCCTCGTCCCGAGGATCCGGCCGTCGCGCAACCCCGTCAGGAACGGACCGATGATCGGGCCGGTGGTTCGGGTATAGGGATACTCGAGAGTGAAATCGATCTCAGGAAGTTCGGCCATACGCGGCTGATTCCACCACAGCCGCACGATTCTGCCCAAAACGAGGTTCGGATCAGTCGTCGGTGTCCCGGAACGCCGCGGCCCGCTCGGCGATCGCGGTTCCGTCGAGGGACACGGTGCCATCGACGGCTTCCGCCGGCCATGCCACATCGAGACGAATCTCGTCGCCGAGCGGAAGGGGCCACGCCCACCACTCGGTCGACTCGCGATGACGGACGGGACGGCGCCGGTCGTTGCGGTCCTCGACGCTCTTCTTCGTGCCGAGGCGGACCAGCGCGCCCGGGGTGGGCACATCAGCCCGCCAGCGTCGGCTGCTGTGCCGGTTCGAGATCGTCGTTCCGTCGGGGTAGGTCAGATCGACGGTGATGACCTCCGGCGCGAGCCGGTGTTCGGCCCCGATCCCGGGGCTGAGGAACTCGATCGCCTCCCACGTCGGCGGCAGCACCCAGTCCCCGAGGGACGCGACGGTGAGGGTCAGCCCGAACCCGTCGGGTCCGACGACCAGGGCGTCGAGGGTGATCTCCGCGGTCTGACTGCGGGCGACGAGGCGGGGCAGCGGGACCGATGATCCGACGCGGGTGACCACCGCGTCGGCCGCGGGCCCCCACCACGAGTAGTGCGTGTCGGCGCGTCGATCGAGCGCGGCGATGAGTCCCTCCACCTCGGACCGGTCGAGTCGGGCCGCGCCGAGCTCCACCAGACGACGGATCTCCCCGAGCCGGACGCCGAGGTGGCGAAGAACCGTGGCTGCGCCCGAACGGGGATCACCGAGGCAGCCGAGCAGCAGATCGAACGACGAGCGGCGGTCGTCTCCCGACAACGACTTTCCGTGGAGCGAGAGCTCGGCGCGAGGGCTGAACGGAGGATCGACGGCTCCTTCGGCGACCGGCTCGAAGCGATGACCCCGGATCGCCACGATGGCCCGCTCGAGGCGGGCCGTGTCGAGCGCGAACAGCTCGCAGAGCTCGGCCATGTCACCGGACGCGGTCGCGACGACTCCGAAGAGCAGGTATTCGGTTCCGCATCGTTCGTCGCCCATGGCCCCCGCGGTCCCCAACGCAACATCGAGGGCCATGCGGGCACCAGCGTCCAGCTGGAGACTCGTCATCACCAAAACCGTATGCGGGTGAGGGAAAGGCCAGCCTGAGTCGTTCGGATCAAACCGACCCGGGTCGACCTCGGTGGAGAGACGCGAGACGTCAGCGTCGTCCGCGAACCAGCCGGCCGGGCCGGGCGCCGGTGTCGACGCCGTCGCGGCGTGTGACCTCACCGGCGACGATCGTCGCGACATACCCGTCGGCTCCCTGGATCAGGCGTCGGCCGCCAGCGGGGAGGTCGTGGACCAGCTCGGGCATCCGGAGATCGAGCCGGTCGTGATCGATCACGTTGAGATCGGCCCGCTTGCCGACCTCGATGGTGCCGCGATCGGTCATGCCGAACAGGGCGGCGGTGTCCTTGGTCTGCTTCCGCACGACCCACTCGAGCGGTAGGCGCTCGCCACGGGTCCGGCCGCGGGTCCAATGGGAGATCATCGTGGTCGGCAGCGAGGCATCACAGATCAACCCGCAGTGGGCCCCGCCGTCGCCCAGTCCGACGACGGCTTGCGGATGGGTGAGCTGCTCACGGATCGCGTCGTGGTTGCCGTCGACATAGTTGTAGAGCGGCAGCATCAACAAGGCGGTGCCGTCGTCGGCGCACAACGCGTCGTAGGCGGCCTCCTCGGAAGTGACCGATGTCGCCTCGGCGATCCCGGCGACCGAACGATCGTGGGTCGGTTCGTAGTCGGGCGGGTCGCCCAGCACGTAGAGCGAGTCGAGCATCCCGGCGGCGAGCATCGCGATCCCCTCGTGGATCGATCCGGTACCGGCGTCGTTCTCCTCGGAGAGGATGGCCGCTTTGATCTCGGGCCGGCGAAGCTCGGCGATCCTCTCCTGCATCGGCAACTCGGCGAGCGCCAGATAGGTCGGCCGCAGCATGAACGGATGACCGGTCTGGAAGCCGATCAGCACCCCGAATGGTCGACCGGCGACCTGGGGGTGGAGCTGGGCGCCCTCGGCCGTCGCCGCGAGCGTTGCCGCCATCTGCTCCTTCCAGAGGTCCGGGGCCGCGGGGACCTGCAACATCGCGAACGTGACCGGTTGGCCGGTCTCGGCCGAGAGGCGACGCATCCAGTCGACTTCCTTCATGGGCGCCACGATGTCGAGCCCGGCCGCCCCCGCGGGTGCCAGCTCGAAGACGCCACCTCCGCCGTCACGTAGCGCACGACCCAACGCGAAGAGCTCGTCTTCGGCCGCGAAGGTGCCGGGGACCGGTTCGCCGTCCATCGCCCGGTGACCCAGCGTGCGCGACGTGGAGACTCCGAGCGCGCCGGCTTCGACCGCTTCCCGTACGATCTGCGCCATCTGGGCGATCTCCTCGGGACTGGCGGCCTCGTTCCTGGCGCCCCGCTCCCCCATGACGTAGGCGCGCACGGACCCGTGGGGAATCTGGGTGCCGACGTCGACGGACCAGCGGAGCCGGTCGAGGGTATCGAGGTATTGCGGGAACGTCTCCCAGCCCCAGGCGATGCCCTCGCTGAGCGCGGCGCCGGGAATGTCCTCGACCCCTTCCATCAGCTGGATCAACCACTCCTCGGTTCCGGGCCGCACCGGCGCGAACCCGACACCGCAGTTGCCCATGACCAATGTCGTCACCCCGTGCAGAGATGTCGGCTCGAGCGTCTCGTCCCAGGTGACCTGGCCGTCGTAGTGGGTGTGGATGTCGACGAAACCGGGGGTGACGATCATCCCGCTCGCGTCGATCACCTCACGGGCGTCGCCATCGAGGTCGGCGCCGACCGCGACGATCAGCCCGTCGCGGACGGCGACATTGGCAACCCGAAGATCGGCACCGGTGCCGTCCACCACGGTGCCGTTGCGGATCAGGAGGTCAAACATGTCGGAGTCCCATCGGCGGAGGCGGTGCCCGCGGCAACGTCACGCGAGCACGCCACCCTAGATCGCCGCCGAGCCGAGTTCGAACTCGTTCAGCGAGGCAGGATCTCCGTGGCGGCCACGGTCTCGTCGAAGGTGCCGTCGCACCGGGTCGGGTCGCCGGTGTCGAGTCCGAGCGTGAACCACGCTTCGCGCTGGTCGGCCGATCCGTGGGTCCAGCTCTCCTGGTTGACGACCTGGCCGGCCGACTCCTGGATGCGGTCGTCGCCGACCGCCGCGGCCGCCCGCAACCCCTCTCGCAGGTCACCGGCGTCGAGATACAGCAGATTGTCGTTGCCCTCGAACGTCTGCGGACGCCTCGAGGCCACGCTGGCCCACGACCCGGCGAGACAGTCGGATTGGAGCTCGAGGCGAATCGTGAGCCCGTTCGCCTCCGTCTGCGATCCCGCGCTCTGTTGACGGCCGCGCACGTCGGCCGACACCCCGGTCACCGTCTGGACATGGTGGGCGACCTCGTGCGCCACGACATAGGCCTGGGCGAAGTCTCCGCCCGCTTCGAACTGGGGGCCGGCCAGCACGTCGAAGAAGGCGGCGTCGAGATACACCTGTTCGTCGGCCGGGCAGTAGAAGGGCCCCGACGCAGACGTCGCGTCGCCACATCCACCGGTGACGACGCGGTCGTTGAAGATCACCATCGTGGCCCGCCGGTAGTCGGTCAGGCTCGCCTCCCAGTAGTCCTGCACGTCGGTGAACACGACCTCGAGGAACTCGTCACGTTCGGCCACCGGACCCGACGTGGCCCCACCCGTCGACGCCCCCTGGGTCATCTGATCGAGGATGTCACCGAGCCCGCCACCGTCGCCGCCGGATCCGAGCAGCGAGATCACGATGACGACGATCACCCCGGCGAGGCCGGCGCCACCCACTCCCGCGCCCGCCTTGCCGCCGCGGCTGGTCGGCATCGGAAACGGCATCCGGGCCCGGCCGCCACCTGCGCGGGCGCGGTACTCGACGTCCCGGGTCCGTGCTCCTCGTCGTATCTTGACCATCGATCATCCTCCTCGGGGATCCCGACCGTAGGCCACGAGCGCGGTCGCGATGATGCGCAACTCCCGGTCGAGACGTCGGCCCGTGCGTCGATACACGTCGATGGGCTCGCCGGCCGGATCGGCGACCTCCTCGGCCGCCCGACCGATCAGCGACCCCTCGCGTTGTTCTCCGAGCATCCGTATCCTCACCGCTGCGCTCGTCGCCTCGTCCGGGCCGGCCCCGGCCAGCAATCGGGCCAGCTCCGACGGCAAGAAGACGCTCGAGCGCAGGGATTCGTCGCGTCCGATCACGGCCCCGGCGTGGTCGCGGGTCATCGCCAGGACCAGGTCGACGTCGAGGTCGGCGGCGTCGATGCGCCGGCTGCGATGAGAGGAGAGGTCCAGCCCCATCTCTTCCATGACGGCCACCGCGTGCGCCGTCGCGGGCCGGCCACCCCATCCGAGGGTCCCGGCCGACGCCACGGTCGCCGCCACCCCGGCATCGGCCAGTCGGGACCCGAGGATCGCCGCGGCCATCGGAGATCGACACGTGTTGCCGGTGCACACGGCCAGGACCCGGAGAATCGCCACGGCCACCACGATCGCACGTTGAGCGATCCGTGCACGAGTGCTACACCACCGGGACCACCCCAACCCAAGGAGACCACGATGTCGGGACCACTCGCGGGAGTGAAGGTCGTCGAGTTGGGCGTGTGGGTGGCCGGCCCGGCCGCCGGAGGCATCCTCGCCGACTGGGGCGCCGACGTCGTCAAGATCGAGCCGCTCACCGGCGACCCGGCCCGGATCTTCCAGCGGATGCTCGGCTCCGACATGCCCACCAATCCGGTGTTCGAGATGGACAACCGATCGAAGAGGTCGATCGCCTTGGACCTGGCGACCGACGAGGGTCTGGACATCGCGAGCTCGCTGATCGCCGAAGCCGACGTGTTCGTCACGAACGTCCGGTTGGCCGGCCTGGACCGGCTCGGCCTCGATCCCGACACGTTGACCGCAGCCCACCCCGGCCTGATCTATGCCGCGATCACCGGTTTCGGCCTCGACGGCCCCGACAAGGACAAGGCCGCCTACGACATCGCCGCGTTCTGGGCCCGTTCCGGCATCGCCCACATGTTGACCACGGAGGGAAGCGACCCGCCGTTTCAGCGGGGAGGGATGGGCGATCACAACGCCGGCCTGGCCGGTGCGGCGGCCATCTCCGCCGCTCTCTACCACCGCGAGAAGACCGGAGAGGGTCAGCTCGTTTCGACCTCGTTGTTTCGAGAAGGGATCTACACGCTGAGCTTCGATCTCTCGATCACCGTCGGGTGGGGCCTGACCCTCGGTGTCGGCGACCGCGAGACGATGCACAATCCCAGCACCAACAACTATGTGACCGGCGACGGAAGACGCTTCTGGGTGGTCGGGCTCGAGGGGGACCGCCATTGGCCTCCGATGGCTCGGGTCGTCGGCCATCCCGAGTGGATCGACGACGAGCGGTGGGCGACCGCGATGGATCGGGCGATCAACGGGCGCGAGCTGATCGCCGAGCTCGATCGGATCTTCGTCACCCGCACGCTCGACGAGTGGGCCGGCATCTTCGCGGGCGAGCCGGACTTCTTCTGGGCGCCGGTGCAGTCCCCCGACGACCTTCTCGCCGACCCCCAGTTCCACGCGGCCGGCGGACTCGTCGAGGTGCCGGACGGGACGAGCACGACGTCGATGATCGCGACGCCATGCGACTTCCACGGCACACCGTGGGCACCGCGCGGGCTCGCGCCGAAGCTCGGTGAGCACACGGTGGAGATCCTCGAACAGCTTGGTCGAAGCGGCGAGCTGGCCGACTTGGTCGAGGCCGGCGCGGTCGGAGTCGTCGAGTCGGGATGACGTCGCAGCACGACGTTCGCCCGCCAGACTGGGGCTGTGTGGTGGACCGAGCTCCGAGGCCTGATCGCTGTCGCCCTGGTCGCGGGAGGAATCGCGTACGCGTGGACCGAGATCGAGGGACGAGCGACCGTCGACGAAGAGGTCGCGACCGTCACGACGACGACCACCACCACGACGACCGCTCCCCCCACCACCACGCTCGACAACGACGCACGAAACCTCTTGATCTGTGAACGAGCCCGGAGTTTCGCCGAGGAGGCCGAGCTGGTCGATCCGGCGGCGGGCCCGGGGCCGGTCGCCCGGCTCGCCCTCGACTTCTGGCGTGAGGTGAACGAGCTGGCCAGCCGCGAGGTGCAGGCGGAGATGTCGGCCGTCGTGACTTACTACGAGGACTATCTCGAGACGGCCGCCCCGTTCGACTTCGACCCGGCCCGGATCATCCTCGAAGGCGACAAGGAGAAGCTCCAACAGTTGCTGACCCGGCCCGCGCCCGGGCTCGCACCCTCACGGGCGTTGATCAGTTTCTGCGGCGTCACCGTTCCCGATCAGCCGTCGATGCGGGCCGACGACTTCGACAGGCTCGAACGTCGACTCCTCGGGATCGACGAGGAGGACGACGGCGACAGCTGAGGCACCCGCCGCGCGTTCAAGACAAGACGTGTTCGCCGAGGAGCCGCTCGTACTCGTCGGCCGGAACCGGATACTGGAAGAGAAATCCCTGCATGAGGTCGATGCCCAGGTCGACGACCAGCCGGCGCTGTTCCGCCGTCTCGACACCCTCGGCGATCACCTCGATGTCGAGGGCGTTCGCCATCGACACGGTGGCCTCGACGACGGCCCGGGCCACGTTGTCCTGGCCGAGGTCGCGGATGATCGAACGGTCGATCTTCACCGCACCGACGAGATCAAGGTCGCGGATCCGGGAGAAGGCGCCGTGGGCGATGCCGAAGTCGTCGATCACGATGCGGCATCCGAGCTCGGCCAGGCGGTGAAGGACCCGGTTCGAGTCGTCGACACGCCGGAGGAGCAGTTCCTCGCCGACCTCCAGGTCGAGTTGCCTCGGCATCACTCCCGCCCAGGCGAGGATCTCGGCGACGCGATCGGCGAACGACGGATCGACGAGTTGGCGTTCGGCCAGATTCACCCCGACCTGGGTGTGGTTGGCCGGCCCGTAGAGATGATTCCAGACCGATGTCTGCGCGACCGCCTCCCGCATGACGACCTCGCCGAGCCGAGCGAGAAGCCCTGCCTCCTCGGCGACGGCGAGGAACCGATCCGGGCCGAGGATCCCGTGAACCGGATGTTGCCACCGGACAAGCCCCTCGAGGCCCACGGTGCGACCCCGCGACTCCGAGACGATCGACTGATAGAAGACCTGGAACTGGCCGTCGGCGAGGGCCGGCACCAGGGCCCGCTCCACTTCGCGACGGTCCAGGACCTCGCGGCGCTGCCGATCGTCGAACACCTCGACGCCGAGCCGGAGCTTCTTGGCCCGGTACATCGCCTGATCGGCGCTGGCCAGAAGATCGTCGGGGCCACCCGGGCTCACCCGGGAACCGATCGACACGCCGATGCTCGGTGTCATCAGGATCTCGCCATCGATGATCTCCACCGGCCGCTCGAACTCCCGGCGGACGTTCTCGGCGACCTCGCGAACCGCGGACTCGCGTTCCAGACCGAGGGTGACCACGACGAACTCGTCGCCGCCGAAGCGGGCCACGAGGTCTTCGGAACGAACCGACGATCGAAGGCGGGCGCCGAACGCCCGCAGCAGGGCATCGCCGGCCTCGTGGCCCATGCTGTCGTTGATCGCCTTGAACCCGTCGAGATCGAGGAACAACACGCCGACCACCCGATCGTGGCGATACGCGCTGCGCAACGCGACGTCCAGTCGGGCCCGGAGCTCGTCTCGGGCCAGGAGCCCGGTCAGCTCGTCGTGCGACGCCCGATGTTCCATCGCCCGGAGATGGGCGTGGGTCTGGCGACTGAAGAGCCGCTGCAACGCGACGGTGGCGGTCATCACCACCGTCACCGCGAACCCGACCACCAAGACGACGACATCGACGTCGAGGAGCCCGGCACCGGCACGGCGAACCCAGCTCGAGAGCCCGACGGTGACCAGCAGACCCAGCGCGGCAGGAAGGATCACGGAGAGGGCCAGCTGATGTGTCAGTGATCGGTTTCGTGGTCGCCGTCGGAGTTTTCCCACGTGCCTGGCATCGGTACGTCGACCCGCCCAGGTGAAACGCGAACGGCCAGTTCGGGCCGATCGGCCCATGCGAAGAGCCGAAAACGAGACGACCGGCCCACTCGGTTCGACCCCGGCCACCGAAACTGAGAGATTCAGGGCATGGATCCCGACCCTTCCCCGCGATTCGCCGACCTCGTCGCGGTGGTGACCGGCGCCGCGTCCGGGATCGGCCGCGCCACCGCTTCACGCCTCGCCGCCGAGGGTGCGTTCGTCGTCGCGGCCGACATCGACCCGGCGATCGACGACGTCGTCGCGGAGATCGTCGACACCGGCGGGGTCGCCGTCGCGGTCCGGTCCGATGTGTCCGTGCGGTCCGGGGCGGAAGCGCCGATCGACACCGCGCTCGACCGGTTCGGGCGCGTCGACGTGCTGTGCAACATCGCCGGCATTCTCGCCGCGTCCCACTCCCACGAGGTTCCCGATGAGCAGTGGGAGAGGGTCATCGCGGTCAATCTGACCGGTGTCTTCCACACGACTCGACGGGCCCTTCCCGCGCTCGTCGAGTCGCGCGGCAACATCGTGATGGCCGCGTCGACGTCGGCGCTTTCCGGTCACCCGTGGATGCTCGCCTACAGCGCGTCGAAGGGCGGGGTGCTCGCGATGACCCGCACGCTCGCGATGGAGTACGCCCGCCGCGGGGTGCGGGTCAACGCCGTCGCGCCCGGTGGCATCACGACCCCGATGGTCGGAGGTCTCGAACTTCCCGACGACGTGGACGTCAGCCTGTTCGAGCGGATCTCGCCGCTCGACGAGTTCCGCGGACCGGACACGGTCGCCGCGGCCATCACGTTCCTGGCTGCGCCCGAGGCCGCCCACATCAACGGCGAGGTCCTCCGGGTCGACGGCGGCACCCTCGCCTAGTCGCGCCGAACCACCTCGACGAGTTGCACGGAGAGCATCGGGAGCACCGGTGTCATCGCCAACGCGAGGATCCCGAGCCACCAGACGACGAGGAATCCGACCACGACGGCGGCGATCGCCACCAGAAAACCGATCGCCGCCGCGATCCGTAGTCCGGTGAGGGATGCCGCCGTCGCGGCCGAGGGGGAATTCGTGGGGGAGTCCACCCGTCTCCGTCGGCCCCGATCGAGAGATCTGAACCCTCGCCACCCTTCGTGGTCGTCGAACTGCCAGCATGGCGACGTGTCACTCCGGGTCGCCCTCGCCACCACCGTTCTCGGCGCGCTGATCGCCGGCGCCTGCAGCACCGATCCGGTGGCCCCGCCCGGCGACGGCGTCGAGGCGCCCGCGGGCACCGCCGACGCGGCGACGTCGCCGAGTGAGACGTCGCCATGGCCGAGCGAGCCCGGGGTCGGTCTCCAACGGTGGACCGTGCGGGTGGTTCGCGAGCTCGACCATGACCCCGGAGCGTTCACGCAGGGCCTCGAACGGGTCCCCGCCGGCATCGTCGAGGGGACCGGGCGACGCGGCCAGTCGACGCTGCGGCTCGTCGACCCCACCAGCGGGGAGGTTCTCCGGTCACGTTCGCTCGCCGCTGACTACTTCGGCGAGGGCGTGACGGTCGTCGGCGACGAGATCGTGCAGCTCACATGGACCTCGGGGATCGCGTTTCGCTACGACGCCGTCACCTTCGAACCGATCGGCAGCTACCGGTACGAGGGGGAGGGCTGGGGGCTGTGCTTCGACGGCGTCGACGTGTGGATGTCGGACGGTTCTTCTCGTCTCACCCGCCGGGATCCGGCTTCGTTCGCCGTACTCGGGGATGTCGAGGTTCGCCGGAACGGTGCGCCCGTCGAGGACCTCAACGAGTTGGAGTGCATCGGCGGGCTCGTGACCGCCAACGTCTGGAAGTCGAGCGAGATCGTCGTGATCGACCCGACGAGCGGCTCGGTCGTCGCATCCATCGACGCCTCGCCACTCGTGGAGGCGATCGAGCTCACCGACCCCGATCCGGGTGATCCCGATGCCGTGCTCAACGGCATCGCCGATCTGGGCGACGGCACGCTGCTACTCGGCGGGAAGCTGTGGCCTCGCAGCTTCGTCGTCGAACTCGTCCCGGTCGACGACGGCTGACCGGTCGGGCGCCTACGATTCGTCGATCAGTTCCCCCGACGATCTGCCGCCCACCTACGGGCTCGACATCGAGACCGACACGACCGTCAACGGCCTCGATCCCGATGTCGCCGCGGTGGTGGCCGTTGCCCTCGCCGGCGACGGCCTCGAGGTCGTCCTCGACGGTGACGAAGAACAGCTGCTCGACGAGCTCGACTCGGTTCTCCGGTCGTTGCCGGCCGGGGTGCTCGTCACCTGGAACGGTGGCGGGTTCGATCTCCCGTTCCTGTGCGACCGCGCCGCCCGCGTGGGGGTGTCACTCGGCCTCGAGCTGGTTGCCGACCCCACGATCGGTGGTCACCACGAACCACTCGCCGGTCACGCGGGCGGCTACCGGGCTCGTTGGCACGGCCACCGCCACGTCGACGGCTACCAGCTCTTTCGCGCCGACGTGGGCGCAACCCTTCGCTTGCCGTGTGGACTCAAGCCCTTGGCCCGACTCGTCGGCCTCCCGGTGGTCGAGGTCGACCGGGAACGCATCCATGACCTGTCCGAGCCGGAGCGGCGGGCCTATGTCGCCAGCGACGCCCGTTTGGCCCGCGCCCTCGTGCTGCGGCGGACCCGATGGGTCGCCGCCATCGATCAGCTTCCGGAGTCGATCGGCTCGTAGCCGGCAACGTCGTGATGCGGCGTGTCGAGATACACCTTCGCCTCGGGGACACCGGCGAACTTGCCGTGGCTCCACCGCACCTCCACATGACCTTCCACGACGCGCTCGCCGAGCTCACGATCGACGAGATCGGCTCGCCATCTCACGGTGGGCTGCCCGGCCGGGTCTCCCCACATGTCGAAGCTCCTGAGGTCGAACCGATTGCGGAAGTCCCACGGGGTGCCGACGCGGTACCGGAGGGGTTCGTCGTCGAGTCCGGCGCCGAGAACGAAGTAGGGCGCGGCCTGGAAGCGGAGCAGCCGCCACAGGAACTCCTCTCGTTCCCGTCGCCCGGACGCGACCGTGAGGAGGCGAGACGCGCTCGATCGGGCGACCTCGAAGGCGACGAGCTTCCAGTCGTCTCGCAGCGCGGCCGGCCAATGTCCCTTGAGGGCAGCCTTCAAGCGGGCACGATGCTCGGGTGCCAGTGCCGTCACCTCGACGGGAAGCGTCGGGTCGCCGACATGGTCGCGGACCTCGACGTAGAAGTCCTGGAAGGATTCGGGGGCGACGGCCGCGAACCAGTCGCCGCTGTGCTTCGTGCGTTCGCTCAGCGCCCGGTCGAACACATGCCACGGGGATGCGTTGTGCAAGATGTTGGATCCGTACTTGCAGCTGAGGAGGTAGACGTGGTCGACGCGCAGATCGGCGGGGATCTGCTCGTAGGCGGGAGGGCGATGCGGGCCCTTCCACTCGACGATCCAGGGTGGACGACCTCGCAGTCCGTCGTCGGCACGGGCGAACACCGCGCCGTTGTCGTATGCCGTCTCGAAGATGGGCCGGTGGGTGCCGGCGGCCCACACCGCATCGAGCCGATCGAACACGGCATCGTCGACCTTGACGATGAAGCGGGGCCGGGCGGCGAGGGCCCGCTCGATGTCGCGGAAACCGAAGAGACCGAGGCCGGTCAGGATCTCGGAGATCTCGGTGCGGGTGTCGGGCATCTCAGTGGAACAGGCGGGTGAACTGGAGTTGCACGCCGATCATGTCGGCGGGGAGGTCGTCGTCGGTGTAGACGTTCTTGCCGTCGTAGACGTCGATTCCGGTGCTGGTGGCCCGAATCCATTCGACGGTCGCGTCGCCCCAGCGCTCTTCGAGCAGCGCCTCGCGTATGGCGTCGACCCGGGGCCCGAGCAACGCCGGGTCGGTACGGGCGACGACCTCGAGCGCCAGGACCCGGTGGAGGAGGTCGATGTCGTCGGCCAGGAAGATCGACGGCGGCTCCGTGTGCACGACCGCGTACGCGACGGACGCCATCACGAGGGCCGATGACGGGCCAGGTCCTCGAATCGTTCGAGATCGGATTCGCTCCAGAATCCCGGGGCGGGCAGCACTGCCCCGCCCGCCGCGTAGGCCCGCAGCCGGGCCACGCCGGCCCGGTCGAACATCTCGATGGCGTCGAACACCTGGTCGGGGCCGACCGCCCGGAGGGCCTTGTCGCCCTCGCTGCCGGCCTTCGGGAGGTTGGAGGTGAGCACCAGCACCCGACTGGGGTTCTGCGGCTCGTCGGTGGCCCGCAGGACATGGATCCGCCCGAGGGTCTTCCACAAGGTGTCGGTGCGCATCAGGCCGGGTCGCACAGTGGTGAACGCGCCGGACACGTCGACGTAGAACTGTCCGCCCTCGGCATCTTCGACCAGGAAGTTGAACTGGACCCCGACCTTGGGGACCTTCACCGGTGATCTCACGACATCGAACCCGGCCTCGGTCAACACCCGTTCGGCGATGTCGGCGGCCTTCTTTCCCTCGCTGGTGGCTCGGGCCTGGAAGAACTCCTGGCGGTCGGCATCGTCGTCGGGCGGTTCGAACAGTGGGTCCTCGCCGACGACCTCGACGGCTCGGAGCCGGGGCCGTTCTCGTTCGGCATCGACCCGGGCCCGGGCGATCTCGCAGTACTGCTCGTCGAGGTCGAACCCGAACCCGCGGCGCCCCGTGCGCTCGGCGGCGACGAGGGTCGACCCCGAACCCAGGAACGGGTCGAGAACCACGTCGCCCTCATAGGTGTAGAGGTCGATCAGACGCCGGGGGAGCTCGACGGGGAATGGCGCGGGGTGCTGGACCCGTCGGGCCGACTCGGGGCTGATCTTCCACACATCGAGCGTCGCCTCCATGAAGTCATCGGCCGACATCGTGCTCTCCCGGCCCTTCGACTGGGCCCGGTCGAACCGTCCTTTGCTCGCGACGATCACCCGCTCGGTGAGATCGCGCAGCACCGGATTCGTGGCCCGTCGGTACGAGCCCCATGCGACCGAGCCGGTGGCCCCCTCGGCCTTCTGCCAGATGATCTCCCCCCGCAGCAAGAGCCCGAGGTCGTCCTGCAGGATCGAGATCACGTCGGCGCTGAGGCTCCGGTAGGGCTTGCGGCCTAGGTTGGCGACATTGACGGCGATCCTCCCGCCCGGTTCGAGCACTTCCACGCACGACGCGAAGACGTCTCGCAGCATCTGCAGGTAGTCGAAGTACGAGGTGGGAACTCTCGGGACCGAATCCCGGGTGTCGGGGTCGCCGGTGATCGCCAGCTCGTACTCCTTGCCGACGAAGTAGGGCGGGGAGGTGACGACCAGTGCCACCGAGTTCGCCGGCAGCACCCGGTCGATCTCACGACTGTCGCGATGATGGATCGCGACGAGATCGGCGGGAACCGGGTTGATCGTGTCGTCGGCGCTGATCTCGGGTGGCGTGAAACGGTCGTAGAACGACGTCGCGTCGTGGCTTTCACGCCGACCGACCCCGAAGGCGGTGGTGGCTGTTGATCTCTTGCGTTCCGACACGTTCGTCTCCCGAACTTCTGGGCGATCTTACGGCGACAGGTTGCCGAGGGGGTGTGACACTGCGGGCTGCGCTGTCACAGCCGCCTGCGAGGATCGAATCGCCTCCCCAGCCCATCGCGAACCGGGTCGGCTCGCCTCCTCGCCCTGTCGCACAGGGCATCCCCACCAGGAGAACCGATGCGCCCGTCCCCCTCCCTGCACGCTCTCGGCACCCGCAGCCTCGCGCTCGACCGGGCCGTGATGGTGCTCGACGACCAACTCGTACCGCTCCCCCGACCCCACGAGCCGGTCCGTCACCCGTACGGCCCCGTGGTGGGGATCCGCTGCACGCCTCGCGCCGCGGCCGTCGCCTATCCGATCGCCGCCCGGCTCGTGCGCAGCGACGCGACCCGACGGAAGCTCGCGGTGGTGGTCCCCCGCGACGGCACCGCCCACATCGTCGACCCGTGCCGCGACGCGCCGCTCCCGGTGTCGGTCGAGTTCGGCCCCGTGGTCGATGTCGGCCGCCGGGCCCTCGGATTGGCCACCCCGGCCGAGCGGAGCCCGCCGGTCGTCCTGCTGGACGCCATCTGGGTCGAACGTGTCCTCGTGGCCACCCTCGACGCCGACATCGGACATCGACCCACCTGGGCGACGATCAGCGCCCTTCATCCGTTGGCGGGGGCCGCCCTCACCCCCTCGATGCTGCGGGATCGCCGGCTGTCGCTCGGCGTCGAGTGGTCGCCCTTTCGCCGACGGGCGACCGGGTTCGACACGGCCTGGCCCGACCTCTCACCGAGCCTCGCCGAATGGCTCGACGACGGTTCGTTCGCCCGCTGGGTGCTCGGTGAGGCGCCCCCGACCCCGCTGCTCCTCGGAGATCTCGCGGAGCTGCTCGACGAAGCCGTCGTTGTCGACATCGACGAGGCGCTCTCCGGCGCGCCGCGTTGGTGAACCCGCTCAGCTCGGGGCGAACAACGCCGCGAGCCGCCGGCGAACCGCGGGCTCCAACGTGTCCCAGTCGTAGATCGAGCCGCCGATCGAGTCCGAGTCGTCGAGGGCGACGACGAACCGTTCGATCTCCTCGAGAGAGGCCAGCGGTTCGGGAGCCTCATCCGGGTCGTCGACACCGTCGAGGCCGCCGATCCCGCCAATGCCGTGCACGAGCGCGTCCGGATCGCCGACATTGTTCCGCAGTCGCCGCACCGACTCGACGTGGTAGGCGTAGCCGTCGCCGTAGCCCGACGAGTCCGAACGAAACGACCAGTAGCTCATCGGCAACCACACGTCGTAGCGGTCACCGAGCTCTCGCCATGGGAAACCGGGCCAGAACGACTCGTTGATCACCTCCATCTGCACCGGTGGCGGCACGATCGCGCCGAGCGGGTCGGCACCGACCGCGGCGCGGATTCCGTCGCTGAGCGACAACAGGCGGGTCGTGCGGGTCTCGTCGTCGATCCCGTCCCCGATCCACTCGATGTCCACCGCGACACCATCGAAGCGATGCCCGAGCACCTCGAACTCGGCGATGGCCCTCAGCCGGTCGAGGTCGGCGTCGTCGTCACCGAACCGGGGCAGATACCAGGCGACGACGTCGAGGTCGCGGGCATGGGCGGCGAGGAGGAAGTCCGTCAGCAGCCACGGGTCGACGAGACCATCGGGGGTGCGTTCATCGAGGCGGGCGGCTTGGAGGTAGACCGTTCTCACGCCGAGCTCGGCCATGTCGGCGAGATCCGCCACCGAGACGCTCGGGGCGCCGTAGGCCGGGTCGTAGTCGAAGACGTCGACCCAGGTTCCGTAGCCGACGTACGGGTCGACCGTTCGTTCCCCGGCCGCGCCGACCTCGAGCGGGGCGACCACCATCGTCGTCGCGGCGGGGGCGATCACCGCGACCAGCGGCGCGGGGTCGACCACCCGACTGTTGGCGACATACACGATGCCGCCGCCCACGAACCCCGCGACCATCACGACGGCGCCGAACCAGGCCACCCACGTCCCCCGGTCGATCGTCGAGTGGGCGTCGTCCGTCATGACCCGGCAATCGTACGAGAAAGCGCGATCGGAGGAGAAACAGCCCCCCGACCGCGTTTGCGAACACCTCGTCACCTGGCATCCTGTAGAAGGCGGATTCTTCTCGTGACTTCCCGCCTCTGAGCTCCAAGGACTTCTCTTGACGTACAAGCCTGGTGACCGTGTCGTGTATCCCCACCATGGCGCTGCGGTGATCGAGAAGAAGGAGAAGCGCACCGCGTTCGGTGAAGAGAAAGACTATCTCGTGCTGCGCATGGCGCACGGCGAGATGACACTCGCGGTGCCGGTCGACAAGGCCGAGGAGGTCGGCATGCGATGGCCGATCTCCACCGAAGACGTCGAGGATCTCTTCGAGGTGCTGGCCAAACGTGACGTGCGCGAACCGGCCAACTGGTCACGGCGGTTCAAAAACCATCAGGAGAAGCTGAAGTCGGGCGACGTCTACCAGGTCGCGGAGGTGGTGCGGAACCTCGCCCTTCGGGACCAGGCCAAGGGGCTGTCCGCCGGCGAGAAGTCGCTTTACACGAAAGCTCGCAACGTGTTGGTCTCCGAGCTCGCCTTCGCGCTCGATGTCGAAGAGGACGACGCGATGGCGAAGGTCGATTCGGCCCTCGTCTGATCAGGTCGAGGCGACGCCGAGTCGTTTGCGGACGCCGTCGACCGCGTTCTCGCCGATGCCGGCGAACGCCACCTGAAGACCCCGGTCGAGAAGACGCGCCGCACCCTTCAACCGCACGGTCAGCTCCAGCGTGATCCGCGAACCGGTGTCGGTGGGCCGGATCTCCACCACGTCGCGCCCCGACACCTTGCCGTCGGTGGTGAACACGATGCGGGCCGGCTCGTCGTCGGTCGGGGGCCGCAGCTCGGTGATCTCGTAGGTCGCGGGGATCGCCTTTCCGTAGAAGCCGACCGTCACCTCGTAGCGGTCGCCGACCTTCACGTCGGCGCCGGAGAGGGGAACGACGGTTCGAACCGATGGATCCCACTGGGCCCGGTTGGCCGGATCCCGCAGAAAGGCGAACGCCTCGGAGGGTGACGCGGCCACGTCGATGGTGGAGGAGAACTGGGCCATGACGAGATTCTTCATCGGTGCCCGGCGCGTGGACAAGGGTCGCAGGACTCAATCTGCGGCGCGGCGGCGGTTCCCCTCGATCGCGGCGAAGAACCAGATCGTGCAGAACACGAGCACCGGCCCCCACAGCTCCCACGAGAACGAGTCGTCGAGCTCGTGGCCGATCCCCCGGCCGAGAGCCGGTGCCAACAGCAGGGTCGTGAGGAACTGTCGACGAGCCGAGTACCGCACGATTCGCAGCTGATCGGTCACGAAGTCAACCGTCGCCGGGATGCAAGGAAGCCAGATGAACCACAAGTCGAGATCCTCGGGCCACAGGGACCATCCGGCCAGGGTCAGCCCGGCGAACAGGAACGCGACCGGGTAGAGGGTCAGGCAACGGCGACAACAACGCCTTCCGGCGATGACCGCGCAGCGCTCGTACTGGTCGGGATGGTGGTGGGTTCGCCACATCGCCCGGCGGCCGGCTTCTTCGGCCCGCCGCTCGAGCACCTCGGCGACCGCCGCGTCGAATCGCGTCTCGAAGTCGCCGTCGACCGTCTCGGGGTGGGCCATGGATCTCATGTCGGCAGGTCGCGGGCGACGCTGAGCATCCGATCGCGCAGGTGCGGGAGGAAGTCGTCACGATGACGATCGAGTTGCTCGGAGACCCTGTCGGGTGACAACCCCTTCACGTGGACACGAACGTTCACGGTGTCGCAGCCGGCCGCGTCGAGGAAGTCGGCGAGTCGGTCGGCCGCCTCGGTCCCCGTCGGTGCCGAGATGAGTTGGTCGCCGTCCCAGTTCTTCATCGCCGCCTCGGGCGCGTAGCTGCGATAGTGCGCCATCTGGGCGGCCATCTCCTCCCCGGGCGGGTCGCCGACCCACACCCGACGAATCGCGACTTTGGGCCCGTCGCCACCGGCCTCGACATAGTCGGCGTTGAGCCGGGCCGTCACCTCGGTGGTCTGAAGGCTGTCGTAGAGGATCCCGAGCCCGAGGCGGGCGGCTCGGCGAACCGCCGCACGACTCTGGGCGGCCACGACCATGGGGAAGGGACGGGTCGCGGTCCGAGCGACGGCCCGGTCCGCGGCCAGCGGCGTGTCGTCGCGGCCGCGAAGGGCCGCCACGATCCTCGGTAGGGCATCCTTGAACCGGTCGGTGATCTCGTCGAAGGGCACCTTCGCCAGTTCGAAGTCGACCGGCAACGCGCCCGCCGCGAATCCCACACCGACCCGACCCGGATGGGCCGCGTCGAGCCAGGCCAGGTCCTCGGCGATGAGGGCGTAGGGCTTCATGGGCAACAGGAGCGGACACGGGGCCGCCCAGCCCCGCGGCATCGCGTCGAGGAGAAACCCGGCCAGTTGGACCGGGTTGGGGAGATAGCCGGGGAAGTCGGCGTGGTGTTCGGCGACCATCACCCCGTCGTAGCCGATCTCGACGGCCCGGCCGGCCTGGGCCCTGAGGAGCGCCACCTGTTCGACCGCGGCGACATCGTGCGGGTACAGACGCAGCGAGATCGAGCCGACCGAGACGGGCATGGCCACGGGGTCGTCAGAGCCGTTCGATGATGGTGACGTTCGCCTGGCCACCGCCCTCGCACATGGTCTGGAGACCGTAGCGACCGCCGGTGCGTTCGAGCTCGTGCAGGAGCGTGGTCATCAGCTTGGCGCCGGTCGCCCCGAGCGGGTGTCCGAGCGCGATGGCCCCTCCGTTGACGTTGACCCGTTCGTGGGGAATGTCGTGTTCGCTCATCCATGCGAGCGGCACGCACGCGAAGGCCTCGTTGCATTCGAACAGGTCGATGTCGGCGATCGACATCCCCGACTTCTCGAGCGCGTGGGCCGTGGCCGGGATCGGCCCGGTCAACATGTAGATCGGGTCGTCGCCGCGGACCGACATGTGGTGGATCCGGGCCCGCGGCGTCAGGCCGTGGTCCTCGACCGCCTGTTCCGATGCGAGCAGCAGCGCGGCCGAGGAGTCGCTGATCTGGCTCGCGCACGCGGCGGTCAGGCGACCCCCTTCGACCAGTGGCTTCAGCTGTTGCATCTTCTCGAGACTGCCGCCCCGACGTGGCCCTTCGTCCATCGCACACCCACCGACGGCGACGATCTCGGCGTCGAACCGGCCCTCGTCGATGGCTCGGATCGCCCGCTCGTGGCTCTCGAACGCGAACGTCTCCATCTCTTCGCGGCTGATCCCCCACTTCTCGGCGATCATCTCGGCGCCTCGGAACTGCGAGACCTCCTGTGTGCCGTAGCGCGCCACCCAACCGGTCGATCCGGAGAAGGGATCGTCGAATCCGAGCTCGACCGCCAGGGTCATCGCCGACGAGATCGGGATCTGTGACATCTGCTGGACACCGCCGGCGACGACGAGGTCCTGCACACCGGCCATGATCCCCATCGCCGCGAAGGACACCGCCTGCTGACCGGATCCGCATTGGCGATCGACCGTCGTTCCCGGCACCGCCTCGGGCAGGCCGGCGGCGAGCCACGAGGTCCGGGCGATGTCGCCGGCCTGCCCTCCGACGGAGTCGACGTTGCCGAGCACGACATCGTCGACCGCCGCGGGGTCGATGCCGCTGCGATCGATGAGGGCGGAGATCGCCGCGGCACCGAGATCGGCGGGATGCAGGTGCGACAGTCCTCCACCGCGCGTTCCGGTCGGGGTGCGGACGGCATCGACGATGTAGGCCTCGGGCCGGCGTTGCTCAGACATGTGGCCGACCCTAGCCAGCCACGATCTCCGTCAACATCTCCATGGACCGGAGCCAGTCGTCCACATTGTCCCGCCATGGCGCGGACACGACGTGCTCGACGCCGGCCGCGCCGTAGGCGGCCGCTTCCTCGGCGATCAGCCCGGGGTCCATTCCCTGGGGATCCCAGCCCGTCCGATACGAGATCCGAAACTCCGGTTCGGGCCGGGCGGCCCGGATGCGGGCGATCCTGGGCGCCAGCTCATCGGGCGCGGTGCTGATCGAGTGGAACCCGTCACCTCGGGTGATCGCCCGTTCGATCGTCGGTTCGCTTCCACCGCCGATCCAGATCGGTATGGCGTGGGCCGGCTTCGGCAACGCCTTGAGCTCGGCGAAGGAGTAGTGCCGTCCGTCGAACGCCACCGGATCGTCGTTCCAGACGGCCCGCATGATGTCGATCGCCTCGTCGAACCGACGCCCCCGGTCGGCGAAGTTCTGACCGAGGGCCGCGAACTCGGCTTCCGACCAGCCCACTCCGGCACCGAGGATCACCCGTCCCCGCGAGAGCTGGTCGAGCGTCGCGAGCGCGTTCGCCAGTTGGAGTGGGTGGTACTGCGGCACGACCATGACGCTGGTGCCGAGCCCCACTGTCGATGTGGCGGCTGCGGCCCACGCCAGGCTCAGCAGCGGTTCGAAGAGATACGCCGACGGGTAGTCCTGGCCGACGGGGCGGACGATGTGGTCGCTGACCCACACGTCGACGAATCCGAGCTCCTCGGCTCGCCGCGCGACCTGCTGGATGGCGTCGGGGCCCGCGGCCCGGCCGAACTGTGGCAGATGGATACCGAGTTGCATGCCGACCATCATCGCTCGCCGACGCACCCACCTCACATCCGTGGAACAGTGGTGCGAACACTGGGGCATCGGAGGGCGAGATGGAACGGATCTGGCGAGGACTCGGAACCGGACTGGGAAAGTACTGGTGGGCGGTGCTCGGCGGCGTCGTCGTCATCACCGCTGTCTTGAGCATCGGCGCGAGCCGGATCGAGTTCGCGACCGGCCAGGACAGCTACCTGAACCCCGAGAGTCAGGCCGCGATCGACAATGTCGCCTTTCAGAACCAGTTCGGCGGCGAAGCCATCATCTTGCTCTTCACCGCCGATGAGAACGGGGGCGAGCCGGCCATCGTCGCCGACTTGTTCTCCGACTCGAACCGGGCCGAGTTGGCCCGCCTCGAAGCCGAGCTGCGCGCCATTCCCGAGGCCTACGCGGTCATCACGCCGCTCACGTCGGTCACCTTCAGCTCCAACATCATCGACGGGGGCGTCGGCACCGCGGCGCTCACCCACGCCGCGGCCGACGACTCCGATCCCGCCGCCCAGAGCCTGCGCAACGACGATCTCCAGACCACATTGTTCCGGCTGAGGGGGGCGGGTGACGCCGATCTCGGCAATCGAGACTGGATCGAGTTCCTCCTCTACGACAACACGGGTTTCGTGCGCGACGGCACCGATGTCACCGGTCCCGCGGCGCGAGATCGCACCCTCCGGGAGTCGCTGCTGAGCACCTTTCCCGACCAGCAGACCGCGGTCGGTGCCGTGATCGTCGAAGGCAACGCGGATCTCGACGCCCTCTCGTCGGCCACCGAGCAGGTTCTCGCCATCATGGCGGGCGCGAATCTCGACGGGTGGAGCGTGATCACCACCGGGTCGCCGGTTTTCCTGAAGGACATCAACGACTACCTCCAGGGGGGAATGTTGACCCTCGGTGCGGCGGCCCTGGGCCTGATGGCGCTCGTCCTCCTCATCGCCTTCCCGGTTCGCTGGCGGCTCATCCCGCTGCTCTCCGTCATCATCGCCGTCGGGTGGACGTTCTCCCTTCTCGGTTTCCTCGGCATCGACTTGTCGCTCGTGACGATCTCCGGCCTGCCGATCCTGATCGGCATCGGTGTGGATTTCGCGATCCAGGTCCAGAACCGGGTCGAGGAGGAGGTCGTGCTCGACCGCGAGGATCATCCGATGCGCGAGACGTTGGCCAATCTCGGCCCGCCTCTGGCCGCGGCGACGATCGCCGCCGCGGTGGCGTTCCTCGTGTTGCAGATCTCCCTCGTCCCGATGATCCGTGACTTCGGCATCATGTTGGCCGTCGGCATCGTGGTCATCCTCATCGTCGGCATCGTCGTTCCCACGGCGATCCTCGGCATTCGCGAGTACAAGGCTCGCACGACGTCGCTGACCGAGCCGACCCGGATCGAGCGGGCGATCGTTCGTCTCGGCGGTCTCCCCCAGAAGGCCGTGATCCCCATCATCGTGCTCTCCGTCGGCGTCCTCGTCGCCGGCATCGCCCTCGAGGACCAGTTCAAGATCGAGAGCGATCCGGTCAAGTGGGTGAACCAGGACACCCAGACGGTGCGCGACATCAACACCCTCCAGGAGGAGACCGGTTTCGAGAGCACCCTTGGTGTGTTGATCCAGGCCAACAACGTCAACGCCCAGCCCGTCGCCGACCTGATCTTCGAGTTCATCCGGCAGGCCGAGGGGCGGGCCGACGGCGCCGTCGCCAACAGCTCCAGCATGGTCTCGACGTTGTCGAAGATCATCAACATCCCCGGTGCGACACCGGTGGCACCGCGAGCCGAGGACCTCGAGGCGCTGATCGAGGTCATGCCGCCCGACATCCGGCTCGCGTTGGTGACCCCCGACCGCACGGCGACCCAGATCAACCTCCGCCTGTCGGCCGCCCCCCTGGATCAGGACGCCATCCTCGTCGAGGAGTTGGCTGCCGACCTCGACGCCCGCATCGCGGCGCTCGACCTGCCCTCCGATTCGATCCTCATGGTCGACCTCGGGCCGGACGAGCCGGCGGTTCGGGCCGTGCCGGCCGGACTCGCCGTCGTCGGCGTCGGTCTGCTGAAGAATCTGTCCGCCAATCGGGCGGTGCTCACCTATCTGGCCCTGGCCATGGCCGGCCTGTGGCTGCTCCTGCGTCACCGCAGCCTGACGCGGGCGGTGTTGGCGATGGTGCCGGTGTTGTTGGCGGTCGGCTTGTCGTCGGTCATCGTCGCGGTCGCGGGGCTGACGTTGAGCCCGCTCACGACGGTCAGTGGTCCGCTGGTCATCGCGACCTGTACCGAGTTCAGTGTGCTGATCCTCGGCAGATACCTCGAGGAACGACAACGCGGCCTGACGCCGCAGGAGGCGACCGACCGTGCCTCCGCCCGCACCGGACGGGCGTTCTTCACGTCGGCGCTCACCACGGTCTTCGGGTTCGGGGTTCTCGTCTTCTCGGCGCTTCCGTTGCTGTCCGATTTCGGACTGATCGTCACGATGAACGTCGCGGTCGCCCTCCTGTCGGCGCTGATCGTGATGCCGCCCCTGCTCGTGTGGGCCGACACCCGCGCCCTCGTCGGGGCCACGGCGACCGCCACGGAGAGCACCGCCCACGGGGTGGTGCTCGCCGATCGTCCGCGCCCGGGGATGCTGGTCGGTGTGGTCGGTCTCGCCGCGCTCGCCTTGGTGCTGTTCCTCGGAGCCGACACCGAGGAGGGCAACGCGAGCATCGGCGAGTTCACCGCGGTGGCGATTCCCACGACCACGACCGAGCCACCGCCGCCGACGACCACCGCCGACCCCACCGCCCCGCCGGAGGTCATCGACGCGTCCACGTTCAGCGCCGACCGCCCGGAGGGGCTCATCGACGGCGTGCTGTGGGACTATCTGACCGAGGCGGGGGCCGACCCGCAGGCCGCCACCTGCACCGGGACGATCCTCCTCGAACGGTTCACCCAGGACGAGTTGATCGCGAACGACCTGACCTCGTTCTCCGACGAGGCGTTGGTTCCCGTGGTCGACGCGGCGCGAGACTGCGGGGTTCCCGACGAGCAGATCGACGGTGCGATCGAGATCGCCCGGAACGGGTAGCGGTGTCCGACACCCCGACCGCGCGCGGGGATCGTGCCGGTCGGCGACGAGACGTGTTGCGCGCGGCAACCGAGATCGTCGAGGAATCGGGCTGGACCGGGTTCTCGATTCGCGCCGTCGCCGCGCGGGCCGGGGTCAGCACCGGCGCCGTCTATCAGTGGTTCGCCGGGAAGCACGAGATCTTCGGCGAGCTCTACGACGGAGAGTTCCGCGCCGGCCTCGAAGAGCTCGACACGATTCCCGAGGGCGTCTCGTTGGAGGCGATGGTCCGGTCGATGCTCGACTGGGCGGTCGCGCGGTACGAGCGGCTCGGCCGCTACGCGGTCGAGTTCTCGGGGCCCGGCCGCGACGTCGCCCCGGACATGGCGCCGATTCGTGCCCGCATCGACGAACGGGGCTCCGAGTTGCTCGAACGGTGCGCGGCGGCCGAGGGAGTCGTGCTCGTCGCCGACGAGCACCGGCTCACGTGGTTCTGGGCGGCCTGCCACGGCGTCGCCGAACGACTGACCCTCTTTCCGCCCTGCGGTGCTGATGATCGACGAGAGGGGCTCCTCCGGTTCGCGGCGGAATCACTCACCCGGAGCCTGACCGCCCCGCAGGGTTGACGCCGGCACGTGTCGGGGTCACGGACGTCGGCCGGCCGAGCGTAGGGCGCGGCCCGGTTGGCGTCGACGCGATCGCCCGGGGAGACTCCCGGGATGAACGCCGCGACCGACGCGACCAGCGAGCCGTCGGACCACGCCGCATACCGGGCCGAGGTTCGGGCCTGGTACGAGGACAACGCGACCCGCAAACGCCCCGACGATCCGTGGGCGACCAACATCCACATCGATCCGGACGAGGCCGCAGCACACTTCCGCGACTCCAAGGAGTGGGTGGGGCGCCTTTACGCGGCCGGCTATTCCGGTATCGCCTGGCCGGCCGAGTACGGCGGCGGTGGGGGCGAACCATGGATGACCCGCATCGAGCGTGAGGTCGCCCGCGACTACGAGGAGTGGACGGGGTTCCCGGGGGCCACGATCGCCATGCTCGGACCCACTCTCCTTCGCCACGGGAGCGAGGAGCAGAAGCGGGAGCTCATCCCGAAGCTGCTTTCGGCCGAGCTGACGTTTTGTCAGTTGTTCAGCGAGCCGAACGCGGGTAGCGACCTGGCGTCGCTCGGGGCGAGGGCGGTTCTCGACGGCGACGAGCTCGTGGTCAACGGTCAGAAGGTCTGGAACAGTTCGGCCCAGTACACCGACTGGGGGTTCTTGTTGGTCCGCACCGACCCCGAGGCCCCCAAGCACAAGGGCATCACGTTTCTGCTCGTGGACATGGCGACGCCGGGCATCGAGGTTCGTCCGCTTGTCCAGATCAACCGCTCGGCTCACTTCAACGAGGTGTTCCTCGACAACGTGCGGATTCCGATCGCCAATGTCGTCGGGGAGATGAACGACGGGTGGGCGGTGGCCCGCACGGTGCTGTCCAACGAGTCGGCGTTCATCGCCGGGAACCGGATCCCGACGGGCGACAAGCTTCGTGAGCTCGCCGCCCGCAATGCCCGCAGCGATGACCCTGTGATCCGGCAGCGCCTGGCCGACTACATCGCTCGGGAACGCATCTCCGGTTGGATGGGAGAGCAGGTGCAGCAGGCCATTCGTCGGGGGGAGAGGCCGCCGATGGACCCGGGCCTGTTGAAGCTCATGGCGTCGAACAACAAACGCCGGGCCGGTGACCTGGCGATGGAGATCCTGGGGGTCGCGGCGCAGGTCGATCTCGGCCCGGAGATGTTCTGGGCCCAGGCCGAGCTCATGGGCAGATTCTCGATCTCGATCGGTGGGGGTACCGACGAGGTGTTGCGAAACAACATCGGCGAACGGTCGCTGCGGCTGCCGCGCGAGCCGGGCTACGACAAGTCGCAGGCCTGGCGCGACATCCCGAAGTAGTCGCTCAGCTGCAGCAGGTGCCACCGCTCGACGATGCCGACGCGGCGGCCATCACCTCGGCATCGGCCGTCTTCACGTACCACTCCCAGCGGGCGCCATCGGGGTCGGTCACCCAGGTCTCGATCTTGTCGGCGTAGCAGCAGGTGGTGTCGTCGACTCCGCTGGTCTCGACGCCGTCGCCTCGTAGGCGTTGTTCGGCGGCGGTCACCTCGGCCGCGGTCTCGACCTCGACGCCGAGATGGTTGAGGGTGCCGCCACCCTTCGGGTTCTCGAAAAGCACCAGCTTCAGCGGTGGCTCGGCGATCGCGAAGTTGGCGTAGCCCGGCTTGCGCTTGGCCGGCTCCGTGGCGAAGAGCTTCGAGTAGAAGTCGACGGCCTCGTCGATGTCGCTGACGTCGATGGCGAGTTGGAGACGCATGGAGGGTTCCTCATTTCGATGAATGTCGATATGTACGGTACCGCCACCTTGCCGGATGTATCGATGTCTGTCAATATGAAATCTGTGAGAATCTCGCTGACCGCACCGTGCTGCACCCCGCTCCAAGCCGCGCCGCTCTCGGAGGACGACGCCGAGGAGCTCGCGATCATGCTGAAGGCACTGGCCGATCCGGTCCGGCTGCGGCTCTTGAGCCTCATCGCCGCGACCGACGAGGGCGAGGCCTGCGCCTGCGATCTCACGGAGCCGGCGGGACGGTCCCAGGCGACGGTGAGCCACCATCTGAGCCAGCTCACGCAGGTCGGCATCCTCGAACGGGAGCAGCGAGGCAAGTGGGCCTGGTTCCGGCTCGACCGCGACCGACTCAGCGGAATCTGCGCCGCCGTGTGTGCCACTTCGACGGATTGACGGCGACTACGCCACCATTGGCGCCATGCGCACACGGCTGACTGACGACGAGGAGGCGGTCCGGGACGTCTTCGCGGGCTTCTTCGGCAACGAGAGCGCGATCGAGGTCGTTCGAGGCGCCGAACCCGGCGGCCACGACCACGACCTCTGGACGAAACTGGTCGCCACCGGCGCGCCGGGCATGGCGGTCCCGGCCGGCGCGGGCGGAGGCGGCGCGACGCTCCGGGACCTGGCGGTGGTCGTCGACGTCTGGGGATCGCATCTCGCTCCCGTGCCGCTCGTGGAACACGCGGTGGCCGCCCGTCTGCTGCACACGCTCGATGCCCCGGCGAACCTGCTCGATCCGGTGATCGCCGGCGATCGGATCGCGACCGTGGCCCTCCGTGATCCGGTCGACGGGTCGGCCCGGCTCGTCCCGGCCGGTGCGGTTGCCGAAGTCGTGCTCGCCCGGGTCGGCGACGACATCGTGGCCCGGGAGTCGGCCCCACCCGGAACCGGACCCCGCAACACCGGCGACCTTCCGTTGGCCGATCGAGACCTTCGCGGGGCCGAGGTGATCGGCCCGGCCCGGAAATGGACCCGGGCCCTCGACGAGTGGAGGGCGTTGATGGCTGTCGCGCATGTGGGCCTAGCCCGGGCGGCCCTTCGACTCGGCGTGGACTACGTGTCGACACGCATCCAATTCGACGTGCCGATCGGCACGTTCCAGGCGGTGAAGCACGGCTTGGCCGACGCGTCGACGAGGCTCGAAGGCGCCCATCTGCTCGCCCACCGGGCGGTGTGGGCCCTCGACACCGGCCGGCCCGACGCGACCCGGCTCGCGGGAATGGCCCTGCTGTTCTCGGCGGAGACGGCCCGTTTCGTCACCGACCGGTCGCTGCAGTACCACGGCGGCTACGGCTTCGCCGAGGAGTACGACATCCAGCTGTATCACCGCCGGGCCTCGTCGTGGCTGCTGCAGTTGGGCGAACCGGGCCTCGAGTACGCCCGGTTGGCCGACGCCGAGTTCGGCCCGACCGACGGTCGGCGGATCGCCTGATGGACTTCTCGTTTCCGCCCGAGGTCGAGGAGTTCCGCGCCGAGGTTCGCGAGTTCCTCGCCGAGCACCTCACCGACGAGATGATCGACGCCACCCACGACGGGACGATCCACGCCCCGGCCCTTCATGCGGCGATGGCCGAACGGGGATGGCTGGCCGGCCCGGTGCCCGAGGAGCTCGGGGGCGGAGGCCGAGGCGCGCTGGCCTCCGTCGTGCTCAACGAGGAGCTCCAACTCGCCCGGGCCCCGATCGATGCGATGGCCGTGTCGATCGTTGTCGCCTCGATCCTGCTCGAACACGGCAGCGAGCATCTCAAGACCACGGTGGTCCCCCGATTGCTCGACGGCACCGCCCTGGGTTGCTTCGGCTACACCGAACCCGAGTCGGGATCCGATGTCGCCGCGGCGAGGACGCGGGCCGTGCGCGACGGCGACGAGTGGGTCATCAACGGCGCCAAGATGTGGACGACCCTCGCCCACATCGCCGACTACGTGATCCTGTTGACCCGCACCGATCCCGACGTGGCCAAGCACGAGGGGCTCACCTTCTTTCTCGTGCCGCTCGACACGCCCGGCATCGAGATCCGGCCGGTGCCGACGATGGCCGTCGAACGTTCGAACGCGACCTTCTACGACGATGTCCGGATCACGGACGAGTGGCGCGTCGGCGAGGTCGACGGCGGCTGGACAGTGATGAAGACGGCCCTCAAGTACGAGCGCGGCATCGCCGGTGGCCAGTTTCCGTCGCCGCCGGTGATCGATGCCGCGGTGGACTGGGCCCGCACCCACCAACGGGCCGACGGCTCCCGACCGATCGACGATCCGACCGTGCGGGAGAAGCTCATGAGAGCGCTCATCGATGTGGAGGTGTGCCGCGGTTTCGCCTACCACACCGCCGCGCTCGCCGAGGACGGCGTGATGTTCGGGGTCGAGGGGTCGATGACCAAACTCTTCGCGTCGGAGCGCTACAAGCAGCATTGCCGGTGGTTCCAGGATCTGATGGGGGTGGAGGGCCTGCTCACCCACCACAACCCCGACGCCCATCTCGGTGGACGAATCGAGGAGCACCTGCGCCACTCCCCTGTCACGACCATCTACGGCGGGACGAGCGAGATCAGCCGCAACCTGATCGCGGAGGGACACCTCGGGTTGCCGCGAGCGCGCTGAGCTCATTCGATCTCGGTGCCGTCGGGGCGGTACACATGCCATCCACCGGCAGCGTCTCGCCAGACCGAGAACCCTTTCTGTTTCCATCGGTTGTGACGGCCGCAGAACGGTGCCCCGTTGCCGGGGTTGGTTCTCCCGCCCTTCGCGTGCTCGTGGGGGTGATCGATCTCGCATCTTGTGGAGGGGACCGCACAGCCGGGCCACGGACAGTGGCGGGCGGAGAGTTGAGCCGCCAACCGGGCCCCACCGGTGAAGGTGCGGGACCTTCCCAGATCGATCACCACCCCGGCGGCGTCGACCACGACCCGACGGAACTTCCCGAGCAAGGCGTGGGCGGCCGCCTCCGTCGGCTCGAGCGGAACACCATCGATCGTCTCACACCGGTACGTGTCGGCATCGATGGCCCGCGGGACCGCGCCGTCGAGCCGACGCACCATCTCCTCGAAGGTCTCCTCGCCCCACACGATGTTGTGCACGAAGTCGACGGGCACCGTGCCGGCACCCGACCCGGCCGCGTCCTGAAAGACTTTCCAGAGCGCGTCGGCCCGGCGTTGTGATTCTCGCCGGGGCAGCTGGGCCTCCGTGGCGTCGTCGCCGTGCTCGGCCCGGGCCTTCTCCCAGTCGGCGAGCCGTTCGGCATCGACGTAGTAGCGAAAGATCTCGTCGATCGCCGCGCCCTGGAACGCACCGACCCCACCATCGAAGCTCCAGCCAAGGTCGTAGTTCTGCCGAAGGGCGAAGTCGCGGGATTCGTGGTTCCTCGAGTTGGCCGGTTCGGGGCCATCGGCGTCGGCGAGCCGCTCCCATTGGCGAACCTCGAGCTCGAAGTCGGCATACGACAGCCTCGAAGCGATGCGCAGGAACCACGGCTGGACCTCGGCCATCGCGGCACGGACCCGCGGGTTGGCGTGGACCCGGCTCAGCAGGTCGAACTGGTCGAGCCCGAGCGTGCCGGCCGCCAACGCCGCGCCGATCTCGCCGAGATCGCCGATCAGGCGCGCGCCGCGTTGACGCGCCGCCGCTTCGCGGTTGGACACCTTCGCGACATGGCGGACCATCACCTTGGCCGAGGCGTGTCCGTCGTCGTGGAACGTGCCGGTGCGTTCGACCTCGGCCAGCAGCCGGATCTGTACCGCTCCGAGCCTCCGCCGCGCCGTCTCGGCCGCAGCAACCAACTCCCTCGCGTCGGCCGCATCGCCGAGCTCGAAGTCGTTGTCGAGCAGCGACTCGAGCACGTCGTTCAACCGGTGGAGATCCGCAGCTCCATCGAACATGTGTTCGACACTACGCGCCCCCTGTGACACTCCCCGGCCGACGTCGAGGCCACGGCGGCGTCCGACCGAGTCGCCGCGTAGAGTCGGCCCCGATGATCGCGATGCCCACCTACGAACGGCTTCGGGCCCGCCGGGGAGTGAAGTGGTCGAAGTACGGCCCCGATGTCCTCGCGGCCTGGGTCGCCGACATGGACTTCGATCCGCCGGCGGCGATCACCGAGGAGATGGCCCGGTTCATCGAACGGGCCGATCTCGGTTACAACCTGGGCCTCGCCAAGGAACTCCCCGCCGCCTATTCGGGCTGGCAGGAGCGCCACCACGGCTGGCGGCCCGACGAGGAGCGCATCCGTCCGTTCACCGGCACGCTCCAGGCGCTCGAGACGGCGCTGTGGTACCGCACGAAGCCGGGCGACGGCGTGGTCGTGTTCACCCCGATCTACTACCCATTCCTCGACGCGATCACCGACAGTGGCCGCCGGATCGTCGACGTCCCGCTCGATCCCGACGGCTGGAGGATCGACGCCGACCTCCTCGCCGCCGCCGTGAACGACACAACCTCGATGATGCTGTTCTGCCAGCCCCACAATCCGGTCGGCCGGGTGTTCGACGACGATGAGATCGCCTCAGTGGCCGCGGTCGCCGAGCATCACGATCTGCTCGTCGTCACCGATGAGATCTGGGGCGACCTGACCCTGACCACACCGCACCGCCCCCTTGCCACGATGGACGAACGCCTCCGAGGACGGCTGGTCACCCTTGGCTCTCCCAGCAAGACGTTCACCCTGGCCGGGCTGCGCTGCGCGGTCGCCCACATCGACGACGACCGGCTCGGCACCACCTTGGCGACGATGCCGGGCCACCTGCTCGGTGCGTCGAGCACGACGAGCATCGCCGGCGCCCTCATCGCCTGGACGGAATGCGACGAGTGGCCGGCCGAGCTCCGACTCGAACTCCGGGCCCGCTACGACCAACTCGCCGCCAGGCTCCGCGCCGAACTCCCGGAGGTCACCATGACCGCCCCGGAGGCCACCTATTTCGGCTGGCTCGACTTCCGGACGACCGGCCTGGGCGACGATCCCGCGAAGCGACTTCTCGACGAGGCCAAGGTCGCCCTGAGCTCCGGGCTACCGTTCGGCGAGCAGGGCACGGGATTCGCCCGCATCAACTTCGCCACATCCGCCGAGATCCTCGACGACGTCATCGACCGGATCGTCACCCTGGTGAGGAGCACCCCATGACCGACCAACCGGTGAGCATCCGCGTCGACGACGCCGACATCGACTGGCCCCAGACCCTTTCCCGCCTCGACCGGGTCCTGCGAATCCGCACCACACCGATCGGCATGAAGCTCTTCGAGACGGTCGAGGAGATGGAGGCGATCGAACGAATCCGCCGGCCGACCGATGTCCACACCGCTGACCAGATCGTGTCGATGGCGTCGCGGCTCGACTGGACCGTCGGCATCACCGGCGCCGACCTCGTCGGTGCCCAATGCGCGTCGGTGCTCGGTCTCGGCGGCCAGGACGACGAGTGGTTCTCGGGGCGACACATGGCCGGGGTGTGGTTCGAGACCGTCGAGGAGGCGTCGGCGCACCAGCATGCGATGGACATCGTCCCCGTCGGCACCTACCAGGCGATGGCCGCGTCACCCCTGCGGACCGGGCGGCTCGACCCGCCCGACATCTGCCTCGTCTACGCGACACCCGGCCAGATGATCATCCTCATCAACGGACTGCAGTGGTCGGGCTATCGCAAGCTCGACTGGAGTTGCGTCGGCGAGTCCTCGTGCGCGGATTCCTGGGGGCGGGCGCTGTCCACCGGTGAACCGAGCGTGTCGATCCCGTGTTACGCCGAGCGGCGCTACGGCGGCGTGGCCGACGACGAGATGCTGATCGCGTTGCGTCCGGGCCATCTCGTGCAGGCGATCGACGGGATGGAAGCGCTGGCCCGCAACGGTCTGCGCTACCCGATCCCGCCCTACGGCATCCAGACCGATGCCCGGGCCGGGCTCGGCGCCAGCTACTGAGCCTCGGGGGTCGTCTATCCGGCGGTGCGCCGCATCAGGGCTTCGAGGGGGCCGCGGGAGAATCGCCGTCGCCAGGCCCACGCGGCCACGACCGCGACGATCGAGAAGACGAGGCTGGTGGTGACTGCCCACGCGAGCGACTGATCCTCCAGGCGCCCGATCCCGTCGAGGATGCCCATGCCGACGAGCACGTGGGCGAGGTAGATCGTGAGGGCGAGCTGGCCGGTGGCGACCAGCGGCCCGGCCCAGCGCGACGAGAGACGATGGCCGAGCCAGATCGAACCGAGGATCACCAGCACCGCGGTGGCCGCGCCGGCGACGAGATACATGGGCAGGGGCGGGATCGGTTCGACGGAGAACAACCATCGCCAGCTCTCGTCGTCCAGCTCGTCGAGGTCGGACCCCTTCGGCCCGATCACGATCCAGGCGGCGAGTTCGGTGACGATGACGATCATGCCGGCCCGGATGGCGAGGGTTCGACGCCAGGTGGTATCGCGCAGGTCGGTGCGTCCGAGCCACGTCCCGAACAGGTAGAAGGCGATCCACGGCAGCACCGGATGGAAGCCGTCGACGAAGAGGTTGCGCAGGAATCCGGAGGGGGTGGCGATGCCGGCGTAGGAGATGTCGTCGAGGTCCCAGTTGGCGAAGTAGTCGAAGGAGACGATGAACGCGAAGGACGCGACGATCGCGGTCGACCCGAGCCGGAGGAGGGTCCGGGCGGGGGCAAAGAGGACCACGGCGCCGATGCCGAGGTAGATGCCGTAGAAGTGCAGGATGTCGGCCGGCCAGATCGGGAAGAACGCCCAGCCGAGCACGAAGAGGAACGCGGCACGGCGGGCGAGCGTGACACGGGCCTGGCGTCGGGCCTGTGGGTCGCCGGACTCGCGGGCCCGCCGTGATCCGAGACTGGCGCCGATGCCGGCGAGGATGACGAAGGTCGCGGCTGCCCGCCCGTCGAGCGATGCCGCCATGGCCCGTAGCCATCCGGGACCGCCGTCGCTCGCGTTCATCGTGACCTTGTAGTTGACGATCACCATGCCGACGATGGCGAAGGCCCGGGCGATGTCGAGGCCGACGATGCGGGTCGTTTTCGAGGTTGTCGTTGCGGCGAAGGGGGGCACCAGGTCAGATTATCGAAGTCACTTGCTATATGCGAGTCACTCTTATATTTTGGGAGAGTGTAGGCTTGAAGCGTGCCTTCGAAGCTCAATCTGCGGGAACGAAACCGGCTCGCGACGATGCGTCTCGCCCAGCAAACCGCGGTCGAGATGTTCGAAGCCGACGGATTCGACGCCACCCCGGTCGAAGCGGTCGCCGCGGAGACCGGCGTCTCCCCCTCGACGATCTATCGACTGTTCGGCACCAAGGAGGCGCTCGTCACCTGGGACGAGCAGGATCGGGTGGTCGACGCCGAACTGGGCCGCCGGCTCGGACGCCGGCCGCCGATCGACGCGTTCAAAGACGCGGTACGGATCGGGCTCGCCGAGCGGCCCGATGTCGACCTCTTCCTGCGCCGCCTCCGGCTGATGTACCGAGAAGACGCCATCGGTGCGGCCGCGGTCGAACAGGACCTCCACGACCGGGCCGACCTCGCCGCCGCCTTCGCCGAAGCCGACGCACGCACGACACCCACATTGGCCGACGACGTGCTCGCCGGCGTGTGCCTCGCCGCCCTCGACGCCGCCCTCGACCACTGGCAACGCGACCCCCACGCCGTCTCGCTGAGCCGACTACTTGACAAGGCCTTCGCCGCGCTCGAAAAGTAGCGTCCGGACGATCCCCGACGACCCTTCCGTGGTCCACAGGTCTGGGGAAGGAGATCGCAGATGGGGTTGACCAATCGGGTCATCGTGATTGCCGGCTGCACGGGCCAGGTCGGCACCGCGATCACCGCCGCGCTCGCCGCCCAGGGTCACGAGGTCCACGGCCTCGCCCGGTTCAAGGACCCGACCGTGCGCTACCGCATGGAAGCCGCCGGGGTGACCTGTCACACCGTCGACCTGGTCGACCCCGATCTGACCGGTGTACCGCGCGACGTCGATCACCTCCTCAACTTCGCGGTCACGAAGACCGGGCGTTGGGACAAGGACCTCGCCGCCAACGCCGACGCCGCGGGCCTGCTCATGAGCCACTGTCGATCCGCCCGCAGCGTGCTGCACTGCTCATCGACCGCGGTCTACGCGCCGACCGGCGGTGAGCCGATGCGGGAAGATTCGCCCCTCGGGCGCGACCACCACCAACATCTGATGCCGACCTACTCGACGGCCAAGACCGCGGCAGAGTCGGTCGTGAGCTTCGCTGCCCGGGAGTTCGAACTGCCCACCACGATCGCCCGTCTGTGTGTGCCCTACGGCGACGACGCGGGCTGGCCCGTGTTCCATCTGCTGATGGCCCAGAACGGTCAGCAGATTCCGGTCCACGTCGACGGCAGCCGCTACAACCCGATCCACCACGACGACATCGTGGCCCAGATCCCCAGGCTGCTCGACGCTGCGTCGATCCCGGCCACCATTCTCAACTGGGGTGGCGACGAGGTGGTCTCCGTCAAGGAATGGACCCGCTACATGTGCGGGATCGCCGGTGCGCCCGCTCCCCGGTTCGAGCCGACGGAGCTCACTATCCCGAGCGCGGTCATCGACACGACCCGCTCCCGCACGATCCTCGGACCATGCCGGGTGGGTTGGCGCGACGGGTTCCGGCGGCTGACCGAGACGATCGTCGGACACGGCTGATCCACGCCGACGGCGACCCGACCGAGACACGGAAGGGAGCGGGGCCGCACGGGGTTACCCTGCATCCGAACGGGACGTGGCGCAGCTCGGTAGCGCACCTGCTTTGGGAGCAGGGGGTCGGGAGTTCAAATCTCCCCGTCCCGACCAAGAAAGACCTGGTGAGAGGCCTGGGCGAGTGGACTGGGTTCTTGTGCAACCGCCTCCGTGCAACTAACGTGCAACTAGCAGCGCACAACAGGGAGCAGGGACGTGGCCAACCGGCGGACGTTTGGCGGTATCCGAAGGTTGACCTCCGGGCGATGGCAAGCGAGCTATCTCGATCCCATCACACGAAAACGAGTCCCGGGAGAGTCAACGTTCGCCAGCAAAGCTGACGCGAACCGATGGCTGTCCTCAGTCGAGTTGGCCCTGCAGCGTGGTGACGTTCTCGATCGCGCCGGGCGAAAGAAGACTCTCCGCGAGTACTCCGACTCTTTCATGGCCACAAAGACAGCCCTACGGCCAAAAACGCGCGAGCTCTATGGCTATCTCCTCGAACGACACATCCTTCCGCCACTCGGCGAAGCACCCCTGACCGCCATCACTGCCGGGGCGATCCGCGACTGGAACGCTGGCCTACGCTCCGGACGTATCGGAAGCACGACCGCAGCGAAGGCGTACCGACTACTGCGACAGATACTGCAGGGCGCGGTGGATGACCGGTTGATCGCGAAGAACCCTTGCCAAATCAAGGGGGCGTCGGTCGAGCGGTCCAAGCCTCGAACAATCCCCTCCATTGAGGACGTCTTCGCACTGGCCGATGCAATCGATGCGAGGTTTCGAGCGATGGTGCTACTCGCCGCCTTCGGAGGACTGCGCAGAGGTGAGTGCCTCGGCCTAACTCGACGACACCTCAATCTTTCGGCCACGCCGCCGACGGTCACCGTCGAGCAGTCCCTCGTCCACACCGACTCCTCGGGTTTCATTCTCCAACCGCCGAAGACCGATGCCGGCGCTCGCACTGTCGCCATCTCACAGCATCTCACCAAGGAACTCGAGAGCCATCTCACAACTCACGGACGCAGTGACCCGTCTGCATTCCTATTCGAAGCCGAGACACGCGGGGAACGCAGCTTTCGGCGCTCATGGGAACTCGCCGTCGCCGCTACGCGGATCGAATGCACGTTCCACGACTTGCGACACCTTGCCGGCACTCTCAACGCCGCAGCCGGAGCGACGCTCAAAGAATCGATGTCCCGTATGGGCCATACCTCACCTGACGCCGCGCTCCGGTACCAGCACGCGGTCGCCGAAAGAGACAGTGCAATCGCTGGAGCGATCGACCTCATCATCGAAGCCTCAGCGCCGCCCCTTCCCTCCGACGAGGACCTACATCGACAAGCATGACCGGCGCTTCCCCCGGCGCGACCTTCGGGTTATGAGTTCGAGAAAGCCCATATCGGCAAGTGTCGATTCGTGTCGAAAAGTGCCGTTGACCTGGGGTTTTACAGAGTTGCCGTGATGACTGGTGCCTGTGGATAACAGCCTCTGACGGACCGTCCGTTAGAAGATCCGTTAGAAGAGTCCCAGAAGTTTGCTTGTTTCACTTCTGCTGAAACAGTACTATTTCTGAAACACACGCGGAACCAACCGACTTGCTTGGAAGGAGGACTTGTCTGTGGCAAACAAACGGCTCCCAACTGAAACGCGGATCTGCCGCGACGTCGAACGAGTTCTCGCCCAGAGCGTCCCTCCGGGCTGGTCGCTGAAGGCGAAGCCCGACGTGGCGGCCGGCAGCAAGCGGATCGACCTCCTGGTCGAGGTGGCCTCGCCGGGTGGCGAGACGGCCCGGTTCGCGGTCGAGGTGACCCGTGCGATCGAACCGCGATCGGTCCCGATGGCCGCGGAACAGATCTCGACGCTCACCGCCTCCGCTATGCCTGATGCGATCCCGGTCGTCGCGGCCGGCTACCTGTCGCCGCGAACCCGCGAGCTGCTCGATGACTTCGAGGTGGGCTACATCGACACCACCGGGAACGTCCGCTTGGTCTCAACGACACCGGGGCTTGCCATCCTCACCCAGGGGGCTGACACCGACCCGTGGCCACAGGCCGTCGATCTGCGGTCGCTTCGCGGTCGTGGCGCGGCCCGGGCGATCCGGGCGATCGTCGACACCGCGCCCCCGTTCGGTACGCGAGAGCTCGCCGACTCGACCAACGCCTCGGCCGCCACGGTGTCACGGGTGCTCGAGCTGCTCGAACGCGAGGCCATCGTGACCCGTCAACCTCGGGGTCCCGTGCTCGCGGTCGACTGGCAGGCGGCGATCCGGCGCTGGGCGCTGGATTACGACCAGACCACCTCCAATACGCCCAGCACATTCCTCGACCCGAGAGGCCTCCCTTCGATCGAGAAGAAGCTCAGGGCCGCGAAGCTGACCTACGCCGCAACCGGTGCCTTCGCAGCGCAGGGGTTCAATCCCGTCGCTCCGGCGAGGACCGCCACCCTCTACGTCGACGACGCGATCAAGATCGCTGATCGCCTCGGGCTTCGGGAGGCCGAGGCAGGTGCCAACGTGGTGCTCCTTGAACCCTTCGATCCGGTGGTCTTCGAACGTGTGACCATTCGCGACGGCCTACGGTGCGTCGCGGCCAGCCAGCTTGCTGTCGACCTGCTCACTGGTCCCGGACGGGAGCCGTCACAGGGCGAAGAGATACTTGAGTGGATGAAGGAGAACGAAGATGCCTGGCGAACCTGACCCCCTCTACGTCCGCGCCCGCGCCGCGCTCCTCGACGCGACCGACGCGCTGGCCGACCAACTCGACGCGCTCGTGCTTGTCGGCGCGCAGGCCATCTACCTGCACACCGGCGATGCCGACCTCGCGGTGGCCGAGTACACCACCGATGCCGACTTCACGATCGGCCCAGCCCAGCTCGACGACTCCCCCCTTCTTACCGAGTTGCTCGCGGCGAGCGGCTTCACCACTCGCGAACACCCCGGGGGCTGGCTCAGCCCCGATGGCATCTATGTCGACCTGATGGTTCCCGAGGCGCTGGCCGGGCCGGGCACGCGCGGCGCCCGGCTCGGCGTGCACGGCAAACGGGTTGCCCGTCGAGCGAAGGGCCTCGAGGCCACGCTCGTCGATCGGGAACCGATGACGATCACGGCGCTTGATCCGACCGACACCCGAAGCGCCACCATGCTGGTCGCCGGTACCGGGGCGCTACTGATCGCGAAACTCCACAAGATCGCCGAACGGACCACCGACGGCGACCGCGTACGTGACAAGGACGCACTCGACGTTCTCAGGATCCTGCAGGCAACCGAGACCGGCGACCTCGCGGAGCGACTCGGTCGCCTCCGCGCACACGATCTCAGCGAGGCCGTCACCGAGGAAGGCATCGCGCAGCTGGACCCGCTGTTCGGCCAGATCGAGTCAGTCGGTGTCGAGATGGCAGTTCGGGCCGCCGGCCTCGACGCCGATCCCGACACGATCGCCGCATCCATGACAGCGCTCGTCTCGGATCTCGTCGCGGAGCTGTAGCGCCGGAAACACCAGCGCACTCCCCTCCCGAGGTGAGATCCTGGACAGCTATGGCGACCTGGTTCACCGCCGACCTCCACCTCGGCCACGGCAACATCATCGACTACTGCGACCGGCCCTTCGCCGACGTCGATGCGATGAACCGCGCCCTGATCGACGGCTGGAACGAGGCGGTTGCTGAGGACGACTCCGCGTGGGTACTCGGCGATTTCGCCTTGGGCAAGATCGCGGAGACGCTCCGAATCGCCGGCGAGCTGAACGGTCACAAGGTGCTCCTCGCCGGCAACCACGATCGCTGCTGGGCCGGCAACGGACGGCGGTCCGAAGGCTGGACCGAGCGCTACCTCGATGCCGGTTTCGCCGAAGTCGTCCACGGGTCGGCCAAGGTGGCCATCAACGATCGCACGGTTCTGGTGTGTCACTTCCCGTACCGCGGTGACAGTCACGACCATGACCGGTTCATCGAACATCGACCGACCGACAAGGGGTCATGGCTGCTGCACGGGCACGTCCACGAACGATGGGCCCAGCGGGGCCGAATGATCAACGTCGGCGTCGATGCCACTGGATTCCGTCCGATCAGCGACACCGAAGTTGCAGCGCTCATCGACGCCGGTCCCGAGAACCGGCCCACGGCATGCCAACGGGTTCCGGGGCAGGTCGCGTAGCCGAGCGGCCGGCTTCGGCGATGTCAGCGGGTGCGCTTCGGTACCGCGGTCTTCTCGTACATCCCGCTCTCTTCTGCGATCTCGACCATCCGATCCAGTGACTCTCGAGCCCGACGCCGGAGGGTGGCGTGGAGATCGAAGTCGAGGGCTTGGGCGATCTCGTTGAGGCGGGCGAGGTTCGCACTCTGGTAGTCGTTGGCCTCGTACCGGTTGATCGCGGCGGTCTTCAGCCCAAGGCGCTCCGCCAGCTGGGCCTGGGTGAGCCCCGACGCGATGCGGGCTTGGATGAGAGCGCGGCCGAGGTCGACGATGTCCACGATCGCGATCTCGTCCGCCGTCGCCAACGCGTCGAACTCCGCAAGGTCGTCATCGAACTCGGCGATGTATGACCGTAGGTGCGCGACGGCGAGCTTGTTCGCCGTCGGATCCGTCTCCTCGTTGGCGACCGGGCTCTCGAGGTCGCCGAGCTGTCGGGCGAACTCGTCGCGGCGAGCGGCGGTGATCTTGCGCTGGTGAAGGTTCTTGATCATCTCGGAGGGCTGAGGGAGAGGCGTGGAACTCGGACTACAGCCATACTCATTACTACACATTCGTTGTACTGATCTCGCATTATCCGTTGACCTTCGCCTATTTTAAGTTACGGTTATGAAGTAACCGATACTTAAAGGACCCATGGCATCACACTTGCAGAAGCACTGGGACGCACAGTTCCAGGGGATGAGTCGACGCGATCGACAGGGGTGCCTCTACGACGCGTACCTTCCCGACCCGCTCGCGGGCTGGAGGCTGTCGATCCCGGCCGACGTCGCCGCCGACGTCGCCGATGCGGAGTCAGCCGTCCGCAGATTGAATGACGCGGGCACCGCTCACGTGAGTCTCGAAGGCCTGGCGCGCTTCTTGCTGCGAGCGGAGTCGGTCGGGTCTTCCAAGATCGAGGGCCTCGAGGCTGCGGCTCGTCGCCTCGCTCAAGCCGAGGCCGCGATCGCGCTCGGTGGTGACGCGAACGACCGCGTCGCGATCGAGGTCATCGGCAACATCGCCGCGATGGAATCCGCGGTCCAGCTCGCCACCAGCGCCGAGCCCTTCGAGCTCGACGATCTGCTCTCGATTCACCGCACCCTGATGGACAACTCCCCAACCCCCGAGCTTGGTGGTGTCGTTCGGGAGGAGCAGAACTGGATCGGCGGGAGCTCGTTCAACCCCTGCAGCGCCGCCTTCGTACCGCCACCACCCGAGCACCTCCCGGACCAGTTGGCCGACCTGCTCCGCTACGTCAACGGCGACGACCACTCCCCGCTCGTCCAGGCCGCTATCGCTCACGCCCAGTTCGAGACCCTCCACCCCTTCGCCGACGGAAACGGTCGCACCGGCCGAGCACTGATCCACGTCGTACTGCGACGACGGGGACTCGCCCCAACGTTCGTGCCACCGATCAGCCTCGTCCTCGCCACGTGGTCCGACGACTACGTCAACGGACTGATGACCTACCGACACCTCAGCGACCCCGACAGCGCCGAGCGGTCCACGGCTGCGGTCGAGTGGCTGCGCATGTTTGCCACCGCCACCAGCCGAGCCTGCCGAGACGCCGAGGCCTACAGCGAAGACATCGACGAGATCACCGCGACCTGGCGATCGAAACTCGGCCGCGTCCGCGCCAACTCCAGCACCGATCTGCTACTGCGGGTCCTGCCAGGCGCGCCAATCATCACGGTCGAGTCGGCCAGCAAACTGATCGGACGATCCAAGGCACGCACGACCGACGCAGTCAATGCGCTCGCTGAGGCAGACGTGCTCCGTCAGCGAAACGTCGGCCGGCAGCGCTATCGAGTCTTCGAGGCGACCGAGGTGCTCGACCTTTTCACCGGCCTCGAACGAGCGCTCGCCAGCCCCACGGGCGACACCCGAAGTGCACGACCGGTCCGCACCGTCCCTCAGCGGCCCGAAGGACACTGAGGCAAGCCGCCGGCGGGCCCGCTTCGGCTATTTCCGACGTCAGTCACGTCCACGATTCAACACGGATGCCACAAGCGACCCCGACCTGGCGGAGTCCTCTCACGGCACATCCGGCGCAGTGCTTCGCACAAGTCGCAAGGGCTGGGACGACCACTCAGCGAAGCAGGAACCAGCCTTCGTGCTCGACCAGGAACGAGGCGGCCGGGTGCGCCGCCCCTCAGGGCACGCTTGCCCCAATCGAGATGACGGATAGAGGACGTCGTCGACGCATCGTGCCGGTAGCCCGGATGCGGTGCAGAAGATTCGGAGGTGGTCGAGGGACGGCGCGAATCCGACTCGCCATCATCGGGGTAGCGCACCGGCTCACCGGTTCGGACCGCGGTGATGGCACCGCCGATCACCTTCATCCAGTCACCGCACCAGAACTTCCGGCCGTCGTCGAGATCGAGCGGAGGGATCTCGGCCATGATGAGGCCATGGCACGAACCTGGTTGTCGATCACCGTGGAACTCGTCTCGGGACGAGGCGAGGACTTCTGGCCACGCCCCGGCCGCGTTATCGTCGCCGCCCGATCACAGACCTTCGCCGCGCTCGCCGATGCCATCAACGCCGGCTTCGCTCGGTGGGACCTCAATCACCTCAGCCAGTTCGACCTCGCCGACGGCACGACGATCGCCAACACCGACCCGTTCTTCGATGCACCCGAGGAGACGGTGGAGATCCGTACGGCCAAGCTGTCGACGCTGAAGCTTGGCGATCAGTTCGTCTACACCTTCGACTTCGGCGACGACTGGCACCACCTCTGCACCGTCGGACCCGAACGGGTCGATCCCGAGGAGGTCTACGGGATCACGCCGAATCGGCCGGTGCCGTACTGGGGCTGGGGCAGCCTGCCCGACCAATACGGCCGCCGCTGGGCAGACGACCACGACGAGGGCCCTGTCCCGCCCGATCCCGAGGGGCGAGACCTCCCGGCGTTCTTTCCGCCCTGGCGCTGGAGGGCCGAACAACCGTGACGCCAGCCTGAGCGATCTTCGGAGAGTCTCCCCTTCACAACTTCCGAGACGAGCAAGATTCTTTTAAAAGAAGGTTGCAATGTTTGTTGTACGCGGCCATGATGGCGACATGGAATCCCTTTCCGATCACAAGGACTGTCGAACGATCGTCGTGGACGAGGACGTCTTTCGCGAGTTGCAGCACCAAGCGGAGCCCCTGGTCGACGATGCGAATGCAGTGCTCCGCCGCGTGCTGGGACTCGACGTGGCATCTTCGGGGACTTCCCTCCCACCGGTTGCCAGCCCATCCAACGGCAGCTCTACACGGAGTGCGACCAAGCCGAAGCCGGGGACGAGGAAGAGAACTTCCGGCAAGTCCCAGCGCAAGCGGGCACCGAAGGGTTCTCTCCTTCCGGAGGCGGACTACGAGCTGCCGCTTCTCGAAGCACTTGATGAACTCGGAGGCTCCGGACCGGCGTCAGTCGTGGTCAATCGTGTCGGAGAGAAGCTGCACGACAAGCTGACGGCGGTCGACCTCGAACAAGTCAGCTCTGGTGAGGTGCGTTGGAAGAATCGGGTTCAGTTCGTCCGACTCGGACTCATCAAGGCCGGCCTGATGAAGGACGACTCGCCGAGAGGAACATGGGAGATCGCCGAGCCAGGACGGATACGTCTGGGCCAGACCACGGGAACAGCCGCGTGACTCCGAGCGAGCTTTGTATGGCGCTGATGCGCGCCGACTCGGAGGATCAGGTCGTCGAGCTCCTCTCCGAGAGCGGGTACTGGAGCGACCCGGCACTGTGGCGATACCTCGGCGACAACGAGAACAACTACGGCGCCATCGGTAACCAACAGAGCGAGTCGGTCGCCGCGCTGACCGAGAAGCTCATCAATGGCGTGGATGCAAGGCTGATGAATGAGTGCCTTGAGTCAGGCGTTGCGCCAACGGCATCCGGTGCGCCGCAGGACATGCGGACCGCAGTCGCTCAGTTCTTCGAGCAGCACTCTGCGCGCCTGCCAGACGACGCCGGTGTAATCGCGCTCTGGCCGGACGCCAAGATGACCGAAGAGGCTGATCGGCTGACGCTGGCCGCGACGGGGTTCGGTCCGAAGTCGGGTTCAGGGCGAATGTGTCTGACGATTGCTGACGCTGGCGAGGGGCAGACCCCAGACGACTTCCCCACAACATTCCTCTCGCTGCAGAAGAGCAACAAGCTGCGAGTGCCCTTCGTGCAGGGAAAGTTCAACATGGGTGCTACTGGCGCACTCCAGTTCTGCAGCCCAGCCCACCGGCTGCAGCTCATCGTCTCCCGGCGCAACCCAGCTCTCGTCTCGAACGGAGGAAGGGACCAGGAGTGGGGGTTCACTGTTGTGCGGCGAGAAGCACCATCTCACGGCGCACGGAGCTCGGTATTCACCTACCTGGCTCCAGCTGATCCGAAGTCGGGGCGAGACGGCCAGGTGCTCTCCTTTCCAGCAGACTCGTGGCCCATCTTCCCCACGGCTGACAAGAATGGACGCGACGCGTATGCACGCAACGCTTCGTATGGGAGCCTTGTGAAGCTCTACGAGTACAACCTGGATGGCAGCCGATCGAGGGTCGTCGGCTCAGGAGGAGGCCTCCTCCAACGGGTCGATTTCGCTCTTCCCGAGCTCGCACTCCCGATACGCCTCTACGAGTGCAGGCCTACCTACCGAGGCCACTCTGGGAGTTTCGCGACGAACGTCCTCGGCGTTGTGGCCAGGCTCGAGCGCGACAAGGCAGACAAGCTCGAAGACGGGTTCCCGATCGGCCACGTTCTTCGCCTCGAGGGACGAGAAGTGAGAGTTCGCGCCTACGCGTTGAAGGGCTCCGCTCGTGAGTATCGTTCGGGCACCAGCGCCATCGTGTTCTCGATCAACGGACAGACTCATGCGACGAAGGGAACGGATTTCTTTCGGCGCGGCAAGACCGTGGGTCTGAGTCAACTCGCCGACTCGCTAATCGTCGTCGTGGACTGTTCAGACATTGACGGTCAGCTCCGAGAGGACATGTTCATGAACAGCCGAGACCGGCTGTACAGCACCCCCATGACCCGCCAACTCGAGGCCGGCCTCGAGAGATTCCTCAAAAACGATCCCAGCCTGCGAGATCTCAAGAACAGGCGTCGCGAAGAGGAGATCAGAGACCGGCTCGATGAGGCACGCCCACTGGCCGACGCACTTTCGGATCTGGTCCAGCACACGCCAGGTCTGTCCAGGTTGCTGGGGGGTGGACCTACGATTCCTTCTCCCTTCCCGAAGTCGGGGACTGGACGGGGAGACGGGAAGGCCACGTTCGAGGGGAAACGGTTCCCCACCTTCTTCCGATTCCGCAACAAGGCCAGCGGCGAGAACCTCGAACGGGTCGCGCACCTTGAATCGACAGTCCGTCTCAAGTTCGAGACAGATGCGCAGGACGACTACTTCCACCGCGATTCTGAACGCGGCGCGTTTGAGGTGGACCTGTTCGAGGAGATCGAGGGGCATTGGAAACCGCTAAGCGATCTGTCCTTCACGGGTCCGACATCCGGCGTTGCTGGCCTCTCCTTCGAGCTTCCCCCGACTGCGGTCATCGGTGAGCGCCTACGGGTCCGTATACGAATCACCGACCCCTCACGAGTTGACGCATTCGAGCTGGAGGCGGTCCTGACCGTGGCTTCACCGGCACGTCGGTCGACAGGTACTACCGGAAAGGACCGAGCGGCCAATTCGGGAGCAGGCCAGAACGACGAAGCGAGCAAGCTTGCGTTGCCCAACATCATTCCTGTGCGCGAGGACGATTGGGAAGACCATGGGTTCGATGAGCTATCCGCTCTGAAGGTCGTCGGACAGGGCGAGAGCGAGTCGGGCCAGGAGGTCTACGACTTCTACGTCAACTACGACAACAAGCACCTACTCAGCGCCCAGAAGGACCCGAGCCGCGACAGCGAGGCGCTCAGGGCTCAGTTCGTCTACACCCTGGTCCTCTACTCGATGGCGCTGTTGATCGAAGAAAAATCAAAGAGCCAGTCCCCGATCCAAGGGGCAACGGATCTCGATCTCGAAGGCTTGGTTGAGCTCGTGTCTCGGCGCCTCGCACCCTTCGTTCTCCCCACACTCGAGGCAATCGGGGCGCTCGTCGAGTGATCTATCTCAGCTTGTGGATCAGCACGACCTCTCGAGAAGTGTTGCGAGCAACTCCCTCCATGTCCTTGGCGCTGACCCACCACCGACGGCTGGGTACGCGCCGCCACAGCCGGCCATCGGGAGCGTCAACGGCCAACTCACCGAACCGAGCCTCGATGAATCCCGCCGACTCCATCACATTCAGGTAGCGACTGAGGTGAGAGTGCACATCTGAGAATCCGACTACCTGAACGAGCCACGTGTCGGGTGAAACAAGCGTCGCAAGAGCGTTCATCGCAGCATCGAGCTTGTCGAAATAGAGGTCGATGGAGTTCCGCGCAGACATGGTGTAGTGGGAGAGCCCGTGCCCGTCGAGACGGTTGGCCAGCCAATATGGAGCTGGACTCTCTCGACGCCCCCGGACTTTCCACCGGTGGTAGTTGACGTATACCCCGGGATAGGGCGGCGAGGTGAGAACCAACGCAGGGGGGCCCACCTCGCGGAAGGCGGGATCACTCGCGGATTCGGGCAGGCCACTCTCAACAACGCTCGGCCGCATCGGCTGCCCCCAGGTCTCCAGTACGTGGATCCTGTGCAAGCGGGCAACTTCGGCCATCGACAGTAGGTCTTGACACAACTGCTCTCGGAACTCGCCGACGGTCGGGATAGACTCCCGCATATCGAGCGCCCACTGTCCAGTACGTAGCAGCGCGCAGCGGGTGAGCATCTCCGAGTCGTTTGAGCAGATGTCGGCCGACGCCCTGAGCGCGTTCGCCAAGAAGTTTCGAACGCGCCACGTCTCGGGACTCTCAATGTTCCGCCAGTAGCCAGCGGCACGCCAATCAGCGTCGTTCTGGTCGATGGCTTTGAGTCGAAGGGATGGCACCGTTTCGGCGAAGGCGTCGACCTCGGCCAGCGAAGAGTCGCTGTAGAGGCTCGTCTTTGCAGTTGTCAGGAACGTCGCCAGGGAGTTGATGTCGGCGGTTACACAGTGGCGCCCGTGACGCTGGGCCTCGATCGCGGTGGTACCCCCACCGCCAAATGGATCGATGACCGTGTCGCCCGGAACAGTGAACGCCTCGATTGCCGCCGCCGCAAACCCCGGCGAGAAGCGAGCTGGGTACCGGTAGAACTCGTGAACCGATGCCGTACGCCGACCCCCCAGCGAGACATACGCCGTGTCCAACGTCGCCGTGCGAAGAGCATCCAAGAGCTGATGTGACGGCTGCGTGATCCCCATCAGCGTGAAGCCATCTTCCCTCGAGTTCGACCGCGTGGTAGGCGCCCGCCCATCGATGCCCACCGCTCGACGTCATCCCGCAGCCAGATACGGCCTGCCGAGATTGACGCGACGGGCGCTGGAAACCCACTGCCATCGGTTCGCGTCAGCGCGTCGACTCGCTGACGCGACACTCCAAGCAGATGCGCAATCTCGGCCGTGCCGACCAGATCTAGCTGGAGTGCCATGGGCGAACCGTACTGTTGACGTGTGACAACACCGGGGATCGTCCTGGCCAGGCTGTGTTCTCCGTGGGGTCAAGGGACCGGCCGCAGGGCGAAGGCGAGGACACGGAGCGCAGCGGAGTCCCGCAGCCGACCCTTGACGCCACATCGGTTGAGCACCATCGGTTCGGCCCTGCCCCTTGGGGCGGGGCTTGGTCGCCGAATCATCTGATTCGGAGTGCCGGTCCTTCGATTTGGCGCGCCTGCTGCCGCTCTCGGCTGATGGCTTGTTCGATGTTGCGCTGGTCGCCTGCGGCAAGGGCTCGGCTGAAGAGGAAGCCCATCGGGAGCTTGCGGCCCTTCGTGGGCCCGAGCCCCTTGGTGAGGTCGAATGCGGTTTGGTGTTGGTCGAGACGTCCGGCGGCGTTGTCCCATGCTCGTGACGGCTGCCCGCCTTTCGGCCGAACGCCGAGGGTGTCGATGACGCGGTCGGGTGGGTCGCGTCGGATCTGTCGGGTGCGGATGCGGCGGTCGTCGCCGAGTCGGCCGTCGATGTCGGCGAGCTGGGTTTCGAGGGTGGGTCGGTGTTGGTCGAGTTGTTCGGCCTTGTGGAGTCGTTGGTCGATGTCGTGGATCTTGTCCGTGAGCTTGCCGATGTCGGCGCGTTGGGCGCGGATCTGGTCGGGGAGGGTCTCGACGGCCTGGTGGGCGTTGCGGATCGCGTTCTCGTGGCCTTTGCGGCGGAAAGGCCGGTCGTGTTGGGCGATGGTGTCGTGGGCGGCCTGGAGTCGGGCGGTGGAGGCGTCGAGCTTCTGGGTGGCTCTGTCTCGGTCGTGGCGGGTCCACTGGTGCTCGCGAGGGAGCTGGTCGAGGTCGGTGCGTAGCTGGTCGAGCGTGGTGGTGAGTTGGGCTTGTTGATCCAGCAGGACGCGGAGCTCGTCGGCGGGCAGGGTGCCGGGTCGGTGGCGGTTGTGGCCGGCGAGTTCGGTTTGGCGGGCGAGGGCGGGTTGGTCGATCCAGCTACGGGTGATGGCGTCGGTGAAGATGTCGAGGGCGGTGTCTTCGCCGGTGGTGACGATGTAGGCGTCGTTGTGGTGGCGTCCTCGGGTCATGGGGACGTAGATGCCGCGGACGTCGGTAGGGCCGTCGAGGAGCAGGATGGATCGGTCGACGGTGCGGCCTTGGGTGGCGTGGCTGGTTTGGGCGTAGGCCAGCTCGATGTGCTCTCGGACGTAGTCGTGGGGGAGGCGGACGGTGCCGGTGCGGCCGTGGACGGTGAGGTCGCCGTTGCGGTGGACCTGATCGATGGTCCATTGGTCGCGGTTGCGGATCATGAGGCCTTGGCTGGTGTGGAGCTGACGGTGGTTTCGGCGGGTGGCGATCTCGTCGCCGGCCCAGAACCGGTAGCCGCCGGCCTCGAGGTGACGGCTGTGGGTGTCGAGTTCGCCGGTGTCGATGCGGCGTTGTTGGGCGGCGTGGTTGAGCCGGTGGACGGTGTCGTTGGTGGGTGCGGCGAGCACGACGGTCTCGCCGTTGTGGCGGGCGGTCCACCAGGCGTCGAGGGCGTCGCGTTCCATACGGGTTGCGGTGCCGCCATGCAGTCGGCCTTGGAGGTCGTAAACGTCGGCGACGGTGGGGTCGCCGCGGCGTAGCCGCAGGGAGGCTTGGCGTTCCCAGTCGTTGGTGAAGCGGTGGACTTGGTCGAGCTCGATGGCGCCGTGGGTGTCGATGAGGTGGTCGAACATGCCTCCCCTCCCCACGGCAGCGAATTGCATCGGGTCGCCAACCAGGGCGATGCGCCAGCCCTTGTCGTCGGCCAGTTGAGCGAGAGAGTCGAGGCGGTCGGTTCCGACCATGGCGGCTTCGTCGACGATGACGGTGGCGCCGGTGGGGAGGTCGTAGCGGTGATCGGGTGGCCGCTTGAGGGAGTGTTCGGTGAGGAGCTTGTCGATGGTGTCAGCGGCGATGCCGGTCTCCGATGCGAGTACGTCGGCCGCGGCGGCCGATGGTGCGACACCGAACGCGGCGCGGCCGTCGGCTTGGAGTTGCTGGACGGCGGGGGTGAGGGCGGTGGTCTTGCCGGTGCCGGCGGGTCCGACGACAAGCACGAGGTCTGCGTCGCCGGCGACCGCGGCCGCGGTTTCGGCTTGGGGGCCGGTGAGTTCTACTCGTGCCCGGTCGACTGCGGCGGCGGAGTCGATGCCGTCTCGCGTCATTCGGCGTTCGGCCCACGCCAGGAGGCGTTCTTCTTGGCCGAGGATCTCGGGTGTGGTGATCGCTCGGTCTGCGATCGATTCGGTGATCGGCCGTCCGTCTGTTCGAAGTGGGACGCCGCCGGGGATGGGTCGCGAGATGTCGACGCAGCGTTGTTCGATGGCGCGGCGGGTGAGCATGTCGAGGACGTCGCCGATGCGGTCGGGGTCGATGATGGTGTTGGTGGGCATCGCCGCCGCGATCTCGCGGGTGAGCTCCGCGGGTCGCCAGGTCGACTGTTTCGCCGACAGGGTCTCGATGGCCTGGTCGATCATCTGCTCGGTGGTGCGGTTGTCCAGCCTGAGCCCATGTACGCGATTGGTCGCTGAGCGGACGAGTCGTTCGGGTGTGTGGCCGAGGGCCTCGACGCGCTCGGCCCAGTCTCGGTGCAGGGTGGCGGCGTCGAGGTCGTGGGCCTTGGGTGGGCGGCTGTCGAGGACTGCTTCGCGTTCGAGGCGCCAGCGTTCGCGTGGGGTGGGGTCGCGGTCGAGGGTGTCGAGGAACCGGTCGAGCTTCTCGTCGATGCGGCGCTGGACGTCGGCGGTGCGAGCCGAGAATTCCTCGAGGACCTCGGGCGGGACGTGGGCGATCTCGGCGATGCCGTTGGTGACCGGGCCCCATTCGACGCCGAGGCGGGCGGTGAGCTCGGCCCGAAGAGCCGCGTGGTAGATCGCCGAGATGGTGCGTTGGTCCATCTTGAGCGAGCGGGCGTCGAGAGCGAGCCAGCGGCCGTCGGGTGAGCGGACCCGGTTGGCGATCACGACATGGGTGTGGAGCTGGGGGTCGAGGGCCCGGGAGGTGTGCTGGCGGAAGGTCGCCGCGATGATGCCCTCGGCGTCAACTACGGCGACCTGGCCGTTGATGCGGTAGCGGGTGTGGGCGTGAGATTCGACCCAGTCGATGGTGACACCAACGGCAGTGTCGTGCGCCTCGAGCACCTCGGTCTTGGTGTGGTCGTCGCCGACAGCGAAGAGCATGGACGCGGACTTGGGTGCCGACTCGGTGAGGTCGTGGCCGCGCACGGAGTCGTCGCCGTACGGGCGGCCGAGGTGGGCGTCGCCGCGGGCTCGGGGGTGGCGTCCGGCCATGATGCGGAGGAACTCGCCGTCGACGACCTCGCCTTCGAGGCCGAGTTGCTCGGCGCCGCGGCCGTGCCAGATGCCCTTGGGTTCGCCGGAGTCGAGGTAGTAGTTCGGCAACGCCTCGACGTAGTACGCGCCAGCGTCGGGGCCCTTGAGGGTGGTGACCCGGGCGGTCACGATGACCTATCTCGCACAGCCGTGCACTCGTCTGTCGCTTCTTGGTTAGGTGGTCGGGAGGTGGCTGCTAGATGCATGGCGGGTCAGCTGAACGGAAGGGTGAGCTGGTTGTCGTTGACGCGTGCGCTCTTGCGTGGGCGGCGCTTGCGGACTGGCTTCAAGGCTGGCGTCGGCTCGTTCATTGGCTGCGGTGAGGTTGACCCGGTTTGACGGACACCTACCTTGAGGGCGTGAGCCCGGAGTGGAGTGTCCATGTCAAGTACGAGTGAGCGTCGTCCGCGACGCAAGTTCACCAAGGAGTTCAAGGCCGAAGCGGTCGCGATGGTCAACGAGTCGGGTGGCCAGATCGCGAAGGTCGCCCGTGAACTCAACATCTACGATTCGTCGTTGGGGAACTGGGTCCGTCAGGCCCGCGAGGAGGCC
>JAJRXC010000049.1 GCA_024276495.1 Actinomycetes bacterium
GGCCACCGCCAGCACGGCCTTGTGAACCGCGCCGAGTTGGCCGCTCGTCTCCAGGGCCCCGTCGCGCCAGTTGAGCGAGAAGCGCAGCGCGTCGTGGAGCTCGGCACCCGAACAGCCGCCGAACGGTCCTCCGGACCCGGGATAGGTGGAGATGCCGTCGATGTCGGCGACGGTGAGTCCGGCGTCGTCGATCGCCCGCAGCGACGCCTCGATCGTGAGATCGAGGCCGGTGCGATACAGACGGCGGCCGATCTCGGACTGGGCCGCGCCGCTGATGATCGCCCGACGCTCGAGCGGTTCGCTCATGTGGTGCCTTCCGAGTCGAAGAGATGGTTGACCACCAGGTCGGCCGCGCCCTCACTCGGCCCGGTCCAGGAGATCTCGCCGTGGGCGAGCAGGGCCACGTCGTCGCAGAGGTGGAGGGCATGGTGGACGTGTTGTTCGACGATGAGCAGCGCGGTTCCCGACGCCCGGATGCCGGCCAGTGTGGCGTAGACCTCGTCGACGATGATGGGGGCCAGGCCGAGCGAGAGTTCATCGGCGATCAACAGCTTGGGCTGTTCGACGAGGACGCGGGCCAGCGAGAGCATCCGTTGCTCGCCGCCCGACAATGTGCCCGCCAGTTGCCGTGCCCGTTGCCCCAGGAGGGGAAAGAGCTCGTAGGCCCGATCGAGACCCGCGGCGACGCCCGAGCGGCCGAGGACCCGGTGAAACGACAACTCGAGGTTCTCCTGCACGGTGAAGGTGGCGAAGACCGATCGGCCCTCGGGGGCATGGGCCACCCCGGCCTGGGCGAACTCGTGGGTCGGCCGGTCGCTCATGTCGATGCCGTTGACGAACACCTGCCCGGACGACGCGGCAACGAGCCCGGATGCGACCCGGGCAACGGTCGTCTTGCCCGCCCCGTTGGGGCCGAGCATCGCCAACGCCTGGCCGGGTTCGATGCGCAGGGAGATCCCGAACAGGGCCCGAAACGGGCCGTAGGCGGCTTCGACGTCGACGAACTCGAGAATCGGCGCGTTCATCGTTCGAGCTCGAGACTGCCGAGATAGGCCTGCCTGACCGCGGGCGAGGCGAGGGTCTGTGCGGTCTCGCCCTCGGCGATCAACACGCCGAAGTCGAGGACGTAGGCCCGTTCGGTGAATGACGACACGAGCTCGACATCGTGTTCGACGAGCAGGATGGCGAACTCCTTCTCGTGCTGGATGGTGCGGAGCGTCTCGGCAAGGGCGGTGGTCTCCTCGCGGTCGAGACCCGACGAGGGTTCGTCGAGCAGGAGCAGGTGCGGATCGGTCATGAGGGCTCGTCCGACCTCCACCAGTCGTCCTTGGCCGAGGGTGAGCGACTCGATGGGTTCGTGGGCCACGTGAACGAGACCGAGCAGATCGAGCACGTCCCCGCAGGCGTCGATCTCGTCGGTGGTCGGTCGGCCTCGACCGAGGAGATCCTTCCAGAACGCGCCGCGGCCGTTGCGGAGACGTTCGGCGATGAGCAGGTGTTCGATGACGGTGGTGTCGGAGAACAACTCGATGCGTTGGAAGGTGCGACCGATACCGGCCTTGGCCCGCCGGTGAACCGGGTGTTGGCTGATGTCTCGCCCATCGAAGATCACATGACCCTCGTCGGGTTGGAGGATTCCGAGCAGACAGTTGAAGAAGGTCGTTTTGCCGGCACCGTTCGGACCGATGAGGCCGACCCGCTCTCCGGGGCCGACGGTGATGCTCACCTGGTCGAGCGCGGTGATGCCGGAGAAGGTCTTCTTGATGCCGCGGGCGTCGAGCACAGCCGTCACAGCGCCGCTCCATCCGCAGAGGGTTCGGCCACGATCTCCAGGTCGCCCTCGACCAGTCGGGAGTTGATCCGACTGGTGAAGCGGCGTTTGCCGTACTCGATCAGCCCCTCGGGATGGCGGGCGAACTGCATGGCGCTGAGCCCGAAGAGGATGAACCGCCACTTCGGTGAGACCGGGAAGATGCCGGGGATCCGGCTGTCGTTGCGCAGGATCCAACCGAACAGCTGACCCTTGAGGACGAGCGGCTCGAACAGGCTGAAGGCCGCGCCGGCCTGGGCCGCCCCCTCGACCGTGCGGGCGCTGAGGCTCACCACCAGGACGAGCCAGAACAGGGCCGCGGCCGGGCTGAAGTTGGTTCGATAGTTGACGTTCTCCTGGAGCATGGCGAGCATGCCGCCGCCGAGGCCGGCGATGAAGGCGGAAGTGGCGAAGGCGACGATGCGGGCCCGGGCCGGTGAGATGCCGATCGACTCGGCCGCGACCTCGCTTCCCCGCAGGGCCCGCAGGGTGCGCCCGATGGTCCCTTCGCGCAGTTGGATGACGGCGATCGAGACGAGGGTGAACACGACCACGGCGAGGACGAGGAAACTCTTGTCGTTCCCGAAGTCGATGGGGCCGATCTCAGGACGGGGAACGCGTGTGCCCTGTAGGAGGGAGGTGTTGCCTCCACCCACCCAACTGAGCTTCACCATCACCTGATCGAAGAAGAACGCGAAGGCGAGGGTGGCGATGGCGAGCCAGACACCACCGAGTCGAAGAACCGGCAGGGAGAAGATCGCACCGACGACCGCGGCGATGAACGCGCCGATGAACGCGGCGAGCAAGACCGACATGTCGTAGCGGTCGGCCATCTGGAAGACGGTGAACCCTCCGATCGCCGCGAAGGCGCCCTGGCACAGTGAGATCTGGCCGGCGAATCCCGTGATCACCGTGATCGACAGGTAGATCGTCGACAAGACGACGGCGGTGCTGACGAGCCGGACCCACGAGACGTCGCCGCGGGTCAAGACGACGAGCAGGACGGTACCGATGAATGCGACTCCGAAGATACGGGTGAACAACGTGAGCGCCGGATGTCGTTCCGACGCGGCCAGCGCAGGGGGTGGCGGGTCGACCCCGGCCAGCGGATCGCCGACATCGGTCGATCGGCGAATCGCCGGCCACAGCACCAGGATGCCGAACAGCACGATGAAGGGCAGCGCGTTGGAGAGATGATCGTTCAACGGCTTCAGCCACGAGTAGTCCTCGGCCCACCCGGGCAGGAACGTCTTGAACAGTGACTGGAACCAGCCGAGAGCCAGGCCCCCGATGACGGCTCGGGGAATGCTGACGAGGCGGCCGATGGCCGCGGCGGCGATGGCCACGACGATCAGCGAGAAGAAGTCCGTCGAGATCAAGGTGTTGAATCGGATCGGTGCGATCAACACACCGGCCATGCCCGCGAAGGTGCTCGACAACGCCCACGCGAAGGCCGACACGCGGTCGGCGTTGATCCCGTTCAGCGCGGTCATCCGGGGACTCTCCACGACGGCCCGCATCGACAAACCGAGGGACGTGAATCGGAAGAGCAGGCCGAGAAAGGCGACGGCGATCAGGACGACCGCCATCGACATGAGTTCGTCGCGGCTGAATCGGTAGACGCCGAACGGGTCGTAGAAGACCTCTCCTCCCCGAGGCACGATCCCTTTCGGGGGCCGACCGACCACGGGGGCGTAGTCGGCCAGGATCTCGAAGATCGCGGGCAGCGCGACACTGAGTCCGATCGTGACCACGAGTTTCGCCACGGCGGA